>CADCIO010000025.1 GCA_902801475.1 uncultured Bacteroidales bacterium
CTTCAGCATCAATGCCATCGCCACAGGTCTCCGCCTCCGCTTCCTGCCTGAGAGCACAGCCGAGGAGAGCATCTCCAGCAAGGACTTCCTCAAGAAGGCAAAGTTCGTCGATGTGGCAACCCTCACCAAGGACAAGACCGTCAGCGACGAGGAAACCGAAGGTGACGACGTGACCGGTGGTGATGACAACGGTGACAATGGCGGCGATAACGGTGGTGGTAACAACGACAATGGTGGTGGCAATGGCCAGCTGATTGACGACGGCGATTGATCGAGTTGACAGTTGACCAGCCCACGCGCTGGGCGAAGGTTAAAAGGAACTACAGAAATGAGAAAGGGCTGGTGGACGAAATGTCTGCCAGCCCTTTGTGGATTGTTGGGGAGTTGATTCCCCTATGTTAATGTGTGTCTTTGTCTTAGATGGACATGTTCTGCAGGAATGAGATCAGAACACCAGCAGCAACGGCTGAGCCAATCACACCAGATACGTTGGAAGACATGCAGTAGTTGAGCACGTGGTTCTTGGGGTCGTACTTGGTGGAAATCTCGTTGCAGACGCGGCTTGCCATTGGCACAGCTGAAAGTCCTGTGGCTCCGATGAGCGGGTTGATCTTCTTCTTGGAGAAGAGGTTCGTGATCTTCACCATGCAGATGCCTGATGCGATAGAAAGACCGAATGCGAAGAAACCGCCCACGACAATACCGATGGTTGTCCAGTTGAGGAATGCCTGTACGGTCATCGTAGCACCTACGCAGAGACCGAGGAAGACGGTGGCGGTGTTCATGATGGAGTTGGAAATGGTGTCGAACAAACGACCTGTGTCTGAACCAATCTCCTTCAGGAGGTTACCGAACATGAGCATACCGATGAGTGATACTGCTGATGGAACGAGCAATGCCACGATAGTGGTCACAGCGATAGGGAAGATGATCTTGATGACCTTCTCGTTCTTCATCTTCTGGCCAGAAGGGAAGAGCTTGTCCTGTTCCTTCATGTTGATGCGCAGTTCCTTCTCTGAGCAGAGCATCTTCACCACGAGTGGGATGATGACGGGCACGAGTGCCATGTAGGAGTAGGCTGCGATGGCGATAGGAGCCAAGAGATGAGGAGCCAGCTTGATGGTTGTGAAGATGGCTGTAGGACCATCAGCACCACCGATGATGCCGAGCGATGCAGCTTCCTTGATGTTGAACTGACCAGATGCCACAGCGATGATGAGCACAGCGAAGATACCCATCTGAGCGGCAGCTCCGAAGATGGAGAGGCGAAGGTTGCGGAGCATAGGACCGAAGTCGGTCAACGCACCCACACCCATGAAAATCACTGGTGGCAGGAAACCTGTCTTGATGAGCATGTAGTAGAGGAAGTTCATCAGTCCGAGGTCGTGTGCAATCTGGGGAAGCGACATCTCCCAGATGTTCTCTGCCAACACTTTGCCTGATGCATCGACGATGCGTCCGGCTTCGTCTGCCTGATACACACCCATGTCACCGCCAGGGAAGTTGGCAATCAACACACCAAAGGCGATAGGGATGAGCAGCAGGGGCTCGAAGTGCTTGACAATGCCGAGGTACAGCAGCACGAAGGCAAGCAAGTACATTACGAGGTATGTACCATTGGCGGCGATGATGTCGCTGAATGCCGTCATCTGGTATATGTTATTCAGTATTTCTTCCATAATTAAGCCATTTTCATGATTGGGTCATCTTCTTCCACTGAATCGCCTGAGTTGACGAGGATGGCAGTAATTGTACCTGCCTTGTCAGCACGGATGGCGTTGAAGGTCTTCATGGCCTCGATGTAGCCAAGGGTGTCACCTGCCTGAACGGTATCGCCCACCTTCACAGGAGTCTCAGAGTTGTCCTTCACGAGGTAGAACTTACCCTCCAATGGAGCCACGATATCTTCGCCTTCGCCTGCTGGAGCGGCTGGAGCTGCACCACCAGCGAGAGCTGCGATAGGAGCGGCTGCTGGAACGGCATCGCCGTAAGCAATCTCCACCTTGTAGTTCACACCGTTCACCTGAACAGTTACACTCTTAGGACCTTCGGCACCTGCTGCTGGAGCATTCTTGGCAGCCTTACGCTTAGCGAGGTCAGCCTCGAAGTCAGCCTTAGCCTTACCGCTCTTGTAAGCACGGTACTGCTCTGGGTGCATAGCGAGTTCGAAGAGCTCTTCGTCGTCCTCACCGAGTTCCCAACCGTTCTGCTTCATTTCCTCACGGAACTCATCGAGCTTGTCTGGGAAGTAAGACTGTGGATCTTGTGTCTCAAACTCACGACCCTGTTCCTTGGCCATCTGCACGAGCTCAGGAGCTACAGGACCAGGCAACTGACCTGCCTTGCCGAGAATCATATCCCAGATGGTGTCGGCAATCATGCTCCAACGCTGCTTGCCCTTTTCCATCTGCATCACGTTCATCAAGGCGAGGTTCTTCACATACTGAGAGAATGGAGTCACGAGGCATGGATAACCAACCTTTGGCCATACGTAAGCCACCTCGTCGAAGAGCTTGATGAGGAGGTCGTCGGTAGTCAGTTCAGGCTGACCATTCTTCACCTTCCACTTGTTGAGCGACTTGAGGTTGTCCTCGAGGTCAGTCATCAGCGAACCCATCATACCGCCTGGAAGACCTGGCTTCACGAGCAGAGAGTTGTTGATGTGGTTGAGGTCTGGGATATAGTAGCCAAGGAAGTCGTCGCACATCTCCTGAATCTGAGTGCGAACCTCCATGTAAGCAGCCATGTTGATTTCCTTCACCTTGAAACCAGCGTCCTTCAACATCTCCTGAACGGCGATGATATCAGCGTGACCTGTACCCCAAGAGAGAGGAGACATACCTGTATCGACGTAGTCACAACCAGCGTTGCAGACTTCGAGGATAGAAGCCATGTTGAAGCCAGGACCAGCGTGAGAGTGATACTGCACCACGATGTCCTTCTTCACATTCTTGATGCCCTCCACAATCTTACCGAGTGAAACTGGACGACCGATACCTGCCATATCCTTCAAGCAGATTTCGTCAGCACCAGCCTCGATGAACTTCTTGGCGAGGTTCACGTAGTAGTCAACGGTATGGATAGGGGAGTATGTGATGCAGAGAGAAGCCTGAGCAATCATGCCAGCTTCCTTAGCATACTGGATGGAAGGAATCACGTTGCGTGGGTCGTTCAATCCGCAGAAAATACGAGTGATGTCAGTACCCTGTGCCTTCTTCACCTTGTAGAAGAGCTTGCGCACATCCTTTGGCACTGGGCTCATGCGCAATGCATTCAGCGCACGGTCGAGCATGTGGGTCTGGATGCCAGCCTCATGGAAAGGCTTTGTCCATTCACGCACAGACTTGTTGGGGTTCTCACCATAGAGAAGGTTCACCTGCTCAAAACCACCACCGTTGGTCTCAACGCGGTCGAAACATCCCATCTTGATGATGGCTGGAGCCACCTTAACGAGTTGGTCAACGCGAGGCTGATACTTACCAGCACTCTGCCACATGTCGCGGAAGACCAACGAGAATTTTACTTCTTTTGCCATATCTTTTTAACCTTAAAATTTTATTACAACTTAGTGATTTTTGTAGCGCGACCCTTACCACCCGTAATCTGGCTGATGGTAGCGTCGATGATCGCCTTCGTGTTTGCGTCAATGCTTTCGATAGCCTTGGCTACAGGAGCAGCTTTCTTAGCCACAGTCTCTTCTGGAGCCCACTTGTTTACAGCCCAGATGAGCAACTTGCCGAGATTGATCACGATGAGCAGCACAAGGAACACAGTGACCATACCGACCACAAGGAGCTGTAAAGCCCCATAAATGTCATTTGTAATCATATAAAGTCCGTTTAATTAATCTTTCTACATTAAAAACGGTGCAAATATAGTCATTTTTTTTCACATCGTCACGAAAACCCCCTCGCTTTTTTGTAAAATTACAAAATTTTGCCTACTTTTGTGCCCGAATTACAACTAACTAATTTATGGAACAAGTTTTTGCTTACATTATCGGCCTTGGTGCGGCCGTAATGATGCCTATCCTATTTACTATTATCGGCTTATGCATTGGCATGAAGTTTGGCAAGGCGCTCAAGAGTGGATTGTATGTGGGCGTCGGCTTCGTGGGACTCAATGTGGTGACTAAACTTTTGACGGACAGTTTCACTTCCCCTTTGAAGGATATCTCCGACCTCTACCAGTGGGCGCTGAATGTGTTTGACATGGGTTGGCCAGCTGCTGCCGCTGTGGCTTACAACACGGCTGTGGGTGCCTTGATCATCCCCATCTTGTTGGGTGTCAACTTCCTTCTTCTTATTACTAAATGTACACGCACGGTAAATATAGACCTCTGGAACTACTGGCACTTTGCCTTCATTGGTGCTGTGGCTTACTTCGTAACAGGGCAATCGTTGGCATGGGGCTATTTCGCTGCCATCGTATGTTATGTCATCACACTTGTGATGGCTGATTTGACAGCAGAGAAGTTTCAGAAGCACTACGACCTTCCTGGCATCTCCATTCCGCAGCCTTTCTGCCAGAGTTTCACGCCCTTTGCTGTACTGATTAACAAAGGACTTGACTTGATTCCTGGCTTTTCCAAACTCGATGTCGATGCTGAGGGATTGAAAAAGAAGTTTGGCGTTTTGGGTGAACCATTGGTGTTGGGTGTCATTGTGGGTGTCCTCATTGGTGTTGCAGCTCAGTTGGACATCAAGATGATACTGGCATTGGGTGTGGCGATGGGAGCGGTGATGGAACTGATACCACGCATCACAAGCCTCTTCATCGATGGTCTGAAGCCTATTGCGGAGAAGACACAAGAGGTGGTGAAGAAGAAGTTCAAAGGCAAGGAAATCTATATCGGTATGTCGCCAGCATTGGTCATCGGTCATCCCACCACGTTGGTTTGTTCCGTCATTCTCATTCCTGTCATCTTGGCTGTAGCTGTGGTTGTTCCAGGCAATCAGTTCCTCCCATTGGCATCATTGGCAGGTATGTTTTATCTGTTCCCTCTCATTTTGCCATACACCAAGGGTAATGTGGTGAAGAGTCTCATCATTGGCTTTGTCGCCTTGGTTGTGGGTCTTTATTTCGTTACCGATATGGCTCCAGCCTTCACACAGGCAGCTCATGAGGTCTATGCTGCCACTCAGAACGACGCGGCCAAGATACCAGAAGGTTTCGAGGCTGGTTCGCTCGATTTTGCATCAAGTCTCTTCGGATGGGTCATCTACAAGTGTATCGCCTATCTGGAATGGGTGGGTGCCGGCATCCTCGCAATCATCACTATTGGCATGGTGATTTGGAATCGCATACGTATCAACAAGAAATAACCAAAACAATTCAATAACCAAAAACTAATCAACTAACTAACAATATGAAGAAGATTCTTTTACTTGCAGCGTTAGCTGCATCAATGACCGCATCGGCTCAGGTGAAGGTGAACTTCCAGAAAGCCTGTCACCCTGATGATGTGAAGCACTATGACACCCAAACCCTTCGCGACCGCTTTGTGATGGAGAAGGTGATGGTGGCTGATGAAATCAATCTCACTTATTCTATGTATGATCGCTTCATCTTTGGTGGCGCCATGCCTGTTACCAAAGACCTGAAGCTTGAGGCATTCCCGGAACTGCGTGCCCCTTACTTCCTTCATAATCGGGAAATCGGCATCATCAACACAGCTGGTGATGGCGTTGTCATTGTAGATGGTGTGGAATACCCGTTGAGCGAACGTGAAGCCCTTTACATCGGACGTGGTAATCTTGGGAAAGACAAGAACGGCAAAGGCATCGAGTCTAATCAGGAGGTCATCTTCCGTTCCAAAGACCCACAGAAACCAGCCAAGTTCTATATCAATTCCGCTACTGCCCACAAGCATTTCAAGACCCAGTGGGTCACGCTTGACGGTCGCAAGAACGGGAAGCTCCAGTCGCTCAAGGCAACTGTGATGCGCAACCTCGGTTCTTTGGCGGAATCCAATCAGCGCACCATCTATCAGCTCATCGTCAACACCTCTCTCGAGGAAGGCCCCTGCCAGTTGCAGATGGGTCTGACGCAGTTGCAAGAGGGTAGTGTCTGGAACACGATGCCACCTCACACGCACGGCCGTCGCATCGAAGCCTACTATTACTTCAACTTGCCCTCCGACCAAACCATCAGCCACATCATGGGCGAACCTCAAGAAAGCCGTGTGGTATGGCTCCACAACGAACAGGCCATCATGTCGCCTGAATGGTCTATCCACGCTGCTTCTGCCACCTACTACTACACCTTCATCTGGGGTATGGCAGGCGAAAACCTCGACTACAACGACAAAGACGTCATCAAGGTCACAGACCTGAAGTAAGATCATAGAACGAACAACAAAAAAGCGGGTGTGTCATGGAGGCACATCCGCTTTTGATTGGTATAAATAGTTGTCGGAGTTTGTTTAGAAAATAAGCTGTGCGAATTTGTAGAGACCATACTTCCAAACCACGAAGTTGTGACCTTCGTCAGGATACTTGATGAAGGTACATGGGATACCTTTCTCGTCGCAGAATGCCTTGAGCTGAGCGCTGTTGTTAATCAGGCCATCGGCACCACCGCATACCATCCACAGGAGCTTGTTCTCCTTCTTCACCTTCTCCACATCAGGAATCAGCTGAGCTGCACGCATAGTGTTTGGAGCAGAAGAGAAACCACCTACGTATGCGAACACGTCCATGTGACCAAGTCCAAAGTTGAGTGACTGACCGCCACCCATGGACAGACCTGCAATAGCACGGTGATCTTTGTCTGTATATACGCTGAAGTTTTTCTCAATATAAGGAATGAGGCTTCCGATGAGGTCTTTGTCAAATTCGCCGAAAGCAGGGGCAGAGCCATAACCTCCTGCACGAGAGTCGTTCTTTGCGGCACGTCCGTTAGGCATCACCACGATCATGTCTTTCACCTTCTTGTCAGCATAAAGGTTGTCCATGATGATGTTTGGCACACCACCGTCGTTCATCCATTCCCACTCGTCACCACCGATGCCATGAAGCAGGTAGAGCACGCTGTACTTCTTCTTTTTGTCGTACTTGGGTGGCAGATAAACGTTTGCCTTACGGGTAGTTCCTACTGACTCTGACTGGTACTCGATGAGTTGAACGGTGCCGCGTTCAATGCCTGCACGCTCTTTGTCGAAGCCCTGAGGTGCTTCTACGTACGGATCAAATTTGACATCGACGTTCTGTCCACCAAACATTCCCATCGGAATATTAGGCTCCTGTGCATTGGCTGCCATCATGGAGAGGGAAAGCAATGCTGCAACATAAATTTTCTTCATTGTTTTGGTTTTGTTTAAATAATGAATGATTAATAAGAGTTACGTGCATTTGGACTCTTTAATCGCTTCAGGGTTTAAAGATTGTCTTATTCTTTGGCGCTATTCTTGAATTTGTTCAACTCGTCAGCCACCACGTCGAAGTCGTCGGTGAGGGTGAGCTGCAAGTTCTTATACTTGCCCATCTCCACAAGCTTCTCGAGGAATGGATATACAGGCATTTCCTTGGTCCAGAATTCGGTGCCGAGGAAGATCATCGGGCTGGCAAATCCGAAGGACTCGTAGTGGTTCTGCACAGCGTCCTGGAAGATTTCCTGCATGGTGCCTGCGCTACCTGGCGTGTAGATGATACCACCAAAGGCAACGGTGAGGATAAGGTCTTCACGGATGCTGTTCTCGAAGAACTTGGCGATGTGAGTGGCAAAAGGAGCTGATGGCTCATGACCATAGAGGTAGGTGGGGATGCCAAGGCTGACATAATCACCCTGACGTGGGTATTTCTTCATCACTTCGAAAGAAGAGGCGAGCCAGCCTTCGTCCTTGAAGGAAGGAGCCACTGTGAGCATCTCAACAGCATCGTCCACATCTGCCTCTTCTCTGCCAGCCAACCAAGCACCAAGGTGAGTAGCTTCCATGGCACCAGGACCACCACCGCTGAGCATGATGAAACCTTCTTCGGTCAGACGCTTGCTGAGAAGCACGACTTTTTTGTACATAGGATCTGTGCGCAACAAAGCATGACCACCCATAATACCAATACAGAGACGAGAATTGTGCTCTTTGAAGAACTCGTCGAGTGCCACGTGGATGCAATGATCGTGGAGCGTACGTGCAAGTGATTCCTCTACATCCTTGGCTTGTTTGCCAGTAGCGATGTAGTGCTGATAGACTTTGGTGTCGTAGCAAGAATCGAATGTCTCAGGTTTGGCAGGGTCATAACCTGCATAAAGGTCTTCTGCGCTGTAGAGCGCTGTACGATTGACATCGTAAGGTACGGTTTTGATATACTCCATGGCTTCTTCACTAAATAATTGATCTGGATTTTTAGGTTGGTTGCAGGAAGTTACTGCAATGAGCAACACAAGTGCTCCAAGAAAGATTTTTTTCATTTTGTTTGATTTTAGATTGTTAGTAAATAGTATTTAATGTTCTCTATTCTTTTTTCTTTGCTTTCTGCTCTTTCTGTCTCATCCTTCTGCGCATGCTTTCGAAGTCACGTCGCCATGAGAGTCCTATGCCCTGGGTGTTGAGGGTCGCTTTGGTGAAATAGCGGTCGTTGGTCTGGTTGTAGGCCTTGACATAGAGGTTTCCCTTCTTGTCCATCCTCCATTTCACTTCGAAATCGCCGATGAAGCTGGAACGGTTGGTCATGGCGTTGTCGCGGTAACCAAAAGCTCCATTGATGAGCAGACGCTCGTCGAGGAGACGACCTTCGAGGATGCCTTCTACATCGAGGTCATCCCATCCTTTCTCACCTGTTGTGACCGACGAACCGAAGTTCCAGTTGCTGTCTCTGCCTATCATGTTGCTGAGCATCTGGTTGATCTGTCCGCTGAGCGTGGAAGAGAGTAGGGAGTTCATGGCTTGTCCCGAGTTGCCGTTACCATTGGCACGTGCATATTCATTCGGATAGAAACGTCCCAATCCGAGCAGATAAATCATCTGTGTGTTCATCTCCTCCTCAGAGTTGATCATGGAGCGCACCAGCTGGCGTGTCTCCTCATTCACATTCGGCAAGTCCATGTTGAACTTGAAGTCCATATTGCCCAACTTACCCGTGATGTCAAGAATACAGATGACCTTCACCTTGTTGTTCTGCGAAAAGGCAGTAGTGGATGTGAGGTCGCTGAGCGGCACAGAATTGATGGTGTGGTGGCATATCAGATGGATGTTGGCATCGAAAGGATTACCGTTGAACTCTACCAGCGAACCAGGTTGCAAGGCAAGGTCTCTGAAGATGATGTCCTGCAGATAGAGTCTGTACGAACCTGACGAGATGTTGTAGTTTCCAAACATCTGGAAAGACCCCTTGTTGTACCAGTTTGCCTTGATATGGGCATTGCCGAAAGTACGCATATAGCCGTCCTCAATGTTGTCCATGCGAAGCTTGACCTCACAGGCAGGCGTAAGGTTGATGTCGAAGTTGATGAAGATGTCGCTGGCATAGTTCTTCTTTGCTTCCTTGACGATCGTCAGAGAATCTTTGACCACAGGGCGTTCCTCAAGGTTGGGTTGCAGCGCTTGAGAATTGAGCGTCATCACGGAATCTCGGTCTCTGAACTCAATGAATGAACTTCCTGTGATGGCATCAGGTGTTGCTGCATCATAGGCAAATACAGAACCTCGTGTGGGTGTGACGTTGGCGTTCACATAGAGGGGGTGCCCGTCACTTCCGTCAATGGTCAAATCACCATCGGCAAAGACGGTGGCAAGGAACTTGTCGCTGTTGAACTCCTTCTCGTCGTATGCCAGCAGTTCATGAAGGTCTGTCTGGAAATGGTAGGCAAAGTTCTTCATGTTGCGATGCGTCACTTGACCGTTGAGCACAGAGCGATGTCCGAAGCGGTCGTAGATGCTGATATTGGGGAAGTCGAACAGATAGGGGCGTATGTGGACGGTGTCACCCTCGATGTGGTAAGGCACATTGGTGGCACGAAGCCGCAAGTTCATGGTGGGCACAGCATCGGCCAAGATGTTGACATTGTTGAATGGACCGATGATGCTGACTGGTCCCGTCACATAGCCAGACACCTCCTTGAACACACCTCCCAAGAAACCATGAATGAAGGAGGCGTTCGTGTGATGAGTGTTCACATCCAGGCGCATATCGTTCTTGGCAGGCGAAATCCAACCATTCACCGTTGTGGTGCCTGTCACATCCTGCTCTCTGCCGGTCAATCCGTCAGGCACTTTGTAGTGATCCACCATACGTCCGTCAACGATGATGCCATCCACTTCCTTGTCCCAATGGGCACTGATGTTGGCATCGCCCATCGGTCCTTCTTGAATGGAGAGGTCTTCCACAAAGAGGTTTGTCCTTACATCAGGCACACCGCCTCCCAGCACATTGTTCACGACAGCACGTCCGGATGCCTTACCGGCAAATCGCACCACATTCCAGTTGACCAACGACATGATGTACTGGATTTCGAGGTTGTTCAGCGTCGCCACCAATGAGTCGGTGGGCAAGTCAGATGCCTTTCCGTCGATAGCCAAGAAACTGTTGGTGTTATTGTTGGCAAACCTGACGTTGTGACACTCAATGTTCTTCTTATAGAGGGAGATGGTAGCAGGAGAGACTGTCCATGCCGTATCGTTGATGACAGCCGTCGATTTTCTCAAGGCAATGTCCGTCTTCATGCTGCCCGCTGAATCGCTCAACTGGATGACGGGCAGAACCTGCAGCATGATATTGTTGCTTCCTGTCGTGTTCACGTAGAGGTCGCTGACAATGCGGTTGTCGTGCACATCGGCCATCACGTCAAACTTGGTGGATGTAGAAGGTATGTCGTCATCATCGCTTTCCTTGAAGGTGGACGCGATGGCATGCACATTCATATTGTCGTTGTTGGAATTGCACGCCACAGCGATGTCGTTATAGGGCGTCTCGTTGTAGATGACGTTGGGTGCATCCAGTTGGAACGACATCTTTTCCTCTGCTGCATTCAGGTTGCCGAAGATGCGGATAGGGGTTCCGATGCTGTAATCTGCATCAATGAAATGGTGCAGGATGGGAGCGTCAGTCACAGTCAGGTCGTAGGTAAAGTGGGCTGTAGAGGGAATGTGACTGTTCGTTTGAGGTTTGAAGATGATGGGCAGATGATGTGACATCTGTTGGATGAAACTCTGGGCGATGTCCGTCAACGTCGTTTCTCCCTGTATATTGCCCGACACCACATCGCTCTTCACCACATACCTGCTTTCCCCATTGCCCAACTGTTCGGCTTGGAGCATGATGCCGTCAAGGTGGTATTGATCAGTGGGCGTTACGAGGTTGATGTCCTCCAAGGCAGCATCGCCATACAAGTGTTCGAAATCTGTTCCCTGCATATGGATATTGCCATTGAGCGAAAGACTTTCACCGACATGTTCATTCTTGAGATTCAGATTGTTAGGTCTAAAGTTCTCAAGTATTACATTCAAATCAATATTCTTTGTTGGACAGTCTGTGTAGGCGAAATCTGCATTGGCCTTCACGTTCTCATCGTCAATGCTGGCAGTACCAGAAAGCTGTGTTGAGGTGCTTCGTGCATCCAAGTTGATGTTCTGGTAGTTGTAGCCGTTGTAGTGGATATTGTAGATGGTGCCCGTCGCCTTGCCCACAGGGAAAGGTTTCGTGCTTTCCAGATTCATGGCAAGGTCAAGGTCGAACGAGGTGGTGCCGAATCGCTCATCCTCTTGCAATTTGCCAATGTCGATGCTGTCGCCACGTAGCGTACCTGTCAGGAAATGTTCCTTGTCGTACGCGAGATCGTATGTGGCTTTTCCGATGCCTGTCAAGATATTGCCTTGCGATACCAGTTCTCCATCAGCCTTGTAATCCACCGTTCCTTCGTATGCCACTTCTTTCAAGGCATTGAAAAGATGCTCCTGGTGGTGCTCTGGTGCCAAAGCGTCAGCCCAAGCCTGCATTTCGTCGCTACTGATGCGCAACTTGCTGATGTTCGCATGGATGTCACGTTTCTCTTTGTCGAGAGGGTGGGAGAGAAGCGCTGTGGCTTGCAGCATCATTCCTTCGTTCTCAGCGTTGATGTTACACTCCTTCACCCGTATTTCTTCTTCGTTACCTTCAGCTGTGATGCTGAGGTTCAGGGTTTGGTTCAGCGGGGATAGTTTGTCGTAGAGTGGGGCAAGGTCTTTTGGGGTGATGTATCCGTTGAGACTGGTCGTACGGAAATCAAATTTCTTGTTCGATTCCCATTCTCCGTAGGTCACTAAGAGCGAATCCAACGCAAGCTGTGAATGGGGCATCGTCAGATTCAAGTCCGACAGCGTGGCACGCTGCTTGTTGCCCACAAGTTTCAGACTGGTGTCATGAACCGTCAGTCCAGAGTTGAGCTCCTCGCCCTGCAAACGACGTACATTCACGTTCAGCGAGTCATCCGTCAGGCAGCGCAACACCACGTTCATGCCAAAGTCGTGCAGGTTCAGGTGGTTCGCATCCAACTTCCCCTGATGTTGGGCTTCCGACTTCACATCGTAGGTCACGTCAGTATGGCGCATGATGAGCGAGCCGATGTGCAGGTTGAGCGGAGTAGGTTCCTCCTTTTCCTCCTTCGTGAAGGCGTCAATGATGAATTGAAAGTTGGGTGGGCTGTCAGGCGTCTCTTTGTAGAGCGTCGCCTTGGTGCCAAACAATTGCGCTGTGCCGATGTCCACCCGATTCGACAGCAGCTCTATCAAGTCGATGCTGGCAGAAGCACGTGCGATGCTCGCCATCTTCTGCCCGTTAGGTTCATAAAGGGTCAGGTCATTCACGACCACACGATTGAGAAAACCCAGACTGACGCTTCCGATTTCCACCTTCGACCCCAGTTGTTCTGATAGCAAATTAGCCGTCCAGTTTGCCAACGCACTTTGCATGAATGGCAAACTGAACAGTAGGACAATACCTGCATAGAGAGCTATGAGGCCGCCTACCACATTCACTAATATTTTCTCAAGCCTTTTCAGTTCTTCAACGCTTCAGTTTTCAATTCTTCAGTCTTTTCCTGAAGTCCACCATCTTGATGGCAGTCACGGCACACTCGTCGCCCTTGTTGCCCATTGCGCCGCCAGCACGTTCTTCTGCCTGTTGCATGTCGAGCGTGGTGATGAGTCCGTAGATGACGGGCACATCCTGCACAGCGTTCAGACGAGCCAGACCGTAGGTTACGCCCTGACAGATGTAGCGGTCGTGAGGGGTGTCACCACGAATGACACATCCGATAGCGATGACGGCATCCACGCCCGTCTTCACCATCTGCGAAGCACCATACACGAGTTCAAAGCTGCCTGGCACCGTCATCACCGTGATGTCCTCAGGAAACACGCCGTTCTTCATCAGCGTCTGCTTTGCTCCTTCCAGCAATGCAGCTGTGATGTTCTCGTTCCATTCAGCCACCACAATGCCCATCTTCATTCCTGTAGCATTGGGTACAGCATTGATGTCATAGTCGGAAAGGTTGTGATTCTTTGTAGCCATAATATAAATAAGTTAAAAAGTGAAAAACTAAAAACTAAAAGTGAAGATTACTTGGCTTACAGAAGGCTGTGGTAACTTTTACTTTTAGTTTTTAGTTTTTCACTTTTAGTTGTCTTATTCTTTTTTATTTTGTTGCTCTTTCGATATACATGTCAATCTCTTGGGAGAGTGGGCTGCGGAAGTACTGCTTCTTGATCTTGTTGTAGAGCTCCACAGCCTTGTCGTTTTGGCCGAGAGACTCATACACCTCGCCAGCCTGCAGGAGGAACACTGGGCTTACTGCATCGTTGTCAGCCTCCTCAGCTGCCTTGATGAGTGTTTTGATGCCCTTCTCGTTGTCGCCCTTCTTCACGTAGAGGTTACCCAGCGCTGCGATGGCAGCAGGAGAAACCATGTCGTCATCCTGAGCGTCGAAGTCCTCCAACATCTTGATGGCCTCATCCACCTTGTCTGTCTTCGCATAAGCCAGACCAGCATAAAGCTTAGCCACGTTAGCAGTCTCAGTGCCACCGAACTCGTCGATGATCTTCAGGAACCCCTTCACGTTACCTTCACCCTTCAGCGCCTGTTCGTACTGCTGCTGAGCGAAAGCTGTCTGTGCACCGACAATAGCCTTCTGTGCCTCCAGTTCCTTACCAGCCATGTAGTGCTTGTAAGTGTAAACACCAGCCACGATCACGATGATGGCACCGAGCACAATGGCGATTTTCTTCCAGTTCTTTTCGATGAAAGCCTCGCCCTTGCTCAGTTGCACGTCAAGTGCGATAGGCTCATCAGTTACTTGTTGTTTTTTGTTTTTTGCCATAATTATAATGATTTTTTAATATTTTACCTTCATTGGTTTTTGAGTTTCGCACAGCGCATTGGTTGCCCATAGCGCATGAGCTGGACAAAAATCATGCAAAATTACGACATTTTCCTCAACCCACCAAACTTTTCCCACATTTATTTGAAAAAAGCACTATTTCATTTCTATTCTGCGATTAATTGATGTTCATCATTTCACATAAATCTTCCGATTACCAATAATGTAGAAACCAGAAGGGAGGTTCTCTATGCCTTGCTCAGCGGTGCGCACTTTCACCCCTTGCACATCATAGATATCGAAGGAACGACCATACACGCTTTGGATGGCAGAAACATCGCTCACGTAGTCTTTGTAGGTGAGGTAGCCAGGAGAGCCCTTTTCATCCAGACAGGCATAATCCGACCCGGCATGGTTGGCATTATATCGAGTGCCCAGCTCGCCTGTCAGCACATTGCATCCTAAGAACATGTTCGTGTTGGACTTCACATTTTCTATAGTCCAATCCCTGTACACATAGATGGTGTTCAACGCACGGCAATGGGCAAACATCTTGTCCATATTGGTCACACTCAGCGCATAGAATGCCGTGAGGTCGATGGAGGTCAATGAAGTGCAGTTTTCGAACATGCTGGCCATATTCGTGACCTTGTCGGTATTGAACGAGTTCAAATTCACCTCTGTCAACGACGAACAATAGGAGAACATCTCTTTCATGTTGGTGACCTTGGCTGTGTTGAACTGTCGGACATCAAGGTCGGTCAACGAAGTGCATCTCATGAACATACCCGCCATGTTTTCTACATTGGTGGTGTTGAGTCCGTTCAGGCTTAGGTGTTCCATATAAGAGCAGTTGTAGAACATCCTTTCCATGCTGGTCACGTTGCTCGTGTTGAGCATGCCCACCTTGAGTTCCTTCAACGAATAGCAGTCGGTAAACATCTCTGTCATATCCGTTACGTTAACGGTGTTCAACTTGCTCACATCCAATGCCGTCAGGGCAGAACACCCATAGAACATCCGCCTCATATTCTCCACATTCTCCGTGTTGAAGTGGGTTACGTCCAACGTCTTCAGCGACGTGCACTCAGAGAACATCCCTTCCATATTGGTGGCTTCAGTCGTGTTCAGGTTCTCAATGCCCACGATTTCCTTCAGTTTCTTACAGCCAGCAAAGAAATTACGGAAGTTGGTCATCATGAATGAAGCAAATGACGGGTCGAACACACAGGTGGTGAGAGAGGACTTCACTGTGCTCACAGCACCGTTATATGAGAGCATCCTCCCTTCACGATTCTTTTTCTCGCCATCGTAATAGAAGGTCAACGTTCCCTTCTCGTCATACACAGCGTATGCCGTATAGATGGCATTGGCATTCAGCTTGTTGGTCAAGTAACCAGGGTCGTCCAACATGTCGAAATGCGCATAATCCAATCCCACATGCGTCTCGTCATATTTCGTGCCGGCACCACCTACCAACTCATAACATCCTGAGAACATGTCCTCTCCAGACTTCACATTCGTCAGCATCCAACCATCACTTGCCTCAATGGTCTTCAAAGCATAGCAATATGCGAACATTTTATCCATATTGGTGCATTTCTCCGTATAGAACGAACTGGCATCAAGGCTGGTCAGCGAGTGGCAGTATGAGAACATGTATTCCATGTCGGTGACATTTCCTGTGTTGAAATGGCTCAAATCAAGGCTGGTCAAGGATGAGCAAGATGAGAACATAAATCCCATATTGGTGACATTCCTTGTGTTGAAAGGGGTAACATCAAGGTTGGTCAATGAAGAGCATCCTGCAAACATCGATGTCATATTGGTAACCTTCCCTGTATCGAACTTGCTCACATCAAGGTTGGTAAGCGAGTGGCAGTATGCAAACATCCATCCCATGTTGGTAACCTTCTTCGTGTTGAAATGAGTCACATCAAGGCTAGTTAATGAAGAACAATCATCAAACATACCCTCCATGTTGGTGACATTTTCTGTGTTGAAGTTGCTCACATCAAGACTGGTCAAGGAAGAACAAGATGAGAACATATATCCCATATTAGTGACATTCCTTGTATTGAAATGGGTCACATCAAGGCTGGTCAATGAATGGCATCCAGCAAACATCGATCTCATATTGGTGACATTCTCTGTGTTGAACTTGCTCACATCAAGGTCTTTCAACGAAGAACAACCAGAGAACATGCATTCCATGTTTGTAACACTCTCTGTGTTGAAACTGCTTAAATCAAGGTTGATAAGCGAAGAACATCCTAAGAACATGTATCCAGCATCTCTCACAGAGATCATATTGAGATTTTCTAAGCCTGTGATTGTTTCCAATTTCTTGAATCCCTCAAACATTCTACTTGCTGACTTTATACGGTAATTCTTGAACGATGGGTCAATCACACACTTAACGGTAGCATTCTTTGTGTATTCGGGAATCTTCTTATAGGGAAAAACGAGACCCTCACGATGGTCACGTTGATCATCATAATAATAGGTTAATACACCTTTGTTATATACAGCGTATGCAGATGGTGTATTGGACTTCAGTGGCTGAAGGCCTAGCACTGCATATTGATCTTGGTTGAAGGTTGGGATATTGGACAAAAGAAAAAATCCATCCGAAGATCCACCCCATCCAAAATTCACATGGAAATAGTTTGGGTTATTGTACCCGTCTATTACGTAGGCATGTCCTGAACCAGCGCCATACCCACTATATAGGATGGGACGCCCCTCAACTAATTCATCATAGAGCATTTGTTCCCAATTATCAGAAGTGTAGTCGGATGCCCATAAGCACTCATGATTGCCATCATAACTGAAATAATTCGAAAAAGCTTCACCTGCCATAAATAAAGACGCACCACTTTCCCTTGGAGTGTAATCCATCTCTACAGCAACGCCACACATCCTCATCAGCATGGCCACAGCATCTGCTTGTACCTGAGTGTATCCACTCGAATAAGAAGATAACATGTTTGCCCAATCTATTTTGTAATCCTTCGGGCTAATATCAGAAACCAACATCTGCAAAGAACTCGTTACATAGTCTGGTATCTTTTTATGCATTTGTTCTGGCCATCGGTGGTAATACATTATCTGAGCCATAGCAGTTGCCACACAACCCGTCACACATCTTGCGCCTTGATATTGAGGACATTTATTATTATAAGGGGCTCCTTGATTCCAATGGCAATGAAGCATCGGACTAATTGAACCGCCTGATACAACCTTTCTCTGCGCCACTTCCACCTCAGGATGCTCACGTACATATTCTATTTGTTTTGCATATCCATCCAGTAGCCCCTGCATATTGGAAGGGATATTGTCCGCATCAAAAGTGCTTTCATACGAATAACCCAACACATCAGGCAGGCGTTCATCGCCACTCACAATCACATAGCCGCCATTGGCATCATCATTGAACACATAATACTCATCCTGCTCATTAGCCAACCGCAGTTGTGGTGCTGTTCTGGGTGCTTTCCGTTTCGTTCTACCATCCGCATAACTTCCCTGCATCAGAAACTCCAATGCCTTCTGCTCTGCCGCTTCTTCCGACACCTGTTGTGCATACATGCCGATAGCGCTCATCCACAGGACGAACGACACACAAATAGTATGACAAATACCTTGTTTCATAGTCTTGGCCATTTTCTTTATTTTAGATTAGTGAAAGAATCATTGATGTTGCAAAGATACAGTTTTTTATTAACCCCACCAAACTTTTCCACATTTATAATAATATAGGCGTATCGTTGACCTTGAAACGCTGTGCTGTTTATGATCCCTCGTGGAAGCGTATTTTCCCCCTCGTAGGGTAGCAATTGTTTCCCTTAGGGGTTACAAAATAAATCGTTCAGTGACTCAGAATTCAGAATTCAGTTTTCTGAGAGACAGGTGTAAAGTACAAGAAAACTGAAAACTGAATTCTGAGTCACTACCATTACCTTTTCAAACCACACACACAAACCCTGAGGTAACCCTGAGGCAAGCCAAGTGACAAGGGAACTCAGCGCTGACAAAGAAAGGCGTGCAACTCATAAGGGTTGCACGCCGGAACGTTCTTACACACGAGTGTAAAGGGAAATTCATCCTACTCAAAAGGGGATATATGTCGAATTAAAACGGAGAATGAATCGATTCAATCGGGACACCAGCTTTAGGCACACCATCATTTGCCTAAAGGCATACGATTAAATGGCTAAAGGCACACCACCTTTTGCCTTTAGCCAAATGAAGATGTCAATGAAAGAAAAAGCACTGCTTTGATGTAGGTACAGACACATGTTCCTGTGGTCATGAACATATGTTCGATGGCCAATGAACATATGTTCATCGCCGCTTGAACATATGTTCGTGAAAAAAAGGGCTATTGAGCCTCCTCCTTATTGTTTTCCGCTGCTTGCGTTTCTGGAACTGACATTTGGGAGGTGTTGGACAAGTTGAGTCGGAATGTGATGGGGAGTGTGTATTGCATTCGGACGGGCACTCCATCGTTCTTGGCTGGCGTCCATACGGCGGGCATTTCTTTGACCACTCGCATGGCTTCTTCGTCTAAGGAAGGGAAGACCGAATTGAGCGTTTTCACGTTGCTGGTTGAACCGTCGGTGTTGACGACGAACTGGACAAATACCCGGCCTGAAACGCCTTGTTGCATGGCATCTTGGGGGTAGTGAAGGTTCTGTTGCAGGTATGTCATGAGACCTTGGTCGCCGCCCTTAAATATTGCCCGTTCCTCAGGAGCCTGGAACACGACTTCTTCCACATTACCTCCTGCTGCAGGAGTCAACTCCACTTTCGCCTCTGGTAAATCTTTGTATTTTCTCGCCCAATATTCTGCTTTCTGCTCGTCCTTGGGGACACCTGCACCCTGATGATACATGGCGGCAAGGTTGAATTGTGCATCCTTCAGACCTTGGTTGGCGGCTTTCTCGAACCATTCAACGGCTTTGTTGTAGTCTTGTGGCACGACCTTTCCCTCGATGTAGAAGGTGCCGAGATTGTACTGCGCACCTGCATGTCCGTCGGTCGCTGCTTTCTCGTAGGCAGCAAATGCCTTGTCATACTTCTTGGCCTCGAGAAGCTCGTTGCCTTTCTGGTAGTTCTTTTCTGCTTCCGCAGCTTTCTGTTGCGCTTGACGTTTTGCCATCTGAGCGAAGTTCCCAAATCCCCCAGGGAACTGTGCCGACATGCTTACTGCCATCATGAGGGCAGCTGCCATGAGGAGCCATCTGTTCTTTGCCATTTCTTTGTTTGGTTTAATGTTAGTAAAAAAGTGATTGATGTCGCAAAGTTACGAATAAATTCCTGAAACAAACAAGCATTTGGGAAACTTTCTCTGAAAGATTTTGTGGTTTGGGAAAAATGTTGTTACTTTGCAAGAGGAAATTGACAATAACTATTTAATACTTTTACGAAAATGAAGAAAATTGCGTTCTTGGCAATGGGACTGTGCGTGTCCCTGATGTTATGGAATTGTAAAGGCCAACCTACGGGTGGAAACTCGGAAGGTGAGGACTCAGCACAGGCTCAAGTGGAAAATCCGTTGAATTTGCCCGCACCTCAAGTCCAGAAGTTTGTGAGGGTGGTGGCAGACGAGAGCACAGAGGTGTTCCGTTATGCTGACGTGGAAAGTCCTTGGCGTGTTACATGGACTTGGTTTGAAGACCCTGAATCGGACGTGTGTGACATTGTGGATAGCTGGTCGAACGAGGATGTGCCTGATGATTATGAATGTGAGGAGTATCCTGCCTACGCTGGCGATGTTTTTGCCGTGTTGGGTGAGGAGGGTGACTTCTACAAGGTGAGTGTTCGCAGCGACCGCAACGAAGCGGAGTTCGGTTATGTGAAGAAGGAAGACGTGGCAGAGGTGGAGCCAGAGAAGGTGGATGAGGATTTGTTCCCGGAGATGAGAGACATGTATGGTATTCACGTCAGAGTGATCAAGGAAGGCAAGTACAAGGGTTTGGTGCTGCGCGTCATCGAGGATGACTTGGAAGGCAACAAATTCGAGGTGGGCGTGATGACGGATGACTACTTGGCATTCCCAGAAAAAGGTCCTCTCTTGACAGAAGAAAGCATTGATGTGGATTTGCTCTCGGACGAACGGATTGACGAGATTGTAAGGAACCTGAAGAAGCAGAAACAAGAGTACGTGAAGTATGATTTCGTCATCCCAATGACAGAGGGCGGTTTCAGAACATTCTGGTTGAAGAACAAATGATGAAGATAATTACTAAATAATAATGTATAACCAAAAACAAGTGTTTTGACTATGAGAAAAAATGTATTGCTCATGGTAGCAATGATGATGGCAGCTATGACGCTGTCGGCAAAGAACGAAAAGTTGCAGTATGTGGCAACGTGGACAACCGCCATTCAGAAAGTGGAACCTCACAACTTGGCACCAGAGCCGGGTCTGTCGGGCAATTCGTTGCGACAGATTGTGGAGATCTCTTTTGGTGGTAAGGAAGTGGCGTTGAAATTGTCGAATGAGTTCAACACTGAAGAAACGGAGATTCTGGGTGTGGAATTGGCAGAAGCGAACACACAGGGTTCGAGCTGGCATATTTCGACCAGCACTTCGACTCCTTTGACCTTCAATGGTTTGAGGGGAGTGACGATGAAGCCAGGCGAAGTGATTGTGTCTGACCCTGCAGCTTTCAAGATGAAGCCTCGTATGAATGTGGCCATCACCATCCATTTCGGCAAGGCGTCGAATACAGATGTGACAGGACACCCAGGCTCTCGCACCAGTTCCTACATTGCCAAGGGCGACACAAAGGATTTCAGGGGTGCTAAGGAGACGGCACACTGGTACTATATCAACAGTCTGCTGGTTGTGACTCCACAGGGCAAAAAGGGTGCCATCGCAGCCATCGGAAACTCCATCACTGACGGACGTGGCACAACGACCAACGGACAGAACCGTTGGACAGATGTGCTCTCGAAGCGCCTGTTGAAGAACAAGAAGACCAAGAACTTGAGTGTGCTGAATCTTGGTTTGGGAGGCAACTGCGTGTTGAGAGGCGGTTTAGGTCCCACAGCCAACAGCCGTTATCAGCGTGATGTGCTGAAACAGGAAGGTGTGAAGTATGCGATTGTGTTTGAGGGTGTGAATGACTTGGGTGGCTCACGTGACGGCGAAGCAACTGCCAAGGAACTGATTGAGTCGTTCAAGAAGATGATTGGTCTGGCACACGAGAAAGGCATCAAGATTTATGGTGCTACGATTATGCCGTTCAAAGGTAATAACTACTATAATGAATCGCGCGAGAAGGGACGTCAGATGGTGAACGAATGGATACGTACATCGGGCGAGTATGATGGTGTCATCGACTTTGATGCCTATACCAGAGACCCAGAACAACCAGATCGCTTGAATCCAGCATTCCTGTTCGAAAACGACTGGTTGCACCCCAATGCAAGTGGTTATCAGAAGATGGGTGAATCCATCGACCTCAACTTATTCACGGAGTGATGCGCAATGCATCACTTCTTTTTTTTGTAGAGGTCGCCACCCAAATAGAAGCCTGGCTCAGGTGGTTGGTTGTAGCCTACATTCTCTGTGGCAACGCTCAGGCGGTAGGGAATGTCGAGCATTAAGCAAGGAAAGCCGTATTCAGTAGGAATCGTTGTGGAATAGATGCGTAACTCTGTGCTGGCATAGTCACGCACAATGACTTCCTCACGCCAATCGCCCAGAATGTCGGCAGAAAGGCAGGGATTCTGCTTGGTGCCGTTGTTGAAGGTGCAACCTAAAGCACGGAAGTCCTTGAGATTGTCTATCTTCTGTGTGTTCCAATTCCATTTGAGCACGGCATTACGGTCGAGCAGCTCGCGCAAAAGGTCGCCATCCCACCACACAGCGCTGTTCTGAGGAAAGGAAACGTTGGGATGATGATGATTGCCTGTCACATCGAAATAACCTCGCTGGGAGGCTGACCACATCTCCAAGCCGTAGTTGGTGGGGTCTATGTCGGCAGCCATTCCACGTCCCACATCTATTTTGCTGGGTATTTGGAAAATGATACGTCCGGTCTTGGCATCACGCAGTTCTGAGCCGTCCCTGCGATTCTCGTGCACATCCCATATCTGAAGTTGTGCGCTGTCTGGATAGAAAGCATATTGATGAATGGCGTCGCCGTGTCCCATACGGGTGGTGTACAGACCCGTACCGTCGTGGTCAATAGCCATCGCGCCATAAGTGATTTCATCGCAACCGTCACCATCCACATCACCCACACGCAGATTGTGATTGCCTTGTCCTGAGTAGCCTGGGAACTTCTGCGAATCGAAAAGCCAGCAGAGTGAAAGCTCTTTCCCGTCCCAATCGTAAGCTGCCAGATAACTCTTAGTATAATAACCTCTGCACATCACAGCACTGGGGTGCTTACCGTCTAAATAAGCAACAGCAGCCAAGAAACGGTCGCAGCGATTGCCGTATTTATCACCCCAAGATGCCACATCTCCTCTTGGAGGCTGGTAGGGTACTGTTTGGAGCGCCCGACCTGTGAGTCCATCGAAGACGGTGAGGTATTCTGGACCATTGAGGATGCGTCCGTTAGTCACCCAATTAGCATTTGGATCACCGATGGAAGTGCCTGTGCCATCTATGGTACCATCTGCAGTTTTGGTGATGAGCTCAGCACGTCCATTTCCGTCGAAATCGTAAACAAGGAATTGGGTGTAGTGAGCACCAGCACGAATATTGGGTCCCAGATTGATGCGCCAAAGGAATGGGGTAGAGGTCTCGCTTGATTCTTGGATGAAACACGGAATCTTATAACAGTCCAAATAGACATTGCCCGTGTAGCCCTCATGACTATTGTCGCGAGCATTCGAAGGGTCCCATTTCAGAATGATTTCATATTCACCATCACCATCCACATCACCTACACTGGCATCGTTGGCAGAATAGGTGTAACGTCTGCCATCAGGTGTGACGCCATCAGCAGGCTTTGACAGTGGGATGGAGATGTAGTCTTTGAGCTCAGGGTGATAGGTCTGTGTGTAAATGAATTGACGTTCGTTTATAATGGCAGATAGGGTGATTTCAGACTCTTCTTTTGGTGCTAAAGTTTTGAAGAAGGTGACATTCCATATATTCTGTTCATTCAATCGTTTACCATCTTTATAAACGCTGAATGGAACCTTCTTATCTCCTTCCAGTAATCGCCACGAAACCACCAAACTGTCGTCATCGCGTAGCAGCACCAAACCACGACCCAATTTCTCCTTTTGGATGTCGGGTGCATAAGAAGGTTGTGCCATCAGCAAAATGGCAGAGAAGAAGCCCAATATAAAGAGTTGTGTTCGTGTGTTGATGGGCAAGATTCGAAAGAAGAAGAATGTCATGAAGATTATTTTACGATTTCGATGTTGTCTTCAGAATGGTCAATGCCTCGTTGCACCACATCAATGAAGTTCCTGTCTTCCCTGTTTCTCTCAGGTAATCCTTTACGGAAATCGAGCGGACTGAGGGTGGTGAGATTCTTGAACCACTTGCCGAAATAACTCTGATTGGGGAAGGAAAGTGAATCAGAAATCTCTTTGATGGTCATATTGGTGTGGGACAGCAAATTGCGTGCCTCGACCAACAGCGCTGTAGCAATCCATTGTGTGGGAGACTTGCCTGAGCACTCTTTGATGATGGTGCTGAAATAGCGTGTCGTCAGGAACTGCTGTTCTGCATAAAAGCTGACCTCGTGCTGGGTGCGGTAGTTGCGGTAGAGTTGCGTGACAAACTTCTGCAACACTTCATCCTTGCGTGAGAATGATCTGTTTGTTGGCATGACATTGGTGTAGCATTGCAACACTTCCAGCATCAGTGAATAGCTGAGCAGTTCAGCCTGTTTGCGGGCAATCTCAATGATGGGTTGATTCGGATCGTGGGTTTTATTTGCTTGTTCGAGTTTCACTTTCTCTGCTACGTCCTTCATCAATGAAATGTGCTGCGTCAGTGCCTTGTACTGCATTTCGGATACCACTTGATGGGGAGCCTGCTTGATAACAAACAAGGCGTTGAAATTCGACACATTATAAAGCATGGGCTGGATGATTTCCAGATTGGCGCCAATCAGTGTGCCTTTCAAATTAGGCGTATGACTCTTGATGTGCAAGGTGCTGTAAGAGAAATAAACGATAATGGAACCTCTGTGCAGTTGGTATTCAATACCATCAATGGTTAACACCACGCTTCCAGCCTTGCACAAGAAAAGGCCCGTTTTTGTCAACTTTACACTTTCTTTCTCGGCATTGAGGATGTTCACCTCGCCGCCCTCCAATTCGAGGATTGTTACTTTTTCTTCTCTCATAAAAGAATGATTTTGGGACAAAATAACGAAATTTCGTACAAATAACCAACAAAAACATGGATTATTTGTATGTCAAAACATACATTTAGGACAAAAGTAGTGATTTTTACACTATCTCAGTTTCAAAACAATGTCCTAACTTTGCATCCGAAAATAATCAAATGATAGTGTCATAAACTATGAAAAAGTTATCTTATCTCATATCGATACTTGTAATGACTGCAGGTATGACATCATGTGGTCATAAGAATGCGCCTCAAGAAGAGGCTCCCATTGTTGATGTGACAACAGTGAAAGGAGTGGGCGAGGTGGATGCCACCACGTTCACAGGTAGGACAAAATCAGCTGCAGAAGTGAATCTGGCTTTCCGTGTGGCTGGTCAGATTGAACGTGTGTTGGTGAAGGAGGGCGATTATGTGCAGAAAGGACAAGTGGTGGCCATCATGGATGCACGTGACTATCAGGTGCAGTTAGCTGCCACTCAGGCTGAATATGAGCAGGTGAAGGCAGATGCGGAACGTGTGATGGCACTTTATGCCGAGGGTAACACGACTGCAAGCAATAATGACAAAGCTCGATATGGGCTTCAGCAAATCACACAGAAACTGGCCAATCATCAGAATCAATTGGCAGACACGCGTTTGAGAAGCACAATCAGCGGGTATGTACAGACGAAATTCCACGAAAGTGGTGAGACGGTTTCAGCAGGTATGCCTGTTGTGGGTGTGTTTGGCAGTGGCGATACGGAGGTGGAAATTAACATCAGCGCTTCGGACTTTGCCAACATCGACAAGTTCACCAGCTTTGGATGCCGTTTTGATGTGACAGGGAATGAGACCTTCCCATTGACCATCGGACGTGTCAGCCAAGAGGCGAACACATCGCAACTCTATACCGTTCGTTTGAAGTTTACTGGAGCTATTGACCACAAGAAGATCACACCTGGTATGACGACAATGGTGTATGCAGAAGTGTCGGGCAATGATGCTTCCGGCATTGTCAGCGTACCAGCGTCTGCCGTATTGAATGAAGAAGGGAAGACATTGGTATATATTTATGATGAAAAGTCTGGCGTGGTGAAGTCACGTGTCGTCACTGTGACGAGCATTCAACGTGACGGAACAATGCAAGTGGAGAATGGCTTGAAGTCGGGTGAGACCATTGTGGTGTCTGGTGTTCATCATGTGAAGGATGGACAGAAGGTGAAGATTCTGGAGAAGCCATCAGCATCAAATGTAGGTGGACTTTTGTGACAATGAACAAAGAGAAATGAACAATTAATTGTTGTTGGATATGAACTACAGCAAATGGGCGATAGAAAACAGCAAACTCATCAACTTGCTGGTGGCGATTCTGGTGGTGGGCGGACTGATGGCGTATGGGTCGATGTCGAAGTTGGAAGACCCTGCCATCAAGGTGAAGCAGGCAATGGTCATCACGACCTATCCAGGCGCTTCAGCACATAAGGTTGAGTTGGAAGTGACCGATCCGTTGGAGAAGTCTATTGGCGAAATGACGACCATCAATAATATACAGTCGTCGAGTTATGCAGACTTGAGCCTCATCACGGTGGAACTGCTCACAACAGTACCTGATGATGAGGTGGAACAGCAATGGGACATGCTTCGTCGTAAGGTGGCTAATACGCAAAGCAAGTTGCCACAGGGCGCTTCGGCATCACAAGTGAGGGATGACTTCGGCGATGTGTATGGTATGTTTTACGCTTTGAAAGGTGATGGACAGAGCGACAAGGTTTTGAATGACTATGCAGAACTGATTAAACGTAGTGTGAACGAGATTGATGGTGTAAGCAGGGTGGAAATCTATGGTAAGCGCAACCAGTGTGTGAACATCGAACTCCGTGAGGACAAGATGGCAAATCTGGGTGTGATGCCGACAGAGATCATCATGACGCTCAACAATCAGAACAAAACAAGTTATGCCGGTTACTATGATAATGGCGATCGAAGAATCCGCGTGACAGTGGATGATCAGTTCAATAATGTGGACGACATTGCCAATATGCTCATTCAAGGACATGATGAAGACCAATTGCGCATCAAAGATATTGCCACAGTGGTGAAGACGTATGAGGCAACCACGCGTAATCAGATGAAATGTGATGGAACACAAGCCTTGGGCATCAGCATTGCTTGTTCGCCTGATTATGACATTCTGAAGGTGGGCGCCAAGGTGGAAGATGTCGTGAATGAGGTTGAAAAACGATTCCCTGCTGGCATTGAATGTCAGAAGGTATTCTTCCAACCTGAGCGTGTGAGCAATGCACTGAACACCTTCCTCATCAACCTGCTCGAATCAGTGGCGATTGTGGTGGTGCTGCTTGTCTTCTTCATGGGATGGAGAAGCGGTTATATCATCGGTTGCAGTCTGGTTGTCATTGTTTTCGGCTCTTTCTTGGTGCTGAAAGGTTTTGATGGCACGTTACAGCGCGTGTCGTTGGCAAGTTTCATCTTGGCGATGGGCATGCTGGTGGATAATGCCATCGTGATTGTGGATGGTATCTTGATTGACATGAAAAGGGGAAAGCCGCGTATGGAGGCGCTGACCTCTATCGGACAGAAAACAGCTATGCCTTTGTTGGGTGCCACACTGATAGCTATCTTGGCTTTCCTCCCAATTTTCATGAGTCCTGATACTGCAGGTGTGTATGTTCGTGACCTCTTCATTGTCATTGCTGTCAGCCTGTTGCTCAGTTGGATATTGGCATTAACACATGTGCCTGTGATGAGCAACCGAATGTTCAAGCATGTGGAGGCATCGGAAGACGAACAGGAAAGCGACCTTTATAAGGGAAGATCATACGATGTGTTAGAGAAGGTGCTTGCTTTTGGCATGAAGCATCGCAAGACGACTATCGTCGGTGCTGTGGTGTTGTTGGCGTTGAGTGCTTTCTGCTATAAGTTTGTCGATCAGGCTTTCTTCCCCGATATGGAATATGACCAGCTCTATATGGAGTACAAGTTGCCTGAAGGTTACAACTCGACGGAGACGGCTCGTGATTTGGATGAGATTCGTGAAATGCTGATGAAGCGTGACTATATCACCCACGTCACGACCTCTGTTGGTGGAACGCCATCGCGTTATAATCTGGTACGTTCCATCGCCACTCCTTCGTTGGCATATGGTGAACTGATTATTGACTTCAAGTCGCCCAAGGATTTGGTGAAACATATTAACGCTTTGCAAAAGGAGATAAGCGAATTGTATCCTGATGCATACGTGAAGTTCAAGCGTTATAATTTGATGTTCAAAAAGTACCCGATTGAGGCATGTTTCAGTGGTCCTGATCCGGCAGTTCTGCATCAGTTGGTGGATTCTGCACGTGCCATAGTGAATGCTTCTGACAAGGTTTATCTCGCCACGTCTGATTGGGAACCTAAAGTGCCTGTGTTGAGCATCAATTACGATCAGGCATCGGCACGTAACAGCGGTCTTTCACGTAGCGATGTGGCGATGTCGATGATGGCATATACAGGTGGCGTACCCATTGGAACTTTCTATGACGGCATCAATCCTGAGAACATCTATGTGAAATGTACCGATGAGCAAGGAAACAATGTGGAGAATCTTGAGAATGCCCGTGTGTTCGGCACGATTCCGAATGTGGGTCAGTTCCTGAATCGTTCAACGATGCAGAAGCTGATGATGGGTACGGTGAGACGTGAGGATGTGATTGAAAACTTGATACAGACCACGCCGCTCAAGCAGGTTTCGCATGGTCTTGACATCGTTTGGGAAGAGCCAGTGGTAGTGCGCAACAATGGTCAGCGCACTCAGCGTTTGCAGTGCTCGCCTTGTCCTGGTGTTGGCACAGAGGCGGCTCGTCAAGCCATTGCTGAGCAGATTGAGAAGATGAAATTGCCTGAAGGATATTCTTTGTCGTGGGAGGGTGAGAAAAAAGCCTCAGACCAGTCGATGAAATATCTCTTCAACGGTTTCCCCATCTGCATCGTTATCATGCTGCTGATTCTGGTGATGCTCTTCAAGGACTACAAGAAACCAGCCATCATCTTCTGTTGCATTCCATTGGTGATTATTGGTGTGATTCCTGTGGTGATGCTGACAGGCAAGCCATTCGGATTTGTGGCGATAGTGGGTGTGCTTGGACTGATTGGCATGATGATTAAGAATGGTATAGTCCTGATGGATGAAATCACCCTGGAAATATCACAAGGCATCGAACCACGTGTGGCACTCATCCAGAGTTCCAAATCTCGTCTACGTCCTGTGATGATGGCGAGTCTCACCACCATTCTCGGTATGATCCCGTTGGTGCCCGACTCCATGTTTGGCTCGTTGGCTGTCACCATCATGGGCGGTCTCTTTATGGGCACGCTCATCACCCTCATATTTATTCCAGTATTGTATGCCATATTCTTCAAAGTGAAATGAAAAAGATATTGATACCTCTTATCGCCTTCGTCTTTGGCGGATTCCTTTCTGGCGTGACGGCTCAGACGCTCACGCTGGATGAATGTATAGACAAGGCACTTGAATACAATAAATCGTTGTCGTCTGCCAAGCTGAAGTTGGAGCAGACCACTTTCGACATGAAGTCCTACAAGGCGAACTTCTATCCGCAGTTCAATCTCATGGCGTTCGATTTCTATTCAACCGCCAAAGGTGATTTCACTATTGAAGGTGGACATCTTCCTATATATAATTATGTGGAAGCGGCAGGAAAGTTCGTGCCCAATGTGACGATGAATGCCGACGGAAGTTACACGCTCAATCAGTATGCTGATTTCCCTTCGCAGACAATGGAATGGAAAATCAAGAACATATTCTCTGGCGGCATCTCAATGATGGAGCCTATTTATGCGGGTGGCAAGATTTCTACTGCCTACGAGATGTCCAAGTTGGGCGTCAACATGGCCACAGAGAATATCCGTCTGACGGAGTCGGAAGTCATTGTGAAGACCCATGAGGCCTACTATCTCGCCGTGAAAGCCAAAGAGTTGGGTGAGGTGACACGTGCTTACAAGACTTTGCTTGATGAGCTGAAGAAGAATGTGGAAGGAGCGTTCCGTCACGGCATGAGCACACGCAACGACATCATGAAGGTGCAGGTGAAACAGAACGAAGCCGAACTCGCCATTCAGAAGGCCGACAACAATTATCAGTTGGCATTGATGAATCTCTGTCACATCATCGGACTCCCTCTGACCAGTGAGGTTGGGGTAGGGCAGCCTGAGACACCGACCCAGACATCGCTTCCTGCTGAGAAGGGTATGCGTCCTGAACAAGTAATTCTCGACAACAAGACCGAACTGGCACGTCAAAATGTCAAGCTCACCAAGAGTGACTACCTACCCAATGTGGCGGTTGGAGCCACTTACTTCTATGCCAATGGCGGCGAACTGGCGGGTAAGAAGCTTGTTAACAACGGATCTGCCTCAGTGGGTGTGGTGGTGAAGATGCCACTCGACCTCTTCGGAGGCTCGACCAACAAGATTCGTTCTGCTAAAGCAGCCTATCAGATCGCCCAGATGGAACAGCAAGACATCGACGAGCAACTGGAGCTTGAATGGGCGCAATGCCGCAACCTCTACGACGAGGCACAGACAGAGTATCGTCTCAGCCAAGTCTCGCTCGACCAAGCTGCCGAGAACATGCGCCTTTCCAAGCAGCAGTACGAGGTGGGCTTCGAAACCCTTGCCGACTATCTCGAAACCCAAGCCCAGTGGCAGCAATGCAATGCTGCCTTGGTCAACGCTCGTTGTCAATTGCAACTGACATATGTCCGTCTGTTAAAGGCTTCTGGAACACTGAAATGATAGGTGATGGAAGACCTCATGATTTAAGGTTCACGAAATGATGGCAACACGTCGCAAGTCATACTTTCCGCTTGTTCTTTTGGGACTGATTATTTCAGGATGCGTGGCCCTCTATTTCTTTATCGACCCAACCCGACACGCGTGGATGCCCCAATGCCCGTTCCGCCTGCTCACAGGCTGGAACTGCCCTGCCTGTGGACTTCAACGCGCCCTACATGCCCTGTTGCACGGTCGTTTTCAAAAAGCCTTCTCTTACAATTATTTCTTCATCGTCAGCATCCCATACCTGATTGCTTTACTGATTGCCGAAGTACTGAAACAGCGGCATCGTGGACAAGACTTCATCCGAGCCGTCGAGCATCCCTTCATCGCCCGCACCTACATTGTCCTCTTCATCGTCTGGGGCATCGTGCGCAACCTGCTGCACGTATGAACCATGTGATTATTCCATAAGACAACGGGGATATACCAATCGGCATATCCCCGTTGTCTTATTAATTTTATCAAATGTGTAGCCTCCGATTATTCGCCCTTTACAGCTGCGATGCCTGGGAGCACCTTACCTTCGATAGCCTCGAGGAGGGCACCACCACCTGTAGAGATGTAAGAAACCTTGTCTGCGAGACCGAACTTGTTGACACAAGCTACAGAGTCACCACCACCGATGAGGGAGAAGGCACCTTCCTGAGTAGCCTTGGCAACAGCTTCACCTACGGCGCGAGAACCTACTGCAAATTCATCGCTCTCGAAGCAGCCTGCAGGGCCGTTCCAAAGGATGGTCTTGGCACCTTCGATAGCCTTAGCGAACTTGGCCTGGCTCACAGGACCAACGTCGAGACCTTCCCAACCGTCAGCGATTGCGTTAGATGGGAATGTCTTCTTCTCAGCACCTGGCTTGAGAGAGAATGTGGAGAAATCGAAGCCGTTGCAGCATACAGAATCCTCACCGAGAACGAGCTCTACGCCGTTCTTCTTAGCCAGTTCCTCAACGCCGAGGGCGATGTCGAGCTTGTCGAGTTCTACGATAGAATCACCGATCTCACCACCGTGAGCCTTCATGAAGGTGTAAGTCATACCACCACAGAGGATGAGCTTGTCCACCTTGCCGAGCAAGTTCTCGATGATGCCAATCTTAGTGGAAACCTTAGAACCACCCATGATAGCCACGAATGGACGCTTGATGTTGTTGAGCACGTTGTCAACAGCCTGAACCTCCTTCTCCATGAGGAGACCAAGCATCACGTCGTTCTTGTCGAAGTAGTCAGCGATGACAGCGGTAGAAGCGTGCTTGCGGTGAGCTGTACCGAATGCATCCATCACCCAGCAGTCAGCGTAAGAAGCGAGCTTCTTTGCAAACTCCTTCTGGCTTGCCTTCATGGCCTTCTTAGCCTCGTCGTATGCAGGATCTTCCTTGTCGATACCTACTGGCTTGCCTTCCTCTTCAGGATAGTAGCGGAGGTTTTCGAGAAGGAGCACTTCACCAGCCTTCAGGGCAGCAGCCTGAGCCTCAGCCTTCTGGCAGTCGTCAGCAAACTGTACAGGAACACCAAGAGCCTGGCTCACAGCTGGAACAATCTGCTTCAGAGAGAGCTCTGGCTTCACCTTGCCCTTTGGCTTACCCATGTGAGACATGATGATGAGGGCACCACCTTTTTCAAGGATCAGCTTGAGAGTGGGAACAGCACCACGAATACGAGTGTCGTCTGTGATGACGCCATTCTGGATTGGCACGTTGAAATCTACACGCACGATTGCCTTCTTACCGGCAAAGTTGTACTCATTGATAGTCATAATCGTTTGTTTTTAAAGTTGTTTTTATATAGTTGATGTTGTTTTGAAAATCGCCAAGCGTGTGGGATTGTTAGTATTGTTCGTTCTCATTGGGGAAGTTGCCCTCCTTCACATCCTCCACATAATGTCCGATGGCATCGGTCATCACAGTATTGAGGTCTGCATAGCGACGAAGGAACTTGGGGGAGAAACCGCGTGTCATACCCAGCATGTCGGAAATGACGAGTACCTGGCCATCGCATCCGCCACCAGCACCAATGCCAATCACTGGAATCTTCAGTTCCTGTGCCACCTGTGTAGCCAACTTGGCAGGAATCTTCTCCAGCACCACAGCGAAACATCCTGCATCTTCCAAAGCGTGTGCGTCGCTGATGAGTTTCTGTGCTTCAGCCTCTTCTTTGGCACGTACGGTATAGGTACCGAACTTGTTGATGGATTGGGGAGTCAGACCCAGGTGTCCACAGATAGGAATACCTGCATCGAGAATCTTTCGAACAGCGGGGATAATCTCCACACCACCTTCCAACTTGAGGGCATCGCAATGCGTTTCCTTCATGATGCGGATGGCGTTGGTGACGGCCTCTGTCTCATTAACCTGATATGTGCCAAAAGGCATGTCACAAATGACCAAGGCACGCTTCACGGCACGTACTACAGCCTTGGCGTGATAAATCATCTGGTCGAGTGTGATAGGGAGGGTTGTCCAGTTACCAGCCATCACATTGCTGGCAGAATCACCCACGAGGATGATGTCAATACCTGCATTGTCTGTAATGGTGGCCGTTGTGAAATCATACGATGTAAGCATGGCAATCTTCTTACCTTCTGCTTTCATCTGAATCAATCTGTGTGTTGTGACCTTACGCTGGTCTTCTACTAAATATCCTGCCATTGTTCTGGATTATCTTAACAGGATGCAAAGTTACACATTATTATTAAAACTCAAACAATAAACGTGCATTTATTTGTCGTCTTGTCAAGTAATTTGGCACTGCATATTGATGATTTGTAATGTCTGTGACCCAATAATAACTGTTCACGTTGGAAATGTCGAGGATGTTGAACACGTCGACACCCAGCCAGATATTGCGGAAAGCACGTCCAACTCCCGTGTAGATATGCCTGTCTTCATTCTTCAACAAACGATAACTAATGCCTAAATCGACACGGCGGTAACTCGACATGCGGAACACTTGCTTCTCACGACCGGAGTGGGGTGGTCCGAAGGGGAGTCCACCAGCATAATGTCCCTGAATGGTCATCTTCCAACGGTCGGTGTTGGGGAAATAGTCGCTGAAGAACAAAGCGCAGTTCAGACGCTGATCAGTAGGACGCGGCACGGATTTGCCACCATCAATCTTTTCTTCCGTCTTCATGATACCCACACTCAACCAAGAGTCTGTACCAGGCACAAACTCACCATAAATCTTCATATCAAGACCAGCGGCATAACCCTTTGATATGTTACCACCATAATAGACAACTCGAACATTGTCAATATTATACGGAATCAAATTGCTTAATGCTTTGTAATAAGCCTCTGCCGTAAATTTGAATGGACGTTCATTGACCCTGAACTTATATTCCATACCCAAAACAAAGTGAATGCTTCGCTGTGATTTAATGTCCTTACGCAAGAATGCGGTCGTGTTGTTGTTCACAGTGGTAGTGTCGCGCATTTCCTTGTAAAACGGGGTTTGATAATACACACCAGTAGAGAAACGATAGGTCAGATTCTCGTTCTTGGCTGGCGTGAAAGCCACCGTTGCACGAGGCGAGAAAAGAGTTTCCTTATTCCAATTCCAGCGAGTTAGACGAGCACCATAGTTCAAGACCAGACTTCCATCCTCAAATTCGTTCCTCCAAGTGTCTTGAATATAGAATTCATAATGATTTGATTTTTCGCTATTTACAGAAACTATATTATAGACAAGGTCTAAACGGCCTGCAGAGTGGGGGAGTGAGTACCCTGCTGAGTCACGCATCTCCCATTCACGCATCGTTTCGTCCACCTTTTCCATCTTCATCAACGCTCCATATCGCAACCAATGGCTGGTAAAACGGTTCTGACCTGTGATGCCCACACTGGTCACGCTGGCATTCAGCCGGTTGCGCGCATGTTCATGATAGGTGCCAATACCTAAACTCTCATCATCGCCATCGTTGTTCAACCAATATTCGCCATTGATGTCATATGTTTCACGTTCCTTCGTCTTGAATCCAGACCAATTGAAGGTTAATGAGTTCATTTTGTTGAAATTATGTGTAACAGAAACAGCTCCGAAATAGGTGTAGAATTTATCCTGTTCACTGCCATCAAAATAAACCTTGAATTCTTTCAAATCCTCAGCTGTACCAAACTTGGTTGTACGGTCGGTCGGCTTGAATTTGTAGTCATTTGTTGAAATCACACCCATCACATCGAACGTCCAACGCTGATTAGGACTCCAACTCATATAAGTCTGATAATCAAAGTCTCGCGGATCATATTCACCCTTTGTCTGCAAGGTGCCCAAGAGGTTCTTCATCGTCTTGTAGCGTACTGCGTGCGTCATGGAGAACTTCTCTGTGCCAAAACCAAGATAACCGCTGGCGCCCAACAAGCTGGCACTCACACTGCCTTCGAAACCCTTGACTTTCTTGTAGGTAATGTCCAACACGCTTGACATCTTCTCACCATATTTCGCTTCGAAACCGCCAGCAGAGAAACCAATACGCTCCACCATATCTGGATTGATAATGCTCAAACCTTCTTGCTGACCACTGCGAATCAATAGAGGACGATAAACTTCTATTCCGTTGATATACACAGAGTTTTCATCGAAAGATCCACCTCTTACATTATATTGTGAAGAAAGTTCGCTATGGGTAGAAACACCTGCCTGACTCGTGATAAGCCTTTCTACGCCACCACCTGACGCATTACCCATGTGCTTCATATCTTCCATGCTCACATCCGTCATCGTGCTTGTCTGACGTCGAATATCAGTCACCTCCACAGCGCCTAATTCGTAACCTAATGATGGCAACATGACATTCATCGTCACCGAATCCACGGGGTTTTCCAACACACGTTTCCTGGTCTCATAACCAAGCATTGAAAACACAACCACCATCGAATCAGCACTTTCACATGTAAAACGGAATTCTCCTTTCAGATTACATACAGCACCGCATCCAGTGCCTTCCACACGAACCTGAGCCAATTCAATAGGTGATTTCTGATCGTCAATGACTTTACCTTTAATCACAACCGTCTGGGCATGACCACAAGCCACACCCAACAACCACAATAAAAGAATTGTGCTAATATATTTATATATAATGTGTCGTATCATTATACGATTGTCATATCATTTTGTTCTTATTACTAATTACGATTTACTAATCACTAATTACTAATTATATAACGATACCACAATCAATATATTGTATTTATCTCAATAGAGACGATGTTCTTCTTCAGAAAGAGGGGATAATCCCCAAAAAACTATTTAACATAACCGCGGTTACATCTGTATTGAGCTCGCTTTTCATATCGATGACAAAAGACGACATAGCAGATGATGCCAATGCTTACCATAACGACTCCTGGCAATGCCGTATAGTTATAACTATATCCTGCTGTCAGTGGAATGCCACCCAGATATGCTCCCACAGCATTGCCGAAGTTAAAGGCAAGCTGTACCATGCAACCAGCCAACAAGTCACCACCTCTGCTGAAGCGAAGCAAAAGCAATTGTTGAGGAGATCCTACACCAAACAGACAAAACGTGGTGATGAACATCAGCAATACGCTGAGCCATGCAATCTGACTGAATAAAAAGATACTCAGAAGGCTTCCGAACATGATGATTTGTAGCAGTCGCCCCGTATGTCCTGCTCCTATTTTGTCACTGAGCATTCCGCCAGTCATGTTGCCTATCACCATTCCTGCACCAGCAATGACAGACATGAGTGGCAAGAGCGTGACGCTGATGCCTGAATGATTGGTGAGCAATGGTGCATAATAACTGAAATAGCAGAAAATGCCACCATTTCCAAGCAGTGTCGCTGCAATCAACAACCATGGAGCAAGCGATTTCAGAAAGCGGAATTGTCCCCTCGCGCCAACGTCCGGCAAGGCTTCCATCGATGGAATGAAGCGCCAGATCGACAACAAAGTTGCAAGTCCCCACATGGCACTGAACCCAAAGATGTAACGCCAAGACGCCACTTGGCAGATATAGGTGCCAAACGGAATGCCAACGAGATTAGCCACTGACATGCCCGAACACATGATGGCAACCGCTGTGGCTGACTTCTTCCCATTTGACAATCGGTCAGCAATGATACTTGCCACACCGAAATACGCTCCATGCGGCAATCCTGCCACAAAACGCATGGCAAGCATGGTATAATATTCTGGAGAAAGAGACATGGCGACAGAGGCAATAGTATAGACACACATAAGGAGAACAACAATCTTTTTCAACCGCCAAGTACGCATGAAAGCCACCATGAGCGGAGCACCCACACACACGCCCAAAGCGTAGCAGGAGATGAGATGCCCCGCCTCTGATATGCTTACACTAAAATCATCCGCAATGAAAGGCAGAATACCCATCATCGCAAACTCGGTCACGCCCAATCCAAACGTGCCTAATGCCAATGTCACTAATGCTTTCTTCAAAACTTATTTCTCGTCACAGTGATACGTTATCGTGCTGCAAAGGTACGACATTCTCCCCACTCCACCAAACATTTCCCCCTCTTCCTTCTCCCCTCTACCCTCTACCCTCTTCCTTCTTACCTCTTCATTCAGCCCTCAGCCATGACTATGACAAGTTCAACTACGCGCCGGTGTGCCATCTGACCAATGTGCAGGTGATGCGCTTGGCGGCGCTGACCGAGGTGCTGGAGGCCATCGCTTCGCACGACATCACTGACCTGCAACTGAGGCAGCAGATGCTGCTGTCGCAACTGGCCGTGGGCTTGGAGTTCATCAACTACTACCGCCGCGAGCAGGACAAGGAGTGGGCGGAGAACCGGTCGGCAATGATCTACAAGCAGTTCTGCGACCTGGTGGTGGAGCACTACAAGGAGAACCGCAATGTCCAGTACTATGCCGACCTGCTGGACTACGACGCGCGGTACTTCTCGAAGGTGTTCCGCCAGTACAGCAACGGCATGTCGCCGCTGGAATGGATCCAGCAGTATGTGGCGACGCAGGCCAAGCGCATCATGGACACCTATCCACAGCAGACGGTGAAGGAGACAGCCATCCAGCTGGGCTTCTCCTCCACCGCCAACTTCTGCCGCTACTTCAAGCGCGCGACAGGCATCTATCCGATGGATTATAGGGAAAGGGAGAGTCAGTAACCCGGGTTCTGCGTCATGGTTGCCTTTGATATTGGTTCTATTCTCAGACGACGCTCGTAGCGGGTGGGCTTAACCTGATAGCCGGGCAAGACGTAGCAGGCCGTGCAGCCTACACCAGTGGTGTTGTAGTCGAGGTTCAGGGTAATGCCGTCCTGCTGCTGGAGCTGGTAGGTATATACCGCCTTCGTCAGGTTGTCGGTACTGTAGTGGTAGGCGTTGAAGTTGAACGGCTCGTCCATCGCAAAGCGCAGTCCCTGACCGGAGCCGTTGCTCATGTCGAGCCAGCGATTGTCGCAGCGCAGGCCACAGTCCTGCGGAATGAGATAGGGCTCGAACATATCGTCCACACGGTTCTCATAGACGCCAATGGCGTAGCCAGTCTTGCGGTCGGGATAGTTCTCCTCTGGGCCGCGACCGTACCACTTCACCTGCTGCATCTCGTCGCAGAGCGTCATCGTCAGTCCGATGCGTGGCAGTAGTGAAGGCATCGATCCCTCGGGCTCAAGAATATGATGGAGGGCGATGGTGCCGTCGCCGTTGATGCGGTACTCATAGACCTCGGAGAAGCCAGAATAGCGCAGGCCGGTGATGTAGGCATCGAGCGTTGTGTTGACAGGAGCACCGAACTGCGAGAACCAGCGCACATTGACATACACCTGGCCATCGGCCTCGAAGGCCTGGCAGGAAATGGGGATGCGGGTGGTGGCGTTCAGGTTGTTGCTATAGAACTCGTTGGCTATCTGCGAGCCGTTCCAAGCCTTGCGGTTGTTGTAGGTGATGTTCCACTGGTCCCATCCGTCGACCTCAAGAGCCAGCGGGGCGCGCCACACGTTCATCTGGAGTGGCGATTTGAGCAGTTCCTTGCCTGCTTGCTTGATGCTGAAGAGCTGGCCGTCGGGGGTGAATGAGTAGGAGAATCCGTCGCCACTGACGATGATGGTGTCGTTGGTCTGGCTGAGCACGGCCTTTCCGATGGTCTTGTCAGAAGGTACAGCCAACTGGCGCCAGGGAAGTTCCAGTTGATCCCAGGCTAAGACGTGACCTTTCTTCGCCCAGATCTCATCTGCTTTCAAACTGCTGGTTATCATGAGGCGGTATTCACAGCCGGGTTTGAGGACGGGGCGGCTGTAGGGTACGGTGATGACCTTCTTGGACAATGGCTCCACATCAGGACTGAGCGTTCCCTGCTGCAGACAGACGCCATCCTCGTAAAGCTCCCATTTCATATCGTAATAGGAAGTGTTGATGAAGTGGTTCCTGTTCCATATCTCCACCGTACCGTTATCGGCACTCAACAACGTGCAGGATACGGGCTGGGCGGATTTCTTCATCTGATAGATTTCCGGCTGTACGGTTCTGTCGGGCCATATCGTGCCGTAGGTGCGGGCGCCGATGCCGTAACTGAAATAATTGCCCTCCTGCTGCTCCGTCTCGAAGTCCAGGTTCAGCAACTGGCCCGATGCGTCGGCAATGATGACATTGTCCATCAGCGCATCGCAGATATATACGCGGGTGTCCTGTCCGTGGGTCTGCTCGTTGCGGCCTATGTTCACAGGGAATGGCGCGTTGATGATGTTGCCCTGAGCCTCCATCTGGGCTACCTGCGCGTTGTCAATGCTTACGGTCATCTGCTTGCCGTCGTAGCAGGCTTCCACGTGGTGCCACTTGTTCTCCCAGTCGCTGGGCAGCGGGGCTGTGAGTTCATACTTGTGGTTCGTTGCCGCAGGCCTTCTGCCAAAGGTGTTGGCTTCGCCTTGTGTCGCTGGAGCCTTGTCGGTATTGATATAGAACATAAGTTTTTCCTTGCCTCGCTGCTCGACGCCAAACTGCCACTCGCCCTTGGTCAAGAACGAGCCGCAGGAACTGATGAGCTTGCGGGGACAGACATCGAAACTGATGGTGATATTACTGCCTGTGACCTCCAGACAATCGTCGCGATAGACTTCAACCCACTCGTCGTGTCCGCTGAGGTCAATCACGTGGTTTTTGCGGTTGCGGCTATCGGCCACCAGTTTGGCATTGCCCATGATGTGGGCCATGACGTTGTGGCCCGATTTGTCAGAGAGCTTTCGTGCGGGCTGTGTAAGTCCTGGCGACACGAAGTCCCAGACGGCACCACCCATGCTTCGCTCGTGGGTATAGATGGCACGCCACATCTCGTCGAACATGCCACCACCGTTGCCAGCCACAGATATGTACTCGTCCATGAACGACGGGCGCACGTCGCCATCACCATGACGACCCACCCTGAGGTCGAGCGCCAGAGGTGTCGGGTAGCGCGGCCCGATGATGTCCTCAGCGGGATGGCTATAGGCATTGCCGCCATACATCCACCAGCGGGTCTTGTCGTATTTGCGGCCTTCGTCAATCACCTCGCCGATGTTGGAACCCTCGCCGCTCTCGTTGCCTGCACTCCAGAACAGCACTGCAGGCTGATTGCGGTCGCGCAGCACCATCCGGCGCACACGCTCCCTGTACATCGGGATAAAGCGCTTGTCGCCCGAAACCCATTCGGTGGCATGGGCCTCCACGCCAGCCTCGTCGATGATATACAGTCCGTAGCGGGCGGCATATTCCAGATAGCGCGGCACGGGCGGATAGTGGCTGGTGCGCACGCCATTGAAGCCAAACTGTTTCAGGATGGTCATATCTTTCTTGATGAGTTCGTCGTTAACAGCGTGGCCGTTGTCGGGGTCTTGCATGTGCGAGCACTGCGCATTGACCTTCAGCGGCTTGCCGTTCAGGTAGAACACATTGTCGCGCATTTCAGTCTCCTTGAAGCCCACGTCCTGACGGGCATCCTCGGGCGTGCTTTCCGACAGACGCTTGCCCGTAGCGGCATCCACGAGGTACATCTTGAGTTCATACAGGTTCGGCGTCTCGGCAGTCCATTTCAGGGGGTTGGCAATATGCTTGCTCATGTTCAGCGTCAATGTGCTGCTGCCAGCGAACGTTGCAGCCTGACTTTCCAATCGCACCACTTCCTGTCCGTCGGCACCAGTCAGCACGGCCTGAACCTTCAATGGGGTTCTCGCAGGCTGTTCGTCATAGCTTCTGACGGTCACCTCGATGTTCAGGTCGGCATCGCGGTAGTCTTTGTCGAGGTCTGTCGTTACATACCAGTCGAACAAACGGGTCTTAGGCGTGGCATAGAGATATACATCGTCGAAGATGCCAGCCAGGCGCCAGTAGTCCTGCCCTTCCAGATAAAAGCCGTCGCTGTATTTGATGACTTTCATGGCCAGCGTGTTGCGACCTTTCTTCAGATACCGCGTGATGTTGTACTCGGCAGGCTCCTGGGCACCCTCGTTGTAGCCCACCTCCTGACCGTTGACCCATAGGAACGAGGCCGACGCCACCTTCTCGAAGCGCAGGAAGACCTCCTCGCCGTTCCAGTCAGACGGGATGGTGAACGTGGTGCGATAGGCTCCCGTAGGGTTGTAGTCACGCGGGGTCTTTGGCGGGTCGGCCTGGAATGGAGCAGCCACGTTGCGGAACAGCGGGTCGCCGTAGCCTCTCATCTCCCAGTTCGACGGCACGTCGATGGTCGCCCACTTCGCGTCGGAGAACTTCTCCTCGAAGAAGTTGGCGGGTATCTCCTGCGGCGTGTCACCGTAGAAGAACTTCCACCGTCCGTTGAGCAGGATGTGATGTCCCGGAATGTAGTACGCGCGGGCTTCCTCCTGACCGTATTCAAACACGTCGAGGTTCTCGATGTAATGATAGAGGTCGTCAAACCCAGTTTTCTTCTCTGTCTGTGCCGATGCAGTCACCACTGCAATGCCCAGCATCATTGTAATCAAAGTCTTTTTCATCTATATTTCTTATAATTCTTTTTAATTGGATTTGCAAAGATAGTCAAAATTCTCATATTTTTCGTACCTTTGCACCAATTATTAGGAAAATATAAGAAAGAAAAGTTATGAAAAGAACAATTTTTGCAGCTATTACGCTGTTGTTGAGCATCACTTTGCAAGCACAAAATATCTGTTCTACCACGACGGCATCCCCTCAGGTGGCAACGGTTTCCGTCGCACCACCGCCTTCCGCGAGTTCCAGCGTATGAAAGACGGGCGCATACCCAAGATTAACATCGAAGCGAAATAGGCCAAGAATGGGCTTATTGTAAGAGAGAAAAAGAGAAATATTGCATTGCAATATGGAAAACCTTGGAAGATAGAAAAGAAATACTTACCTTTGCGGTCGCATTTGTGTAAGCTTTTGTCCAGTTGTTGTTCAGTTGTTGTCCAGTTGTTGTTCAGTGAATAACTGTACAACAGACGAAGAACAATAGAGGAACAATCGAACAACAATGGAAGGTAAATATGATGGGAGGCAAAGTAAAGACGAAGTTAATATAAACCAAAAGAAAGGAGACACTCAACATGAAAAAGAAAAGTGCAGGAAAGGGATTGATGATG
>CADCIO010000026.1:0-40708 GCA_902801475.1 uncultured Bacteroidales bacterium
ATATTAATTTTCTTATTTTCTTGTCAGTCCATATTTCGTTCCCTAGAAAACTGAGATCTGAGATTTGAGATGGCTCGTAAGAAAACTGTAATCTGTAAGCTGTAAGGAATCGGCTCCCTAGAAAACTGCCATCTGCCATCTGCCATCATTCAATTTCACCTAAAGTCACGTGTCACGCGTCACGCTCATTTTCCAAATGTTGGTGTGTTGGTGCGTTGGTGCGTTGGTGCGAATAGATAAAAAATGGAGATTTTACCGTAACTAAAGAAAATCTCACTAACACCCTGAAGACCGCCACGAAGGGGCTAAAAGACTGAGAAAAATGCCCCGTCGGCAACGATTTAAATTGCTAACGGCAAAGCATCAAAGAGGTGACGGCAAAAGGGCGGATTGCCGGCGGCAAAATAAAAGGGTGTGAAAAAGGGGCTGAAACGCACGATGAAAGTGAAAAACTAAAAACTAAAAACTAAAAGTAAAAGTTACTTGATAATAGAAAAATAATCTATTCAATCCCCCAATCATCCACAACGCGGATTAGTCGTAAAAAACTAGGCCGCAAGCGGCCGATGAGAGGATTTGGAAGATGGAGAAGACCCAAGTGAACCCCTGTTTGAGGTTGATTCCCGACAATTTTACACATATTTATAAAGATTCTTTGACAAAATGAATGGGGGTTAGGAGATTTTTTTGTACCTTTGCACCGTTTTTTACGTAACTTAATGGTAAAAAGATATTATTATGAATAAAATTGTTAAGAAAGAGCAGTTCAGCGAGAAGGTGTTCAAGCTTGTGGTTGAGGCACCTCTGATCGCTAAGTCTCGTAAGGCTGGACACTTCGTGATTGTTCGTGTTGGCGAACAGGGCGAACGTATGCCGCTCACCATTGCTGACAGCGACATCGAAGCTGGCACCATCACGCTGGTGGTGCAGAAGGTGGGTTATTCTTCTACCAAACTCTGCAACCTGAATGAGGGTGACTACATCACGGACGTGGTGGGTCCTCTGGGTCAGGCTACACACATCGAGAACTTCGGCACGGTGGTTTGTGCTGGCGGTGGTGTGGGTGTGGCTCCTATGCTGCCTATCATCAAGGCGTTGAAGGCTGCCGGCAACAAGGTTGTGTCTGTGTTGGCTGGTCGCACGAAGGAACTCATTATCCTTGAAGATGAGGTGCGCAAACACTCTGACGAGGTCATCATCATGACTGACGATGGCTCTTATGGTCAGAAGGGTGTGGTGACAGTCGGTATCGAGCAGGTGATTCAGCGCGAGAAGGTGGACAAGTGCTTTGCCATTGGTCCTGCCATCATGATGAAGTTCTGCTGCTTGTTGACAAAGAAATATAATGTGCCTACGGATGTGTCGTTGAACACGATCATGGTGGACGGTACGGGTATGTGTGGTGCTTGCCGTATCACGGTGGGTGGCAAGACTCGTTTCGTCTGCGTGGATGGTCCTGAGTTCGACGGTCACGAGGTGGACTTCGACGAGATGTTCAAGCGTATGGGTGCGTTCAAGCCACAGGAGTTGGAGGAGATGAAGAAGTTGGAAGAACATGTGGAAGGTGTGGCTGCCGCTCAGAAGAAGGAAGCTGCTGTAGATGCTTCTGGCATGACCACTGGCACTCCCCTTTCTGAACTGACTGACCGCAATGCTGCATGGCGCAAGGAGCTGTTTGGCAGCATGAAGGCGAAGGAGAGAGGTGAGATTGAGCGTTGCGTGATGGGCGAGCTTGACCCTGTCTATCGTGCCACCACTCGTACGGAGGAGGTGAACACGGGTCTTACCGTTGAACAGGCGCTGACTGAAGCTAAGCGTTGTCTCGACTGCGCAAAGCCTTCTTGTATGGAGGGTTGCCCAGTTGCCATCAATATTCCATCGTTCGTGAAGAACATCGAGCGTGGTCAGTTCTTGGAGGCTGCCAAGGTGCTCAAGTCCACTTCTGCCCTGCCTGCTGTCTGCGGTCGTGTATGTCCACAGGAGAAGCAATGTGAGAGCAAGTGTATCCACGTGAAGATGGGTCACAAGCCTGTTGCCATCGGTTATCTGGAGCGTTTCGCCGCTGACTTCGAACGTCAGTCGGGCAAGATGGCATTGCCTGAGTGCGCTCCAAAGAACGGCAAGAAGGTGGCTATCGTGGGTTCTGGTCCTGCAGGTCTTTCTTGTGCTGGTGACTTGGCAAAGGCTGGTTACGATGTGACAGTGTTTGAGGCATTGCACGAGATTGGTGGTGTGCTCAAGTATGGTATTCCTGAGTTCCGTCTGCCTAATGCTATTGTGGACGTTGAAATCGAGAACCTCCGCAAGATTGGCGTAAACTTCGTGAAGGACTGCATCGTGGGTAAGACCATCACCATCCAGCAGCTCGAAGATGAGGGCTATAAGGCTATCTTCGTGGCATCGGGTGCAGGTCTGCCAAACTTCATGAACATTCCTGGTGAGAACAGCGTGGGCATCATGTCTTCCAACGAGTACCTCACTCGTGTGAACTTGATGGATGCCTCTAACCCAGCTTCTGACACGCCAATCGTGAAGGCGAAGAGCGTGATGGTTGTGGGTGGTGGTAACACCGCTATGGACTCTTGCCGTACAGCCAAGCGTCTGGGTGCTGAGCACGTGTTCATCGCTTACCGTCGTTCTGAGGCAGAAATGCCTGCACGTCTGGAGGAGGTGAAGCACGCGAAGGAAGAGGGCATCGAGTTCCTCACGCTCCACAATCCTATCGAGTACATCGCCGATGAAAAGGGCAATGTGACGCAGGTGAAGCTCCAGGTGATGGAATTGGGCGAGCCTGATGCTTCTGGTCGTCGTTCTCCTATCCCAGTGGAGGGCAAGATCGTGACTCGCGACATCGATATGGCCATCGTGGCTGTCGGTGTGTCTCCAAACCCAATCGTACCAAAGTCTGTAGAAGGTCTCGAACTGGGTCGCAAGAATACCATCGCTGTGAACGACCAGATGCAGTCGAACATTCCAACCATCTTCGCTGGTGGTGACATCGTGCGTGGTGGTGCAACTGTCATCCTCGCTATGGGTGACGGTCGCAAGGCTGCTGCCAACATCGACGCTATGCTCAAGGAACAAGCATAAATCAACCTTGATATACAATAAAAAGAGTGAATCATTCGTTTATTAGAATGGTTCACTCCTTTTTTATATATATGAGAAAACAAGCACACATCATGATATTGGGGGCAATGATGACATTGCTCTTCCCTGCCCTGTTCTGTTCGTGCACCGATGACAACACGTTCACAGCCGACAGGGGCTCTGTGTTGAAATTCAGTCAGGACACCATCCGGTTTGACACCGTGTTTACAGGCATCACCTCAACAACGGAGGATGTGCAGGTGTATAACAGGAACAGCAAGGGACTGCGCATCAAGAATGTGAAACTGGAATCGGGTGGAGCATCCGGCTTCATGATCAATGTGGATGGTCAGAGCGGCACATCCATCGACGATGTGCAAGTGCTGAAAGAAGATAGCGTCTTTCTGTTCGTGAAGGTCAATATCCCCACAAGTTCCTCGATGGAACCGACAAAAATCACAGATGCCGTCATCTTCACGCTCGAAAGTGGTGTGCAGCAGAAGGTGGTGCTGGAGGCATCAGGACAGAACATGCAAGCCTTGCGTGCAGAAGTTCTGAAAGTGGACAAGGAGATGACTGCCAATGAGTTGCCTTACGTCATCTACGACAGCCTGGTGGTGGCTAAGGATGCATCGCTCTGCATCAAGGAAGGTACAACCCTCTATTTCCATAATGGAGCCAGTCTGATTGTACATGGTTCCCTGAAGATTGAAGGTACGCAGGAGAAGCCTGTCGTCATACGTGGCGACCGCTTGGACAAGATGTTCCCCTATCTGCCATACGACCGTCTGGAGAACCAATGGGGAGGAATCCGTCTGTCATCGACTTGCAAGGAATGTACCATCAATTATGCAGACATCCATAGTGGTAATTATGGAATCCTATGCGAAGGAATCAATGGTAAACTGAAGATTGAGAATTCTGTCATCCATAATGTGTCGGGCTATGGCTTGTACCTGTTGGATGCAGATGCGTTGGTGGCGAACACTCAAATATCCAATTCGAAGATGGATTGTGTCAGCATCTATGGCGGAAAGGCAGACTTCTACCATTGTACGTTGGCACAGTTCTATCCCTGGAAAGCCAATCGTGGTCATGCGATCTACGTGAGCAACTCTATGGATGATAAGCAGCATCCAACGGAGTCCGTCAATTTCTACAACTGCTTCGTGACGGGTTATGCTGACGATGAGGTGTATGGCAATCCTGGTGAGCAAACGCTCAACCTGAACTTCTACAATTGTGTGTTGCTGACGGATGTGAGCGATGCCACTTACTTCCATGATTGCATTGCTGAATCGAAAGATTCGGAAACATATAAGCAAAAGAATTTCAGAACGTTCGACACGCATGCTTATATCTATGATTTAAGACTTGATTCCGCCAGCGTGGCACGTGAAAAAGCCTCTACCACTTATTCAGCCCTCTATCCAACGGACAGATTGGGAGTGGAACGTGGCGAGAAGCCCGATGCGGGTTGCTATCAATATCAGAAGTAATCATTCCCCAGAGACATAGTTCCCCGATGAAATCGAGGAAAATTAAAGTGGATACCCCTGGCCACAACTTGGTCTAGGAGTATCCACGCCTTCTAATTGATAAAGTGAGAAAAAATGTTTCATTCATACGGCGATACGTTGCTCACGCAACCACTTCGCGATGAATGTATGCCCCGACTTCTCACGAATGAGAGCATAATCATCTGAAAATTAATTTTATTTCATTCAATCATTTTATTCACAAGAGTTGTTCTTTTCTTTCATTCAATTCTTACATATATTCTCGTGTCGAGTTTATTTCTATTTCATTCATTCATTAAAACGGAGCAGGACCAGGATTATTGCCCGGGAAGGCAGAAATGTCCAATCCATCGAAGGAATCATCGCCCCCACCCAAATTGATTTTCGAAGGAGTGGGCTTGATGGTGCCGTCATCCTCTGGCAATGGAGGCATGTCGTCATCCATATTCAGGAAGCGGGCAAACTCACTACGGAAGCGCAGGCGCACATCTCCCACAGCACCATTACGATGCTTGGCAATGATGATCTCAGCCACACCTTTCGTGTCGTTGCCATGCTGATCTTTGTAAATCTTGTAATATTCTGGACGATGGATGAAGCACACCATATCGGCATCCTGCTCGATGGCACCAGATTCACGCAGGTCGCTCAACTGAGGACGCTTGCTGTCTGGGCTATCCGGGTTGCTGCTGGTGCGTTGTTCCACAGAACGATTCAACTGTGAAAGCGCGATGATGGGGATGTTCAGTTCCTTTGCCAAACCCTTCAAAGAACGGGAAATGGTCGATACCTCTTCCTGACGGGAACCATAGGACATGCCCGATGCGTTCATCAATTGGAGGTAGTCGATGATGATCATCTGCACCCCAAAATCACGTACCAATCGACGGGCTTTCGTACGAAGCTCAAAGACGGAAAGTGAGGGTGTATCATCGATATAGAATGGTGCGCCAAAGAGGTCGCGCATTCTGGTGTCGAGCTGTTTCCACTCGTAAGGTGCCAACTGACCGCTCTTGATTTTCTCGCCTGGTATCTCGCAAACATTCACCAACAGACGGTTGACCAGCTGCACGTTCGCCATTTCAAGGGAGAACATCGCAATAGGAATCTTCATGTCAACCGCCATGTTACGTGCCATCGAGAGCACAAATGCTGTCTTACCCATAGCTGGACGTGCAGCGATGATGATGAGGTCGGAATTCTGCCAACCTGATGTCATCGCATCCAAGCGGTCGAAGCCAGATGAGAGACCGGACAGACCGTCAGTACGTGCCGCAGCCTTCTTCAGCAGTTCGTATGCCTCGTCGATGACGGGGTCAATCTGCGTGAAATCCTTCTTTAGATTTGACTTGGAGAGTTCGAAGAGCTTGCCCTCTGCCTCCTGCATCAACGACTCGATGTCTTGTGTCTCATCGAAAGCCTGTTTCTGAATGTGGCTGGTATAATTGATCAGGTCGCGTGCCAGAGCCTTTTGAGCCACGATACGCGCGTGATATTCCAAATGTGCTGCTGAGAGCATGGAACGGGAAAGTTCAGCCAAATAGGCTGCCCCACCTGCATTCTCCAATTCGCCGTTCTTCTGCAACTGGTTTGTAACAGTCAACAAGTCGATGGGTGAATTGGATGCCGCCAATGATTGTATTGCCTGGAAAATGACCTGATGCTTGGACTCATAGAAAGAATGTGGCTTCAGGAAATCTGAAACCGTGCCGAACGCGTCTTGCTCAATAATGCACGCACCCAAAACAGCCTTCTCAAACTCAATGGCTTGAGGCTGCAATCTGCCTAACTGCGCAAGCTGGTCTTGTTCGCTGTTGTGGACTGTCTTTCTACGGGATGTGGATCTTTGTTCTGGCATTTTATTGGTTTAGGATGTGCTTTTGAGGCACACGAATGGGCATTCCCACTTTATCGGGTTGCAAATTTAGTAAGAATTTTTAATATAAACAAACACTTTATGCAAAAGTTATCAACACTCTGAGGATGAAAACTGTTGATAACTCTGTTGATAACTCGATTTCATCGGTCAACTTTTGCCTAAAAGAGAAAAAGTAAAAAAAAGTTAAATCTTTTATCGGGCTTTCTGTGCATCGGTTGGCAGGTGGAATTGAAGGCTTTCCGCCATTCCGTCTTGATGATCTTCCGTTGTATGAAGCAAGTGGCTCGTTTGTATGGGACAAGAACACCGCATGATTGATACCTCTACCCTACGCCAATCCCGTCGGTCATGTTTTTTTCTTTGTTTTTTATTAAATATGTGGTCGGAAATTTCGGCAATCCATTTAAAAGTAGTACCTTTGTGCCGTTTTTAGAATCAACGGTATGGTCGTTGGTTATTGTTGTTAGGAAAGAGAGAAACAAATCATAGTTAATATTAACAAATTATGGCGAATGTAATTAAAATTACGAAAGGCTTGAACATCAACCTCAAGGGTAAGGCTGCTGCTCAGGTTTCTGCCGCACCTGCATCTCAAGTCTATGGACTTGTGCCTGATGCATTCTGGGGCATGAAGCCGAAGGTGGTTGTCAAGGAAGGGGATGAAGTAAAGGCTGGTGATGCATTGTTTGTCAACAAACAGCATCCAGAAGTAAAGTTCGTCTCTCCTGTTGCGGGTAAAGTGAAGCTCGTGGAGAGAGGCGACCGTCGTAAAGTTTTGAGCGTTCAGGTAGAAGCCGCTGCGCAGCAAGCGTATGTGGACTTCGGAAAGAAGGACGTGAAGTCGCTGAGTGGTGAGCAGGTGAAAGAGGCTCTCCTCGAAAGCGGTCTTTTCGGTTTCTTCATTCAGCGTCCTTATGCCGTCGTTGCAGATCCAAACGATGCGCCTAAGGGCATTTTTGTGTCTGCCATCGCAGACATGCCGCTCGCTGCTGACATCGACGTAGTGATGAAGGGCAATGAAGCAGACTTCCAGACAGGTATCTCTGCACTTGCCAAGCTGGCAAAGGTGTATGTAGGCGTGAAGCCCGACAGCGCGCTGGCCAACATTCAAGATGCTGAAGTCAACGTGTTCAAGGGCAAGTGCCCTGCTGGTAACGTAGGCGTTCAGATCAACCACATCAACCCAGTCAACAAGGGCGAAGTGGTTTGGACCATCGGAGCAGAGGAAGTCGTATTCATCGGCAGACTCTTCAACGAAGGTAAGGTGAACCTCACTCGCACCATTGCTGTGGCAGGTTCTGAAATCAAGGAACCTCAGTACAAGCAGGTGCTCGTAGGTGCCAAGATTGGTGACATCGTGGCAGGCAACGTAAAGACTGACACGAAGGTGCGTCTCATCGACGGCAACCCACTCACCGGCATGAAGACAGACGAGAATGCGTTCCTTCTTGCCCATTCCACCGAGGTTACCGCTATTCCTGAAGGTGACGAAGCCAACGAACTCTTCGGTTGGATTGCACCTCGTTTCAAGAACTTCTCCGTCAGCCGTTCTTATTTCTCTTGGCTCCTGCCTAAGAGTAGAGAATATGTGCTCGACGCACGTGTGAAGGGTGGTCATCGTCACATGATTTTCAGTGGCGAATATGACTCAGTATTCCCTATGGACATCTATCCAGAACAGCTGGTGAAGGCCATCATCGCTGGTGACATCGACCGCATGGAAGCTCTCGGCATCTATGAGGTGGCACCTGAGGACTTTGCTGTGGCTGAGTTTGTGGATAGCTCGAAAGTTGAACTCCAGCGCATTGTTCGGGAGGGTCTCGACATGCTGCGCAAAGAAAACGAATAAGCAATATGGGACTTAAGAAAATTCTTGACAACTTGAAGCCTACCTTCTCAGAAGGAGGTAAGCTCAGCGCTTTCGGCTCTCTCTTTGACGCTGCGGAGACTTTCTTCTTTGTGCCAAACGAGACAGCTAAGGTGCGTGGCGCTCAGATTCACGACGCCATCGACTCTAAGCGCTCTATTTTCTTTGTGGTGATTGCCCTGATTCCTGCTATACTCTTCGGTATGTATAACATTGGTTATCAGCACGCTCTTGTGACAGGTGGTTGCACACCTGACGCTTGTCCTTGTGCTGACCTCTGGGGCAACTTCCTTTATGGTTTGGCTGTGATGCTTCCCAAGATTGTGGTGAGCTACGCTGTAGGTCTCGGCATCGAAATCGCTGTGGCTCAGTGGAAGAAGGAAGAAGTGCACGAGGGTTTCTTCGTGACGGGTATCCTCATTCCGCTCATCGTTCCTGTGAACTGTCCACTTTGGATTCTTGCCCTTGCAACGGCATTTGCAGTCATCTTCGCTAAGGAGGTGTTTGGTGGTACGGGTATGAACATCTTCAACCCTGCCCTCGTCACTCGTGCCTTCCTCTTCTTCGCTTATCCATCAATGATGTCTGGCGATAAGGTTTGGGTGAACGGCAACTACATCGATTGTATCAACGGTGCTCCTGCTGTGGATGCTGTTTCATGTGCTACCCCACTCGGTCAGCTGGCTGCTGGTGAGGAAGTCATTGCCACTCCTATGCAGACCATCATCGGTACCATTCCTGGTTCTATCGGTGAGACTTCAGTCATCGCCATCCTGATTGGTGCAGTCATCCTCATCTGGGCGAACATCGCCAGCTGGAAGATCATGCTCTCCACATTTGTGGGTGGTGCCTTGATGGCTTACTTCCTCCGCTACGACGGTGCTCAGAACTTCGAGTGGTGGGAGCAGCTCACCGTCGGTGGTTTCTGCTTTGGTGCTGTGTTCATGGCAACCGACCCTGTTACCAGCCCTCGCACAGAAGGTGGTAAGTGGATCTTCGGTTTCCTCATCGGTGCTATGGCTATCATCATCCGTGTGCTCAACCCTGGTTATCCAGAAGGTATGATGCTGGCTATCCTGCTGATGAACGTGTTTGCACCGCTGTTTGACTACTTCTTCGTACAGGCTAACATTAACAAGCGCGCTAAGCGTGCCAAAAAGTAAAGGAGGACACAAGATATGGCAAAAATGAATACAAATGGCAATGCATATACTATTATTTATGCATCCGTGATGGTCATCATCGTGGCATTCCTCCTCGCTTTCGTTGCTTCGGCATTGAAGCCCACACAGGATGCCAATGTGGCTCTTGACACGAAGAAGCAGATTCTTTCTGCATTGAACATTCGCGACCTCTCTAATCCAGAGGCAGAAGCTAAATACGCTGAAGTCATCACCAGCGGCGAACTTGACAGCCCTACCCTCACAGCCAATGTGGATGGTGAGGAGAAGCTCATCGTTGCCGTGAAGGGTGCAGGTCTTTGGGGTCCACTTTGGGGTTGGATTTCCATCAACAAAGATGGCGAGACCGTGTATGGCACATTCTTCAACCACGAATCTGAAACAGCAGGTCTGGGTGCCCGCATCAAGGAGCAGTGGTTCCAGGATGGCTTCAAAGGCAAGAAAATTTATCAGGACGGCCAGGTTGCCCTTGGTGTTTACAAGCAGGGCAAGGCTCCAGCTACACTTTCTACAGACTATTATGTAGATGCTGTGACGGGTGCGACCCTCACGTCCAATGGTGTTAACGACATGATTCAGAAGTGCCTGACAGAGAATCAGAGCGCGATTGAAGCATTCAAAAATTAAAGGAGGACAAAGAATATGAGTTTATTTTCAAAAGAGAATGGCGCAGTTTTCATGGGTCCGCTCAACTTGAACAACCCTATCGCAGTTCAGGTCCTCGGCATTTGCTCGGCACTCGCTGTCACTTCACAGCTGAAGCCGGCCATCGTGATGGGACTCTCTGTGACCGTCATCACAGCATTCGCCAACGTGATTATTTCCTTGATTCGTAAGACTATTCCTAACCGCATCCGCATCATCGTGCAGCTGGTGGTGGTTGCCGCTCTCGTAACGATTGTGAGCAACATCCTCAAGGCATACGTTTATGATGTGAGTGTGCAGCTCTCTGTGTATGTCGGACTGATCATCACCAACTGTATCCTGATGGGACGTCTCGAGGCCTTCGCCATGCAGAACGGTCCTTGGGAGAGTTTCCTCGATGGAATCGGCAATGGTCTTGGTTACGCCATCGTGCTGGTTGTCGTTGGTTTCGTTCGTGAAATCTTCGGTTTCGGCACTTTGTTCGGTTTCCAGATCATCCCTGACAGCGCATACGTTGAGAATGGTGGTCTCTACATCAACAACGGTATGATGACGATGCCAGCTATGGCGCTCATCATCGTTGCTTGTGTCATCTGGGCACATCGTGCCTACAATAAGGATTTAGAAGCATAAGTTTACATACCTAATAATTAAAAGAAAAGATTATGGAACATTTCATTAGTTTGTTCGTTCGCTCCATTTTCGTGGACAACATGATTTTCGCTTTCTTCTTGGGTATGTGCTCTTATCTTGCAGTATCCAAGACCGTAAAGACTTCGTTCGGACTGGGTGTGGCTGTCACCTTCGTGCTCCTCATCACAGTTCCTGTTGACTATTTGCTCCAGACGAAGGTACTCGCCAATGGTGCTCTTGCAGAAGGTGTTGACCTCACGTTCCTCGCATTCATCCTCTTCATCGCCGTCATCGCAGGTATGGTGCAGTTAGTGGAGATGATTGTGGAACGCTTCTCTCCTTCTCTCTATGCCGCATTGGGTATCTTCCTTCCGCTGATTGCTGTGAACTGCGCCATCATGGGTGCATCACTCTTCATGCAGCAGCGCATCCTGATGGATCCTGAAACAAGCACTCAGGCCATCTCTGGTGTGGGCGACTGCGTGGCATACGCACTCGGCTCAGGTATCGGTTGGACACTCGCTATCGTGGGTCTTGCCGCTATCCGTGAGAAGATGGCTTACTCAGATGTGCCAAAGCCTCTTCAGGGTCTCGGCATCACGTTCATCACCGTAGGTCTGATGGCAATGGCATTTATGTGTTTCTCTGGTCTCAAACTCTAAAGAAGAAAGGACATAGCAATTATGAATATTACATTTATATTATACAGCATCGCTGTTTTCTTGATCATCGTACTCGTACTGGTGATCATCCTCCTCGTTGCTAAGAAGTACCTTTCTCCAAGCGGTAATGTGACCATTACCATCAACGGAAAGGACAAGCTTGAAGTGGAACAAGGTTCAAGCCTGCTCTCCACACTCGCTGCTCACGACGTTTATCTTCCTTCTGCCTGTGGCGGTAAGGGTTCTTGCGGACAATGCAAGTGCCAGGTAGTTGCTGGTGGTGGTGAGATTCTCGACTCAGAAAAGGGACACTTCACCCGCAAGCAGATTAAGGCAGGTTATCGTCTTGGCTGTCAATGCAAGGTAAAGGGCAACCTCGACATCAAGGTGGACGACTCTGTGATGGGCGTGAAGGAATGGGAGTGCACCGTGATTGGCAACAAGAACGTGGCTACCTTCATCAAGGAATACAAAGTGGCTCTGCCTCCAGGCGAACACATGGACTTCGAGCCAGGTTCTTACGCACAGATCAAAGTGCCAGCATTCTTCATCGACTACGACAAGGATTTCGACAAGAGCCTCATTGGCGACACTTATCTCCCTGCATGGGAAAAGTTCGGTTTGTTCCCACTCAAGTGCGTCAACGAAACTCCAACCATCCGTGCATACTCTATGGCGAACTATCCAGACGAGGGCGACATCATCACGCTGAACGTCCGCATCGCCACACCTCCATTCAAGCCAAAGGATCAAGGTCCAGGCTTCATGGATGTGAACCCAGGTATCGCATCGTCTTACATCTTCTCGCTCAAGCCAGGCGACAAGGTGATCATGTCTGGTCCTTACGGAGAGTTCCGTCCACAGTACGGTACTGGTCGTGAGATGATTTGGGTCGGCGGTGGTGCCGGTATGGCTCCGCTTCGTGCTCAGATCATGCACATGCTCAAGGGCAATGGCATCGCTCCAGAAGACCGTCAGCGCGAGATGCACTATTTCTATGGTGCACGTGCCCTCGAGGAGATTCCATTCCTCGACGACTTCCTCGCACTCGACAAGGAATTCGACAACTTCCACTTCCACCTTGCGCTCGACCGTCCAGATCCAAAGGCAGACGAGGCTGGCATCAAGTACACTCCAGGATTCGTTGCACCTGTGATGGGCGACACCTACCTCAAGCAGCATGAGAATCCAGAAGATTGCGAGTACTACCTCTGCGGTCCTCCAATGATGGCAAAGACTGTGCTCGACCTTCTCCACTCTCTGGGTGTAGAAGACGACATGATCCGTTTCGACAATTTCGGTGGATAATTGGACATCGGTGGAATAAAAAACACATAATATATATTAAAAAGGAACTGTACCTATCCTGGTGCAGTTCTTTTTTCGTATCTTTGCAACTCAAATGCATTCATCGTAAGACAATCTAATGAATACGTTTTCTAAAAATTCATATTTCTCACAAAAATGAAAAGATTCTTAATTCCTATTGTTGCGTTGACGGCTACTATGTCTCTCAATGCAATGACACACATCGTTATGGTGAAGGACGTGCGCTGTCAAACGATTACAGGTTTCGGCGCTGCCTGCTGTGATGGTGCCATGTGTCCATTCGGCAACGACACGATTCCTGTCAAGCTGCTGTATGGTCCCAATTCGAAGATTGGTTTGAACATCATGCGTATGGAGATTTCGCCCAACTTCAAGGGTGACATCAATGATGGATGGGATACCCCTTACGACTGGAAGGGTTCCCTACCCTCTGCTAAAATTGTCAAGCAGCGTGGCGGCATTGTGTTCGGCACCCCTTGGTCGCCTCCAGGCGAATACAAGACCAATGGTAAGGCTCAAGGTGGAAAAGTCAATGATAAGAACGACAACGATCCACAAAACCAGCGTGGTGCCTTGCGTACAGACTGCTACGCTAAGTTCTTCCCTTGGCTCAATACGTTCTTGAAGTACATGAAGGATAACGGCGTCAATGTCGATGCTGTGTCCATTCAGAACGAGCCCGACTGGTGGGTCAATTATTCGGGCTGTCTCTACACCCCAGAACAGCAGCTAAAACTCGTGAAAGAGCATGCCGACAAGCTTGACAGGGAAACCTACAAGGGTGTGCGTCTCATTAGTGCCGAGCCCCTGGGTTTCGACCCCAAGTATTCCAATATGCTGATGAACGATCCTGTGGCGCGTGAGCAGATTGACATCGTCGCGGGTCACCTCTACGGACACCCACCATTGGGGAACATGAAGAGTGCTGCCGTCCTTGCTGCCAAGTATGGCAAGGAGGTTTGGATGACGGAGCACTCCGTGAGTGACCAAATCAAGAATCGACTTCCCAACTGGTCTGAGCAATTGGAATTTGCTCGCGAGCTGAACGAGTGCATGTTGGCTGGCTGCACAGGTTACATCTATTGGTACATGCGTGCTCATTGGGCATTCTTGGGTACAGGCGAGTCTGAGTATGGTGCTGACAACAAGAAGAACAAGGCGTTGCCTCGTGCTTTCGTCATGTCGCACTTCTCCAAGCATGTCACAGGTTCCACTCGTCTGGAAACCAAGGCTACATTCACCACCAGCACAAACTCTGAGTTGGAGACCTCTGCCTACATCAAGGGTGACTCGCTCATCGTTATGGCCATTAATTCCAGCAAAACTAACCATGAGCTGAGAATCAAAATGCCTTACAACGTGAAAAGCGGCACGCACCTGATTTCTACTGGCAATGAGACCGCGAAACTTTGTCAGTCACAGCCCTTCACCATCGAAGAGCCACTGAATGACTACACAGCCAGCATGCCTGCCAACAGTTTGAACACATACATCTTCATCATCGACCAAGAGAGTTCAGCCATCAACGAACTGCAACAGACAGCAGATCCTCTTGCCAAGACCTATTTTGACTTGCAGGGACGCTTGTTAACCAACCCTCACGGTCTTTGCATCGAGAAACGTGCTGACGGTTTCACTCGCAAGGTATACATCGAGGATTGATATAGAATATAAAGAATTGATACCGTCAAGGTATAGCAATAAAGAACCCCCTCACCCATTGCGGATGAGGGGGATTTTTATGTGCGTTGATTCAACAAAACTGTTGTTTGATGATTGATTTACCAAACGGGTTCGCTGAAGTATTCGCTGTTGTAAACTGAGCTTGGGCAGAGTTCGATGAAGTCGAATGGAAGCTCATTCTCTTCTGACTCCATCTTCTGCTGAATGCGCAGATAGTGGTCGCTCTTACCGTCAGTGGTGAAGGTTCCAAATATCTTGCGGATCTGGAAGTTGCTGGAGTTACGAAGTTCGTCGGTTCCTGATGGAGGAGAAGTTCTTGGCTGAGAGTGATAGCACTTAGGACCCTTCATCCAACCGAGGTTGTGGATGGCCTTGTCGAATGCTGCAACTGCCTCTTCATCACCAAGGTCAGCATCACTCTTCCAGTTGAACAGGTCGCCACCGTTCTTACGCATGTCGAATGGAATGCCTTGTGGCTCACCGTCGATATAGACCTGAATAATGCCTCGTGTGGAGTAACCTGCATTGGTGAACATACGCACCTCGTAAGTGCCGGCTGGAACAGATGGCAACTTCATGGTGAAGTCATAACGTCCCTTGAAGAGCACCTCGTCGGCTTCGTATGAACCGTACCAGAGTGAGCGGCAACGGACATGCATACGGGTTTGAGGTGACAGCTCGAAGTTACGCACATAGCCTGGCTTGAAACCGACGTTACGACCATTATTGTTGGCAGGGTCGGAGTTGTTCGAACCACCTGGATATTTGTTGCTGCCGTTACCGTGACCACGTGCCACTTCACCATCGGTAAGCTTGGTCATGAAGTCGGGTGACAAAGTCGTACAGTCAAGACGGATGCAGTCGTTCATGACAATTTCCTGCATGTTGCGGTCGTATGCCACAATGTCGTCGATGTAGTGGTAGATACCGTTCAAACCAGTTCTTACCACGGTGTAATTCTTCTCCACCTTTGCGCCACGATAGTAGCCACCTCGCTCGTCGGCATGGTGACGCACACCACGACGGTTGACATAAAGACCAGGCTGTGTACCCGATGGGAAAGAGAACTTCATCAGAGAGTGAGGCATAAGCGTGCCGTACCAGTCGCAGATGTCGTACTTCATGCGGTTGAAGTTGTACTGCAATTGGTCATTATTCATACAAGTCAAGCTATAGTAGTCGCCATAACGGTCGATGATATGGTAGGAGATGAAACGATTGAGGGCGTTGCGACGGTCGGTCTCATCGGTCACATCTGCATCTTCTGGATACATTGGGTCGTAAAGTTCGTGAGCCTTGGCACGCAGGTCATCAAGGGTTTTGATACCGTACTTTTCCTCCAATATGGAGTCTGGGCAAAGGAAGCATGAGAAATTGAAGTAGCGCTTCACAGGATAAGCCACATTGTCACGCTCATTGCCCGATGCTGTGAGAATCAGCAGACTTGGGTTTGTCCATGTGCAAGAGTCGATGCGATCCTTGTCGGTTCTCCAACCATAGGTTTCATCCACATAATGGTCTTGAAGCGTGTCGATAATGCCAGTCACTCTGAGGGCTTGACCATAGAGCAGACAAGTGGAGTCTTTCAGAATCACGGCACCAATCAAGTCGTTTGGAGAACCCACAACGGTGCTCACCGTGTGAACCACACCATTAGCCACTGAGTCGTCTGCATGGATGACCAACGAATTATGATTGATGTACATTGCCAACACGGAGTCCTTCTTCTGTGCATCCCATTCCTGATAGGAGTTCACACTGAGAATGTGCTCCAACATGTTCGACTTCGGATAAGGTCCCTCATTGACATCGGTCGAGAAGTAAGCCGCCTCGATGATGGAGTTCAGCGCAATGGTGTCGCAGTCTTCCACCGTCAGCTCATCCACCGAACTCAATCCGCGTTCCGCCAGATACTTCTCCACAGCCTCATTGGTGGGAGCGAACACCGTGTAGTCACCATAAGTGCCCAACATGTCCACGAGGTGAAGATTGTACTCACCCCGCGCCTTCTCAAGGATTTTCAGATACTCAGAAAACTGGCTGCGATTCTGCAGGTAGCTGGAGGCATACTCTCGCGACTGGGTGTAGTAGTTTTCTACACCTGGGTCGTCAGAACAGCTCACGACTGCAACCTGTAAGGCCGCAACCACACAGAGGGCAATTGCCCCAAATCTCATTTTTTTCAAATTCATAACAATAGTATAGGTTTTTGTTTGTATTCAAAAATGGTAAAGCTTCTCGTACATAAGTTATATGCAGATTGCGACACAAAATTAGGGTTTATTAAGGGATTGACCAAACAAATCGGCATCTTTTCTCGAAATTTTAACACATCAAGAATAATTACACGCTCATTTTAAACTATTGGCACCAATTTTGGTCTTTTAATACAAATAATTTGCAAATTTTTATTCATTCAAATCTAACCGAAAAGAAAAAATGGTGAAACTATTGACTAAGGTCGCGCTTGCAGCTTGTCTGTTGATGGCGGGACAGACGGCTTTTGCTGCAACTCCTTGGAAGAAAGGAGCATTTGAAACAAAGAAGTACAGAAACCTCTTCGTGGAGATGGGTTACTCGAAGAAAGACGTGGATGCCAAGCTGCAGGAGGTGTTCAACGACTGTTTCTATGGCCCCAACAAGGTATATTTCGAAGTGGGCGACTCAATGGGCTATGTGTCCGACATCAAGAACCACGACGCACGCACAGAAGGCATGTCCTACGGACTGATGATAGCCGTGCAGTTCGACAAGAAAGACATTTTCGACCGTCTGTGGCGCTGGAGCAAGAAATACATGCAGCACCAGGACGGCATCCGTGAGGGTTACTTCGCATGGAGCTGCCGAACCGATGGTACGCCCAACTCACCTGGCGCAGCCTCCGATGGTGAACTTTACTTCATCACAGCCCTCATCTTCGCATCCAACCGCTGGGGCGATGACACAGGCATCAACTACAAGGCTGAAGCACAGCGCATCCTCAACTGCACCATGCCGAAAGAATATGATGCTCCACAACGTCCAGGTGGATTCGGAGGTTTCGGAGGCTTTGGTGGCTTCGGCGGCGGACAGGGACAGGGTCAGCAACAGCAGGCCAATGCAGCCCCACAAAAGGCAAAGATGTACCTCATCGACCCAGAAACCAAGCTCATCACCTTCACACCAGACGGCGGTGGACAGACCTATACCGACCCCTCCTACCACATTCCAGCCTTCTACGAAGTATGGGCTAAATGGGCTGACGACGGTCGCTCCGACTACTGGAACGAATGTGCCAAGAAGTCACGCGAATTCCTCCACAAGGCCATCAACGAAAAGACTGGTCTGAACCCCGACATGTGCCAATTCGACGGCAGCGAGATGCAAGGCTGGGGAGGTCGCCGCAACGCCAGCAACAACTTCCGCTACGACTCCTGGCGTGTACCCATGAACATCACCCTCGACTACGAATGGAGCTGTGCCGACAGCGAATGGCAGCAGCAGTACGGCGAGAAAATCCAGAACTTCTTCTACTCACAAGGCGTCAACGATTTCATGGATCAGTACCGCACCGACGGCACCCTGCCTGAAGAAAACGAGATTCTTGGCGCAGGTGGATTCCGCAAACTCCGCCATTCCATCGGACTTGTTGCCACCACAGCAGCAGCCTCCATGCTCTGCAGCCACGACAAGAGCAAAGAGTTTGTCGATGCACTCTGGAACGCCAAGCACGAACCATTCGAAGATGGCTACTTCGATGCCTACTACGACGGTCTCCTTCGACTCTTCGCCTTCATGCATCTGAGCGGCAACTACCAAATCATCTTCCCCAAGAAATAAGCATCATTGACTATTTCATATACACACGAAAGGAGGGCATGCCACATCGGCACCCCTCCTTTCCTTTTTATACGGTTAAACACGTTATCTGACTTTCAAGAGGTCGCCAGCCACGGGGATGTAAGAATCGTCCTTGAAGTTCATCTTGTAGAGAGCATCTATGCGGATGCCGTAGAACTGACAGATGGAATACATGGATTCGCCCTGCTTGACTTTGTGCCAGTAGTCCTTATACTGTGTATCGGCCTTCTTCGCCTTCTTGGCAAGGAAGATGTTCATGTCGGGCTGAGGTGCGAAGTCTTCATCCACTTCGTTGAACTTCAGCAGTTTCTTCTTGTCTATCTTCAGTTCCTTAGCGAGGGCATCCCAAGTGTCTCCTTGACGGGCGGTAATACACTGGATACCGTTGACGATACGAACGGAGTGACGAGTCGGCACAACTGGTGCTGGCTCGGACTCCTTTTTCTTTTTCCACTTCCTCATACCGATGCGGTCTTCATCATAGTCGTCCAGTTCGTAAGTCTCGATGATGCTGATAAGTCGGTCGGCATAGGTGGGCGAAGTGGCATATCCACAGGCTTTCAGACCACGTGCCCAGGCTTTGTAGTCGAGTGGATTAAGGTCGAAGAGGCGCTTGTAGCGGTCTTTGAGAAGGAACAGAGAGTGGTCTTCATAGCTCTCTGCTGCATTCTTGTATTTGCGGAAGTGTTCGCCCTTCCGGTCGTCGTCGCGTACGACATAGGGACCGTTCCAGCCCATTCCGACTTTGATGCCGAAGTGGTTGTTGGCAGTCTTGGCGAGATAGCTAGTGCCTGCCCCACTCTCGAGCAGGGCTTGTGCAAGGGTGATGCTGGCAGGAATCTTGTAGCGATGCATCTGCTCGATGGCCGCGTCCTTATATTGATCGACGTACTGCTGATAAGTACTATTTCTTTGTGCGAATGTCAGGGATGAAACGGCAAGTGCCAAGGTCATCAAGATTGTTCTCAAATTACTCATTAGAAAGCGATTAGTAGAGTTTTGGTTGCAAAGATAATGATTATAGTGGAGATGTGAAAGCAAATGTTAAGTTTTTTTGCAATATTGGATAAGATGTGCGTAAAGGGCGTTGTTTTGCAACAGTTTTTCGTTACCCAAAACAAAGAGTTGCTTTCGTGCTCGAGTGATGGCGACGTTGAGTTTCCTGTCCACAATGCCAGAGGCCGTCTCACTGAGGTTGGAGAGGATGTCGAGCTCAGTAGATTGAGTGATGGTGGTACCATAGATGATGATGTCACGCTGAGAACCCTGATAGCGTTCCACCGTGTCTATCAGCAAATTAGGAGCAACTTCCGGGAGAATCTTGGCCATCTCTGCCCTGACCAATGCAATCTGCCGACGGAAGGGAACGATGATGCCCAACTGACTCTCTGGAGTGAAAGAAACGGCATTTTGCTGGTGAAGCGAGAGGATGCCCTTAACCAGCTGGGCGATGATACGAGCCTCCAGCAAATTTGCTTTGGGGATACGGTCTTCCAACATGGGAAGGGGCACATTGATGAAGGCGCATCGATGGGTGGCAATGAGGTGTTCGATGGGACAGTCTTCATCATATATAACATAGGGCAGTTCTTCCGACTGATGCGGAAGTCCCACGGGAAGGAGGCGCCCGTCGTAGAACGCTTCAGAGGCAAAGGCGGCAATGTCTGGATGCATACGACCTTGGTGGTCAAGCATAGCAACCACATCGTTGTTGTCGCGGTTCTGCTCGTAAAGACGTTCGAAGAGGGAGTTGCGGCAGTTGGTCAAGCCAATCTGGTGGAGCAAGGGAGACGAGACTGCCGACCGTTCCTCACTCTGCACCACCACCGCAGGCAACTGCTTGTGGTCGCCTATCATAACGAATCTATCGATGGAAGGGGATGTAAGAATGCCCATAATCTGCGGTTCCAGTATCTGCGATGCCTCGTCGAAAATGGCCACTTGGAAGTGCTTCAGTCGGAAGAGTGCAGTATGGCTGTTCATCGATGCCACCGTGGAGACAAAGATGGGAGTGTCCTGTACCTTCTGCGTGACTTGCTGACGATTAGTCAACCCCTCGATGGCATGGGAAAGAAGGTGGCTTTGATATGGAGGTGCGCAGGACAGTTCACGGCCCAAACGGATGTAATCGAATGTTGAAATTTGGGAGTTGATAGTTGAGAGCATGCCACAAATCTCATCGACAGCGCGATTCGTGTAGGCCAGCAACAAAAGATGATGCCCTTGCTCCAGTTCTTCCTCCACCATACGTTTGAGAGCGACGGAGGTCTTGCCTGTACCAGGAGGTCCCATCAGCAGAAAGAAGTCTTCTTTGGTTGGCTTGCGTTGACAAAGCAGGAGGTCTCGGCGACTCTTGTTGCAGGTCAACAAAGAGAACAGCCCGCTATAGAGGCTTCGGAAATTGGCATCCACATGGTCATGCTCGATGGCATAAAGATCAAACTTGCTGAAAATGTCCTTGTTGCGCTGGGTGAACTTCAGTTGCAACCAAATGCGGTCGGAGTCATAAGACTCGACGTTGCATCGGAACACCTGCTGAGTGGTGGCAGAATCCGTGTCGACATTACGCTTATACAAAATGACTGCATCGCCAATACGGAAGTTGGGTGACTCATCATCCTCGCCATTACGTTTCAGACAAAGTGCTTCCACCCCATCCTTCATGCGCAGATCGGCAAGACGAAGATTCAGGAAGATGTCGCCATTGTCGCGCTTGGTTTCGAGGTCATCTAACCATAATGCAGAGAGTGAGCGAGAGGCATTAAGCCCCGTCTCGCACAGTTTGCTTTCAGCCTGTTCACGTTCGATGAACTGCAGAAACGCATAAAAGTATTCGGCTGTCAGTTCGTCCATGTTGTGCAGAACATCTGTCGTGGGTTGCAGCGCAGGTAAGCACCACCCTTCCCAGAACTTATCCTTGCACCGTGCATCCTGCCGCAATGCCTGAGGAGTGAGCTTCGGCACCCATTCACGTGCTTTTCCCTCAGTCAACCCACGTTCCATCGCCACTATGCTGTTGCGGATGTCCATTGCGCGCAGCACCATCTCGTCGAGGCTCTGCTGCTCCTGAAGGTAAGGGTATTTGGAGTATAGCAGATGCCCCATCACATCCTCCTGCTTCACGTCCATGTTGTAATAGAGAATCTCTTTGTAAAGCAACATCTGCATCAGATGTTCTTCTTTGGCTTTGTGGAAGAACTCATCCCACTTGCCCGACTTGAGTTCGATCAGGAATTTCTTGTGATGATGGTTCGAGTCGCAACAGTCATCATTGTCAAGGTCGATGAGGCAGTCCATACGTCCCTGCAAACCCAATGCCTCGCAGAAAAACGAAGGCTCAATGTGGATAATCACCTTGCCCTGATGCATATAAGGCTGCTGTGTCAGTTCCTGCACCACCTGCTGGATGTTGGCAAACTGGCGTTTCGTCTCATCAAAAAAGGAGGCCTTAATTTCCTTACAGGCACATATGTCTATCGCCCTGTCGGCAAAGACCTTATGCATAGAAGCGAGATAGTCAGCATCGGGAAGGTTGAGAATGTCGTCAAGAAACTGGTTAGCAAAGTCACCAAGTAGTGTATAGACCGTACTTTCCATTGGCTTGAACTTGTCAATGAAATGGTTGAATGCAGACTCGCCCCACCCTTTGATACAACCGGTCACGCTGGTCGTATCGAGCAGGAAGTCCGGCTCGATTACCATTAACTGGGGACGCAACACATCGCCCACCAACTCTGAGGAAAGTGCATTCAGCTGCATGCCCTCGTGCAAGAGCTGAGCTGCACGCATCGTGTGGTGGTTCACCGTGATGTCCAACCGCAGCAAGGTGTCTTCACCCACCAAACGCACATCCATGTAAGGCTCATCCAAGCGCTCCACTCTGAGGCGCACACGCTTCAACTCCTGAGCCTCGTCCATCATGCGTTCTGTTTCTGAAAGATGTTCATCACGCGTTCAACTGACCTACGATCTCGTCAACAGACTTGCAACCATGCTGGTCAAGCCATTCGTTGATGCCCTGTGCCACCTTCACAGTCACAGCAGGGTCGATGAAATTGGCTGTACCAATTTCAATAGCTGAAGCACCTGCCAAGAAGAACTCGATGGCATCGTGGGCATCCATAATGCCTCCCAAACCCACAACAGGAATGTTCACCGCCTTGGCCACCTGCCACACACAACGCACAGCCACTGGCTTCACAGCTGGTCCAGACATACCTCCCGTCGCAATGCTCAGTACAGGTTTACGCTTCTCAATGTCAATCACCATACCCATCAACGTATTGATCAATGACACCGCATCGGCTCCAGCATCCTGCACGGAAAGTGCTATATCAGCGATAGAGGTAACATTAGGTGAAAGCTTTACAATCAATGTCTTATCATAAACTTCACGAACCGCCTTCACTACAGCAGAAGCACCCTCTGTAGTCACACCGAAAGCCATACCTCCCTGCTTCACATTGGGGCAAGAGATGTTCAGTTCGATGGCTGGAATATTCTCCAGAGCATTGATACGAGCAGCACATTCTGCATAGTCCTCTAACGAAGAGCCACTCACGTTCACAATCATATTGGTACGGATGTCCTTGATTTCTGGGTAGATGTGTTCACAGAAATAATCCACTCCCTTGTTTTGCAAGCCCACGCAGTTCAGCATACCGCTTGCCGTCTCTACCATACGGGGATAGTCATTGCCCTCACGTGGATGGAGCGTCGTACCCTTCACGATGATGCCACCTATCTCTTCCAAATTCACAAAGTCTGCAAATTCAACCCCATAGCCGAATGTGCCTGATGCGGTCATCACAGGATTCTTCATGGTGAGACCCGCTATTTTTGTCGTCAAATCTGCCATATATTTACACCTCCCAAGTTAAATCTTTCACATCAAAAACAGGACCTTCCTTGCATACGCAGATGTTACCCTTCACTGTCTTTTCCACACAGCACAGACACGCTCCCAAGCCACATGCCATCATATTTTCGAGGCTCACTTCGCAAGGTGTGTTCGTCTGCTTCGCATATCTTGCCACACTCACCATCATGGGTTTAGGTCCACATACGGAGATACGGTCGAATGTCTTTATATTTAATAATGTGTGTTGCGTCACAAAGCCCTTCTCACCTTCTGAGCCATCCTCAGTGGTGACATAAACAGGGGCGATGGCTTTGAACAAATCCTGCTCCAGAAGGTCACTCTTGCTCCTTGCACCCAACAGGAACACTGGCTCTGCGCCATTCTCCTTCAGGTACTTGCCATAGTCAAGCAGCGGGGCAACACCTACACCGCCACCTACCAGAAGCACATTCTCACCCTGCTTCTGCACGGGAGAAAAACCATTACCCAACGGGAACACCAAATTCAACGTGTCACCCGCTTGCAATGCTGCCAACTTATGAGTGCCCTCTCCCACTTTCTTGATGAGCAACCACAATTCGTTCGCTTCCCTATCCACATAATTGATGGAAATAGGACGACGGAGGAATGTTTTGGGACTTCCTTCAACCTTCACTTCCACAAATTGTCCAGGCACCGTGTCTGGCAACGGCTCTGTGTCCGTGAGTTTCAACAGCACGTATAACTCATGCGGAAACTCCACCGATTTTACTTTCAGATCTTTTACGTATTTCTTCATTATTCTTTATTTTTTCAACTGTCAACTATCAATATCTACTATTAAATACCCCAAGCACCAGGGTTGCAAACTTTCTCCAGTTCCTTCTCTTGCTTGTCATCCAACTGGAAGAAGAAATCCATGCCTGTCTCCTTTTCCACCTTATCTACCGACACGGCATAATCTCTCATATCACCACCGCATGCCTTGTTGGGATAGATGAAACCTATTGCCTTCGGTACACGTCCCAAGGTCAGAATCACCTTGAAGAAACGGTCTGGCACAGCAACTTTCAGTCCCTGACGACGTCCAATGGTCTTTGGGGAGTTCGTGTCGAAGATTGGGCCGCAACAGATGTACAATGTACCATAGTTCTTAGCCCATGAACGGCATTGAACCTCCAGGTCGTTCCAAGCGCCCGTGTTCAAATTGTGATTCTGAGGACAGATGTTCGTCATACAAAATGACTCATCCATTGCTTTGTCGGTGTTCTTGTTGTCGCCAGCCGGACACATATGACCACGATCGTAGCCTGAACCATTATAGTCGAAAGTCTCCACCCTCGTCCTCTCATTCATCACAGGATCTCCATGAAAATTGTTCGAACGCTGCACTTTGCCATATGCCCTCTCTGAGGTCAAGTTCCAGCACACATAATTCGGACACAACTTGTTCACATTATAAGAAATAATAAACTGCGACTTGAACAAGATGAACTCATCATGTGCGTTCAGTTCTGCAGGCTGTTCTAAATTCTCAAAAGGCGTAATAGCAAGTTCTGCCGCCTTCTCCGCCTCCGACTCATAATAGCCATCGGCATCAGGCTCTGCCCCTGCATTCTCTGCCTCCTGAGCAGCAAAAGCGGCATTACGTTCCGCACTACTTGTAGGCATCACAGCCCCATTCACCTCTGATGGGAGTCTGTCACCCTTGCATCCCCACAACTGGTTAACTCCTGCCACCACACCTGTCAGTGCGAGGCAAGTCAGTAAAATTGATAACGGTTTTCTGGTTGGTTTCATCTATTTTTCGTATTTTCTTCATTTTCCTTGCAAAGTTAGGGAAAATAAGTGAAAAAGTTTTTGCAGAGTAAAAAAAAAGCACTACCTTTGCATCGCTTTTAACAAAAGGCACTGTCTTTTTGCTATTTGCCTTGCCGAATTGGCTCAGTTGGTAGAGCAACGCATTCGTAATGCGTGGGTCGGCGGTTCGAGTCCGCCATTCGGCTCAAAAACGAAGTAAAAAAAACTAACAGTTAAAAACTAAAAACTAAAAGTAATAGTATCTTCCCGTCCAGATGGTAGGTAACTTATACTTTTAGTTTTTAGTTTTTAGTTTTTAACCATTCATGAAAGCGAGTTCAAACATAGAGAAAATCATCCTTGGCGTTGACCCTGGCACCAACGTCATGGGCTATGGTGTGTTGAGCGTGAAGGGCAATAAGGCAGAACTCATGGCAATGGGTGTCATTGAACTCAAGAAATATGTCAGTCATTATCTCCGTTTGGGCAAAATATTTGAGCGCATCACCTCCATCATCGATTCTTACAAGCCCGACGAAATGGCTATTGAAGCCCCCTTCTTCGGCAAAAACGTACAATCGATGCTCAAACTTGGACGTGCCCAAGGTGTAGCCATCACCGCCGCCATCATGCGCGATATTCCCATCACAGAATACGAACCCAGCAAAATCAAAATGGCAATCACAGGAAATGGTTCTGCTTCTAAAGAACAGGTGGCAGGCATGCTTCAGCGTATGCTCCATATCAAAAAAGAGGACATGGACGTGCAACTTGATGCCACCGATGCACTTGGTGCTGCCTATTGCCACTTCATTCAGATGGGTAAGCCTGAAGTGGAACATAAATATAGCTCTTGGAAAGACTTTGTCAACAAGAACAGCGATAAGGTAAAGGGGAAATAAGAAAAAAACCTTTTTTCTTTTGTGGTATATAGAAAAAATACGTACCTTTGCATGGAAATGCGAAACACTACAACATTTTAATTGATATTTTATGGCTAACAACAAGGAAAAACTCTTCTCGGAGTTCCAGGCACCCACCACACAAGAGTGGTTGGACAAGATTGAGGTAGACCTCAAAGGTGCAGACTTCCAGAAGAAGTTGGTTTGGAGAACCAACGAAGGCTTCAATGTACAGCCTTTCTACCGCCGCGAGGATCTGAAAGACCTCAAAGCAGTCGATTCTCTGCCCGGTGAATTCCCATTCATTCGTGGTAACAAGAAGGACAACAATCTTTGGTTTGTACGTCAAGAGATTGACGTAGAAGATGCCAAGGCTGCAAATGCCAAGGCACTCGACATTCTGAACAAGGGTGTTGACTCTCTCGGTTTCAAGATTCCTGGCAAGAACATCAACAAGGAGTTCATCGCTACCCTGCTTGATGGCATTCTGCCTCAGTACGTGGAACTGAACTTCAAGACCTGTCAGCGTCATTGTGTAGAGCTGGCACAGATTCTTGTGGATTACTTCAAGGCGAAGAACTACCCTCTTACCGACCTGAAGGGAAGCATCAACTTCGACCCCATCAGCAAGATTCTCTGCAAGGGCAAGGACGTATCTGCTGTGCTGGAAAACGCTAAGCCACTCATTGAAGCTCTGGCTGAACTTCCTGGCTATAAGTGCATCAATGTCAACTCTGTATCACTAAACAATGCTGGTGCTTACATCTATCAGGAGTTGGGTTATGCATTGGCTTGGGGTGCTGAATACATGAACATTCTCACTGAAGCTGGTGTGGAAGCCACAGAGGCTGCCAAACGCATCAAGTTCAACATGGGCGTGAGCGACAACTACTTCATGGAGATTGCCAAGTTCCGTGCTGCCCGTATGCTGTGGGCACAGATTGTGAAGCAATATGAGCCCAAATGCGACTGCGCTTGCCAGATGCATGTTTGTGCTGTGACTTCCGAGTACAACCAGACCCTCTTCGATTCTTATGTGAACTTGCTCCGTTCTCAGACCGAGGCTATGTCTGCTGCCATCGCCAACGTAGATTCTATCGTGGTGACTCCATTCGACAAGCCATACGAGACGCCAACAGACTTCGCAGAGCGTATTGCCCGCAACCAGCAGTTGCTGCTGAAGGAAGAGGCTCATTTCGACAAGCTTGTTGATGTAGCTGGTGGTTCTTACACCATTGAGCATCTCACCGACGCTATTGCCAAGGAAGGTTGGAAACTCTTCCTCGAAGTGGAGAACGCTGGCGGTTTCCTTGCAGAAACCCTCAACGGCAATATCCAGAACGCTGTGAATGCATCCAATGACAAACGTCATGCTGATGCTGCCAAGCGTAAGGAATTCATCCTCGGAACCAATCAGTTCCCGAACTTCACCGAAACATCTGAAGGTAAGACTCCAATGGAATGCTGCTGCAAGTGCAGTGGTCATGAACTGGGTGAGCTTCCAACCCTTAACAAGAGCCGTCTGGCTTCTGAGTTCGAGACTCTTCGTCTCGCTACCGAGAAAGCAGCTAAGCAGCCTATCGCTTTCATGCTTACCATCGGTAACCTCGCTATGCGTCAGGCTCGTGCGCAATTCTCTTGCAACTTCCTCGCTGCAGCAGGCTACAAGGTTATCGACAACCTCGGCTTCAAGACTGTGGAAGAAGGTGTGGATGCAGCGCTGAAAGCAAATGCAGACATCGTGGTTATGTGTTCTTCTGACGATGAGTATGCAGAATATGCTATTCCAGCATTCAAGTACCTCGACGGCCGTGCCATGTACGTCGTTGCTGGTGCTCCTGCTTGCTCTGAAGACCTCAAAGCCGCTGGCATCGAGAACTTCATCCATGTACGTGTTAATCAACTCGAAACGCTCAAGGAGTACAACGCAAAACTCGGTATCTGATTATGGCAAGAAAAGATTTCAACAATATAGACATTTATGCTGGCATTCAGGAGAAAAATGGTCAGCAGTGGCAGAAAGAGAATGGCATCAGCGCAAACTGGAGAACTCCTGAGCAGATTGACATTCAGCCCGTTTATACCAAGGAAGACCTTGAAGGCATGGAGCATCTTGACTTCACGGCCGGTATTCCTCCTTATCTCCGTGGTCCTTACTCGATGATGTACCCCTTCCGTCCTTGGACCATCCGTCAGTACGCAGGTTTCTCTACAGCTGAGGAATCCAACGCTTTCTACAGAAGAAACCTCGCTTCTGGTCAGAAGGGACTTTCAGTGGCATTCGACCTCCCCACTCACCGTGGTTACGACCCAGACAACCCTCGTGTGGTCGGTGACGTAGGTAAGGCTGGTGTGAGCATCTGTTCTCTGGAGAACATGAAGGTGCTCTTCGCAGGCATTCCATTGAACAAGATGTCTGTCTCCATGACCATGAACGGCGGTGTGCTCCCCATCCTCGCCTTCTACATCAACGCTGGTCTGGAACAGGGTGCCAAGCTCGAAGAGATGGCTGGTACGATTCAGAACGACATCTTGAAGGAGTTCATGGTGCGTAATACTTATATCTACCCACCTGCCTTCTCCATGAAGATTATCGCCGACATCTTCGAGTACACCTCTCAGAAGATGCCTAAGTTCAACTCTATCTCCATCTCGGGTTACCACATGCAGGAAGCAGGTGCCACAGCTGACATCGAGTTGGCATACACCCTTGCCGACGGTATGGACTACCTCCGTACAGGTGTGAACGCAGGTATCGACGTCGATGCTTTCGCTCCCCGCCTCTCATTCTTCTGGGCTATCGGTATGAACCACTTCATGGAGATTGCAAAGATGCGTGCAGGTCGTCTGTTGTGGGCAAAGATTGTGAAGAGCTTTGGTGCCAAGAATCCTAAGTCTCTTGCACTTCGTACTCACTCACAGACTTCTGGTTGGTCACTCACAGAGCAAGATCCATTCAACAACGTGGGTCGTACCTGTATCGAGGCTATGGCAGCTGTGCTGGGTCACACTCAGTCACTCCATACTAACGCTCTCGATGAGGCCATCGCTCTGCCTACCGACTTCTCTGCTCGTATTGCCCGTAACACACAGATTTACATCCAGAACGAGACCAAGGTCTGCAAGCAGATTGACCCATGGGCAGGTTCTTACTACGTGGAGACCCTGACCAACGAATTGGTTCACAAAGCTTGGGAACACATCCAAGAAATCGAGAAGCTTGGTGGTATGGCAAAGGCTATCGAAACTGGTCTGCCCAAGATGCGTATTGAAGAAGCAGCTGCACGTACACAGGCTCGCATCGACTCAGGTACTCAGACCATCGTTGGTACCAACAAATACCGTCTCGACCACGAAGACCCACTCGATATCCTCGAAGTGGACAATACAGCCGTTCGTCTGCAGCAAGAAGCTGCCCTCAAGGAACTCAAGGCCAATCGTGACGAAGCTGCTTGCAAGGCTGCTTTGGAGGAAATCACCAAGTGCGTACAGGAGTTCAAGGACGGCAAGAAGAGCGAGAACAACCTCCTCGACCTCGCTGTGAAGGCAGCTGGTCTGCGTTGTACACTCGGCGAGATTTCCGACGCTTGCGAAGCAGTCGTTGGTCGTTATAAAGCAATCATCAGAACCATCAGCAACGTGTATAGTTCAGAATCCAAAGGCGACCAGGCATTCAAGGATGCTTGCGCTGCCACAGAGAAATTCGCACAGGCCAACGGTCGCCGTCCTCGTATCATGATCGCCAAGATGGGTCAGGATGGACACGATCGTGGTGCCAAAGTAGTGGCAACAGGTTATGCAGACTGCGGTATGGATGTGGACATGGGTCCTCTCTTCCAAACTCCAGCCGAGTCAGCCCGTCAGGCAGTAGAGAACGATGTCGATGTACTCGGCGTCAGCTCACTTGCTGCAGGTCACAAGACCCTCGTGCCACAAGTTATCGAAGAGCTCAAGAAGCTTGGCCGTGAAGACATCCTCGTTATTGCCGGCGGTGTCATCCCAGCCCAGGACTACGACTTCCTCTACAAGGCAGGCGTGGCAGCTATCTTCGGTCCTGGCACCAACGTAGCCAAGGCATGCTGCGAGATCATGAAGATTCTCAACGAAGAATAAATAATTCTGACATGATGGGAAAGTTTACATTAATGGCTCTGCCGTATGCGATAGATGCGCTGGAGCCCGTGATTAGCAAACAGACGTTGGAGTTTCATCATGGGAAGCATCTGGCGGCATACGTGAATAACCTGAACGGTTTGCTGGACGGAAGTGGTTTTGAGGGAGCTTCACTCGAAGAGATTGTCTGCAAGGCAAGTGGAGGCATCCTCAACAATGCCGGACAGATTCTGAACCACGAGTTATACTTCGGACAGTTTTCCGGGAAGCCTACCAAGAAGGAGCCGACTGGTGCCTTGGCTGATGCCATTGTGAAGGGGTTTGGTTCATTCGAGGCGTTCAAGGAAGAGTTTCAGAAGAAAGGTGCCACGCTGTTTGGCAGCGGATGGGTTTGGCTGTCAGCTGACAGAGCTGGTCAACTCTTCATCACGCAAGAGATGAATGCAGCCAATCCCGTTCAGAAAGGCTTGACTCCCCTACTCACATTCGATGTATGGGAACACGCTTACTATCTGGATTATCAAAATCGACGCCCCGACCACCTCTCCGCTCTTTGGAGCATCATCAATTGGGAGGAGGTTGAACTGAGATTCGGCAAAGCAAGAATGTAATACTTTCAAAATAAGATGTGCCCAACACCTGCAAAAAGTGTTGGGCACATTATTTATATATAAGAACCTATTTTAGTTTCTTCACAGGGAAGGTGAAGTAGGTCTCAGGATACGGTTCGTCTTTCAACGTGAAGTGCCACCACTCTGTATCAATCGGTTTGAAACCGTGACGCATCATAGCTGTGCGAAGCACCATTCTGTTGTAGAACTGTACGGAGGAGATGGAACGATCTGCAGGACTCTTATGGTTATCAGCTGTGAAATCAAGATTATCAGGATTGCCACAAAAGTCAGGATGACTTTCGGGACCAAACCAGTCGAACGTGCCGCCCATGTCGAGTTCCTTCTCCGTCTTCATGTCGAAGAGTGTCAAATCAACCGTAGAGCCACGTGTATGACCACTTCGCTCAGCAATGTAACCCTGTGGGAAAAGCACATTCTTGTCAAGATCTGGATAAAAATAAGGTTTCATCAATGTATCGTTCACATCGGCTGCCCAGCGCATAAAGTGGTCAACAGCACACTGGGGACGATAGGCATCGTAGATTTTCAGTCGATAGCCATGTGCCTTCAAGTCATCACTCACAGCACGAAGACTGTCGGCAGCACGTCGGGTAAGCAATGCCGTTGGCTCCTCATAGCCATCAATGCGCGTGCCTGCAAAGTTATAGGTGCTGTAATAGCGAATCTCGAGGATGGCATCAGGAACAGCATCGGCCAGATTGACGAAGCCCTCAGATGATTCAGGCGAAACGAACGGAACCGGAGCAGCCTTGTCCTTCATCTTGTCATATTCCTCCTTCGCAGCAGCCATCAGTTGTTGGAAATCGGCATCGTTATGCAGACGTGCCAACGTGTATGCAGCCACCAAACGTCCTGCCTGTACATCACTGGCGAAGTGGAGCCCCAAGATGGTGCGACTACGTCCATATTCATATCCACGCGTCAGCAGAGCATTCTGGCAATTCGGCATCACCTCCACCAGAGCGAGGGCAATACCCCACCCCAAAATGGAATGTGACGAAGGATAACTGGATGAAGTGGAATAATGTTCGTTCAGTTCGGGCATAGCAGAGCTCTCGCCAAATCTGGCGAAAGGACGCGTACGGAAACTGGTCGATTTCAGTTGTCTGGCAGCATTGTATAGTTCGTTGAAGGTTTTCTTCACCAAAGCGGCAATAGCTGGTGTCTCATTCTCTCCCAACGTCAACCCCACACAAGGCGTATAGCAATCAAGGAAGTCCCTCTCTCCACATGCTGCATCAACTATGGCCTGCTTGCCACGATTCGTCCCTCGCTCAGCCTTAGCCTGCCAATAATATTGCACATCACCATAATAACGATAGGAAGCAGAATCAACAGGGGCATCCAACACCTTCTCTCCTCTGGGATAACCCACCTTAATTATCTGTGACTTGATGCCCTTGATACGACGGTATTCCTCACGCGCCTCCTCTAAATCCTCTTGATATTCGGGCAAGGCGTGCATCCTTGCAACAGCAGCAGATGCTGCCAGACGACCTGCATCCACATCGCTTTGCCAATGGGCACCCACAATGATGCGGCTCTGTCCGTATTCATAACCTCGACGCAGAATCGTATCCTGATATTCAGGAGCCACCTCTGCCATCGCCAATGCCGAACTCCATCCGAAGGCTGTATGTCCAGAAGGATAGGAACCATTACGACGCAAATCCTTTTCGTCATCAAAACGGCTCGACACATGTTCATTCAAACGGGCAAAGGGACGCACACGCATGTAACGTCTTTTCGCCATGCTGGTAGCTTGGTTGCCCGTCTCACCCACACGCTTAATAAATCGGTAAATGGCTGGAGTCGCTTCCTTGCTGATGGTCATACCCATTGCCTCGCTGAAGACCGTCGCCATGCGGTCAGCACCATAGAGTGATTCCCAACTTGCCTGCTCACCACGTGGTGTGTTGCGAATGGACTTTCCCCACAAGAACTGCTGGAAGTCATCCACGAAGAGCACGCTGGCCGTATCGGGTGGCGCTGGCAGATAGATGCACGGATTGGGCAACTGAAATATATTGAAGTAAGGTGAGTCCTTCTTCTCATTCTTCGTCTGAGCCAACAAACCCAGTGTGCCACAAAGGAAAAGGATGGCAGCAAGCATCCTAAGTGTTTTCTGTCTCATAATTCTATATAGATATGATTTGGATGCAAAAGTAGGAAAAAGTTGCGAGATGACCAAATTTCGGTTTTTCAATAGAACATCTTTCTTCTGAGCATATAGCTTATAGAATCATTTTCCTTTGTTTTGCCTTTTGCTTGGACAGTTTTCCTAAACCCCGTAACTTTGCATCGTCAAAACAAAAAACAACCAGCCCACACACTGGGCAACTATCAACAACAACGAAACAAATCAATAAATTATAAACTTAAAAACAAATACAACTATGGCAAAAAAACTTCACATCGAGACATTGGCACTTCATGTTGGCCAGGAACAACCAGATCCAGCAACCGATTCACGTGCCGTTCCAATTTATCAGACCACTTCTTACGTGTTCCGTAACTCACAGCATGCCGCCGACCGTTTTGGTCTTCGCGATGCAGGTAACATCTATGGTCGTCTGACCAACACCACTCAGAGTGTGTTTGAAGAGCGCGTTGCTGCCCTCGAAGGAGGTGTTGCAGGTCTTGCTGTTGCATCAGGTGCTGCAGCCATCACTTACGCTCTCCAGAACATCGCCCAGAACGGTGACCACATCGTAGCCGCCGACAACCTCTATGGTGGTTCTTACAACCTCATCACGCATACACTCTCAACTCAAGGTATTACCAACACGATCATCAACGTGAATGACCTTCAGGCTCTGGAGGCAGCCATCCAGCCCAACACCAAGGCGGTGTATGTGGAGACCTTCGGCAATCCTAACAGCGACGTGACCAACCTCGATGCCATCGCTGAGATTGCACACAAGCACCACGTGGCTGTGATTGTCGACAACACCTTCGCGCCTATCATCTTCAAGCCTATCGAGCACGGTGCCGACATCGTGGTTCACTCTGCCACCAAGTTCATCGGCGGTCACGGTTCTTCTCTCGGAGGTGTGATTGTGGATGCCGGCACATTCGACTGGAAAGCCAACGCTGATAAGTACCCAACCATCGCTAAGCCAGACCCATCCTATCATGGTGCCGTGTTTGCCGATGTGGCAGGTCCTGCAGCATTCGTGACTCGTATTCGTGCCGTCATCCTTCGTGACACAGGTTCCACCATCTCTCCCTTCAACGCATGGATTCTCCTGCAGGGCGTAGAGTCTCTCCCACTCCGCATCGAGCGTCATTCTTACAACGCGCAGAAGGTGGTGGAGTATCTGAATCAGCATCCGAAGGTGAAGAGCGTGAGCCACCCATTACTCCCCTCTCATCCCGACCACGACCTCTACACGAAGTACTTCCCCAACGGAGGTGGCAGCATCTTCACATTCGAGATCAAGGGCACACAGGAGGACGCGTGGAAGTTCATCGACTCGCTCCAGATTTTCTCACTCCTCGCCAACGTGGCTGACGTGAAGTCGCTGGTCATCCATCCATACACGACCACACACTCACAACTCTCTCCTGAGGAACTGGCCGAGCAGCACATCACGCCAACCACCATCCGCCTCTCTGTCGGTGTAGAGCATATCGACGACATCATCGCCGACCTCGACCAAGCATTCAACCAAATCTCATAACCAGCCCACGCGCTGGCCGACGCTCTCCATTCGGAGTGTTGTCCTACAAAGATGGTATAAAAAGGGCTGGCGACATACCACAATGAGGGTATATTGCCGCCCTTTTTCCAAAAAACGCTTTATACATATATATATTATTAGTACCTTTGCATCAGAAAACAAACAAAACAAAACAAAAAACTTCACAACTATGGCAAAAATCGCAAAACAGCTCACCGAACTCGTGGGCAACACTCCACTCCTTCAACTCAATTCTTATTCCAAGAAGGAGAACCTGAATACTAACATCATCGCTAAACTGGAATACTTCAACCCAGCAGGCTCAGTAAAAGACCGCATCGCCCTCGCCATGATTGAGGATGCAGAGAAGCGTGGTGTCATCCAGCCAGGTGCCACCATCATCGAGCCAACCTCTGGTAACACAGGTGTGGGACTCGCATTCGTTAGTGCTGTGAAAGGTTACAAACTCATCCTTACGATGCCTGAGACCATGAGCATCGAGCGTCGCAACCTTGTGAAGGCATACGGAGCGACCGTTGTGCTCACTCCTGGTTCTGCAGGCATGAAGGGTGCCATCGCCAAGGCCGAGGAACTTCGTGACGCCACTCCTGGCTCTATCATTCTCCAGCAGTTTGAGAACCCTGCCAACCCAGCCACCCACTATGCCACTACAGCTGAAGAAATCTGGCGCGACACAGACGGCAAGATTGACATCTTCGTAGCAGGTGTCGGCACAGGCGGTACCGTGAGCGGTATTGGTAAGCGCCTCAAGGAACTCAACCCCAACATCAAGATTGTGGCAGTTGAACCAGAGACATCAGCCGTTCTGAGCGGTGAAGCTCCAGGTGCCCACAAGATTCAGGGCATCGGCGCAGGTTTCATCCCCAAGACCTTCGATCGCAACGCTGTCGATGAAATCTTCAAGGCTCCCAACGATGCTGCCATCCTGACCAGCCGTAAGATTGCTGCTTCTGAAGGCGTCCTCGTCGGTATCTCTTCTGGTGCCTCTGCTTATGCAGCCACACAGCTTGCCAAAGACCCTGCCAACAAGGGTAAGGTCATCGTCGCACTCTTGCCTGATACTGGCGAGCGCTACCTCTCTACTGTCCTCTACGACTTCGAGAACTATCCACTCTAAGGTGAGCTATAAATAACAACAAAGTGCCGTTTGTCATGTTGGGATGCATGATAAACGGCACTTTTTCCGCTTTTCCCTTTCTTTGTATCACTTTTCTTCGTACCTTTGCACCCGATTTCAATATTGAAGCAATGGAAGTTATCAATTCAGTAAAGGAACTCAAGGCCAAGGTTTCTGCCCTGAGAAGTGATAAAAAGACAGTCGGACTGGTACCGACTATGGGTGCGCTGCATGCTGGACACGCATCGCTGGTGAGCCGCAGCGTGAAAGAGAACGACGCCACAGTGGTGAGCGTGTTCGTCAACCCCACTCAATTCAACGACAAGAACGACTTGGCGGCATATCCACGTACACTGGATGCCGACTGCGCCCTGCTGGAAAGCATCGGCGCCGACTATGTGTTTGCCCCATCCGTCGAGGAAGTATATCCAGAACCCGACACACGCACCTTCTCCTACCCTCCCACAGACACTGTGATGGAAGGAGCATTCCGTCCTGGACATTTCAATGGCGTATGTCAGATTGTGAGCAAGCTTTTCATGATGGTGGAACCCGACAGAGCCTACTTTGGCGAGAAGGATTTCCAGCAGATTGCCGTCATCAAGGCGATGGTGGCCGACTATGTCTCAAGGAATGCAGAATGGGCTCAGCGATTGGAGATCTGTCCTTGTCCTATCATTCGTGAAGAAGACGGACTGGCACTCTCATCTCGCAACACACTCTTGGCTGAAAACGAGAGAGCCATTGCACCCAATATCTACAATGCACTCAAGAAGAGCGTGAAGTACAGCAAGACCCACACGGTGGAAGAGACGAAGCAGAAGGCCATCAGCGACATCAATGCGGTGGAGGGACTGGAGGTGCAGTACTACGACATCGTCAATGCTCTCACGCTCGAAAGCGTCTCTTCATGGGACGACGCCGACCACATTCAGGGCTGCATCACCGTCTTCTGTGGTGCTACACCCATCCGACTCATCGACAACATCAACTATAAATAACAGCGGGAAATGCAGATTGAAGTACTGAAATCGAAGTTGCATTGCGTCAAGGTGACTGAAGCCAACCTCAACTACATGGGCAGCATCACCATCGACGAAGACCTGATGGATGCCGTCGGCCTCATTGCCGGCGAACGCGTCTATATCGTCAACAACAACAACGGCGAACGCTTCGACACCTATGTCATCAAGGGCGAACGCGGCAGTGGCTGCATTTGCCTCAACGGTGCTGCTGCCCGCAAGGTGCAGGTAGGCGACACCGTCATCATCATGTCATACGCCCTCATGGATTTCGAGGAAGCCAAGACTTTCCAACCCAAAGTGGTCTTCCCCGATTTGAACACCAACAAACTTTTATAAGAAGGGGCCTCTTCTAGAAAACACGCGCGTGAAAAGGATTCTCTTTATTTGTCTTGGTAATATCTGCCGTTCTCCAATGGCAGAGGCTGTGATGTGTAAGTTGGTGAAGGAGAGAGGGCTCTCTGCTGACTACGAAATCGATTCTGCCGGACTCATCAGTTACCATGAAGGCGAAGGTGCCGACCCCAGAATGAAGTCACATGCCTATCGGCACGGCTATCACCTCACCCACATCTCACGTCCCATCCGCCAGATAGACTTCGACCTGTTCGACCTCATTGTCAGCATGGACGACAGCAACTGGGATCGTCTGCATCGATTGGCTCCCACAATGGAAGCAGAACAAAAAATTGTGCGCATGACAGATTACTGCCATACGCACGTTATTGATCATGTACCCGACCCCTACTACGGAGGGGCACAAGGTTTCGAGAATGTCATCGAGATTCTGGAAGATGCCTGCGAGGGATTGCTGGAGGCATTAGAAGCGGAATCCGAAGGTAGCCATCAGCTGTGAACGGTCGGCCTTAATCTTTGTAGGTTTCAGGTCCACATCATCGAATGCGTAGAAATCACCCTTTTGTGCCTGATACTGCCAAGCCAAATCCACATAACCACCCTTGTAGCGATAGCCTAAACCAAGAGAGAATCGGTTGATGGCACCCCAGTTGGTGTAGTCAGTCTCTGTGTAACATCCATCATAACCGATGATGCGGTAAGCATCCGACTTGAATGGAGAAGACACAAAGTTGTAACCGGCACGAAGCGAAAGTGCTTCAATTGGCTTGAACTCCATACCCACCTTCAATGTGTGCTGTCCACGCAACGTCTTTTCCGTAATCTTGTTCATGTTGCGGAAATAGTCAGAGTTGTATCCATCCACCTCGCTGTAGTGCGACGTGCTCAAATCCTGATATTCATACTCAGCACCGATGGCAAAGTTCTGTCCGATGGTGTGGCCCAAGCTGAAACCAAACTTCCAAGGTGTACGGAAACGGTAGTCATAATCAGCATTAGAGGCTGAAGACATAAAGCTGTCATTGAAGTAAAGGTCTGCGCCATTGGCATCCGTCAGGCGATACCATATAGGCGTGTGAACCGTCACACCAAAACGGAAGGGACTCTCCTCGATAGGACGGCATATGAAGCCCAACTTCACATCAAAACCATCACCCTCCGTCTTGTACCAGTTGGTGAAGTCATATTGATTACCATCCGTTCCCAATTCCTGATAGAAAGACTCACGGTTGTAGTCGATGTCATAAACGCCAACTGATGCACCCAAGAAGAATTGGTCGCTGACGTTGAACGAGATATTCACATCCACCTGGCTGTTGCTGCCAAACGTAGACTTCTCGAAGTAAGCCTGCTGAGCAGGTAAACCAGCATAAGCAGCACCCGATTCGCCTGTTTCGTCAAGGATCGTGCCATGATAACCCTCATCCGTTGCACTCATGTCAGCCAGCGTGCCCCAATAGTCATTGGCAGACGCATAATTGCAGAGATCAGCAATCTGGAACGTCTGACTGAAGGTGTTGTTCAGGTGCTGAACGTCAGTCCTCTGATTGAACAGGAAGTTACGCTTCTTCTGGTAGTTCACACCAAAATTGACAAACTGCAAACCTTTATTGGTAGGCTCATCCATATCGAAAGCTATCAGCACACCACCTTGGTCGAACGACATGCGTGAAGCGTCATGTCCCATCGCCGCCTTGCCTGAGAACAGACCGCTGAAGCTGAGGGCAGCATCACTACTGCGATACATTGCTGTACCTGCGGGGTTGGTGCTCATCACACCGACATCACCACCCAGAGCACCAAGTGCTCCACCCATTGCCACGAAACGGGCTGTACCATTCAAATCGCTGTTAGCGAAAGTCTGCGCATCGTAGCTGTCCTGTGCGTAGGTTGCGCTAGCAAAGCCGATAAGCACTGTGAGCAGAAAATATTTGTTCATTGTCTTCATATTCTATTTCTATTTCCAGTTTTCAATTTTCAATTCTCAATTTTCAATTTTCAATTTTCAATTTTCAATTCTATCGTCTGCCACCACCACTGCGGCCTCCACCTCCACCGCCGAAGCTGCCGCCACCACGACTGCCTCCGCCGATGCTTGCACCACCGCCAAAGCTGCCAGAAGAAGAACTGCGCGTTGTCGTTGTAGGCGTGTAAGTACGAGTCTGCTGCTGCGTCTGCGTACGAGTTTGGGTCTGCTGTTGAGCTTGTGTACGAGTCTGCTGCTGAACCTGCGTACGAGTCTGCTGCTGAACCTGATTACGGATCTGCTCCTGTACTTGCGTACGAGTCTGCTGCTGAGCCTGTGTGCGGGTCGGCATCTGGATCTGCGTACGGCTGCTGCTGTTCAGGTTGCTGTTCGAACGTGTTGGCATATTCACCCCATTCGCAATCGTGCTCCTTCTTGCAGCACCTTCACGAGCAGGATTATTATACACCTGTGTACGTGTCTCACCTACAGCACCGGTACGAGTACGTCCTGCACTGGTGCGAGTGTTCACCACACCTGTGCGTGAACCAAGAGCGCTGGTGCGAGTGTTCAGGTTGCGACCACCCACTGCGTTCGTGCGGATACGGTTGCCTGCTGCCATGTGTCCACGAGAAGAATTGAAGTCACGGGGCACACTATTACGATAATAAGAGGTGTAATAGACAGGACGGCTCCAACCTGGTCCCCAACCCCAGTACGACCAACTGTAAGGATGGCTCCAACCCCAGATGCTGCCATACCAGCAGTCCCAAGGTCCCCAGCTCCAACCGTAGCTCCACCCATAGTGCCAATACCAAGGATCCCATGGGTCATAGAGATAATCCCAAGCCCCATAGCCATAGTACAAATCCCAATAATACGGACTTGCCAACGCATAGAGCCTTGGATTGTGGAAACGAACGATACGACGAGAGTAACGGTAGTCCAACTCTGGATCGTTCATGTCATACATCGGCTGCACCGTGTCAATGCTTGCAGCCAACGAATCCTCTGCATACTGATCACCATACACATAGCGGCGGTTATACTCATCCTCGCTACGCGTATTATTATGGTAGTCCACCACTGTCGGGGCAGTCACCGTTTCCGTTCTTGCCGTCATCGATGCAGCCGCCCTTTTCTGTGCAGCCTCCTTCGCCTTCTTGGAAGAAGTGAAGTAGAGGTCATCCTGTGCCATGCTGAGCAATGGAACCAGAATCAATGCCAATGTTACAAGTCTCTTCATATCCGTTCAATTTTGTGGTTTGTACATCTTGATAGAATTTATCTGGTGCAAAGTTAATACTATTTTTTCAATCCATCATATTAAAATCCCTACCTTCATAGGGGAAAATCCCTATTTAACCCTCACGAAGCATTTTTGATGGTTTGATTCTCTTCCCAAATGAATCAGAGTACCTTGATCCGCTATAACAAGAAGCCCGTCCTTGAATGGATGGGCTTCTTTGTTATTAGGGATTTCTCATCATAAGGAGGGTTAAATGGAGAGTCCAGAAAAAACACACTGGAACTCTTCGTCAATGAGGGAGTTCATGCGCTGGGAGTCTCCGTCGCGGACGGCTTCCATCAGGGCATTGGTGAAGGCGACGTGCAGATTCTTGGTGGAACGGGATTGGGCACGACGGGTGTCGAGGAAGAAGTTCCATTTGGTGCCGTCGAGGTGGACGATGCGCAGTTTCTGGTTGTCCGCTGTCACGGTATTCTCGTCGATGGCCTGTCCGATAGCGTTTCGCCAGATGGTACGCAAAAGTTCTGCTTGGTCGTCGGCAAGGGCGAGCTTGTAGGTGTCGACCTTGGGCGACTTGTAGCGTTTGGGACGCTTCTCGCCGGGCTTGTGGCTGTAATCGTCCCAGTGGTCGAAGTGGTATTTCTTGTACCATATGTTCTCCTGGCTCACCTTGT
>CADCIO010000026.1:40718-64904 GCA_902801475.1 uncultured Bacteroidales bacterium
GGGCTCAAAAGACGGCACGCACTCAACGCCAAACTCTGCGTCCTTGGGCATCAGCAGGCGCTGCATCTCCTGATCATGGAAAGACAGTTCTGAACTGCGTTTCCGAACAGCGATGGATGCGCTGTCGATGAGGACGAGCTTGTCCTGCGCATAGAGGGTCGTGGCTGTCACTAATAGCAGTATGGTGATGATGTTCTTTCTCATATCGTTGTGTTTTTAGTTGTAAAATGTTTTGTTGCTGCAAAGGTAGGTATTTTCCCCTCAAAACACCAAAAAAACGAGTTGACAAAAGTTTACAATAATTTCACAAAAGGCTATCTTACAACAAATTGCAAAGAAAATTCTCTCTCACTTTCATCTATTCACGAAAGTAAGCCAGAAATGAAAAAGGGGAAGATTGCAAGTGGCAACCTTCCCCTTTTTTATCGTTGAATGGGTGAACTTACAGTCCGAAGAGGATTTTCAGGCCACCATCGACACCGCTGAAGCCCATGAATGCCATAGCGAGGAGACCAGCTGTGACAAGGGCGATAGGTACACCTCTGAAGGCCTTAGGCACATCGAGGAGGTCGAGCTGTTCACGGAGTCCTGCGAAGAGCACCATCGCAAGGAGGAAGCCGATGCCTGTGGAGAGGGCATAGACGATGCCTTCGAGCAGGTCGTAGTCCTTCTGGATGACGAGGATGGCGACACCAAGGATGCAGCAGTTGGTGGTGATGAGGGGAAGGAACACGCCCAGTGCCTGATAGAGGGCTGGCATGGTCTTCTTGAGAATGATCTCAATCATCTGCACCAGGGCTGCGATGACAAGGATGAACGCGATGGTCTGGAGGTATTCGAGACCAAAGGCATTGAGCACATACACCTGCAGGAGGTAGGTGACGATGGTGGCAACCACCAAGACGGCTGTCACTGCCATACCCATACCCGATGCAGTGTCCACCTTCTTGGACACACCAAGGAAAGGACAAATACCAAGGAATTGTGCCAATACGACATTGTTGACGAAGATGGCAACAATGATAATCAATATAAGACTTAATACATAATCCATAATCTCATTTACTATTTGTCGATTTACTATTTACTATTTATTTTTTGATTTAATGATTTAACGATTTTTCTATCTGCATAAGAAATAGTCCAATAACTAAATAATCCAATCAATCGTAAATCGTAAATTATAAAATCGTAAATTACTTTATGCTTTCTTTGTGACTTTGTTGAACAATACGATGAGATAGCCCAGTGCGAGGAAGGCACCAGGTGCAAGGACGAACATCAACATGCCGTAGTTCTCGCCCCAGAGGGTGATGCCGAAGATGGCGCCTGTGCCAAGGAGCTCACGTACTGCACCCAGACAGGTGAGGGCGATGGTGAAGCCGATGCCGATGCCGATGCCGTCGAAGATGGAGGCAACGGGACCGTTCTTGGCAGCGAAGGACTCTGCACGACCCAGGATGATGCAGTTCACCACGATGAGGGGGATGAAGAGTCCGAGGCTCTTGTCAATGTCGGGCGCATACGCCTTGATGACCATCTGAAGCACCGTCACAAGACTGGCGATGACCACGATGTAGGAAGGGATGCGAACGGCATCAGGAATGAGCTTCTTGATGCTGGCTATGATGAGGTTGGAGAGGATGAGCACGCACATGGTGGCGAGACCCATCGACATGCCGTTGATGGCAGAAGAGGTGGTACCGAGGGTGGGACACATTCCCAAAAGAAGGACGAACGTTGGATTCTCCTTGATGATACCATTCACCAATACTTTGAAGTTATTCATAATTTCTGTTCCTTTCTTTTGAGGGTTATTCAATTGCTTCTGGAGTTCCCATATCTGCAGCAGAGGCCTGTTGAGAGGCGCCTGAGGCGACATCCTGACCCGCGATGATCTTGTCATAGGCATTCTGGATGGCACGGAGGAACGCGCGGCTGGTGATGGTGGAAGCTGTGATGGCATCCACTTCGCCACCGTCTTTGCTGACTGTGAAGTTGTTCGTACCTGGATTCATGCCGATGATCTTGTCTTGGAACCACTCCCCTGCCTTGGCGCCGAGACCTGGAGTCTCTGCGTGTTCAAGGACAGTGTAGCCAAGGATGTCGCCATCGGTGTTGAAACCAACGAGCACCTTGAGTGGCCCACCAAAACCGTTCTCTGTGGTCACGACAGCCTTACCCAGCAGATTGCCCTGCTTGTCGTTGATGTCGTAGGCAGTGAAGGCATCCACCTCCCAAGGTTCTGACACCTTGATGTCGTCGTTACCCATCACAGCCTTGATGCCGGCAGCCAAATTCTCCGCATTGATTTTCTCGATCTGAGGTGCAGTGACAGCGTTGACAGAAGCCAGCACACCTGCAGCCACGATGGTGATGACAGTGAGCACCACCAACATGTTGGTTAATGAAGACTTTAACTTTTTCATACACTATCCTCCTTTATTGTTTTGCTGGCACTTCGCCAAAGCGCTTGGGTTTGAACTTATTGTTGATGAGTGGCACGAAGGCATTCATGATGAGGATGGCAAATGACATACCCTCAGGATAAGCGCCATAGGTACGGATGATGACCGTCAAGAGACCGATTGCCACACCATAAATGAGTTGTCCGCTCTTGCTCATCGGAGAAGTCACATAGTCAGTGGCCATGAAGATGGCACCCAACAGCAGACCACCACTCATCAGCTCTACCAAAGGATTGGCATACACAGGATTGGCAAGGTTGAGAAGACCAGAGAACACAACCACTGTCACCAGGATGCTGACAGGGATGTGCCAAGTGATGACTTTCTTGACCAAGAGGATGATGAAGCCCAGGATGAGTGCTGCTGCACACACCTCGCCAAGACAACCACCAGTATTACCCAAAAGCATGTCCTGGAAGGATGGCAGTTGATTCAGCATCTCTGGATTGCCACTCTTGAAGGCAGCCTTCATGATGGCCAGTGGGGTGGCACCTGTCTCAGCATCCAAGTAAGTGCCGAAGCCCTGTCCTGGAGTAGGCCAAGTGGTCATATCCACAGGGAAGGAGATGAGCAGGAAAGCACGACCTGCAAGGGCAGGATTGAAGAGGTTGCAACCAAGACCACCAAAGGTCATCTTCACCACACCAATGGCGAAGAGTGCACCCACGATGATGATCCAAGGCTGGATGTTGCTGGGCATATTGAACGCCAGCAGAATACCTGTAAGGATGGCAGAACCATCGCAGACGGTACATTTAGGATTCTTCAGCATGAACTTGTTGATAGCCCACTCGAAGAACACACACGATGCCACAGAAATGGCAGTGGTTATGATTGCACCTACGCCAAAGCTGATGAACGAGCAGAGAAGAGCGGGCACGAGGGCTATGCAGACCCAGTACATGTTCTTCTGAACGGAGTCACCGCCATGCACGTGAGGTGAAAGTGATACTACTAATTTATTCATAATTTCTATTTTTTGGCCGCCATCTGACGAGCACGGATATTAGTCATTACTGTTGTTTTACCCAAACGGATGAGGTCGAGCAATGGACGCTTGGAAGGACAAGTGAACTGGCATGAACCACACTCGATGCAGCTCGTGATGTCCTCAGCTTCCACCTTGTCCCACATCTTCTTGTCAGAACATGTTGCCAAGAGATAAGGCTCAAGACCCATCGGACATGCACTCACACACTTGGCGCAACGGATGCAAGGCTGTGGTTCTCCACGACGTACATCCTTGCCACTCATGATGAGCACACCTGAAGAACCTTTGCAGATAGGCACATCGGTATTGATCAATGCCTTACCCATCATCGGACCGCCACCAATCACCTTCACCTCACCATCTGGCAGACCACCACAGGCTTCGATGAGCTGCGTCATAGGTGTACCCATACGGGTGAGGAAGTTGCTGGGTTGTTTGAGTTCCTTACCTGTCACAGTGACGATGCGCTCGAAGAGTGGCTTGTTCTTCATCACTGCCTCATACACAGCAAAGGCTGTACCCACGTTCTGGATGATGGCACCCACTGACACAGGCAGTGCTGGAGGTGCAGGCACCTGGCGACGCACCACTGCATCAATCAGCTGCTTCTCACCACCCTGGGGATATTTGGTTTTTAGAGGAACCACCTCGATATTGGGATGCTGGGCAGCACACTTCTCTGTCATCAGTTTGATGGCATCGGGCTTGTTTTCCTCAATGCCCATAAAGCCCTTGGTCACTTTGGCAGCCTTCATGAGCAGTTCCACACCCACCAGCACCTCGTCCGCCTTTTCAAGCATCAGGCGATGGTCTGCGGTCAGGTATGGCTCACACTCCACAGCATTGATGATGACCCATTCGGGCTTGAACTGTGGAGGAGGCATGAGCTTCACATGAGTTGGGAAGCAAGCACCACCCATACCGACGATGCCGGCATCCTTCACTTTTTCGATGATGGCTTCGGGCGTCAGTTCTGGCTTGTCAGCCAAGGTGACGAGCTTGTCACTACGGTCGATGGACGCTTCCCACTCATCACCTTCCACAGTGATATAGACAGCAGGCTTCTTGTAGCCACTGGCATCCACCACTGTGTCCACCTTCAGCACAGTACCACTGACAGACGAGAAGATGGAAGTGGACAATGCCTTCTCCATCGGCTTGCCAATCTGTGTACCCACCTTGACCTTGTCACCTTTCTGCACACATGGAAGAGCAGGAGCGCCGATGTGCTGTCCCATGGGGAACACAGCCACTTTTGGCAACTCTGCCACTTTGATTGGTTCAGCGGCAGACAGCTTATTCTCTGCCGGATGAACACCACCTATTCTAAATGTCTTCATTTGTATCCTCCTTTATTTAAGGCCAAGCAGAATCAACTGGCTTGGTGGAAGTGGAGCGTCAGTGCGCTTATCTTCGAATTTAACTTCTTTGGCTGCAGGAACTGGATTGCTGATGTCCTTGGGGCCTGCGAGGAGAATCTGCTGACTCGGCATGAGTGGCGCATCATACTTGACCTCGATAGGCTTCCATTCCTTGGCTGGTTTTGCAGGAGCTGCAGGAGCAGCAGTGGCAGCAACAGCCGCTTTGGGAGCAGGCTTGGCTGCACCAGGCAGAACATTGTGCGTATCTCTGCGCTCCACACCCTTGATGCTGACAGAGGCAATGGCCCCACGAGGACAAGCCTCGAAGCAGGCACCACAGAGTACACAAGCTTCTGGATTGATGTAAGCCACATTGTTGCCCACATGCACCGCATCGCTGCCACATGCATTCTGACACTTCTTGCAGGCGATGCAGGAGCTGGCGCAAATCTTCATCGCCTCAGCACCCTTGTCCATGTTCATGCAAGTGACCACGAACGCATCCTTGTTGGCACCACTCACTGTGCGCACCTCCATGATGCCACGTGGACAAACCTTCTGGCAGGCGCCACAAGCCGTACACTTCGCAGCATCCACCTCTGGCAGACCCGTCTCAGGATTCATGTGGAGGGCATCGAACTGACAGGCAGCCACACAGTCGCCACAGCCAAGACAGCCGTAAGAACACTGCGTCTCACCCATACAGGTGGTGTTTGCCACACGACAACTTGTCACACCGTCGTACACACGCACATGAGGACGTTTTTCACACGTTCCGTTGCATCGAACGATAGCCAGTTTGGGAGCTGCCGCAGCAACTTCCATACCTAAGATTCCCGCAACCTGCTCCATGCACTCAGCACCACCCACAGGACAGTTGAGTCCTTCGAGCGAACCAGCGTCAGCAGCCTTCACACAAGCAGCAGCCATACCGCCACAACCAGGGAAGCCGCATCCGCCACAGTTGGCGCCAGGCAACACTTCAAGCACTTGACCGATTCGGGGATCTTCCTTCACTGCAAACCGCTTTGACACTACAAATAGCAACAATGCAAGGACAAAGCCCAAGATTGCCAAAGCCGCTACAGCAATTAGAATGACTTGAAAATCCATAAAATGTTATTTATTTGATGATTGTTGTTTCTCTATCCAGAACGCAAACCGCTTTGCCATTCTGTCCCTGTTTAAATATAATATGTAAAAGTACACCGCAAGGAGGACTGCAAGGACACCTACCGAAGTCAGTTCTCCCAGTTTCATCCACACCATCGCCACCAACATCCACACCACAATCAGCATGACGGGCACACCAAACGCCAAACGAACGGCCTGCTTGCCCATGCTCAAAGCACCACACACTTTCACCTGCTCCCCTATCTTGTATTTCATCGTCGCATCATCCTCATACACGTCAATGATTTTCTCCTTGCTCTCACTCGATGCACAAAGCGAGCGAGCCTTACACTCACCACATGCCGCCACTTGAAGTATGTTCACTTTCACATGGCGGCCTTTCACTGACTCTATCACTCCTTGATGCGCTATCGTCTCTTTCATAATGACCGCACTTTCTATACTTTTGACACAACATGTCAATTTATAGTAGCAAAATGCAAAGTACAGATTACAACTTAACACGACAAAAGTACTAAATTAAATCCTACCACGAAAAGAAAAACAGAAAAAACACATAAAAAAGTGAAAAGTTTTCGATTTTTGACGAAAAATGCAAGAAAAATGCGTAACTTTGCAGCGTCATTACGAGTTGATGACAGAGTTCACGTCGTCACGAGCTGGCGACATAATCATTAACAATTAAACATTTTTATTGCAAAATGGCAACAAGAATCCGTTTGCAGCGTCACGGTCGTAAGAACTACGCTTTCTACAGCATCGTGATTGCTAATGCACAGGCACCACGTGATGGTCGCTTCATCGAAAAGATTGGTACTTACAATCCAAACACCAATCCTGCAACAATTGATTTGAACTTTGAGCGTGCACTCCACTGGGTGCTCGTTGGTGCTCAGCCTACTGACACCGTTCGCAACATCCTTTCAAAGGAAGGCGTTTACCTGAAGAAGCACCTCCTCGGTGGTGTGAAGAAGGGCGCATTCGACGAGGCTGCTGCTGAAACTAAGTTTGAGGCTTGGAAGAAAGAAAAGGACGCTAAGGTCCAGAAGGCTGCTGACAAGGAAGCTGCTGACAAAGCTGCTGAGAAGAAGGCACGTCTCGCTGCTGAGAAGAAAGCCAATGAGGCTCTCGCTGCTAAGATTGCTGAGAAGAAGGCTGCCGCTCTTGCCGCTCAGGCAGAGGCAGAAGCTCCAGCTGAGGCTCCTGCAGAAGAGGCTGCTGAAGCACCTGCTGAGGCATAAACCTCAAGCCTTTCAAATGGCACAAATAAAGGGGATGAGTTCGACTCGTCCCCTTTACTTTTGCTCTTGTTTTCCTTACGTTCTCAACCTTCTCTACTATTTCTACTTTTTCTTCTTCAGTCGCCAATGCCCTGCATGAAGACCAGCCTTGATCTCTATGGCATAGGCTTTACCCATATTCGCCTTCAAGTTATAACCCAAATAGAAGGGTCTGAAAAACTTGGGATAATAGCGAATGCCCACCGTCTCCACCAAAGATGGTTCATAAAAATCGCCCACCCATCCATGCTGACGGAACAGGTAAGTACCTAACGACATCGCCAGAGAAAGTTGCTTGTAATAGACTTCATGATGTGCTGAGATATAAAGCGTGTGCTTGCTGTGTCTATAATCCTTCTCCACCCCGCACTTCTTTTCAATCATACGAGAACGTCCCAGATAGCCACCAAAGGAATATTCCAAGCCCAAGCCCGACGCATGCACCTGATTATACCTCACCATCGGCGTAAATCCCGTGCTCCAGACGGTGTGCAATCCCAAATCCTTACCCTGAGCGATTCGCTCGTCTGCAGTCAGATAGTCACGGTGATATAGCCACTCTTCATACATCGTACGGAACCCCACCGACGCATCAATATCCAGATACATATACGGTTCAAAGGGTGACCGCTGGAACTTCTGCAACTGTCGCAGCCTTTCATGAAACGTCAAACCCTTATCTCCTTCAGGACGGTTCAGATCACATCGGCCACGCATCGTCAACCCATAGGCGTTCGAACCCTTATTGGGCCGGTCGGTAGCACCATTTGAATTGTGCTTGAACTCAAATCCCACACTCAGTTCCAATTCAGGTGTGACACGATAGCCAGCATACAAGCCGCAACCAAAATACACAGACAAATGCTGACCAATCAGGTCGTTGTCCACATTGGTGATGGTGTTGTAGGGACGTGAACAGAGGCTCAGTCCATTCTCCAATGCGTAACCAAAAGACCATTTGCGGTTTCTGTAGATGTCACGACGGAAAGCGATGTAGGTAGCCCAGACATATCCTATACGAGACATATATGGTGTGTCCTCTGTATGCATCCTCACATGACTATAGTCGAGCAGTTGCAAGCCCGCCTCCAACGTGGGGAAACCAAATACGCGGTCATACACGCTAATGGCTGAGTCCAGGGGATTTGCCTGCGAGTTCATGAAAAGCGAGTAATTACTGCCCCACCCTCGTTTGATAAGTTTCTCGCCTCGCATCTCAATATTGAGCAGACGGTTCATGGCCGCTTCGCCACCTATCGAATAGATGAACTTGGGCACCGTATCCGGTTCTACAGCATCAGTGCCTTCTGCATTCATCGATGCAAAAGACACTGATACACATGCCAGTAGCATGAACCTTCTGAGCAATCCCTTCATCCCCCTATTTCGTCATTCAGCAGAGAACTCCCTGATGCGTTGTTCCTCTGCCAATTTGCAAATCAGCAACGTATTATTCTTCTCTGCAACGATATAGCCATCCAGTCCCTGGATCACTACGCGCTTCTCTTCTGTCGTATGCACCACACAATTCTTGGTGTCAAACAACTTCACATTCTCGCCAATCACATTATTGCCTTCCTTATCTACAGAGGCCAATGTGTGGAGAGAGCCCCATGTACCCACGTCGCTCCAACCGAAGTCTGCCGGGAACACAAAGATTTCATCAGCACGTTCCATCACGGCGTAGTCAATAGAGATGCTTTCACACTTGGGGAACTGCTCATCGATCAACTCCTGTTCCTTTGCCGTACCATAATATGGAAGCAAATCCTCAAAAATCTTTGAGATCTCAGGTTCATAAATACGGAGTGAGTTCACAATCGTGCCCACATTCCAGATGAAGATACCAGAATTCCAGAAGAAATCACGTTTTTTCAAATATTGCACAGCAGTCTTATAGTCAGGTTTCTCCTTGAACGAATCCACACGGAAGATTTCCTTGTTACGCAAAGAAGGCTCCTGCAAGTCTGCCTGAATGTAACCATAACCCGTTTCAGGACGAGTGGGAGCCATACCCAACGTCACGATAGCATCCGTCTCTGCTGTAAAGTTCAGAGCTGAATTGATGACACGCTGAAACTCCACCACATCCGTCACCAGATGGTCAGCAGGAGTGATGACCAGATTTGCCTTCGGATTCTTCGCCTTGATACGCCAACTGACGTAAGCGATACAAGGTGCCGTATTGCGACGGCAAGGTTCCAGCAGGATATTGCCTTTTGGAATATCTGGAAGTTGCTCTGCAACAATGTCTGCATACTTCTGCGAAGTCACTACCCACACGTTCTCAGGGGCAATCATCCCCTTGAAACGATCGTAAGTCATCTGGATAAATGTACGTCCTGTCCCAAAAACATCGATAAACTGTTTTGGGTACTCCGTTGTGCTCATAGGCCAAAAACGGCTACCCACACCCCCTGCCATAATGACGAGGTTGTTGTTAAGGTTAATGTTCATACTCATAATGGTCAAGCAGTTTTGTTTTTTACCTTAATTTTTCCAAAGAAAGTGCAAAGATACGAACTAAAAACTGAAAACTAAAAATAAAAACTAAAAAATGCTAAAAAACTTCGTTCTTCCTTGAGAAAAACCTAATTTTGTCCTCAAATAATAAATGAATTATGATTCTTATTGCAGATAGCGGCTCTACGAAAACCGCATGGTGTCTCGTCGAAGACCCTCAGCACATCATCTATACCCAGGGCATCAACCCTTTTCAGCAGAATGAGGAAGAAATATGCACTGTTCTCCAACACGAGCTGTTTCCTTCTCTTCCCACTCACGACCTTCAACTGTCAGCCATCCACTTCTATGGTGCTGGTTGCACTCCAGAGAAAGCACCTATCGTTGCCTGTGCGCTGCGGCAGGTCATCAGCACCACTGCCACCATCCATGTAGAAAGCGATATGCTTGGAGCAGCCAGAAGCGTGTGCCAGCGTCAACCCGGCATCGTCTGCATTCTCGGCACTGGCAGCAACTCCTGCTACTACGACAGTCGCACCCTTCATGCCGGCAATCCTGCGCTTGGCTATATTCTTGGAGATGAGGGCAGCGGAGCGTACATCGGCAAACGGCTGGTGGGTGATATTCTGAAGAAGCAATTGCCAGAGGACATACAACGCTTATTCTTTGAGGAGACCCACGAAACGCAGGCCAACATCATCCAACGTGTTTATCGCACGCCTTTGCCCAATCGCTATCTGGCTTCCCTCAGTCCTTTCTGTGCAAGGCATCGAGAACATCCTGCCATTCATGCCTTCCTGCTCGACTGCTTCGGACAATTCTTCCTGCGCAACATTCAATCCTCCCAGTGGAACAAGGAAGCGACCAAGCTTCCTATCGGGTTCGTTGGCAGCATTGCACACTACTACGCATCCGAACTCGCTGAAGCCGCCCAGCAATATGGTTATACGATTGGCAATATCGTACAATCCCCTCTTGAAGGGCTTGTACAATATCACCAAGCAAAATAAAATCAAAGAAAAACGCTACAACACCCCTTTGCTCGAAGGCAACTGGAACTTGTAGATATCGCGCTTGACCGCCATTTTGATGCTGCGGGCAAGTGCCTTGAAGATGCCTTCAATCTTATGGTGCTCGTTGTCTCCCTCAGCTTTGATGTTGAGGTTCATGCGTGCAGCATCACTAAAGGACTTGAAGAAGTGGAGGAACATCTCGGTAGGCATATCGCCGACACGTTCACGTTTGAATTCAGCATCCCAAACGAGCCAGGCACGACCACCGAAGTCAAGTGCCACCTGACAGAGACAGTCGTCCATCGGAAGGGTGTAGCCATAACGCTCAATACCCCGTTTGTCGCCCAGCGCTTTGGCGATGCACTCACCAAGCGCGATACCCGTATCCTCTATGGTATGATGTTCATCTACGTTGAGATCACCTTTCACATGGATGCGAAGGTCGATAGAACCATGCTTGCCAATCTGTTCCAGCATGTGGTCGAAGAAACCCAAACCTGTGTCGATGTCACACTTGCCCGTACCGTCGAGATTGAGACTGATGTCAATGTCTGTCTCCTTTGTGGTGCGACGCACAGAAGCCGTCCGTTCGCCAGCAAAGAGAATCTCCGTGATTTCATCCCACGACTGCACATTGTCACCCAAGATGAGGTACTTGCAACCAAGATTCAGCGCCAGCTGTTTGTCGGTCTCACGGTCACCAATCACGTAGCTGTTGGCAAGGTCATACTCCCCAGTCATGTACTTTCCCATCATCCCCGTACCCGGTTTGCGTGTGGGCAGGTTGTCTTCTAGGAAAGAACGGTCTATGAGGATGTCGTCGAACGTGACCCCCTCCCCTTTCAACGTGTTCAGCATCAAGTTATGGGTAGGCCAAAAGGTTTCCTCTGGATAGGAAGCGGTGCCAAGCCCATCCTGATTGCTCACCATCACAAACTCGAAATCAAGCTTGGTGCGGATGAAATTGAGGTTGCGAATCACACCTGGAACAAACTGAAACTTCTCGAAAGCATCAATCTGCTCGTCGGCTGGCTCCATGAGGATGGTGCCGTCGCGGTCGATGAAAAGTGCCTGTTTCATAAGCTATACGTATTGTCTCAATGCTGAAAGCAGTTTGGTGTTCTCATCCTTGGTACCCACCGTAATGCGGAGACAATCACCACAAAGATGTACACGGTTGCGGTTACGCACAATCACACCCTTCTGCACCAAATACTTGTAAATGCTGTCTGCATCCGTCACACGGGCAAGAACAAAATTGGCATCGGTCGGATAGACCTTCTTGCAGATGGGCAGGAGGACGAGCGACTTAAGAAGCGTCTCACGCTCTTCGAGTATCATGGTGATGTGACGCTGCAACAACGTCACGTTGCTCAGGATCTCCAGCGCTTTCTTCTGCGTAAGCACATTCACATTGTACGGGTACTTCACCTTGTTGTAAAGTCCGATGATCTCAGTACTTGCAAATGCCATTCCCAAACGGATGCCGGCAGCTCCCCATGCCTTGGAGAATGTGGCGAGCACAATGAGGTTGGGATATTTCTGAATGTCAAAACGGAAGGGCTTCTGCGAAGAAAAGTCGCTGTAAGCCTCATCCACAATCACGATGCCCTGAAAGTTTGTGATGATCTTCTCAATCTTCTCACGACGAAAAGCATTGCCCGTCGGGTTGTTCGGAGAACAGATGAAGATGATCTTGGTGTTCTCATCACAGGCAGCAAGGAGAGCATCGGGGTCGATGTCATAGTTCTCATCCAGCGACACCTTGCGGTACTCCACATCATTCACATCGGCACACACTTCATACATGCCGTAGGTGGGGTCAATGGCCACCACATTATCTTTACCTGGACGGCAGAAGATACGATATGGAAGGTCAATCGCTTCATCGCTACCATTACCCAGGAAGATATTGTCCACAGGCACACCCTTCATGGGCGAGATGGCCTGTTTCAGTTCCTCCTGCAAGGGATCAGGATAGCGGTTCACGCCGTTGGGATAAGGGTTCTCGTTGGCATCGAGGAAAGCGTCTGCCTTCACCCCCTTAAACTCGTCACGAGCGCAACTATATGGTTTGAGCGCCCAGATGTTGGGACGCACTAATTCTTGTAAACTTCTCATAATGATTGAATTCTTACTGTCATTGCATTCTTGTGAGCATCCAACTGCTCTGCCTCTGCCATCAGTTCGACAGCACGACCGATAGAACGGATACCCTCTGCTGACAATTCTTGGAATGTAATCTTGCGGCAGAACGAATCGAGGTTCACACCGCTATATGCTTTGGCATAACCCGATGTGGGCAACGTGTGGTTGGTACCTGACGCATAGTCACCCGCCGACTCACAGGAGTAGTTGCCGAGGAAGACACTACCGGCATTCACCACCTTGTCGGCAAACGACTGATAATCCTTGATGGCAAGGATCAGGTGCTCTGGGGCATATTCGTTCGTCATCTCTATCACCTCTTCCATATCCTTCACGATGATGAGCTTGGAATACTGCAAAGACTGCTCTGCAATTTCTTTGCGAGGCAGCAATGCCAATTGGCAGTCCACCTCTGCATTCACCTTCTCAGCCATCGCCTCAGAAGTCGTGATAAGAATCACCTGCGAATCCACACCATGTTCAGCTTGAGAAAGCAAGTCAGCAGCCACAAACACAGGGTTTGCCGTATCGTCTGCCACTACTGCCACCTCTGAAGGACCTGCTGGCATATCAATTGCAACCTCATGCAGACTCACCTGCTGCTTGGCTGCCATCACAAACTGATTGCCTGGACCAAATATCTTGCTGACCTTTGGTACAGACTCTGTACCGTATGCCATCGCACCAATCGCCTGAACACCACCAGCCTTGAAGATCTTGCTGACACCTGCCACCTTCGCCGCCATCAGAATGGCAGGATGCACCTTGCCCTCACGATTAGGAGGTGTACAAAGCACAATCTCCTTACAGCCTGCAATCTTGGCTGGCGTGGCAAGCATCAGCACCGTGGAGAACAATGGAGCCGTACCTCCAGGGATGTAGAGACCCACCTTCTCAATGGCGACCGACTTCTGCCAGCACACCACACCAGGAGCCGTCTCCACCTTCTCGCCTTCAAACTTCTGCGAGGCATGGAACTTCTCAATGTTGGCATGGGCGAGTTTCAAGGCTTCCTTCAAGTCATCAGATACAAGTCTTTCAGCCTCAGCGATTTCTTCTTCAGAAACTGATAAGGACTCAAGCCTTACCTTATCGAATTTCTCTTCAAAGGCTTTCACCGCCGAGTCGCCATACTGCTGAATCTGGTCGAGCACGGTCTGTACCGTCTCACGCAGTTCGGAAGCATCACGATGAGGACGTTCCAAGAGTGCCTTCCACTCTGCCCTGCTGGGATATTTAATGATGTTCATTTTTTATGCGTTATGCACTGATTAAAGTATCATTTTCTCAATAGGTGTCACCAAGATGCCTTCTGCACCAAGAGCCTTCAACTGACCCACAATCTCCCAGAAGTGCTTCTCGTCAAGAACGGCATGAACAGAGCACCAGTCCTCGTCTGCCAATGGGATAATCGTCGGGCTTTTCAGACCTGGCAACACCTTCACGATTTCAGCCAGACGTGCTTTAGGCGCATTCATGCGCACATACTTCTTGTCTTCAGCAATCAGCACAGAGTTGATACGGAAGAGCAGGTCTTCCAAGATGGCCTTCTTCTCCTCGTCCAAGTTCTTGTTGCCAATCAGCAAAGCCTCACTCTGCATCACCACTTCCACCTCTTTCAGGTTGTTGCTCACCAACGTAGAGCCAGAGCTGACGATGTCGAAGATACCATCCGCCAAACCTATGCCTGGGGCAATCTCCACAGAACCCTGAATCACGTGGATGTCCGTCTTCACACCCTTCTCATCCATGAACTTCTTCAGGATGACAGGATAAGACGTAGCAATCTTCTTGCCGTTGAACCACTCCACACCAGGATAGTCAATTGCCTTTGGAATCGCCAGTGAGATGCGGCACTTGCTGAAGCCCAGACGCTTCACGATGTCGGCATTCTCATTGCGCTCCACAAACTCGTTTTCACCCACGATGCCCACATCAGCCACACCGTCTGCCACCGTCTGAGGAATATCGTCGTCACGGAGGAAAAGCACCTCCAATGGGAAGTTTGATGCCTGAACAAGCAACGTGCGCTTGCTCGAACTAACCTTGATACCCGTCTCTTTCAAGAGATCCATTGTGTCCTCGAAGAGACGTCCTTTTGATTGTACTGCTATACGTAACATATATGTCTTTTGTTTTATATTCTTGTTATTAAATTTTCAATTCTCAATTTTCAATTTCCAACCTCCGCCCAGCGCGTGGGCTGGTCAACTTTAATTAATCGCTCCCCTCATCGTCATGATTGTCTTGTTCGAAGGGATATAAGTTGCGATTTGAGGACGATGTCGATTCGGTTCATCGTGTCGGAAGAACTCCAAGATGGAGCTGAACGGATAACGGCTCGTGTCGAACACGATGTAATCATAATCCCTGTACAGCACATCGGTACTGGGCATATCTCCCAACTTCGAATGGAACACATCATACTTGAACCGATGTCTCTCCGCAATGGCTTTCATCTCCGCGAGGTTACGTCCATCGCTCACAATCAGGTAACTTCTCATTCTCTTCTTCGGCCTCTTATGTGTCCAAGCATAAATTTTCTGCATCAGATATGACATCGCACCCTTCATCACCACCGTCAACGTGATAAACGCCGAATAGATGGCGCTGTAATGTGCGAAATGCTTCTTGAAGAAAATCACCATCGCCTTGTGGAATGCATTCACATATTTCAAAGAGTCCTTCTTCGTGCTCTCACCCTTGTAGTGCAGAATCTGCGTAGGGATGTAGTAGTTCTGATAGCCAGCCTTCAACACACGGTAACTCAAATCGATGTCCTCACCATACATGAAGAATGCTTCGTCCAGCAGTCCCACCTTGTCCAATGCAGCCTTACGGATGAACATGAACGCACCACTCACAATCTCAATCGGATTGATGGCCTGCTTATTCAGGTACTGCATATAATACCTGCCAAACAGACGGCTCTTCGGGAACAGCGAACCCAATCCGGTCATCTTGCAGAACGCCACAAAGGGGGTCGGCACACCACGACGGGATTCTGGTGCAAACGAGCCATCAGCCCTCAACATACCCACACCGCACATGCCTGCCTGCGGATTCTTGTCCATGAAGTCAATGCACTCTCTCAACGTGCGTTCTCCGATGAACGTGTCAGGATTCAGCAGCAACACATACTCTCCCCTCGCCTCGCACAACGCCTGGTTGTTGGCACGTGAGAAGCCCACATTCTCGGCATTCTCAATGTAGCGCACCCAAGGGAACTTCCCCTTCAGGTACGACATCGAGTCGTCGGTGCTGTTGTTGTCAACCACAAACACTTCGCCGCCCACACCTGTCAACGCCTTCTCCACCGAGAGCAAGCATTGCTCCAGATAATAGCGGACATTGTAATTGACTATGATAATGGAGAGTTTCATCTATTCTTTATTCACGTCTTCCAGATAAGAAGAAATTTTTGACTCTGAAGGCCAGCAGTAGATGGTGGCACTCAAAGCGACCAACGCACAAAACGCACCGCTGACACTCATGGCAAGATAATAAACCGCCACACAGAACACCGCAGCGATACACAAAATGCCGATCCGCACAACACTCCATATATGATAAGACCGCAACGCCTCGTCATTGTTCATGCGACGCAAACCCCTGGTCGTGTTCAATGTGAACAGACGGATGGCCAAAGGAATGCCCACAATGGTCAGCACCACAGCAGCGATGTTCAACTTCACCTCCTCGGGTGACTGAGGAACCACCCATCCATTCGGAATCACATCCAGTTCGCCCAACACGACAGCAGCCACCACAATCAGCCACACCACCGCCATCTCTATTTTCAAAATCCTCAAAAGCTTTTGTATATATTTTACCATAATCTTAATTATTCTTCTCCCCAAATTTTCAACTTTCAACTTTCAACTTTCAATTTTCAACTTCCTACTTTCCCGTAAACGGCACACGATTCACCAACGAACGTCCCAAAGTCACCTCGTCAGTATATTGCAGTTCATCGTTGATGCTCATACCTCTCGCCAACACCGTCAGCTTCACGTCGGGATATTTCGACAACTTACGAAAGATGTAAAAGTTTGTGGCATCGCCCTCCATCGTCGAGCTCAAGGCAAAAATCACCTCATCCACGTCTCCCTTGTCCACACGATCCACCAAGCTGTCTATCTCCAACTGGCTCGGACCCACACCGTCCATCGGCGAAATCACACCACCCAGCACATGATACAGACCATGATACTGCTGCGTCTGCTCAATCGCCATCACATCCTGCACATTCTCCACCACACAGATGATGGAACGGTCACGATGCGGATTCGCGCAAATTTGACAGACATCGTCATCGCTGATGTTGTGGCACACCTCGCAGTAGTGCACCTCATGGCACAACGTCGAGACAGCATCCGTGAAAGCATCAATCTTGCCAACATCAAGACGTAGCATGTACAGCACCAGCCGCATCGCCGTTTTACGCCCGACACCTGGCAGCTTCGAAAACTCATCCACAGCACGTTCCAACAATGCCGACGAATACTGCTCATTCATTTCTCTTCTTTCCCTTTTTCAGAAATCAGCTGCAAAGGTACGAATTTTAAGTGAAATACTAAAAACTAAAAGTGAAAAGTTTGAGATACCACCATGTAGAGGGGCTGGTAATCTTCACTTTTCACTTTTAGTTCACCTTTTCTGTTAGTTTTCTTTTATTTCCTTTTCTTCGAAAAGAATCCAAACGCTTCGCGGAATGCCGCTATCGACCGATAGCCAGAGATGGCATAACCCACAAATCTCATGTACTTGTTGGAAGAGTCGAGGAAAAAGTGCTCAGGATGATACACGAAGTAATCGGTCACATCATTCTTCAGCTTATTCACGCTGTTGTCTATCTGCCGCTTGGCATACTTCTTCTCGTCACGGATGTCCTGGAGCGAGGCATAGTTCTTATTTGGTCTCATTCCTCACCTCCTTCCTCGTCATAGTCGTCCAACTCGCGGACAAGACTCTCCGCCAGCTTGCGAATCTGCTCATCCTTCTGACCCTTGCTGCCCAGCATCTGCTCGGTCACCGTCGGCACATTCAGCAACTGCTCGCTGAACATCCTCACAAACGGGTTCTCAATCAGAGGCTTCTTCAGCAAGAATGCCAGCACGATCAGCAGCACCAGAAAGCCACCCACGATATAGTAGCTCCACATCTCGCTCCCCGTCAGCAGGGTCAAGGCCTTCACCGTACCCGTGCTCAGGAAGAAGATGGCGCTGGTGGCCAAAGCTACGACCACAGCACACAGCACCACAAACGTGGTCACCATCGTCAAGCGCTCCGTCGCCTCTAAGCGCAGATAACGCTCCACGCGGTACGCCAACCTGCGGATGTCGTCCGTCATTCTTCTGGATGCACTCATGCCAGTCTATTATTCTGCATCAAAATCCTCAGCAGGAACGCACTCACGCTTCTTGCCGATGTTCTTGATCTCGTCCACCAGATTCTCGAAAGCCTCCTTGTCGAGCTTGATGCCACGCTTCTCAAGAGCTTCCTTAATCTTTGCACGCTGGTCTTCACCTTTCTCTGGAGCAAAAAGAAGACCTATTGCTGCTCCCGCAATGGCACCACCAACAAAAGCGGTCGCCAACGCAAAACCATCACCTCTTGTCATAATCAAATACGTTTTAAAAGGTTGATAAATAATGTTAATTGTTTCAATTTCGGGGGCAAATATAAGACATAATCCACAAAAAGCAACACATTTTTGGATGTTTAACTTTTTTTTGCACACATCTCCTTTGCAATGTGGCAAATATGCCCTAACTTTGTAGAAAATCCGAGACATCATTCAATCATCTAATTATAAAACGAGAAAATTATGAGAAAAAGTATTTTCATGGGATTAGCACTCATTGCTGCCCTCGCCTTCGTTTCATGCAAATCATCTGAAAGCAGCTACAAGAAGGCATACGAGAAAGCAAAGGCACAAGAGATGGCACAGACCAACACCACTGATCAGGTAGAGACAGCTCCTGTATCCGTGACACCCGTTGTCACCACACCTGTCACTGCTGCCAACACAGAGAACGACCGTCAGGAACGCCTCACCGTCATGAACGGCGGCACCCTCAAGGCTTTCAACGTCGTATGTGGTTCCTTCAGCAATGTTGACAATGCCAACAACTTGCGCAACACACTCGTTGCCAAAGGTTACTCTGCACAAGTGGCACAGAACCCTGAGACCAACATGTACCGTGTCATCGCCGCATCCTTCGACGACCGCGCAGCAGCCGTTCAGTCACGCGACCAGCTTCGTGGCACCTACCCCGACGCATGGCTCCTCTATCGCACTTACTAACGACATACATATAAACGATACATATATATAATAATATAAAGCACCAAGAGGCTGAGTTCCCAAGCTCAGTCTCTTTTTTTCACTTTTTCCTCCAAATCCTTTGTCGAGTCAAAACAAGTGCGTATCTTTGCAAAACAAACAAAACACAATCAATTATAACCTAAGCAATACACTCATGAAGGAAAAACAACGAAGCTTTTTCGTTACAAAAATAGGCAGCATGATCCTCGTAGTTGTGATGCTGCTTGTTGCTTGTAGCAAAGATGGCGACATCATTTACCAGCCAGACCCAGACGAGCCGAAGGGCAGTACAGCACCGCTTGTCACCGTGATTTATAGCAAAGATGCCCTGGGCGACCGCTCCTACAATGACCTGATCTATAAGGGTGTGGAGGAAGCAGCAGCCAAGTACGGCCTGCGCACCATACAGCTCTCGCCGACCAGTTATGAGGAAGGCAAGGGCTACTTGGAGAATATGTTCCAGACCATCCAAACCCTGAACGACTCAGTGCCCCGCCTTTTCATCGTCTGCGCAGCCGGCTACGATGACTACATTCGCAAGAACAGCCACCTCTTCGACAGCAATCCCTATGCAGACTTGCTCTACTTAGAGACGCCCGAACCTCTCGAAAGCGGTGGCTCCACACTCTACCTGCCCTATTATGGGGCAATGTACGAAGGCGGCGCCATCCTGCCCGCCATCTACTTTGTTGCCACACTCATCGTCTCCAACCCTGAGGACCAGACAGTGGCCGGAGCCGCCAAGGGCTTCTCCGATGGCTTCCTGACTGACTACTATTCTATAAAGGACAGCTGGATGGAATATAAGAAAGAATTCCATACCATCTATCTGGCCGAGAAGTCCGGCGAGGGCTACAACATTGCCGATTCCACGGCTATTCAAATCCTCGACGAGGCCAGGGGCACCATCATTCCCGTCTGCGGTGGTGCAGGAAATACCATGACATACCTCTGCGATGTAACACTCGGTCATTCTTATGTGGGGATAGACGTCGAGAAGTATTCCTCCTGGTGCTACATGTCAATCCTCAAGCACATCGACCGTGCCGTAGGACTCTGCATCGGCCAGTGGGTTTCGCCCGAAGGCATGCCCAAACATCAGGTATTGGGATTAAAGGAGGGCTATACCAGTGTGACGCTCCATGAACGTTCATTATCAGATTATAATAAATACATCACAGAGGAACTACGCCAGCAGATTCACGAGGATGCCATCAGAAAGGAGGAAGAATATGAGAGTAAGTGATAAGTTAAGAACGAAGAGTGAGAAATTGGCTACTGCCGTCATTTTCTTCTTTGCAATTTTCTTGTTGAGCGCCTGCTCGCAGGAAGACGATAAGATTGTCATTCAGACGCAGCACCAGTGGGTGGACAAGAAGGTGGCAGTGGTCTATCCAAACCGCAACGCCATCACCAAGGTACAGCTGGAGCGAACAGCTCAGTGGTTCCTTGAGAACTTTCAAGAAGCACAGCTTTCCAGCGACGTCTGCGTGCGACTGCACCTTGATTGGTACGACGAGCTTTCAAGCGACCTCGAAGCGCTGAGCTCCCAGTTAGCCAACGACCCAGATGTGGCGGCCATCGTTGGCCCCTTCAACAGCAACAGCCTCGAGGTCTTCGCTCAGGCATGCCAACTGACCGAGAAACCGCTCATCGCGCCGACCGCCACCAGCGAAGAGATCATCCGCCGCTACGCCGTGCCCACAAAAAGCGGCACGCGCACCGTGCGTCCCTTCCTTTGGTCGCTTACAGAGAGCGACGTGGCCTTTGCCGAGGTCGTCATGACGGCATACGCTACCTTCACGCAGAGGTTTAGCGGCATCACGCCCTCCGCTATGATCTTTTCGCCCGACAATGTCTATGGCAAGACCTTCTTCGACTGGGCGCCTTTTCAGGCTGAGAACCTCGGCCTCGAATTGTCGGACAATCTGCAATATGCTTCCACCGACGACCTGTTGCAGCAAATAAAGGAAAATATCTATTCAGGGGATGATTATTTCAATAAACTTTTCTTCGCTAATTTCTGCGTGATCGAGGACTTGGAGCAGCTCTGCCAAGTGACCGCATGGCGCCGCAAGTGTTATATCGACCGCTTGGATATCAATGATTTATACGGTGTGCCCGACACCACGCCTTACGATGATCCCGTCTATGACGGAGAGGCGGAAGCAATCGAATTAATCAACCGTACATATTTTGCCCTGAGCGACTTCAGTCAAGAGGAAATCAACGCCCTCACCGAGCGGCAGCGTGCTATCCTGCAATATTACCAAGGTTTCTCGCCTTATGCCGACCCCACCACAGGTTTCGAGCTGAGTTACGAGCGTAAGTTTGGCGTCAAGCCCACCTTCGAGGAGTGCAAGTTCTACGACGGACTCCTGCTGGCTGGCCTCGCCTGTCACAAGCAGGCAGTGGAGAACAAAGACAAATCTGAGCCGGAAGAGAACGTGGAGCGGAACATCGCCTTCAACCAGGCCATCTACAACCTCACATTCCCCAACACCGATGCCAGCCTGAGTGCCTCCATCTGGGACGCCAATGCCATGCAGCTCTACTTGCGCTCGCTTGACAACGGCCAGGTGCCGAAGTTCCGTGGCGCTTCAGGCAACATTGCCTTCGACGCCGAGACTTGTGCTGCCGCTGCTGGCACCACCTACGTACATTGGCGGATTATGGACGGCAAAATCAATTTCCTCCGCTACTTCAGTTCCAACGGCAACCACCGTGCTGGTGAGGCCACTGTGGCATGGAAGTACTACTACGACGAGAACGCCGCCCAAAAGCGCTTCGCCGAGCAGGCTCAAGATAAAGATGCTGGCATCGACTATGCGCCACTCACTGATAAGTACGCCCTACTCGTCCATGCCAGCACAGGCTTTTCGAACTACCGTCACCTCTCCGACGTGCTCAGCGTCTATCAGCAGCTGAAACGCAACGGATTTGACGACGATCATATCATCCTCATCGCCGACCGCTCTGTGGCAGACGATCCGAAGAACCCCGAGCCTGGCATCGTCCGCACCACCATCGACGGTCCCGACCTCATGGCGGGCGTCCAGATCGATTACGACGCCACAACACTCACCGCCGCCAATATCATGCGCATCCTCATGGGACAGCGCAGTGACCAACTGCCTGTGGTCATCCCACCCGACGCAGGAAACAACGTGCTCCTTTACTGGAGCGGTCACGGTCGCAGCCTGAACCACGGCGGTGCTAACGAATTCCAGTGGCGCGATAAGGCTCACCACCAAGGCGTCACCGCCCAGCTGTTGCACGAGACAGTCACCATGATGCAGCGCGACAAGAGCTTCCGCAAGCTCCTCATCGTCGCAGAGCCTTGCTACGCCGAGTGTGTGGTCAGCGACCTTGACGGCATCCCCGGCGTGCTCGCCATGACAGGTGCCAATGCCCAAGAGCAGTCGTGGGCCGACAACTGGAACCCCTCCGGCGCGTTCTGGATGAGCGACCGTTTCACGCAGAACTTTGTGACAGCCATCACCGAGGATCCCACCATCACCTATCGCGACCTCTACCTCTACTGTGTCCAGCACACGCTCGGTTCTCATGCCCGCGTGGTCAACGCCGCCCACTTCGGCAACCTCTACCACTCCGGTCCGGAAGAGTTCGTGAAGAAGTAAAACGAAAAACATCAATATTTAATAAAACACCAAACGAAAATGAATAAGAACGAAAAATTTGTCATCGCGATCAATCGTGAATTAGGAAGTGGCGGTCGCACCGTAGGCCAAAAACTAGCTGAAAAGCTGGGAGTGAAGTTCTATGACAAGGCCCTCATCAAGGCATTGCAGGAGAGGTTTAACCTCACTGTGAAAGAGATTGAGAAGCTGAAGGGTCGCAAGCATGGCTGGTGGGCCGAGCTTAATCGCATCATAGGCATCGGTCCGGGCGTGAACATCGACTACTACATGCCCCAAAGGGGTAACGCGTCTGACCTCCTGACCACAGATGAAATGTTCAAGGCGGAGACAGAGATTCTAAAAGGCATTGCCGAGGAGGAATCATGCGTTGTGGCAGGCCGTAGCGGCTTCCATGTGTTCCGCGATCATCCCAACCACCTGAGCATCCTCATTCAGGCCTCTATGCCTTTCCGCGTGGAGCGTGTGTCCCGTAAGCAGAATGTCACTGAGGAAGAAGCCCGTAAAATCATCGACAAGGTGGACAAGATGCGCGAGAACTACGTGAAGAAATACACCAACACCTCACGTTACGACACACGCAACTACGAGCTTGTCATCGCGATGGACGGAATCAACGAGGACGATGCTGTTGCCCTCATTTGGGATTACATCAACAGGCAGGTTTCGTTGTAGAGAGATGCTCTCACTTTGACATCTTTGACACTTTGACATCTTTGACAATAACAGGGAAGCCTTCCGAAATGGAGGGCTTCTCTCTTATTCAGTACACGTCTGGTCGTGTAGATGCATAGACAGAAACAGCAGCAGACATCAAGAAAATTAACATTTTCGGAGGCAAAGTTACAGTTTTTTTTTATCAGTCTTTATCTCAGAAATACGTGTTGATCTGAAGTTTCAAAAAGAAATTGTCAAAGTGTCAAAGATGTCAAAGACGTCAAAGAAAGTGATGGGTCTCTTGCGCGTGGCTTCTCTCTTTGTAGTAATATTTATATATAATATATAATTATAAATAATATTAATATATAATATATACGCGTGCGGGGGTTCATGAATCTTTGACATCTTTGACACTTTGACACTTTGACAGTGCCCATGTTTTTTTTGAGAAAAAATATTTTTTTGTTGACTTTCTTGGTAAAGAGAAAATACTGCCGTAACTTTGCAGCGGAAATAAAAGTGATAAAGGCGGGTTATTGAGCAGTAGAGGCGGGTTATTGGAAAATAGAGGTGGAGTAGTGCCTTTTCCTGATTTCACTTGACAGTTTTCACCGGGTTAAACTGAATTACTTGTCAACATCGTTTAAATCGTACTGAAAACCTTGTCAGTCGTTGCCG
>CADCIO010000027.1 GCA_902801475.1 uncultured Bacteroidales bacterium
GAATGTTCTGTTCGCTTGTTTGCCATTTTTGTATGTATGAGCAAGGTATCCTCTTGCTCCTTGCTCCTCGCTCCTTGCTCCTTAACTCAACTTGCGAAAGTTGAGTTATTGATAATTAACGCCACAAAGGTATGAGTCTTTTTTGATACTTGCAAATATTTGGGCTTTTTTCTATCCCTCTCACCTCATACCTCTCACCTCATCCCTCTCAACTCTCAACCCTCAACTTTTTACACCCTCCAAGGCATCCCCGTCATCAACCCCACTAAGGGCATCTATGTGAAAGATGGGAAAAAGGTTTTTGTACAATAATGAGCATAAAACGGCAAAAAAGGTTAAAATTGAACGAAATAGCTGGTATTTGTTGAATAGTGTGATTTTTTTGTGTTACCTTTGTCCCGATTTTTGACCAAAGCCACACTTTTACAAACCAAAAACAACACCTGGATCGGAAATGGGCAAGGAAGATAGTGCCATCAAGGAATTGCTTGATTCGATGACACCCATCACATTGGAGGAAATGTCAGACATCCGTCTGATGAACCGTCTCGACACCAAATATGTGGCGTCGAAGGCGCAGTTGGTGCAGTTGCTTGGACTGGTGCAGGATAAGTATTATGTGCAGGAGACTTTGGAGAGGCGTATCATCCCCTATCTGACCACTTACTACGACACCACAGACCATTTCATGTATATGATGCACCACAACAAGCGGGCACGACGCATGAAGGTGAGGGTGAGGACGTATGTGGCAAGTCATCTGACCTTTCTGGAGGTGAAGAACAAGAATAACCATGCGCGGACGAAGAAGAAGAGGATTGAGGTGCCGAGTCAGGATGATTTCAGAGGTGTGGAAGGCGCGCATGAGCTGGTGCAACGAAAGACGGGGCTTGACCTCGACAGGCTGAATGCGGTGGTGAGAAACCAGTTTGAGCGTGTGACGTTGGTGAACAAGGGTAAGACAGAACGTCTGACGATTGACTTCAACATCGGTTTCCACAATTTTGAAACGAATCACGATCATGGGACAGACCAGTTGGTCATCATCGAACTGAAAAGGGATGGTAATGTGTTCTCGCCTGTGTGCAACCTGCTGAGGGATATCCACGTACATCCGACGGGCTTCTCGAAATGTTGCATCGGCATGGCGCTCACCGACCCTGATCTGAAACAAAACAACTTCAAACCCAAACTCCGCAATCTGGAGAAAATCAACGGAAGAAAATTTATTGATCACGAATTATAAAACTAAAAACTATAAACTAAAAACTAATAGTGATAATTACCAGCCATCCGGACTGCAAGTAACTTAAACTTTTAACTTTTAGTTTTTAACTTTTAACTTTCAAATAATAATGGATGCTCTTAACGACTTTTTTGCAGTGCTGTCAAGCGATACGTGTAGAATCCTTGACTTGTTCCTGCGACTGATTATCAACACTGTGTTCACCATCATCATTGCCCGCGCCTTCTACTTCCCGAAGGCACGCCGTCGTGATTTCTTCTTCACCTACATCTTGGTGGGTTTCTGTATCTTCATGCTGATTCACCTGATGGGCGATGCGAAGATCAAGACTGGTATCGCAATGGGTCTGTTCGCCATCTTCTGCATCATGCGTTACAGAACTGAGTCTGTGCCAATTCGTGAGATGACGTACCTCTTCCTCATCATTTCATTGGCTGCCATCAATGGTTTGGCTTGGGCGGCTGACATCAGTCCCAAGCACCCTGAGTTTGCAGGTCCGCTGATGACGAGCATGGGTGAGCTGCTGCTGACGGATGCTGTGTTTGTGCTGGGCGTATGGATTGCCGAGGCGAACAAGTTGGTGAAGAGCCTTTCGTCGAAATATATCAAGTATGACAAGATAGACCTCATCAAACCATCGATGCGCAAGGAACTCATTGAGGACTTGAAGGCACGTACAGGACTGGACATCACGAACGTGTCCATCGGCTCCATCGACTTCCTGAAGGATATGGCCCTCATCAAGATTTATTACAACACGGATGAGGAGGATGAGTCTGCACAGAAAATGCCAAAGGAATATGCCTAGCCAGCCTACGCGCTGGGCGGTTTTCACTCCAAACAGAAAACTTATGAAAAAGATACTTCTACTTTTAGTTTTTAGTTTTTCGTTTTTAGTTTCCTTTGCCCAAAGCGATGACTTCGGCATGGATTTCTCGGTGGATGTTGAGAAGAAGTTACGTCCTGGTACACATGTTAATGTGGAGGGTGGTGTGCGCACGATGGATCATACCAAGAAGGTGGATCGTTGGACGGTGGGTGTAGGTGCAGACCAACGTCTCTACACCAATGGGACTTTTGACCTGAAGGCAGGTGTGAAGTGGGAATATATGTGGATGAACTACCCAGAACAGACGAACGATAAGTATGAGGACTTTGAGTACTTTGACGGGGAGACTACCACGACGAAAACGGAATACATGGGGTACAATCATCGTCACCAATTCTGGAGAGGCCGTCATCGCACCAGCGTGAGCTTGACGGCAGGCTATCAACCCAACAAACGGTGGAGTTTCTCTTGGAAGGAGATGGTGCAGTATTCGCACTTCAACAAAGCCACCACGACGATGGATCGCTATCGTGAGGATGACGATACTGAGGGCTTGTATGTTCTGCAACCTGATAACATCAAGGAGTACAAAGCCAAGGATAGGACATTGCTGCGCTCTAAACTGGGTGTGGATTACAACATCCGCAAGTGCCCTGTTGACCCCTATGTGTCGGCTGAATATGGTTGTGGACTCAACTACACCACCAACAAGTGGAAGTTTACGGCAGGTGCTGACATCAAATTGAACAAACAAAATAAGATAGACGTATTCTATCGTTATCAAACGGAAGATGATGAGGACGAACCTAACGGGCATTTCATCGGCGTTGGTTACAATCTCGAATTCTAACACAAAAGACACAATGATATGAAAAAGATTCTTTCACTGATGGCAGTACTTGCATTGGGTGCATTGACTGCTGAGGCTGAAGATTTCAACCTGTATTACGTGGCCAAGGATGGTACTGTAGCCACACAGAAATGGGAGGTGAATAAACTCCAGAAAGTTACCTTCGAGGATGGTAAGATGAAAGTGATAGCCAAAGATGGCTCTTCCACAGATGTTTCCACTGCCAGCATTCAGAAGCTCGTCTTCTATACAGAACAAGGAGCCACAGACATTGTGGAAGTACAAGATGAGAACCAAAATCAAGCGAAGGAGGAAGTGTATGACTTGATGGGACGTAAGTTGGATCTCGATCGAGACCAACTGCCTTCTGGCATTTATATCATAGCAGGAAAAAAGACCCTCATAAAATAAGACATAAAGATGAAAAAGATATTCTCTCTTTTAGTGTTGAGTTGCGTGCTGTTAGCATCCCATGCACAAGACGTTTACATCTGCAAGGATGGCGATTATACCAAGACGAAACTCAGTGAAGGATTGGCCATCGACCTGAATGATGCGCCTGATTCCATCACCTTCACCAAACCTGCTCTCCCCATCGTTGTGGAGGTGGTGTATAATGGTACTGATGCGACGGTCACCATTCCAAAATGTATGAAGGACAGTGTGGTATGCACCAGGGTCAATGGGCTGAACTCGTACGTGTTCCTTGAATATAAAGGTAGCAGCGATGAAGTCATCTATGATGTGAAGGGTAGCAGCGATAATGGTGCGCTCATCATCAAGAGTGATTACAAGATGCAGGTCAACCTCAACAATGTTTCGCTCACTTCTACCTGTGGTGAAGCCTTGCGATTCAAGTGCGGTAAGCGCATTGCATTGGTGATGGCTGATGGTTCTGTGAATACGTTCAAGGATTCCAAAGACAAGGGCGTCACTCCTGATCCGCAAGACAGCCACAAAGCGTGCATCTACACGAAGGGACATATAGAACTGTCGGGTGCAGGTACGCTGAACGTGACGGGTAATTACAACCACGCCATTGCCACTAAGGAGTATCTCAAAGTGAAGAAGTCTGTCAAGGCCATCAATATTTTGGGTGCAGCCAGTGATGCCATCCATGCAGGCGAGTATTTCGCCATGAATGGTGGCGTACTGACCATTAACGAAACCACCCTTGGTGATGGTGTGCAGGTGGAATTCAAGACAGATGATGAGGGTGATAAGGTGGTGGATGAGGAGAACACAGGTGAAGTCATCATCAATGGCGGTACCCTCAACATCACGATGGCATCGACTGAGGACGCAAAGTGTATCAAGTCAGATGGTAATGCGACTATCAATGGTGGTACGCTGTTGCTTCATGCCACAGCCAATGGTTCGCGTGGCATCCAGGCTGGCGGCGCTCTTACCATCACACAGGCAGAAGATGCTACGACGGATATTACCATCTATGCGGAGGGAGGCAAGTGTACCCTCAGTAGTGACAAGGACGATCCAGACAAGTGCATGGGCATCAATGTGGATGGCAACGCCACTATCGATGCTGGCACCATCAACATTACTGCTTCAGGTGCCAGCGCGAATGGATTGAAATGTGATCGTAACCTGACCGTCAATGGAGGAAATATGACCATTGCTGCCACAGGTAACAGCTCTAACGGCATGAAGATAGGTCTCAATGTGACCTTTACGGGTGGTACCACGAAAGTGACCAACTCAGGCTCTAAGAGCAAGGGCATTGTTTACAGTGGCAAGAAGAGTGTCGCTGAGGGAACGGTCAGTGCTTCCTGGACTTATAAACAATAAGTTTATTCTGCTTCGAATCTGTGCATCAATGGGGTGATTTCTTTCGCCTCACCAAAACTCTTAATGATACGTGCACCTTCTGCATCGGACACTTTCTTGTCGTCCTTGTAGTAGGTGCTTATCATATCCTCCTTCTGGTAGTTGTAATCCTGCTGATCTGCGAAGCGGAACACGGGTCTGCTGTTTTCCAACTTCGTGTAATCGACATGGAAGCAACCAGTGCCACAACTGCCGGCTGAACCGACCACGTTGTTTTCAAAGAAGATGAGGTGGGTCTTGAAGTACGTGGAGGCCACCATCTTGATGTCGTTCTCGCCATTGATGGCGAAGATAGCCTGATTGTCTCCATTATCTGTGGAAACCCACAGTTCTGGGTTGTCGTCCTCATCGAAGTCGTGGAGAGCCAGCTTGGTGAATTTGACATCGGGTATCTCGTAGGTGGCGTCGTATAGCTTCTTCATCTTGTCGAAGTGCTCGATGGTGGTGCCTGACCACACAGGCTCCATGCCGTTCCACTTGTAGGTCTGTTTGATGGAGAAGCCCCAATGCATCATGTACTCACTCACCACCACGTCCTTGCCCTTTTGGGGCAGGTTGATGTGAACCATATCCACGCTGGGGTCTGGGTAAGAGCCCATGAAATGCACCAGCTGGGAATTAAATTCAGGGGTGAGCGTGCCCTTCGTGGCATCGTAGTCGTAGAAGAGTGCGATGGGGTGGGGAACCAATCCGTGATAACGGGTATAGACCACAGCAAAGAGCTTGTGACCATTCGAGCGTTTCCACACGCAGGCTTGAAGGTCCTCGCCATCGTCGCCTAACTCACCAGCGCTGACAAAGCCGTTGGGAGTGTCCACCACAAAGTGATACTCATTGTCCTGTGCCGCAGGATTCGTGCCGTCTTTCAGGATGGCGGTGGCAGGAGCTGTACGCCATGTGTTGTTGAAGGCAGTAAGCAATGGCAAGATATTGCCACTCTTCACGCCAGTGATGGTCTTCTTCGCCCATCCTGTACGGATTTCGTCTGTGGTGTAGTTCTTCTGGGCAAAAGCCACTACAAGTAAGCAACTGAATGCTAATAGAATAAGAGTCCTTTTCATATTAATATGATTATTTATTTTTTGAAGTTTAATTTGAAGTTTAATTGGAAGTTAAAGTGGAAGTTAAGCGCTACGCGCAGGACGTATGTATTGTCAATTGGTATCGTCCTTTTCTACTCCCTTTTCTACTCCCTCTTCTACTCCCTCTTCTACTTCCTAATTTCCCCTCTAACCTCTAACCTCTAACCTCTAACCTCTAACCTCTAACCTCTAACCTCTAACCTCTAACCTCTAACCTCTAACCTCTAACCGCTTTTCTACTCCCTCTTCTACTTCCTCTTCTACTCCCTAATTATCATTTATCATTTATCATTTAGCGCAGCGCCCCGCCCCGCCCCCGCTCTTTCCATACTGGTTTCATCTCCGTGTTCTCGAAGTCGATGCCCTCTTCGATTTTCTTTGCTTCAGCCTCTGTGATTTCCGTTTCGTTCAGGTAGTATTCATGGTTCTCCTCCACTTGGAAGTCTGTGAAATCATACTCCAGATGACTGTCTTTCACAATAGCGTAATGGTTGAAGTAGGAAGGACCACCAGCAGGGAAGCCGACACTTACCCATCCCTTGCCAAACGATGGACGCTTGCCCTCGGTCTCTGTGATGATCAGCACGGGCTCGCCCTCATCGTCAAAGCAGAAGATGGCACCATCCTCGTCATTCGCCGAACGGAGCCACACCTCGCTGATACCATCCTCGTCAATGTCGATGAAGGCATACTTTGTCAGTGTCTCGTGAATATCGTCCAAGTCCTCTTCTTCATACATCTCTTGGAACTGTGCCCAATACTTCTCCACATCGATCTGTTGAGAGTTGAGGGTTGAAAGTTGAGCGTTATCCGTTGTCTGTAGCGTATCAACAGCCAAAGAATCAGCAGCTTCCGTATCTGTATCAGCATTGCTGCCTTGTTTGCATCCCATCAACAAGGGAAGAAGCAAAGTCATTACATAAATGATATTCCTTTTCATCTTTATTGAATTTGTTATTCATGAAAAATAAAATTAAAACCCTTTCTCAGGTACTCCGCCTGAGCCTTCACATATTTCTCATCGAAGAATGCGCCCCATTCGGTATTCACCTTCACATCCTTGTGCGCTAAGGAGCCATCCTTGTAGAAATAGTAGCGTCCTTCATTCTTGGAGGCATCACCATTCTCCTCATAGGCATAGGCAAAGACCAACTTGCCCGTCTCCTCATCCAACAGATATTCCTCGTAGAGCTTGCGAGCCCCCGAGTTGTACGAGTCGCTGACGAAATAAGGCTTATGTCCCAGGAGTATTCCCTCCTCATCATCCACGGCATCCATGTAGTACTTAATGTAGTGTTTGATGGGACCAGCCCCAGGTGCCATATAGTTGTAGGTCACCTCCATATTGCTCTTGGCAGGGTAATCCTCCTGGTCGTTATACGCCATGCGTTCCTTCGCTTCTGTATAGAGCTTCCTCACCTCTGCCACACGCTCCTTCGCCTTGGCAGAGGTCTGTGCCTGCATGGTCAATGCCATCATCAACAGGATTCCATAAATAGTAATTCTTTTCATATCCATCCGTTTCGGTTCGTTCTTAATTCGGGGGCAAAGGTAGGAAGATTTTGTGAAACGGCAAAATAAAAGTCCGTTATTTTGATACCACAGGTATCCTTACCCACAACCATCTTGGAATCAATCGCCAGATGGAGACGAGGAGACGGTAGCGCCAGTCGATGGTGATGATGGAGTGGTTACGTCTTATACCCTTAGCAATGGAGAGGGCGACACGCTGTGGGTCAAGCTGGAAGGGGTAATGATGTCCGTCTGCCAAGAGAGGAGTGCGGACAAAGCCTGGGCGGATGTCGTGGAGGTGGATGTGGTGGATACCTCGGATGCGGCAGAGTTGGTCGAGACACTCCATGTAGTGGCTGTTGTAGCGCTTGGTAGCTGAGTAGGCTGGGGCAGCACCCAGTCCGCGAGTGCCAGCGATGCTGCTGATGATGGCGAGATGTCCTTCTTGCTCAGGATGCTCCTCAAAGTAGTGGAAGGCCGTATCAACCATCTGTGTGAACCCCATCACATTCGTGGCGACCGTCTCCATCTCCTTGTCTTGGTCGAGGGCAGGATTCTGATAACCAATACCTGCGCTGTGGAAATAGAGATCCATGCCCCCAGTCTTGCCGATTAGCGTGAGCAAGCGTCGCGGCGCATCCTCTTTTGTGATGTCAATGCACTCAGTCGCCACCACATCAAGGTTTTTGCTCTGAATCTGCTGCAATCTCTCCTGCCGCCGTCCGGCGATGCCCACCTGCCATCCCTGTGCCGTTAGCACCTTCACCATCTCCAACCCGATGCCCGATGTGGCACCCATGATGATTGCCCTTTTCTGTCTTTCGTTCATTGCCATTCCAAAATTTAGTTTAGTGGTGGCTGTTATTTCTTCTTCAAGAGGTAGCCGATGCTCTCTTTCAATATCTTGGCACCAAAGAGCCAGAGCAAGCCTATGTAGATGATGGTTGCCAAGAGGATGCGGGTAATGAGGAGGATGAGGAGGCTGTTGGCAGTTGAGAGTTGAGAGTTGAGAGTTGACAGTTGTAGGGTGGCGAAGTAGGTGATGACCATCGTGACAGCAGCGACAAGGAGGAAGGGAAGGATGTCTTTTAGTGCTGAAAGGAAGGGATAGCGGATTTCCTGATAGAGGAAGATATGCCAGATGCCCACCCAAAGAATGACGATGGCGACGTAGGAAATGACCATCATGGTGATGGTGCCACCCATCGCATACACCATCAGGATGCTGCCAAGAATGGCGCAACCCTGGGCAATGACGTTCCACATATATACATCAGATTTCCCACGCGAGATGATCAGGTTGAAATAGAGTGTGGCGATGGGCAGGAATGCACCACCGATACAAAGAATCTGCATCAGATGGGCAGAGGGGAGCCACTTCTCCTTGATGAGGGTGACGATGAACTCTGGCGCCACCAACGACAATCCGAACATGACGGGGAAGGACACGAAACAGGTGAAACGCAGCATCTTGGAGAAGACCCGACGGAGGCGTTCGAGGTCGTCGCCCACCTCCACAAAGGCAGGTTGTGCCACCCCTTGCACCATACCCGTGATGGTGGAAGCACCCATCGTGTTCCACTTGTTGGCTTGGGTGTAAGTACCCACCTCCACCTTCGTGTAAATCTTACCCAGCACGAGAGAGAAGATGTTGTTGTTCACTTGATTGAAGATGCTGGTGATGAGCATCTTGGAGGAGAATCCAAACATTTCACGAATGGGGGAGAAGAAAGAAAAGACCCTCTCCCCAAACCCTCCCCCGTAATGGGGAGGGAGCCCATCCGGCTTGTTCTCGGATGATAAAGACCCCGCATAGTTCTTGCAGGAAAGAGGGTATCTCGGTTTCCATCCTGAGAAAATCCAACTGATGATGCTGACCATCAGATTGAAGGTGATGGTTTGCGTGGCCAGTCCCCAGAACGCCATACCGTTATATGCCATTACAATGCCCACAGTACCCGATACGAGCAGGGAGACGATCGCCATGATAGCCAATTCCCTTTGCTTCATCTGTCTGAACAGGATGGCACGAGGCACGATGCTGAACGAGGCAATAAAGAAGCTGATAAAGAAGTAGCGCGAGAGGGGCGTAAGGATGGGTTCGTGGAAGAAGTCAGCGATGAAGGGTGCGCAGCAAAAGAAGAGGAGATAAAGAAAGAGGCTCACGCTGATATTGAACCAGAAAACGGCGTTGTAGTCGTGATGAGTGGCATTGCGTTTGTTGGTCAATGCTGTCACGAATCCGCTGTCTTGCAGTGAGTTGGCAATGAGTGTGAAGATGGTCAACATGCCAATCAGACCATAATCCGCTTGGTCGAGTTTACGTGCCAAGACGATGCCGAACACAGCATTCAGCACCTGCATGGCTCCGTTGTTCAAGGCTCCCCAGAAGAAGCCCTGTGCCGTCTTGGTCTTTAAATCTGTTGGCATAGTCACTAAACAACTAAGACACTAAAAACTAATTATAGGCATTGACGATTTGTCCGTTATAGTTGATACGGTAACGGTAGAGCCCACGCTTCACGGGCAGATCCGCATCTTCAGGAATCTTGTATATCGCTCCTGCATTGTTCAAGTCGTAGATGACCCCACACTTGGCACATTTGGCATAGCCGTCACTGGTGAGGCTCAGACGCCGTTCTGCACGGTCACAGATAGGGCAGGCGAGGTCGAAGCAAAGGGTCTCGCCAAAGTTGCTGGTGCCCACAATGAGTCCTCCCAATCCCAATCCGTAGTTATTGCTCAGCTGGTCAAGGGGATAGTAACCCTTGAGCCCCGTGCTGCTGACCAGCTCAATCTGAGTCTTGCCCTCTACCACTCTTTTTCGGATGCTGGCGAACTGCCCATAATTACCCATCACATTGAACAGCACATCAGCCCTCAGCACATCGAACGCACAATACACGTGTTCACGATTGGAATACATGCTGGTGGCATCATCGCTGCAACCGCAGAGGAGGATGAAAAAAGTGAAAATTGAAAATTGAAAAGTGAAAAATCTGAGTTTCTTTTTCATATCAACTTTTATTTCTTTCAAAACCAAAGTACCGGATTGCTGATGATTGCATCAATCCGTTTCATTTCTTCTTCGCTGAACGTGAGGTTGTTGAGTGTGGCGAGGTTGTTCTCCAACTGTGTCACCGACGAAGTTCCGATGATGCAACTGGTCACGCGTTCGTCAGCCAATACCCAAGCCAATGCCATTTGGGCAATGCTTTGTCCTCGCTCTGCTGCAATGACGGCGAGTTGCTTCACGGCCTCCACACGTTCCTGAGTCACCTGACTCTCTTGCAGGAAACCTGTACTCTTGGCTGCACGACTGCCTGCAGGGATGCCGTTGTTGTACTTGCCCGTCAGCAGTCCTTGTGCTAAGGGTGAGAAACAGATGACGCCACTCCCGTTGTCGGCAGCAAGCTGGAAGTTTTCGTTCTTGGCTTGGGGGTCGAACATCGAACAGCGATACTGACTTAGCAGACAGGGCACATGCGCCTCCTTCAAGATGTCGTAACACCGCTGCTGTAACGCTGGCGGGTATTTCGAGATGCCCACATAGAGTGCCTTACCCTGTCGCACGATGTCAATCAGTGCCTGCATGGTCTCCTCGACGGGAGTCACCCCATCGTAACGATGACTATAGAAGATGTCGAAATACTCCAACCCTGTTCGCTTCAGGCTCTGGTCACAACTGGCCATGAGGTTCTTCCTGCTGCTATTGTCGCCATACACGCCAGGCCACATGTCGTGCCCCGCCTTCGACGAGATGAATAGCTCGTCACGATGTCCTGCCAAGTTGTTCTTCAGAATCTTGCCGAAGTTCTCCTCGGCCGAACCGGGTTCAGGACCATAGTTGTTCGCCAAGTCGAAATGGCAGATCCCAGCATCGAATGCCCTCACCATCATCTGTGTGGCGACTGAGAAGTCATCCACACTGCCGAAGTTGTGCCACAAACCGAGGCTCAAGATGGGGAGTTGTACGCCTGAATGGCCAGAATATTTGTATAACATAGTTATTTCAACAATGCTTCCACTGCCTTTTCCATTTTCTCGAACTTGAAGCCACTCACTACGTCGTCCATGAGGGCTTGAATCTTGTCGTTGCAGAGGTTGCCGATGGAACCTTCGTGGGTGTGGTGAATGTCCTTGTTGGGGGTGAATTGACCTGCCTCGATGTCGAGTCCCACCTTCTTGTAGGCATCGCGGAACGGCATGCCTTCACGTGCCAAGCGGTTCACCTCCTCCACAGAGAACATCGGGTCGTAGATGGGGTTGTCGAGGATGTGCTCGTTCACCTCCATCTTATTGATGATGTATGCCGCCATCTGCAGACAATCCTTCAGTTCGTCGAAGGCAGGAAGGAACACTTCCTTGATGATCTGCAAGTCACGGAAATAGCCCACAGGTAGGTTGTTCATGATCATCGTGACGGTGACAGGCAACGACTGCAACTTGTTGCACTTCGCCCTCGTCAACTCAAACACGTCGGGGTTCTTCTTGTGTGGCATGATGCTCGAACCCGTGGTGCAGTCAGCTGGCAACTTCACAAAACCGAAATTCTGCGAGTTGAACATGCACGCATCAAACGCCAACTTCGCCAACGTACCGGCGATGCTTGCCATCGAGAATGCCACGTTACGTTCCGTCTTACCACGTCCCATCTGGGCATACACCACGTTGTAGTCCATCGAGTCGAAACCCAAGAGGTCGGTGGTCATCTGACGGTTCAAAGGGAACGAACTGCCATAACCAGCAGCTGACCCCAAAGGGTTGCGGTTGGTGATTTTCCATGCAGCCTGCAAATACTGCATATCGTCCACCAATCCCTCGGCGTAGGCACCAAACCACAAGCCAAACGAGCTGGGCATCGCCACCTGCAGGTGTGTGTAGCCAGGCATCAACACGTTCTTGTAACGCTCCGACTGGGTGATGAGCTCATCGAAGAGGTTCTTCACCAGTCCTGCAATCTCCTTGATCTGGTCACGGATGAACAACTTCAAGTCCACCAGCACCTGGTCATTGCGGCTTCTGCCCGAATGAATCTTCTTACCGATGTCGCCCAACTTGCGTGTCAGCATCATCTCCACCTGCGAGTGCACATCCTCCACACCATCCTCAATCACGAACTCGCCCTTCTCAGCCTGACGGTAAATCTCCTTCAACTCCTTCAGCAGCACCTGCAACTCGTCAGCTGTCAACAGGTCAATCGACTGCAACATCGTGATGTGCGCCATTGAGCCCAACACATCATATTTCGCCAGATAGAGATCCATCTCGCGGTCTCTGCCCACGGTGAACTTCTCTATCTCCTTCGTCATCGAGACGTTCTTAGTCCAAAGTTTATCCATTATTCGTAGGGTATCATTGCCAGCATATCGGCAAACTTATCCACTCCTTTTTCCAAATGAGGTCCCACCATCTGCTTCATGAAGAAGTTCAGGTCGGCATCAATTGTCACCTTCATCTTACTGCTCGTCTCACCTGTGGGAAGCATCTGAATCCACAGCTTGAAACCCACAGGCGAATTGGTCGAAGAGAACTTCACGCACTTCTCGGGTTCTCTATCGACAATCTGTAAGGAAACCGTGCCGATAGGACCAGCAGGCACACTGACCGTGTCGGTTGTGAACTCCATCTGCTGCACAGCACTGCGCACCTCGTTGATTTTGTCAGCAGGAATCTTCTCCTGCACAGCAGGGTCGTCAAACCTCTCCTTGATTACAGACAGGTTTGTCAGGTCTGCCAACTTGGCATACACTGCACTTTGGCTGAATGGCACAGCCTTGATCTGACTTTCGTACTTTGCCATCTTATCCCTGCCACTTGCTTGGATTGGCTCTCCATTCGTTCAACACTGGAATCTGGTCTTCCGTGATGTAGCCAGTCTTCAGCGCCACATCCAGCACAGCCTCATAGTTGGTCAGCGTGATGAGCTTCACCTTTGCCTCGTCAAAAGCCTTCTTTGCCACATCGAAGCCATACGTGTAGCTTGCCACCATGCCGATCACCTCACAACCATTGTTGCGGATAGCCTCCACAGCTTTCAGCGATGAACCACCTGTTGAGATGAGGTCTTCAATCACCACCACCTTCATACCAGGCTTCAACTCACCCTCGATGAGGTTCTCCAGGCCATGATCCTTGGGTTTGCTGCGTACATACACAAAGGGCTTGTACAGTGCATCAGCCACCAGCGCACCCTGTGGAATGGCACCTGTAGCCACACCAGCCACAGCATCCACCGCTGCGAAGTTCTCCTCGATGATGCGGCAAATCTCCAACTTCACGAAGTTACGCAAATCAGGATAACTCAACGTCTTGCGGTTGTCGCAATAGAATGGTGACTTCCATCCGCTCGCCCAAGTGAACGGATTCTCAGGCTGCAACTTGATAGCCTTGATGTTCAGCAGCTTTGCTGCAAAGATTTTCTCCAATGTCTTCATGTGATTCTTATTTAAAAATGTATATCTGGGTGCAAAGGTAGCGCTTTTCTTTGAATAATCATAAAACTGCCAAGAAATTTGGTCATTTGCCGAAAAAAACACTATCTTTGCATCCAAAATATGAAAGTATAAAAGCATCGATATGGAAGTCATACAAAGTTTTACGATTGATCACACGCATCTGAAACCAGGCATCTACGTGTCGCGTGAGGATAAGGGATTCACAACGTTCGACCTGCGCATTACCGAACCCAACAAAGAACCGGCTGTGGCACCTGCCGCCATGCACAGCATGGAGCATCTGATGGCTACGTGGTTCCGCAACTCGCAGGTTAAGGATGATGTCGTCTATGTAGGTCCGATGGGATGCCTCACGGGCATGTATATCATCATGACAGGGTCTTACTCCGTTGAGGATATGCGCCAGTTCACGATTGAGTGTCTGGAGTGGATGCTCACGCAGACAGAGATTCCTGCCACAACGCCTGAAACCTGTGGCAACTACCTGCTTCACGACCTGCCCATGTGTCATTGGGAGTGCCGTCGGTATAGGGATCGACTGAAGAACGACTTCCATTCGGAATACACTAAGCTCCAGATTACGCTCGGCGATGGACGTGTGTTTGCGGATGCATAGGTTTATGATTGAAAAAAACTTCGATTTTTTTGTTCTTTGTGAAAAAATGTTTACCTTTGCAATCGTTTACACAGTGAATCTTTTTCTAACATGAATAAATAACACTAAAATCACAAGAATATGAAGAATACTAATTGCCTGAAATGGGTGTGTGGACTCGGCGTGGTGCTGGGGCTGGTGTCTTGCAACCTTGACATGCCCAAGGAGACAAAATCATCGTTTGAAACGATGATAGTGAAGAAATCAGACATTGAATTACCTTACAAGTTCAGTGCCAAGATGAAAGGTCAAAACGATGTGACAGTTACACCGCAGGTCAGCGGTCAGCTGATGAAGATTTGCGTGACTGAAGGTCAGCAGGTGAAGAAGGGACAGACACTCTTTGTCATCGACTCCCGCAACGCTCAGTTGGAACTGGAAGCTGCACAAGCCAATCTGCAGGCAGCTCTGGCTCAGGAGAACTCTGCCAAGTTGGAGTACGAGTCGAACAAGAATCTGTTTGAGAAGAAAATTGTCAGCAGCTATATGCTGAGCAACTCTGAGAACTCCTACAAGCAGGCTCAGGCTTCAGTGGCCCAAGCCAGATCTGCAGTGAACCGTGCGAAGGTGAACCTCGGCTTCTGCACTATCACAGCTACCGTATCTGGTATCATCGGCGAAATTCCTGTGCGTATTGGTGACCAGGTATCACCTATGACCCAGTTGACCATGCTGAGTGGCAACACAACTATGTACGCTGAGTTCTCGGTAACGGAATCTATTGTGGAGGCTATGGTGAAGGAGGGCATGAAAGCCAACGATGTAGAGAAGTATATCACTAATCTGCCCCCCGCCACGTTTGTGATGAAGAACGGTACTGAATATCCCCACAAGGGGCGTGTCGTCAGTCTGACTGGTGTGGTCGATGCAGAAACAGGCTCGTTAACCAGCAAGGTATCGTTTCCCAATCCCGACGGCCATCTGTACTCTGGTATTCAAGGCACTATCGTCATGCCTTTTGCAGAGAAGTCGGTTATCGTAGTTCCGCAGTATGCCGTGGTACGTCTGCAGGACAAGGCGCAAGTCTATAAGGTTAAGGCCGACAGCACGGCAACGGCTATCGAAGTGACCACAGAAGACACTGGCAACGGCAAGGACTTTATCGTGACCAGCGGTTTGAAGGAGGGTGACCAGATTGTGACCACTGGTGCCAATAATGTAACCGAGGGACAAAAGGTGCTGTTTTCAAAAGAAGAAGTAGAAGGTGAATAATACGCTTCCGCATTATGAAGAACAATATATTTATTAATAAGTACGTGATGGCGTGTGCCATCTCGATAGTGATAGCGCTGGTGGGCTACATCTGTATGAGCACACTGGCTGTGGAACAATACCCCGACATTGCGCCGCCTACGGTGAATGTTTCCACAAGCTACACCGGTGCCGATGAGAATACGGTGATGAAGTCGGTCATCCAGCCATTGGAGGAGGCCATCAATGGCGTGAATGAGATGACCTATATGACCTCAAAAGCCTCATCGAATGGTGAGGTGGAAATCAACGTCTATTTCAAGCAGGGTGCCGACCCCGACATGGCGACGGTGAACGTGCAGAACCGCGTTACCCGCGCACAGGCACTGCTGCCTGCTGACGTGAACAAGGTCGGTGTGAAGGTGGAAAAGCGACAGAACAACATCCTGCGCATCTTCGCCGTGAGGAGTGCCGACGGCAAGTACGACGAAGACTTCGTGTCGAACTATATCGATATCAACATCAAGCCGAAACTGATGCGTGTCACTGGTGTGGGTAACGTACTGAGCTTAGGTAACACCTACGCCCTGCGCATCTGGCTGAAGCCCGATGTGATGGCACAGTACGGACTGACCCCTAACGACATCTTTGCAGCTATCGGTGGACAGAGCTTCGTGGCTGGTGTGGGTTCTTTGGGTGAACAGTCGGAGAACTCCTACCAGTACTCTTTGCAGTACAAGGGTACGCTGAAGACCATCGAGGAGTTCAACAACATCGTGCTGCGTACCAGTGGTGGTGGCATTTTGCACCTGAGCGATGTAGCAGAGGTGAAGATTGGTGCCATGAGCTACAACTTCACGTCCAACATCCAGGACAAGCCGGGTGCTATCTGCATGGTGTTCGCGGCTCCAGGTGCTAATGCCACTCAGGTGAACGCAAGCATCAATAAGGTTTTTGAGGATATGAAGGCAACGATGCCGGCCGGACTGGAGTTTGTGACTCTGATGACCAGCGATGACTTCCTCTTCGCCGCTATCCACAATGTGGTGGAGACACTGATCATCGCCATCATCCTCGTGGTGCTTGTGGTGTTCTTCTTCCTGCAGAACTTCAAGGCTACCATCATCCCGTCCATCTCTATTATCGTGTCGCTGCTGGGTACCTTTGCAGTCGTGTCAATATGCGGTTTCTCGCTCAACATCCTGACGCTGTTTGCGCTGGTGCTGGCCATCGGTACGGTGGTGGACGACGCTATTGTGGTGGTCGAGGCCGTCATGGCGAAGATGGAGAATGGTATCAGCGATGCCCGTGAGGCTACTCGTCAGGCCATGAACGAGGTGTCGGTAGCTGTTGTATCGTGTACCTTAGTATTTATGGCAGTGTTCATCCCCGTGACCTTCATGCCAGGCACCTCAGGTACGTTCTTCACTCAGTTTGGTATCACCATTGCCTCGTCCGTAGGTCTGTCGTGTATATCGGCCCTGACGCTGTGTCCTGCCCTCTGTGCCATCATGATGCGCGTGACGGAAGGCAAGAAGGAAGGCAAGAGCCTGACCTATTATACCAAGAAAGCGTATGAAGTCAGCTATAATGCCATCTATAATAAATACAGCAAGGCTGTCCAGAAGTTCATCAAGCGCCCCATACTGGCATGGGGTTTCCTTGCTTTGGCTGCCGTGCTGCTGGTGTTCTTCATGAAGAGTCTGCCTTCAGGTCTTGTGCCGCAGGAAGACCAGGGTGTGTTCTTGGTTGAGATACAAGCTCCGGAAGGCTCCACGCTGAAGCAGACCCGTGAGATGGCAAAAGCCGTTGAAGCTAAGGTGAAGAAGATTCCCGAACTGGAGAGTTTCGCCTTAGTCTGTGGTTATGGTATGATATCGGGTGCCGGTTCCAACTACGGTACGATGGTGGTACGTCTGAAGAACTGGGATGAGCGTTCTGGCATGAACCATCTGCTGACGCTCGTCATGTACCGTTTCTACTATGACTGCCAAGATATCAAGAACTTGCGGGTGATTCCGTTCGAGATGCCTCAGATTCCAGGCTATGGTACCAGTAACGACATCATGCTCATGGTAGAAGATCCCACAGATGGTAACCTGTCGGAGTTTGCCAAGCATACTGAGCACTTCTTGGCCAAATTGACAGAACGCCCGGAGATAGCCACTGCCATGTCAACGTACTCTGAGCGCTTCCCGAAATATCAGGTCGATGTCGATGCCGCCCAGTGCGACCGCGCCGGTGTGACACCTGAAGCCGTACTCAACACGCTGGGTTCTTTCTGCGGTGGTGCTTACATTGGCAATTTCAACCAGTTTGGTAAGGTCTATCGCATCATGGCTGCTTCGTCACCCGAGTATCGTCTTGACCCTCAGTCGCTGCGAAACATCTTCATGCAGGTGAAAGGTGGCAAGATGACTCCCATCTCCCAGTTCGTCACCTTGAAGCAGATTGTCGGTCCGTCGAATATCGAGCACTTCAACCTGTTCCAGAGCATCACCTGCATCGTGAAACCTGGTAGCGGCTACACCGAGGGCGACGCTCATAAGGCTATTGCCGAGGTATTCGAGCAGGAGATGCCAAAGACCGCCGCGTACGAGTACAGCGGTATGTCGCGTGAGGTAGAGGAGGCTGCAGGCTCTAATGCCACAGCTCTCATCTATGTGATCTGCGCCATCCTGATTTACCTCATCCTGGCATCGCTGTACAACTCATGGTTCACACCATGGGCCGTGTTGTTCAGCGTACCGTTCGGTCTGATGGGTGCCTTTGTGTTTGCCTACATAGGCTATACGCAAGGATTGCCAGGCATGGACAACAACATCTATCTGCAAACGGGAGTCATCATGCTCATCGGACTTTTAGCCAAGACGGCCATCCTCATCACAGAGTTCGCCTCTGAGCGGCGTGCTCAAGGACTCAGCATCGTCGATGCAGCCTTTGAAGCTTGTAAGGAGCGTCTTCGTCCTATTTTGATGACCGTCGTCACAATGATTGCCGGTATGATTCCGCTCGTCATCGAGGGTGGTGCCGGTGCCAATGGTAACCGTGCCCTCGCTCTTGGTGTCATCGGTGGTATGACTGTGGGCACCATCGCCCTCCTCTTCGTCGTTCCCGCTTTCTTTATCGTCTTCCAGAAATTACATGAGAAGTTCCAAGGCGGTGCAGAGCACCTAAATGAGAAAGGCGGTGCAGAGCACCTAAATGAGAAAGGCGGTGCAGAGCACCTAAATGAGAAAGGCGGTGCAGAGCACCGGTGCAGAGCACCTAAATGAGAAAGGCGGTGCAGAGCACCTAAATGAGAAATGAAAAATAAAAAAATAGAATTATGATGACCAAGATATTCAAACATTCTCCGATAAAATTATCATTTATCATTTATCATCTATCATTTAGCCTTGCGCTATGTTTGATGTTCACGGGCTGTGGCTTATACCAGAAGTACGAGAAGACCGTGCAGGATCCAACCGATGTCTTCGGTAGCGCTACCGCAGGCGTTTCCGGAGGAGATGGTACCTCCATCGCACAGACGTCATGGCGCGAGTTCTTCTCCGACCCTTATTTGCAGCAACTCATCGAACAGGCATTGGCGAATAATACAGACTTGAACACTGCCCGCATCAACATAGAGAAGAGCGAAGCGCAGTTGAAGAGCGCCAAGTTGGCATACTTGCCGTCGCTGTATTTCTCGCCACAGGGTTCGCTGTCCAGTTTCGACAATGCTGAGGCTACGAAAGCTTACAATCTGCAGATGCAGGCATCGATGGATCTCGATGTGTTTGGTTCCATCACCAGCAAGAAGCGTGCTGCCAAGGCCGCAGTGCTGCAAGCACAGATGAGCGAGGAGGCTACTCGCTCTAACCTCATCAGCACCCTTGCCCAGCAGTATTACAAGCTCATGCTGCTCGATCGCGAACTGGAAATCCTCACCCTGACCGATAGCCTCTGGAAAGCCTCGCTCGACACGCAACAAGCATTGTATGAGAACGGAAAGTCATACTCCACAGCTGTCAATCAACAGGAATCATCGTGGCTGAGTGTGAAGACGCAGATTGTTGACATCCGTCGCGGCATCCGTGCCACAGAGAATGCCATCTGCAGTATTCTGTGCATCACGCCCCAGCACATCGAGCGCGAACACTGGGGTGCAGAAAACCAGTACCACACCTCGGCAGAAGATCGGCGCATGTTTGAGAATCGCTATTTGAGAGTGGGAGTGCCTGCCCTGATGCTGGAGCTGCGTCCTGACATCCGTCTGGCCAACTACTTCATGGAGGAGGCTTTCTACAACACACAAAATGCCCGCGCGGCTTTCTACCCCAGCATCTCGTTGACGGGTGCAGCTGGCTGGACCAATAACAATGGCATCATTGTCAATCCTGGCAAACTGCTGTGGCAGGCCGTAGCCTCGCTGTCGCAACCCCTCTTCGCCCGTGGTCAGATCAAGGCGAACTATAAGATATCACAGCTCACCGAGGAGAACCTGAAGAAGAAATATGTGCAGACCGTCATTAATGCTGGTAACGATGTGAACGAGGCAATAGCCGACTGTCAGGCAGCCCGTGAAAAGCACGACTACTATCATCGTCAGGTGGAGGTGCTTTACGAGGCTTATACGGGTACGCACGAATTGATGGACAACGGTAAGGCCAGCTATCTGGAAGTGCTCACCGCACAGGAGTCGTTGCTCTCAGCACAGCTCAGTGAGGCGGAAAATCTGTACAGTGGTGCACAAGCTGTTATTGCCCTTTACATCGCACTCGGTGGAGGAACAAAATGAGGAAAAATACAAACGATAAAAATTCTTATGGCAAAATTTAAGCGTATATTGCTGAAGCTCTCTGGCGAGAGTTTGGCTGGAGAACAGAAGCAGGGTATTAATGTAGAGAGGCTCAATCAGTATGCTCAGCAGATCAAGGAGATTGCAGAGATGGGGGTGCAGATTGGCATCGTCATCGGAGGTGGCAATATCTTCAGAGGACTGAGTGGTGCCGGTAAGGGCTTCGACCGTGTGAAGGGCGACCAGATGGGCATGTGTGCAACGGTCATCAACTCATTGGCATTGTCAAGTGCATTGGGTGCCATCGGTCAGAAGAACCGTGTGCTGACGGCTATCCGCATGGAACCTATAGGTGAATTCTACAACAAGTGGAAAGCAATTGAAGCAATGGAACAGGGCGAAGTAGTCATCATGGGTGCAGGTACAGGCTCTCCTTACTTCACAACCGATACAGGCTCATCCTTGCGCGGCATCGAGATTGAGGCAGATGTGATGCTGAAGGGAACTCGCGTGGATGGTGTCTATACGGCAGACCCAGAGAAAGACCCGACAGCAACGAAGTATCACGACATCACGTATAAGGATGTGATTGCCCAGGGCTTGAAGGTGATGGACATCTCAGCCACAGCGATGTGTATGGAAAACAACCTGCCCATCTATGTGTTCAACATGGACATTGTTGGCAACCTGAAGAAGGTGATGGAAGGTGAGGAGATTGGAACGCTGGTTCACAATTAAAACTATAAAAAGAGAAGCCCCTCTGCGTTAGAGGGGCTTCATTTTTTTATTTCCCAATCAGTTTCTGTAAGGCGATAGCCGTCTTGTCACCTTCTGCGACATCCTCTTTCAGCTTTTCTTTTGCCTTGTCATTCTTCATGGCCTTGAGCATCCAAGCCTTTGCTTTGGCAGAGTCCTTGGCGACACCCTTGCCCTTCATGTAGCATTTTGCCAATTGGTATTGCGACTTGCCATGTCCCTGTTGGGATGCTTTCAGATACCATTGGTAAGCTTTCTGGTTGTCTTCCGTGACCCCATGCCCCTTGTCGTAGCAGCGTCCCACACGGTACTGTGCCTTTTTGTGTCCCTTCTGGGCAGCAGGCAGCAGTTTCTTGAAGGCTTGTTCATACTTCTTGGCATCATAAAGATCCTTGCCCTCTTCGTAGAGTGCATCTGCACTTTGTGCTTTCGCCACCATGCTGAGCAGAAGCATCAGCACGAAAAGAATTTGTCTTGTCATAGGTTTTGTGTACTTGCGATGTTAGTAGTTGCTTTTTATTTTCGCTGCAAAAATACTGAATATTTATTTAAAATACACACTGAAAGGCAAAAAACTTCTAACTTCTAACTTCTAACTCCTAACTTATTCGTACCTTTGCACAAAATTTCACTAAAATACATTTTTTTGCAGATGAAAAAGCAACTGAAGAAAGTGCTTGTCCTGGGCTCTGGTGCCCTGAAGATTGGACAGGCTGGTGAGTTCGACTATTCGGGTAGTCAGGCTCTCAAAGCACTTCGGGAAGAAGGCATCAGATCGGTGCTGGTGAATCCGAATGTGGCTACTATTCAAACGAGTGAAGGTATTGCGGACAAGGTGTATTTCTTGCCAGTCAATACCTTTTTTGTTACTGAAATCATCAAGAAAGAGCGTCCAGACGGTATCCTCTTGGCATTCGGTGGTCAGACAGCACTGAACTGTGGTACAGAACTGTTCCAGAAGGGCATCCTGAAAGAGTATGGTGTGGAAGTGCTGGGTACCAGCGTGGAAGCCATCATGAACACGGAGGACCGCGACCTCTTCGTGAAGGAGTTGAATAAGGTGAATTTGAAGGTGCCAGTATCTCAGGCTTGTGAGACGATGGAGGATGCTGTAGCCACTGCCCGTCGCATCGGCTATCCCATCATGATCCGTTCAGCTTATGCGCTGGGTGGTCTTGGTTCAGGCGTATGTCCTGATGAGGAAACCTTCATCAAGATTGCAGAATCTGCCTTCACTTTCGCCCCACAGGTACTCGTCGAGGAGAGCCTGAAGGGTTGGAAGGAAATTGAGTTTGAGTGCATCCGCGATGCCAATGACCACTGCTTCACAGTGGCTTCAATGGAGAACTTCGACCCACTGGGTATCCACACAGGTGAGTCTATCGTGGTGGCTCCTACCTGCTCCCTCACAGACGAGCAGGTGAAGATGTTGCAGGACATCACCATCAAGTGTGTGCGCCACCTCAACATCGTGGGCGAGTGCAACATCCAGTTTGCATTCAACGCTTTCACCAACGACTATCGCATCATCGAGATCAACGCACGTCTCTCTCGTTCTTCAGCTTTGGCATCAAAGGCAACAGGTTATCCTCTCGCTTTCGTGGCTGCCAAGATTGCTTTGGGTTACACCCTCGACCAGATTGGCGAGATGGGCACAACCAACTCTGCCTATGTGGCTCCATCACTCGACTATCTCATCTGTAAGATTCCACGTTGGGACTTGACCAAGTTCGTGGGTGTGAGCCGTAAGATTGGCTCCAGCATGAAGTCTGTGGGTGAAATCATGTCCATCGGTCGCACTTTCGAGGAACTCATCCAGAAAGGTTTGCGTATGATTGGTCAGGGTATGCACGGTTTTGTGGGCAACGACCACACGAAGTTCGACAACCTTGACGAAGAGTTGGCCAACCCAACCGACCTGCGTATCTTCGCCATCGCTCAGGCTTTGGAAGAGGGTTACACCATCGACCGCATCTACGAATTGACCAAAATTGATCCTTGGTTCATCGAGAAATTGAAGAATATCGTTGATTACAAGCATAAGTTGGAGACTTACAACGCAGTGGAAGACATCCCTGCTGACGTGCTCCGTCAGGCTAAGATCTATGGTTTCTCAGACTTCCAGATTGCACGCTTCGTACGCAAGGAGGCTTGTGAGAACATGGAGAAGGAGAACCTTGCTGTACGTGCCTATCGCAAGAAGTTGGGCATCCTGCCAGCTGTGAAGCGCATCCCAACTGTAGCAAGCGAGCATCCCGACCTGACCAACTACCTCTACATGACATACGCTGTAGAAGGTTACGATGTGAACTACTACGCTCACGAGAAGTCTGTCGTGGTGCTTGGCTCTGGTGCTTATCGCATCGGCTCTTCTGTGGAGTTCGATTGGTGTTCTGTCAACGCCATCACCACAGCTCGCAAGCTCGGCTACAAGAGCATCATGATCAACTACAACCCTGAGACCGTATCTACCGACTACGATATGTGCGACCGCCTCTACTTCGATGAGCTGTCCTTCGAGCGCGTGCTTGATGTGATTGACTTGGAGAATCCACGTGGTGTGATTGTTTCTGTAGGTGGTCAGATTCCAAATAACTTGGCCATGAAGCTCTATCGTCAGAGTGTTCCAATCTTGGGTACCAGCCCTGTGAGCATCGACCGTGCAGAGAACCGCAACAAGTTCTCTGCTATGCTCGACCAGCTTGGCATCGACCAGCCTCAGTGGAGCGCCCTGACCAGCATGGACGACGTGAAGGCATTTGTGGAGCGTGTAGGCTTCCCAGTGCTCGTGCGTCCTTCTTACGTGCTCTCAGGTGCAGCCATGAACGTCTGCTATGACTACGAAGAGCTGGAGCGCTTCCTCCAGATGGCGAGCGAAGTCAGCAAGGAATATCCTGTGGTCATCTCCCAGTTCATGCAGGAAACCAACGAGGTGGAATTCGATGCAGTGGCACAGAACGGCGAAGTGGTGGAATACGCTATTTCAGAGCACGTTGAGTATGCTGGTGTACACTCAGGCGACGCTACGATGGTGTTCCCTGCTCAGCAGATCAGCTTCGCCACGATTCGCCAGATCAAGAAGATTAGCCGCGCCATTGCGAAGGAGCTCAACATCTCAGGTCCATTCAATATCCAGTACTTGGCCAAGGGTCGCGATGTGAAGGTCATCGAGTGTAACCTCCGTGCTTCACGTTCGTTCCCATTCGTCAGCAAGGTGCTCAAGCGCAACTTCATCGACACAGCCACTCGCATCATGCTCGATGCTCCTTACACGAAGCCAGACAAGAGCGAGTTCGACATCGACCGCATGGGTGTGAAGGCGAGCCAGTTCTCTTTCGCTCGTCTGCAGAATGCTGACCCAGTTTTGGGTGTGGACATGAGCAGTACTGGTGAAGTGGGTTGCATGGGTGACACTTACGAAGAGGCACTCCTCAACTCCATGATTGCAACTGGCTACAAGATTCCTTCAAAGGACAAGGCCATCATGATTTCCTCAGGTGGCACGAAGGAAAAGGTGGCAATGCTCGATGCAGCTCGTGCCCTCGAAAGCAAGGGTTACACCATCTGCGCCAGCGAAGGCACAGCCAAGTTCCTCAACGACAACAACGTCAAGGCAACTGCTGTGGCTTGGCCAGACGAAGAGAAGAGTGACAAGCCAAACGTGATGAAGATGATTGCCGACCACAAGTTCGACCTCATCGTCAATATCCCAAAGAACCACTCAAAGCGCGAGCTCACCAACGGTTATCGCATCCGTCGTGGTGCCATCGACCACAATATTCCATTGATCACCAACGCCCGTCTTGCTTCTGCCTTCATCGAAGCCTTCTGCGAGAAGGGTATGGAAGACCTGCAGATCAAGTCTTGGCAGGAGTATGACGCTTAAGCAGAGGTCGCTTAAAGTATCGCACCACACATCATTATATAAAGAAAGCCATTCGGATTCCGAGTGGCTTTCTTGTTATTATCACCTTTCATATACAAAATCCCTTCGTTCTCACAAGATTTTGAAAGTTTAGAAATATATTTTGAAAGTTTCAAAAAATTTTTCTAAACTTTCAAATTATTTTTTCCAACTTTAGAAATTTTGTGGATAGCCTAGTTTGTTTGAAATGAATACGGGGGTTTTTAATGCTTTTAATTGCTTTGGGCCAGATAGGCTTTGGCTGTGCCGAAGCGGAGGTAGAAGTCGATGCGGACGGGCATGTGGCGATGGTCGTCGGTGACGAAGAAGCGGAGGAGTTCCTTTTCTTTGGTCTTCTCTTCGTAGTCGAGGAGGGAGAAGATGAGGCAGTGGTAGGTCTTGCCGTCGTTGGCTTTCCAGTCTTTCTTGCCTCGATAGACGAGGGTCTGTTCCTCTACATACTTGCCTGTTGCCATAGGGAAGTGGATGCGCTGCCCGATTTTGTAGTTCTTGGGATTGAAGGAACGGGCAAGGGAGAGGATGGAGAGCATGTCGTAGTTGCAGTCGTCGCTCTCATGATGGTGTTCCGACCATTCACCGTGACGATTGAGAAAGTGCTGCTTCACGTGACTCTTGCCGTTGGAATAGGTGTACCAGACCTCATCGACGGTATAGTTTTTGCCCTCGAGGGAACCTTTGCGGAAGTAAAGGGGTACAAGTTGGGGAGTAATGTAGGAGATGAGGGTGTCGCGCATGGTAAAGACAGCATCACACCGTTTGTTGCTGGTGAAGAGCAAGTCGTTACGCAGAATGGACTTACCCTGATAGATGGCAGGCTTGATGGTGTAGTTGGCTGCTCCACACTTCACCCATATGAATTTCCAATGGAAGTAGAGGTCGTAGGTCAAGCGTTCACCAGCCTTGAAGGCGGTGTTCTCAGTGGGACACTGGGCGTGGAGCGCTGCGCTAAATGAAAAATGAAAAATGAGAAATAAAAGTAGAAGTAACCTCATTCTTCCAGCAGGGTTGAGTCGTTGACGATGAAAACGATGCTATCTTCTTGCGCTTCGTTCCCTGTTCCTTGATTCTCGCTACCTCCATTGTATGCCATATAGAGGAAGGCGAATACACATCCGATGACGAGGATGCCAAGGAAAAGTGTGCCGAACATCATGTAGCGGTTCAGCCGTGCTGCTTTATTGTTCTTCAGACTCATTACTTCCCTAAGATTTTGTTGTACTCAGTTGGATTGTTCAGCACCTCGATGGCACGTTTCGAGTCGTCATCATCTTTCAGGAGCTGTTCGATGGCACCCTCTTGGAAGTAGTAGCGACGAACAATCTCGTTGGCCATCACATCACGAATTTCCTTCTCCTTGCGATCCATCTCACGGTCGAGGTTATGGGCGAGCTTCTTTTCGAGGGCTTCAAACTCTGGTTTGGCATCCTCATAGTAGCCCTCAAACTCTGCCGACTTCTTCAAGTCAGCCAGACGCTTCTCACTCACACGGTCATACTTGAAGTCGCTATCCTTGACCATCTTCTTGAACTCCGCATAGTCGGCATCTGTGATAGAGAAGTCCTTCACAGCAGGGATGGTGGGATGATTCTGGTAGTATTTCGTACCCCAATCCGTCATCACATCGTCGTTGGAGAGGTAATAGACAATGTTGGCGACGGTATCGTGCTTCACCTCAATATCAGGTTTGATGCCATTGCCTTCTGTCACTTCACGTCCACCTGCCGTATGGAATATCTGCTTGGTGCTGTCAGCCTTTGTATCGACCCGTTTGCCTGTAGCGCGATAGATTTCAGCAGCCTCACGCAGTTTCTTGTAGTCAATCTTCTGGATGCAACGACCAGATGGCAAGTAATACTTGGCCGTTGTCAGCTTGATGCTGCCGTTATAGGGAAGTTCGCGAGAACTCTGTACCAAACCCTTGCCATAGGTGTCGCAACCAATGACCACAGCACGGTCGAGGTCTTGCAAAGCACCTGACACGATTTCAGCAGCACTTGCCGTGTTGTCATCCACCAATACAGCCAATGGGATGTCAAGATCAAGCGGGTCGTTTTTGGTGCTGTAAGAGAAATTCGATGCCACCATCTTACCCTTGGTCTCCACAATCTTCACGTTCTTGGGCACGAAGAGGTTGACCATATCAACAGCCTCGTTCAGCAGACCACCACCATTGTTGCGCAGATCGAGGATGATCTTCTTTGCACCCTTCTCCTTCAGCGAAATGATTGCCTTGCGCATATCCTTGGTACATCCTTCCGTAAACTCTCTCAAGAAGATATAACCAGCATCGCCCATCAACCCATAATAGGGAATAGCGGGCAGTTTGATGCTTCGACGGGTAATCTTGAAGTCACGCGTCTTCTTCTCGCCTGGACGTTGCACCTTCAGCATGAAAGTCGTACCAGGTTCACCACGCAACAATTCACTCACCTCTGTGGTATTCATGCCCTTCAGGTCTTTGTCGTCAATCTGCAACAGCACGTCACCCACCTGCAAACCCACCTCAGCGGCAGGCATATCAGGATAAGGTTCCTGAATGATGACCGTCGAGTCTTTCCTCATACGGATGATGGAACCAATACCACCATATTTACCTGTGGTCATCATCTTTAGTTCACCCATATCTTCCTCTGGATAGAACTTCGTGTAAATGTCCAGTTCGTTCGTCATGGCATCAATACCTACACGGATGATCTTGTCCGCCTCGAGCGAATCCACATAGAAGATGTCCAACTGACGATAGATGCTATTGAAGATGTCCAGATTCTTAGCTACAGAAAAATTGTGCTCCAACTGGGCATAGGAAGTGAAAAGTGATAAACTAAAAACTAAAAGTAAAAGTATCCGTTTCATACTGATTTGTTGATTTGTGTGCAAAGGTAAGAATAAAAAATTGAAGAATTGAAGAATTGAAAGAGTGAAGTACTTTAATATCTTCATTTTTTTGTTTTTTTAATGATACGCTCCCTTCCTTCTTCAAAAACTTCAATTTTTCAATTTTTCGATTCTTTAATTCTTCAGATTTCACTAACTTTGCACCTATGGAAGAGAAAGAGCAGCAACGACTGATACGCAGATACTACCAGTACCTGAAACTGGAGAAGGGGTGTTCGCCCAACACCATCGATGCCTATATGCGCGACCTCGACAAGTTCCTTCGTTTCATCAAAGACGAGGGCAAGGACATGATGTCGATTCAGTTAGAGGATCTGCACCAGTTCTCTTCTTTGATGATGGATGTGGGCATTCATTCGGTTTCTCTTTCACGCATCCTGTCTGGAGTCAGAAGTTTTTACCATTTCTTGGTGCTCAGCGATGTGCTGGAGACAAATCCTACTGAACTGCTGGAATTTCCCAAGAAGCCTCAACATCTGCCTGATGTGCTCTCTGTGGATGAGATTGATGCCATCGAATCCGTCATTGACCTCAGTCAACCAGAAGGACAACGTAACAAAGCCATCATCGAGACGTTGTTTTCATGCGGATTACGAGTTAGCGAATTGGTCAATCTGAAACTCAGCAACCTCTTTCTTGACGACCAATTCATCAAGGTGGAAGGGAAGGGTTCCAAACAACGGCTGGTGCCCATCTCTGAAAAAGCCATCCATGAGTTGCAGCTTTACTTTATGGATCGCAATCTGTTGCCCATTCCCCTCGAATACCAGGATTTCGTCTTTGTCAGTCATCGTCGCAAGAAACCCCTCACCCGTGTGATGGTTTTCCTGATGATCAAAGACCTAGTGGAGAAAGCTGGCATCCAGAAGACCGTGTCACCACACACGTTCCGTCATTCCTTCGCCACATGTCTGTTGGAAGGGGGAGCCAATCTGCGTGCCATCCAAGCGATGCTGGGTCATGAATCCATTGCCACCACTCAAATCTACACCCACATCGACACGACCCATCTGCGTGAAGAAATCTTGGAGCATCACCCAAGAAATCTCAAATAGTACTACCTCTGACTTCGTCGAAAGTTAAAAAAATCGTAACTTTGACTCCGTCGAAGGTAGGATTCGCCTCAACAATAAAAATAAAAGCGATTTTATTTTGTATTGTGTTCGGCTTTCACTACCTTTGTCCCCAAAACCAAGAATAACCTATTATGGAAGAACTAATTTTGTTGCGCATCACGGGCGAAGATCGTCCTGGGTTGACATCAAGCATTATGGACATCTTGGCGCAGTACGACGTGGATATTCAGGACATCGGTCAAGCGGATATCCACTCAACACTTTCGCTGGGTATCCTGATCAGAGTGGCTGAGGACAAATCTGGTCATGTGATGAAGGACTTGCTGTTCAAGGCAAGCGAGTTGGGTGTGAACATTGGTTTTGCCCCTGTGACGATGGATGAATATGAAGCATGGGTGGGACGCCAAGGCAAGAATCGTTACATCCTGACGGTGCTGGGCAGACGCATCAGAGCCAGAGAGATTGAAGCGGTGAGCCGTTTGATTACAGATCAAGGTCTGAACATTGATGGCATCAAGCGCCTGTCGGGTCGCGCGAGTATCCTCCATCCGAAGGAGAAGACGAGAGCATGTATTCAGTTCTCTGTGCGTGGTACACCCAAAGACAGGGAAGCACTGCATGGGGCATTGCTGAAGATGTCGAGCGAGATGGAGATTGATGGTTCGTTCCAAACAGATAATATGTATCGCAGAATGCGCCGACTGATTTGCTTCGATATGGATTCGACGCTGATTCAGACGGAGGTGATTGACGAGCTGGCAAAGAGAAACGGCGTGTATGAGAAGGTGGCAGCCATCACGGAGAGTGCCATGCGAGGTGAGATAGACTTCAAGGAGAGCTTTACCGAACGATGCAAACTGTTGAAAGGTCTGGACGTGAGTGTGATGCGTGAGATTGCAGAGAACCTGCCCTTCACAGAAGGTGTGGACAGATTGATGTATGTACTGAAGAAGTATGGTTACAAGATTGCCATCCTGAGTGGTGGTTTCACATTCTTTGGCGAGTATATCCAGAAGAGATATGGCATCGACTATGTGTATGCCAACGAATTGGAGATAGACGAGACTGGACATCTGACAGGTAACTATGTGGGTGAGATTGTGGATGGTAAGCGGAAGGCAGAATTGCTGAAGCTGATTGCACAGGTGGAGAAAGTCGATTTGCAGCAGACCATAGCTGTGGGTGATGGTGCGAACGACCTTCCGATGCTCTCACAGGCAGGTTTGGGTATTGCGTTCCATGCAAAACCTCGTGTGGTGGCAAATGCACAGCAGAGCATCAACACCATCGGACTGGATGGCGTACTCTACTTCTTAGGATTCAAGGATAGTTATCTGGACGAAAAAGCACAATAACAAGCCCATGCGCTTGGCGACTTTCATTTCAACTTAATAATAATAAATAATGAAAAAGAATCTATTACTGACCATATTCGTGCTGGGGGCTTTGACCGCAACAGCACAGACAGGAGCAGATTATCTGAAGGCCGCACAAAAGGCTGATGTGGAAATCGTGTTCGATTTGTCTGCAGAAGGTAAGGAATATAAGGTGAACTGGGGTATGGATACCGCCTGGGACTGGGATTTCAATGTGAATCGCGGTATTGCTCATATCGGCAAGGGCAACTTTGCCACAGGTCGTGTGTCGTTTCAACCCAATGACCTCGTGACGGATAATGGTGATGGTACCCTCACGCTGACGGCTCGTCAACAGAAGAAACTGAAACAACGTTGTGATCATATCAAGTTGACGGGTACTAACGAGGTGAACCTCAACTGCGACCATGAGGCATTGTTCACGAATGAAGATGGGGAAACAGATTACACCGGCAGAACGAATTATCAAGGCAAACCTCAAGAGTGGTACAAGCTGATCAAAGCAAGTGTGCAGTTTGTACAAGGTCAGGGGTTGAAGGTGGTGAGCGTTTCACCTTTCAACGAGCCAGATTATGTGTGGCAACAAGCCACCAGTGAAGAACAGGCCATGAAAGATTTCCTCGCCATCGCCAAACTGATCAAGGCAGATGACTTCTTCAAGGACATCCGCGTTTGTGGTGGTAACACCTTGAACGATGATAAGGCATTGACTTGGTATAACTACCTCAAAAGTTATCTGGACGAAGGCAACACACACCAGTTGGCAGGTTCATTTGACAACTATGCCAGCTTCTTCACCAGAGTGAAGAGAGAAGGCAAGGTGCCGACAGCCGACGAATTGCACAATGTGGGTGAAGCCATCGTCGGTGCCCAATATGGTATGCAGAACGGCATCTGGTGGGGTTTCGACTCCAAGGCTCGTGGTCAGTTCTGCATCGACTCCAATGAAGGAGTACGTTTGGGGTATGGCGAGAACCGTTCAGCATGGACCTGTGGCGCAGTCTATCGCAACAATACGACAGGTGAGGTACATGGTTATTTAGGTTCGTCCGAGCGTCAAGCCAAGACTTCCACTTTCGCTTTTGTCAGCAAAGACAGGGATGTCTATTTCAATGGCGATGGCCCTACAAGAAGATATGTGTTCGAAGTGCCTGGAGGTACAGGCTATCAACAAGGACAGATTGGTGCAGAACGTTTGTTCGACATCACTTGGGGTGAAGACGTAGCACCTTTCGTGGTGGATGGCACTTACCTCATCATGAATCAGTACAGTGGCAAGATGCTTACCAGTGCTGGTTCCTCAAAGGCAACCACCTCCAACTTGGTTTCATCAGGCACTTCCCAACAATGGAAGGTTGCCCCAGGATATACTACTGGCGACATTTCCTATTGGTTCATCGACAATGTGACCACCGACAAGAACGCTCACCTGAACGTGCTGAATCTCAACCTCAATGACGAAGCCAATGTCATCTGTTGGCAAGGGGATGGCAATGGGGATCACATGTTGGAAGAGCAGTGGTATCTCAAGTATGCACAGGATGGCTATTATTACATCATCAGCCGTCTGTCCAACAAGTACCTCTACTGCACCAACACAGCATCAGGATCAGAAGTGCGTCTGAAAGAAGGCCCATCTCCCAAGGCACGTTCGAAGTCGGCTTATTTGTGGCGCTTGCAACCCATCGACTCCAGGGCTGACACCAAAGCACCTGCTGCACCTACAGAACTGACCGTTCAGCAACAGGCAGATGGTGTGGAACTCTCATGGACAGCACCAGCTGACAGTGACCCTCTCACCTATATCGTGCTGAGAGCGGAGGAGGACGAATACAACACCATCGCTCGTGGCGTCACCACCACCTCTTTCATTGACAATACAGCGAAAGAAGGCACACATTATTATTATAAAGTAAAGGCGGTCGATTATGCCGGCAATCGTTCGAAGGCCTCCGAAGAACTGGCAACTGGCATAGAAAAACTCCCAACTGTCAACTCTCAACCCTCAGCCCTCAGCCTTCAGCCCCCATTTGACATGAGCGGTAAGCCTGCTAATGAAGCCACTAAAGGCATCCTCATCTACCCCGACAAGAAAATACTGAACAGATAATTGAAACGGACGTATCTATATATCATCGTGCTGTTGTGCTCCATCATTAGTAGGGCACAACAGTTCGTGTTTTCCTCTATCGATACATCCAACGGACTCAGCAACAACTGCATCCTGCACATCCTGCAACTGCACGATGGACGGATTGTTGCCACCACCCCACGTAGCATTGATCTCTGGGACGGGAAAGCCTGCCAAAGCATTCAGAAGGACAGCACGACCTCTGTACCATTGAGAGGGTATCGAGGTGCTTACCACGTCTATGCAGACAAGGAGAACAGGTTATGGGTGAAGGACTACCAAAAACTTTGGTGTTATGACGCCCAACTTCGTCCCATTCTCGACTGCCTGCCTGATAGCGCTGATGATGTCTATGTAGATAATCAAGGCGATGTCTTCTTCATCCGACAAGACACCACCCGCCTGCTGCTTGATCTCAAAACTTTGCAGGGTAAGCAATACCGCTTTTATGCCAATGGTGAGGTGACTTGCCATGAGGGTAATCGTCTGTGTTATGCTGTTCAGGCATCGCTCGACTCCACAGCTATCACCTCGCTGGTCATTGCCGACACCTTGCGCGAACGTTTCTACCAACTCATCGACCAGAAGCTCTGTCTTGAATTCGACACGAAGACCCAACGATGGACAGAAATTTTCCGTGCTAACCGGTTGCACACCATCTCCATGACCGATGCCAATACTGCCTACATTGTCAGTCGTGATGGCATGTGGAAGATTGACCTTACCTCACGCAAGGTTGAACAAATCGGACAAGTGATGATGACCGATGGTTCCTACATTTCCTCCAGTCGTCTCAACACCATCTATACGGATCGCGATGGTAACGTGTGGGTAGGTTCTTATGACCACGGACTGCTGAAAGGAAGTCCCGCCTCTACAGAACCCGCATCCCCAAGCTTCCCCATTTGGAGCATTGGGTTAATTGTCCTCATAGCGGTATGCCTTATTGCCCTCCTATGGTTCTGGTTCAGCCGTAGGAAACTCTCAACTTTCAACTCTCAACCCTCAGCCTTCAGCCCTCAACCCTCAGCCCTCAACTCTCAGCCTTCAACCATTCCCATTGACCACGAACTCATTACCCGTGCCACCAGTCTTGTGGAAGAAAACCTTTCCACTCCTAACTACACAGTGGAACGACTTGCACAAGACCTCTGTATGGATCGCACGGGACTCTACAAGAAGATGACTGCCATGTTGGGTAAGACTCCAACCGTTTTCATGCGCAGCATCCGTGTCAACCATGCAGTCCAACTCATCCGCGAAGGTAAACTCACCATGACTGAAGTGGCAGAGCAGTCAGGGTTCAGTTCTGCCAGCTACATGGCGAAATGCTTTCAAGAAGACTTGGGCAAGAATCCCTCTGATTTGCGGGAGAATCAACCATAGTACTCTGTTGATTCAACGAGATTATCCTCCAAAATCAACCAAATTGTTCTGTTGAATCTTCCTCGTCATTCCCTTCCTGTCAAATAAACAAACTAACTTTGCAGTCGAAAATCTATTCACCAAAACTTTACAATTATGAAAAAGAGACTTACACTTCTCATTTCAATTCTATCAGCCACATGCTTAGCACAAGCACAGAAGGTGGAATTCTACACCCCCAACACTGTCCGCATTATTAAAGAAAATGGACAGAGCGTTGAGAAGAAATCGCTCGTGGTGATTGCCTCGCCTGAAAACGTGAAGGTGAGTAAGACCCAGCAGGGTGATGCAACGATTTACAAATCTTCAGCACTTACCGTTACTGTGAAGGGAGGAAAAGTTGCCTTTGCCGACAACAAGGGCAACCTCCTCACCTCCGAAGGCGATTGTACCTTCACCCCCATCACGAAGGGTCCTGACACGGATGCTTTCCGTGTGAAGCAGACCTTCTCTGTCGAGGCCGACGAAGGTATCTATGGCGTGGGCATGTTGCAGAATGGCAAGATGAGTCTGCGCGGTGAGAATCGTCGTATGGAGCAGAGCAACCTTGAAGACTTTGCCCATTTCTATCAGACCATCAAGGGTTATGGCATCTATTGGGACAATTATTCACCCACCCGTCTGGTCACTCCTGCTGAAGGTCAGGCAGGCAACATCGAGTTGGAGTCGGAGGTCGGCAAACTTGTCGATTACTACTTCATCTATGGTGGCGATGCTGATGGCGTGATTGCTGAGATGCGTCACCTTTCAGGCTCTGTGCCCATGTTCCCATTGTGGACTTATGGTTTCCACCAGTGTCGTGAGCGCTATAAGTCACAGGCTGAGCTCTTGGAGGTGGTGCACAAGTATCGTGACCTGAAGGTGCCTTTCGATGGCATCATTCAGGACTGGCAGTACTGGGGCAGCAACTACAACTGGAATGCCATGGAGTTCCTGAACCCAGAGTTCGACCGTGCACAGGATATGATTAATGAAGTACACAAGCAGAATGCACACATGAGCATCTCCATCTGGGCTTCCTTCGGTCCTGAGACCAAAGCTTTCAAAGAAATGAAGCCTAAGGGTTTGATGCTTGACTTCGACACCTGGCCTCAGAGCGGTCTGCCACAATGGCCACCACGTCGTGACTACCCAAGCGGTGTGCGTTGCTACGATGTCTATAGCAAGGAAGCTCGTGACATCTACTGGAAGAACCTCTCGCGTCTGCACAAGATGGGCATTGATGCTTGGTGGATGGACTCTACCGACCCCGACCAGATGGATTTGACCGAGGAGCAGCGTGACCAGCCCACAGCCATGGGTTCTTATCGTAGTGTGCGCAACGCCTTCCCATTGATGACGGTAGGTGGTGTGTATGATAGTCAGCGTGCCGTTGATGACAGCAAGCGTGTCTTCATCCTTACCCGTTCTTATTTTGCAGGTCAGCAGCGCTATGGTGCCAACACCTGGAGTGGTGATATCGGTTCTTCTTGGGACAGTTTCCGCAAGCAGGTGCCGCTTTGCCTCAACTACACCCTGACTGCCAATCCTAATGTGAATGCCGACATCGGTGGTTTCTTTGCTGGTTCTTACAGCACACAGGGTCACAACTCTGCCACACGCAATCCACAGTATCAGGAGCTCTATGTACGTTGGATGCAGTTTGGTGCCTTCACCCCTATGATGCGTAGTCATGGTGCTGACATCTATCGTGAACTCTACTATTTCGGCAAGCAGGGTGAACCAGTTTATGACGCTTTGTTGGATGCAGTGAAACTCCGTTACCGTTTCCTTCCTTACATCTACAGCCAGTCTTGGCAGGTAACCAAGAACAACGACTCCTTCATGCGTGCCCTCTTCATGGACTTCAAGGCTGACAAGCAGACTTGGAACAACAACCGTCAGTACATGTTTGGTCACAATGTGCTCGTTTGTCCAGTCGTGGATCCACTCTACACACAGGAGAAAATTGTCAAGACTGACCCTATGTCAGGTTGGGACAGACAGAATCTCCAGCGTGAGACCTACGCCAAGGTGGACTGGTCGGCACCCAAGACTTTCAGTGTCTATCTGCCAGCAGGTGCACAGTGGTACGACTATTGGACCAATACCCGTATTGATGGTGGTCAGACCCTCACAGCCGCTGCGCCATTGAGTCACTCGCCTCTCTACATCAAGGCAGGTTCTATCCTTCCATTAGGTCCTGATGTGCAGTATGCCAACGAAAATAAGTATGACAACATCGACCTCGTGGTATATCCAGGTGCCAATGCCTCCTTCACGCTCTACGAAGACGAAGGTGACAACTACAACTACGAGAAAGGACAGTACAGCACCATCCAGCTCACCTGGAACGACCGTAGCAAGACCCTCACCATTGGTCAGCGCCAAGGCAGCTTCCCTGGTATGATTGCCACTCGCACCTTCAACGTGAAAGTCATCGGTGGTACAACAAAGACTGTCACTTACACAGGTAAAAGTGTCAGCGTAAAATAGAAAAAACGCTCACCATCTCACAAAAGCGGCGGCACACCTGATGTGTCTCCGCTTTTTTTCGTACCTTTGCACGCAGTTGGTAATAGATTATATATAATAATGTATCAAGTTCTCAAAACAATCAGTGACCTGCTGAGTGGTAAGGCAAGCATCTTTGTCATCCTTACTGCTGTGGTCACGTTCTTCTTCCCCGTACTCTTTGAGTGGGTGAAGGGTGACACTCAAACAATCATTTTGGGCATCATCATGTTGACGATGGGACTGACACTCACGCCTGATGATTTCCGTCTCTTGGCCAAACGTCCACTGGACATCCTCATCGGCGCAGCAGCCCAGTTCACCATCATGCCTTTGGTGGCATTCAGCCTTTCATGGCTGTTCAGTCAGGTACCAGCTTTTGCACCTTATAGCACAGCCATGGCGATAGGTATCATTCTGGTAGGTTGTTGTCCAGGTGGTGTGTCAAGCAACATCATGTCCTTCCTTTGTAAGGGTGACGTGGCTTATTCGGTAGGCATGACATGTGCCTCCACTTTGTTGGCTCCCGTATTGACTCCTTTGCTGGTGCTTTGGCTCGCAGGAGAACGTGTGGATGTGGATGCGTGGGGCATGTTTAAGCAAATTCTCATCGTGACCATCATCCCCATTGCCATCGGTTTTTTCCTCAATGTGTGGTTGGGGCATAAGGAAGTGTTCAAGAAGATACAGGGCTGCATGCCTGGACTCTCTGTCACCAGCCTCGCTTGCATCGTGGGTGGTGTCATCACTGCTGTGCATGACCCATTGGTGGAGAATGGCATTATTCTCTTCCTGCTCACCTTCTGCATGGTGTTCTGCCACAACACCATTGGTTATTTCCTGGGTTATTCCGTGGGCAAGATGTGCCAATTCTCCGTCGCGAAGAAACGTACTCTCTCCATCGAGGTGGGTATGCAGAACGCAGGACTTGGCACCAACCTCGCCATGACCTTCTTTGTGGCATCCAATCCGATGGCTGTAGTGCCTTGCGCCATCTCTTGTGCTTGGCATAGCATCAGTGGAACAATTTTGGCAAACATCTTTGCAAGTAGAGATAAAAAGAAATAAATTATGGTATTAAACTATATCTGGATTGCATTCTTCGTGTTGGCTGCCGTATGCGCCATCATTCAGTGTTTCATCGGCAATACGGGCGTGTTTGCCGACATCGTGGGTTCCACTTTCGACAATGCCAAGACCGCTTTCGAAATCTCCATCGGACTGACAGGTGTCCTCTCCCTCTGGATGGGCATCATGAAAATTGGTGAGAAAGGTGGTGCAGTCAATGCACTTTCACGTGTGCTCAGTCCTCTTTTCACACGTCTCTTCCCAGGCATTCCCAAAGGACATCCAGCCACAGGACACATCTTCATGAACATTGCTGCCAACATGCTCGGATTGGACAACGCAGCCACACCCCTTGGACTCAAGGCGATGGAGAGCATGCAAGAGCTGAACAAGGAGAAAAACGAAGCCTTGGGCAAGAAGCATGGGTGGTCTGCAGAGAAGGTGGCGAAACTCAATGAGACGGCCTCCAATCCAATGATCATGTTCCTTGTGCTCAACACATCAGGACTTACCATCATTCCGGTTTCCATCATGGTCTATCGTGCCCAACTGGGTGCTGCACAACCTACCGATGTGTTCGTGCCCATCCTCCTTGCCACCTTCGCAGCCACGCTGATGGGCATCATCATTGTGAGCATTTACCAGCGCATCAACCTCTTCCGACCCGTGCTGATTGGCATCCTTGGTGGCATGTGCTTATTGGTGGCAGCCATGATTTGGGGGTTCTCGCAAATGGAGAAAGAGACGATGGACATGGTCAGCACCTTGGTGGCAAACATCATCCTCTTTGGTATCATGCTCGCTTTCGTCATTGCAGGTATGGTAAAGAAAGTGAATGTCTATGAGGCCTTCATCGAAGGTGCCAAAGACGGCTTCACCACTGCTGTTCGTGTCATTCCTTATCTCGTGGCCATCCTCGTAGCCATAGGCGTGTTCCGAGCCAGTGGTGGCATGGACATCCTGATTGGGGGCATCAACTGGCTCGTGGAATTGTGTGGAGGCAATACGGACTTCGTGGCAGCCCTGCCCACAGCCCTGATGAAACCGCTCTCAGGTTCTGGTGCACGTGGCATGATGGTGGATACCATGACCACTTATGGCGCCGACTCCTTTGCAGGTCGTCTGGCCTGCATCTTCCAAGGTTCCACTGACACGACCTTCTACATCCTTGCCGTCTATTTCGGCTCTGTAGGCATTCGCCACACACGGCACGCCGTCACTTGTGGACTCTTGGCCGACTTGGCTGGCATTCTTGCCGCCATCGCCATTGCCTACTTCTTCTTCGCATAGAGAGAAAGCACATAGCAATAAAAAAGGAGGATGCTCAAAACATCCTCCTTATTCTTTCTATACCCTCCACAAGGGCATCTACTTCAGCTTTCGTGTTGTAGAGTCCGAACGACGCTCGCACCGTTCCTTCTATGCCCAACCGCCTCATCAGCGGTTCAGCACAATGGTGTCCAGTCCGTACAGCAATGCCTAACCTATCAAGCAGCGTGCCCATGTCTAAGTGATGGATGTCACCCACTTGGAAACTGATGACCGCATCCCGTTCCTTCGCATCACCAAAAATGTGCATGCCCTCAATCTGTTGCATCCGCTCCAGGGCGTAGCGCGTCAATTCCTGTTCATGTGCTTCGATGTTTTCCATGCCCAAGCCACTCACATAGTCCAATGCCGTTGCCAATGCATGGGTGGCCACATAATCTGGTGTTCCCGCCTCAAACTTATAAGGCAGTTCGTTATAAGTGGTCTTTTCAAAACTGACATTCTTAATCATCTCACCCCCTCCTTGATAAGGTGGCAGCTTTTCCAGCCATTCTTCCTTGCCATAGAGCACACCCACCCCCGTAGGGCCATAGACCTTATGTCCTGAGAACGCAAAGAAGTCGCAATCGAGGTCTTGCACATCCACTTTCATGTGGGGTACAGACTGTGCACCATCTATCAGCACAGGGATGTTCCTCTCGTGCGCCCTTCTCACCACCTCCTTCACGGGGTTCACAGTACCCAACACATTGCTCACCTGCGTGCAGCACACGATGCGTGTACGTTCATGGAGGAGTCCTTCCAATGCCTCCAACTGCAACTCTCCCTCATCCGTTATTGGGATGACGCGCAATTGTGCTCCCTTTCGTTCACACATCATCTGCCAAGGCACAATGTTCGAGTGGTGTTCCATCGCACTCACCACGACCTCATCACCCTCTTTCACCATCGCCTCACCAAACGAGAAGGCGAGCAGGTTGATGCTCTCTGTCGTACCTCGTGTGAAGAGAATCTCGCTCGTGCTCCGTGCGTTGATGAAACGTCTCACCGTCTCACGGCTTGCCTCATGCAGGTCTGTCGCCTGTTGTGAAAGGAAATGCACCCCACGATGGACGTTCGCATTCACATTGTAATACTCGTCCACCATCGCCTCCACCACCTGTCGTGGCTTCTGCGTTGTCGCGCCATTGTCCAAATACACCAATGGCCGTCCATATATCTCTCGAGAAAGAATCGGGAAATCCTCCCTCACCCTATTCACGTCGTACATCATCTGTCGATTGCTTTACCGTTAGTCATCATTCTCATCATCATCATCCATGGTGTCTTGGCCATAGTCTCTCATCCCCTTTCGCTTGAGCCATTCCTCCTTCGTGCGACTCCATCTCTTATGTGTCCAGAGCCACATCTCCGGGTGTTCCTTGATGTCGGCTTCGAGGAGTTCAAAGTAGCGGTCGGTCAAGGTGGTCTCAGGCACAGAAGCAGGGTGGTCTTCCATCGGGACAATCTCCAGATGGTAATAACCACGCTTAGGACGGCTCATGCGACCATACATCATGAAGGCATCCACCTTACGGGCAATATGTTCCGCACCAATGAACACAGCCGTTTCGTGATTGAGGAAAGGCACGAAATGGTGGATGCTCGACCACTTGGGTTGCTGGTCGCTGATGAAGCCAATGGTGTAGTTCTTACCCTCCTTACGCAACTGAAGGATGCGGCGGAAGGTCTCCCTCATCTTGATGTTCACCCCACCATATTGTCCACGCAGATGGATAAAAAGTTCATCCATGACATCGCTGCTCAGCGGGTGGTAAATCTGCCCTGAGGTTCCCCAAGGCTGCATACTGTAATTGATGGAGGAAAGCCACTCCCAATTGCCGAAATGACTCAGGTAGAGGAAGTGGAGCGTCTGTCCTGCCTCATGACGTTTCTTGATCTCGTCCAGTCCGCTGAAGGTCATACGGCGCATGGTCTCCTCCTTCGACATGGAGAGCATCTTGATGTCCTCAATAAAGTTGTCACAGAACTGGCGATAGAACTTCCGTTCGATGTCCTTCAGTTCTTGGACACTCTTCTCGGGGAAGGCTGTACGCAGATTCTCACGCACCACCTTCTTGCGGTAGAACTGCCTCACAATCAGACTGCATAAGTCAGAAAAGGCATATAGTACGGGAAATGGCAGCAAACTGACGAGCCACAGAATTCCCTTGACGAGTTTGTATGTGAACATGCTTGTTTTGGGGTTTATCATTGCGTATCCTCTTGTCCTTTGTTCCTCGTTCCTGACTCCAATAAACGGATGGCCTTTTCCACGACCGTCTCAGGGGGTATGTTCATGCAACGTAGGTCACCCCATTTGCATGGTTTCTTTCCATAGATGGAGCACGGACGACAGGGTAGGTCGGTTTGCAGTTCGTTCTCCGCCTTCTGACCATAACCCGAAAAACCCGCCTTGGGGTGTGTGGCTCCCCAGATGGAGAGGGTTGGAATGCCAAAGATGGAGGCAATATGCATATTGGCGGAATCCATCGAAATCATCAGGTCTAATTGCGACATCAGCAACATCTCATTCTTCAGTCCTCCCAGCTTGCCACAAACGCTTTGAATAGTTGAAAGTTGAGAGTTGAGAGTTGACAGTTGAGAGTTGACAGTTGACAGTTGAGGGTTTTCCCATGTCTTGAGTATGTCACCCTCCTTCTTGCCAGCTCCAAAGAGGAGTACCTTGTATCCCTTATCTGCCAACGCATTCACCACCTGCTGCATCTTGTCCAACGGATAAATCTTCTGGGCATGAGCGGCAAATGGCGCCACACCCACCCATTTCTCACCTTCCTGCTTTCTGCCGACCCCATTCCTTATCGGAAGGAAATCCTCATTCCGCAGGTCAATCTTGACGGGCTTGGTCAAGTCAATCGGGAAACCCAGCGCACGGAACACCTCTGCATAGCGTTCCGTCATCGGTTTCAAGGCAGCATGCGTCTGTCCCTCGCCAATCAGTTCCTTTTTCTCCTTGCGTCCCTTATCCACTGTAGCCACCTTTGTGCCCGCCATGGCAAAGCAGGTACGGATATACTTCGAACGGAGCACATCGTGCAGATCAGCCACAGCATCAAAATTTCCTTTTTTCAGTCTATTGTAGATCTTCGTCAAGCCGATGATGCCATCCTGCTCAGCAAAGTCAATCCCCCTCACCAGCACATTGGCAGGCAACCACTCAAACATCGGCACAAACCGTGTTCGCGTCAACATCGTGATACGCAGCTCTGGATGCTGGGTCGCAAGGGCATACAACACAGGCACAGTCATCGCCGCATCGCCCATCGCACTAAAACGCATGACGAGCAACCGCTTGATGGTCTTGTTATGTGGAAAACTGAACATGGCGACAAAGGTACGACTAAATGAGAGAAGAACAAAATAAATCAGAACTTATTTGTTATTCCGAGCCACATCCCACCTTAGCCAGCACCAAAGTACGACTTTTTATGAACATAAATAGGGTCACTTTAGGTTTACAGAGATGGTCTGCAAGTCGGCAGGATTGCTGGATGAACCGACCATCACGTTGTATTGACCAGCGGTCACGTTCATGGTGTTGGTATTGGGATTCCACCATTCAAAACTATTGCGTGGCAATGGAATTTCTGCCTTCACGGTTGCACCGGCAGGTACCACTACTCGCTGATAGGCACGAAGTGTGGCTCTTGGACCATCTGTGTCGCCCTGTTTGTTGAGATATACCTGCACGACTTCTTCTGTTGAACGCTTACCTGTGTTGGTGAGACTGACGCTAACTACATTGTTGTTATAGGTTGGCGCACCATAACGGACTGTTGTGTAACTGAGTCCATAACCGAAGTACCAGAGAGGGGCTTCCTTCAAGTAGCGATAGGTGCGTCCCTTCATCTCGTAGCTCTCATAGTCGGGCAACTGGTCTGTGCTGCGATAGAACGTGATGGGCAGTCTTCCTGTAGGGTTATAGTCGCCATAAAGCACATCTGCCAATGCCTCACCACCTGCTTCACCACCATACCAAGCTTGAACGATGGCATCGCACGTGGTGGTTTCTGGCACCAATGCCATAGCACTGCCTGAACAGTTGACGAACACCACCTTCTTACCTGCGTCGTGCAACAGTTTGATCACATCGCGCTGCATCTGCGGCAACTCAATGCTGGTGCGGTCGCCACCTCTGAAACCAGGCAGTGTTACGCGCATCTCTTCACCTTCCAGACGAGGTGAGATGCCTCCCACGAACACCACGATGTCAGCATCCTTCACACAGTTGAGGATGTCTTCGTTGGTCGTTTTGGTGGCATCGTCTGTCTTAATCTGCAAGGCATCGTCGTGACCATAGTCGCGAGCAGGTCCCTCATTGTTTCTGCGTGGCTGACGTCCCATATTCTCCACAAGGTCACAAGCTTTCATGTAGCCAATCACATTGCCCTTCTGCTTGATACCTTCGAGGATGGTGACTGTGTGGCGAGGGAAACCGTTATAATTACCCCACATCATCACAGAGTCGTTGGCGTTAGGGCCAATGACCGCCACCTTCGTAGTCTTTGCCAAAGGTAAGATGTCCTGCTTGTTCTGAAGTAGCACGATGCTTCGGCGAGCTGCATCGAGGGCAATCTGATGGTGCTCTTTGCTGGCAATGACCTCTTCGCCTATCTTCTTCCAAGGTACGAGGTCTTCGCTGTCGAAGTCACCCAATTCGAAACGTGCCTTCAGCAGTCGGAGCAGGCTCTCGTTTATCTTTTCTTCTGTGATTTTCCCCTGAGCCACAGCATCGGTCAGACTACGGTATGTACCACCACATTCCACATCCGTTCCTGCAATGACAGCCGTTGCCACAGCATCTTCCTTCGTTTTGGAAGTACCATGATTCGATGGATTAAAGAAGTCGTTGATTGCCCAGCAGTCGCTCGTCACCAGTCCCTTGAATCCCCATTCCTTGCGCAGGATGTCGTTGAGCAGACGAGAGTTTCCGCAACAAGGTTCACCGTCGAAACGGTGGTAGGCACACATAACCTCCTGCACATCTCCTTCCTGCACCAATGCCTTGAAGGCAGGCAAGTAGGTCTCCCACAAATCACGTTCTGGGAGCAGTTCGAGGTTGAAGCTGTGACGGTTGTATTCAGGACCGCTATGTACAGCAAAGTGCTTGGCACATGCCAAGAGTTTTCTGTACTGTCCTTTACTTCCATATTCAATGTTTCCGTCACCCTGTGCACCTTGCAAACCACGTACTACGGCCAGTCCCATCTTGGTGGTCAGGTAGGGGTCTTCACCGTATGTCTCCTGTCCGCGTCCCCAACGAGGGTCACGGAAGATGTTGATATTGGGTGTCCAGAAAGACAGGCATTGATACTGTCTGATGCGTCCATTCTTTCGTGCGATGTTGTTCTTGGCTCGTGCTTCATCGCTGGCAGCTATGAATGCCTTTTCCACCAAAGCGTCATCCCATGTGGCAGCTAGTCCCATTGTGATGGGATAGACCGTCGCCGTACCGTTTCGTCCGATGCCATGCAGTGCCTCGTTCCACCAGTTGAATGCTGGAATGTCCAAACGCTCGATGGCTGGGGAAGTATGTTCCATCAGCCGTGCCTTCTCCTCGAGTGTGAGACGGCCTAACAGGTCTTTGGCTCTCGCTTCTGCTGAGAGAGTCGGGTCTTTGTAAGGTTGAGCAAAAGAAACTAAAAACGAAAAACTAAAAGTGAAAAACAGAAGTAACTTTTCCATATTTTATGTAAAGTATATATTTCTCGGAATGAAAGTGGGAGTTAAGTGCTGATTATTTAAATATCTTCTGAGCAAACAGGGTCAGGTAGATACGCCAATTGCGCCAGATATGACCCCCGTCGTTCTCATAATACTCGTAGGGGTACTGATGAGCATCAAGGTACTCCTTCAGTTGAGTGTTCATCTGCATCAGGAAGTCGTCCTTTCCGATGGCAATCCAAAACAACTTGGGCTTCGAGGCAAAGAGACGTGCCATCTGCTCGTTAAACTTGTTGTCGTTCTGATTCATGCGTGCAGCCGCCGATTGCAGACCATAATAATCAAAGACCTCTGGATAGCGGTACGAAATGCCAAACGTATGACCTCCACCCATCGAAAGACCTGTCACAGCACGAGCCTCACGCTTGCGGATGGTCTTGTAGTGGCTGTCCATGTAGTTCACGATGTCCATGAAACTCTCTTCCATTGTTGCCTTAGCACCACGTTGGTTGAAAGCATTTCCGTCAGGTGTGTACATCCCCTCATGCCACCATCCAGGAGCAGCATTGCAAGTGGGATTGCCATTAGGCATCACCACAATCATTGGCACCGCCTTGCCTTCAGCAATGAGGTTATCCATGATTTGTGATGCTCGTCCCAAATCACCCCATGCCGTTTCATCTCCACCATGACCATGCAGCAGGTACATCACAGGAAAACGCTTCTTGCCATCGTATGCAGCAGGAAGATACACCGTCATGCGTCGTTGTTGACCCAAAGTCGGACTGTCATACCATACACGGCTCAGCGTTCCGTGTGGCACATCATTGACTGAATAGAGATGTCCCTTGTCACCTGTAGCCTTCGTGACGATGAAGATGTTGCTCAAGGTTGAGATGTCACGATTCACGTAACTGTTCGCAGGGTCAATGAAACGTTGACCGTCCACAGAGATACTATACGAATACAATTCAGGATTCAATGGCGTGGTTGTTACCGTCCATACTCCATTGTCCTGCTTGGTCATATCCAATCGTCTACTGCTGATTTCATTGAAATCGCCACTCACGCTCACTCGTTGAGCCGAAGGATCATAGAAATTGAAAGTCACGGTCCCGTCAGCATGAATGACAGGAGATTGCACGCGAGGACGCTGTCCCAACTGTTGCTGTGCAAAGCCACTCAGTGCAAAGAGACTGCAAATGGCGATGAATACGATTTTCCTCATAAGGTTGCGAATTTGGTATAATTGGTAAATAATTGATTGTTTGTCCGTGCTTAAAAGAAATGTTTGTCGGGGCAAAGTTAAGAAAAAGAATTAGGAATTGTTGCTTTTTCAATGAAAAAAGCGCCATGAATAGCAAATAATTCCTAAATCTTATTTTCTAATTCCTAATTCTTTACTATCTTTGTCCCCCAATAAACTATAAAACTCTAACATCATTATGGCTCAAACAACTGAATTTAAGTATGCTCCTATGTTCCAGATGGGCAAGGACGAGACGGAATACCGATTGCTGACGAAAGAGGGTGTCTCTGTCGGCGAGTTCGAGGGTAAAGAAATCGTGAAGGTGTCACCTGAGGCACTGACACTGTTGGCTCAGCAGGCTTTCCACGACGTAGAGTTCATGCTGCGCCGTGAACACAACCTGCAAGTGGCAAAGATTCTGCGTGATCCAGAAGCTACGGAGAATGACAAGTATGTGGCGCTGCAGTTCCTGCGCAATGCGGAGGTGGCTGCCAAGGGCATCCTGCCTTTCTGCCAGGACACGGGCACTGCCATCATTCATGGCGAGAAGGGTCAGCAGATTTGGACGGGTTTTGAGGATGAAGAGGCGCTGAGCAAGGGTGTGTTCAACACGTTCACCCAGGACAACCTCCGCTACTCGCAGAACGCTCCGCTGAACATGTACGACGAGGTGAACACGAAGTGCAACCTGCCTGCCCAGATTGACATTGAGGCGACAGAAGGTGCTGAATACCGTTTCGTGATGGTGGCGAAAGGTGGCGGCTCTGCCAACAAGACCTACTTCTACCCCATGACGAAGGCTACCATCCAGAATGAGGGCACGTTGCTCCCATTCCTCGTGGAGAAGATGAAGAGCCTGGGTACGGCGGCTTGTCCTCCTTACCACATCGCCTTCGTGATTGGTGGCACATCGGCTGAGAAGAACTTGCTGACGGTGAAGTTGGCCAGCATCAAATACTACGATTCTCTGCCTACGACAGGTGACGAGACGGGTCGCGCCTTCCGTGACGTGGACTTGGAGCAGAAGCTCCTGAAGGAGGCGTACAAGATTGGTTTGGGCGCTCAATTTGGCGGTAAGTATCTGGCACACGACATCCGCGTGGTTCGTCTGCCTCGTCATGGTGCCAGCTGTCCGATTGGCATGGGCGTGAGCTGCTCTGCAGACCGCAACATCAAGGCCAAAATCAACAAGGATGGTGTATGGCTGGAGGTGATGGACAGCAACCCAACGGAGCTGATTCCTGAGGAGTACCGTCGTCTAGGCGAAGGCGGCAAGGGCATCGAGATTGACCTGAACAAGGGCATCGATGCTGTACGTGCCGAGTTGACCAAATATCCTGTTTCCACGAGAGTGAACCTGAAGGGCACCATCATCGTGGCTCGCGACATCGCTCATGCGAAGCTGAAGGCGCGTCTGGATGCTGGTGAGGGCATGCCTGACTACTTCAAGAAGTACCCAGTGCTGTATGCTGGTCCTGCCAAGACACCAGAGGGTTATCCTTGTGGTTCGATGGGTCCAACAACCGCCAACCGCATGGATCCTTACGTGGATGAGTTCCAGGATAACGGTGCAAGCCTCGTGATGATTGCAAAGGGCAACCGTTCACAGGTGGTGACTGACGCTTGCCAGAAGCATGGTGGCTTCTACCTCGGCACGATCGGTGGTGTGGCTGCTGTATTGAGCCAGTCGAGCATCAAGAGCATCGAATGTGTGGAATACCCAGAACTGGGCATGGAAGCCATCTGGAAGATTGAAGTGGAAGACTTTCCTGCTTTCATCCTCGTGGACGACAAGGGCAACGACTTCTTCAAGCAGTTGAAGCCTTGTGCAGGGTGCACGATTCTTTAATTGAAAATTGAGAATTGAAAGTTGAAAATTGAAAGGGAAAAATTGAGAAGAAGTGCGCTGGTTTGAACCCAATCTGCAAAAGCTGCTCATAGAGGCTGGTACGGATGGTTTGCGCATCAACAACATTGTGCGCAACATCTGCAACATGGAACCTCAGTTGTTTGGCGAAGGGCATCCCTATGAGGAGGCTTGGAAAGAGATTTACGGGTTCCTGCGTGGAGAAAGCAAGAAAGCCGACTCGCCCTATCACTACGTGAAAGATAAGCGTGGCTACTTCTTCTTCGATCGCACCAAGGTGACAGAAGACTCGCAGATGAAGATAGAATTTTGAGATAAAGGTTAAAGGTTAAGGGTTAAAGGTTAAAGACCATGCGGATGCTCCGCGTTAGCCCTTCTCTAAACTGTAAACTATAAACTATAGACTTTATATAATATGGAAGACGTAAAAAAGTATTTGGAAGATGCTGAGGAGAAGATGGAGTTTGCAGCCATGCACCTCGAAGAGGCTCTCAGCCGTATCCGTGCAGGACGTGCCAACGTGCATATCCTTGATGAAGTTCGTGTTGACTCTTATGGCAGCAAGGTGCCACTCAGCAATGTGGCATCGCTCAACACCCCCGATGCACGCAGCATCGCTATCAAGCCTTGGGACAAGTCTATGCTTAAGGTCATCGAGAAGGCCATCATCGACTCCTCTGTGGGTATCATGCCTGAGAACAATGGTGAGATCATCCGCCTCGGCATCCCAGCTCTGACTGAGGAACGTCGTAAGGAACTGACCAAACAGTGCTCGAAAGAGGCAGAAACGGCAAAGGTGAGTGTGCGTAACGCTCGTCGTGATGCTATCGAGAAGCTGAAGAAGTCCATCAAGACTGGCACTCCAGAAGATATGGAGAAGGATTATGAGGACAAGGTGCAGAAGGCGCACGACAAGTACATCAAGAAGATTGATGGCATGCTCGACGCCAAGAACAAGGAGATCATGACTGTGTAAGGATGCACGGACTCGTCATACGCAACACAGGCTACAGTTACACTGTCAAATCAGATGCGGGAGAGGTCTTTGACTGCAAGGTCAAGGGCAACTTCCGCATTCGTGGCATCCGCACCACCAATCCTGTGGCAATCGGAGATAAGGTGACTTTCGTCCCCCAGGAAGTGGAGGCAGATATTGAGCAGGCGCGACAAGGGCTCATCACAGAGTTGGATGATCGCAAGAACTACATCATCCGCAAGTCCACGAACCTCTCCAAGCAGTCACACATCATCGCTGCCAATGTGGATATGTGTTTCCTGATTGTCACCATCAAGCAACCTGAGACCCCACTCCAGTTCATCGACCGCTTCTTGGCGAGTGCTGAGGCATATAGCGTGCCTGTCACCCTCATTTTCAATAAGATTGACCTCGTGGATGAAGAGTGGAAAGACTATCTGGATGGTGTGGTCAACCTCTATGAGACCATTGGCTATCCCTGCCACAAGATTTCTGCCACAACGGGTGAGGGCGTGGAAGCCTTGCGTGCCGAACTCGCTGGCAAAATCACCCTTCTTTCTGGCAACAGCGGTGTGGGCAAGTCCACACTCATCAATGCTCTCTTCCCTCATCTCAGCCTTCGCACCAGCGAAATCAGCGATGCTTATGAGACAGGCAAGCACACCACGACCTTCTCGGAGATGTACGAGGTGGATGCTGATGGAGGCTATATCATCGACACCCCTGGCATTAAGGGATTCGGTACGTTCAATATGAAGAAAGAAGAGGTCAGCCATTATTTCAAGGAGATTTTCCATTTCTCTGCCGACTGCCGTTTCAACAACTGCACCCATACGCACGAACCTCATTGTGCTGTGCGTGAGGCAGTGGAACGTCACGACATCGCTGAAAGTCGCTACAATTCCTATCTCTCCATGCTCGAAGATGAAAAAGAAGACAAATACCGTCCAGCATATTAGTACCTTTCTTGTCTTGTTCATGATGGCACTGCCATCAGTGGCTCAGTCCTACGAGTCCTACATCGAGCAAGGGCTTGCAGCTGCTCAGGAACAACGTTACGATGAAGCCATTGAGCAGTTCCGTCAGGCGCTCAAGACGGCTCCAGACGACATCCGCAATGCCCTCACTTACGCCAACATTGCCCACATCCAAGAACTCAAGGGCGAACAGATGAAGGCACTCGACAGCTACGATATGGCACTGGGTATCGCTCCCCTCAATGTGCCCATCCTCAAGTCGCAGGCAGACCTCTATCTGACCTTGGGCAACCTCAGCAAAGCCTTGCTCAACTACAGCAAAATCATTGATGTTGCTCCCAACAACATCGATGCCCTGCTTACTCGTGCCTACATCTACCAGCAGCAGCGCAACTTCCAGAATGCCAAAACCGACTACGAACGTCTGCTGACCCTCCAGCCCGACAACTACGCTGCCCTGCTTGGTGTTGCCATCCTCTTTCAAAACGCCAACAAACCACAGGAAGCCCTCAGCCGACTCACGCTTCTCATCGACCAATATCCCGACAAGGCAGAGCTTTACTCCATCCGGGCAGAGATCGAGGCAGAAGCCCATCAGTCCGAACTCGCCATCATGGATCTCGACAAAGCCATCGACCTCGAACCTGAGAATAAGAACATGATTCTCACCCGTGCCTACCTCCACCTGAAAGAGGGACGCAAGCACCAAGCCAAACAAGACTTCCTGCGTGCCATCCAACTAGGCGTGCCACAAGGACAACTCAAAGAGGAGCTCAAACAATGCAAGTGAAAAGCCGTTTTCTATGGCTCAAATGATAAAATACAACATTTTTTCAAAAAAACTTCTAACTCCTCACTTCTAACTCCCAACTTTTTCTTACCTTTGCAACACAATTCAGAATTGCTTCAGTAGCTCAGTTGGTTAGAGCACATGACTGTTAATCATGGGGTCGTTGGTTCAAGCCCATCCTGAAGCGCAAAAGGGATGCTCGCGAGCATCCCTTTGTTATTTCCTCTGCCTTTCAGCATTTCTGTTCTTAATGGTCTTTTCCTTGTCTGGCTTCTGCTTGGTGATTTTCTGTGGTTTTTGTTTTGCCAGAGGAAGAGCGGTGGGGTTCCAGTCTTGGGTGATTTCCCATTGTGCCTTGAGGGCAAGTTCGGAAGGGTAATAATAGAGGGGCTCAGGCTGGAGATGCTGGTCATAGTCGCCCGTATCCCAGATGCCGTTGCCGTTGAGGTCACGGAAGAGACGCAGATAGTAGGTTCCTGGCGTGAGGAAGTAGAAGTCGGCGTGTCCATTGGTTGCCTTGGTGCTCTTGACCACCTTGTCTGAACCGGAAAGCAGTTGCACGATGGCATTGTCCCAGCTTCCCTGCAACACAACGAAGAGGGTGGAGTAGGAGTCGAGTGGTTTCATGCGGATAGCTCGCTTCAGCGCTTCACTGCGCTTGCCGTAGATATTGACGAACGCTCCTGTATCGACCTCCACTTGATAGGTGGAGTCAGCTTCCCATTCGGCATAGAGACGATAGGTCTTAATGTTGTCTGGCACTTGTCGGAAGAGGAACTTGGCAGGCACATAAAGGGTGTCCACCTTCATGCTGAAGTGGATTTTGGAGAGGTCAACGGTGTCGAGAGGCTCTTCGAAGATGAAGTCGATGTTTTTGTCAGGATCCATCGATTGCGCGTTGTTGATTTTGTAGGTCAAGAATTCTTCGGGCAATGGTGGTATCTCAATGTCGTCTTCGTCCTTCTTTTTCTTCTTCTTTTCCTTTTCTTGCTTTTCGGACTTGCTCCCTTCTGGCTTCTCAGCCTTGCCTTCAGCTTGCTCGGCAGCCTCCTTCTCTGCTCGTTCCTCGGCACGCCGTTTTGCCTTCATCTGCTGTTTGTAGTCCTTTGCCCATTCCTCCATACGGCTCTGCAAATCGCGTGCTATGCGCTCTTTACTGAGTTTAGACACAAGACGCAGGGTGTCGGTTGTGATGGAGTAGTTACCAGTGGTATCGGTCTCATAGAAATCGATTTGCATCTGAAGGGTGTCAAGGTTGTAGATGAGGGAATCCCTGATCCAGTAGTCGATGGAATCGTTGTTCTTGCTGGCATCGATGATAAAAGCATTGTCGCTGTTGAAGTTCAAGCCCGTGAGACGTGGCAGGGTGTCGCTACCTGCCGTAAAATAGAGCATGAAATGTTCCAGGATGGGACGTTCGCTTTTGAGCAGGTGGCGGTCTTGCAGGGCAGACTCGAAGGCTGTCAGGACGATGTCATCGGGAAAATAATGGGTGTAGGGGACATAGACGATAGAATCGTAGTGGATGCTGTCGTGCCATATGGTGTCGGGACGGACGTCGGGACGGCTGGAGGTGCTGAGGATGCGCTCAGAGAAGGCGACCATCTCGGCACGCTGGTCATAGACATAGTTTTGGTTGAGGTCTTTGAGGGCAAAAGCTCGATACTGTCCGGGGGAGAGTCCTTTGACCACAAAATGTCCGCGACTGTCGGTACGTGAAATACGTTCGAAAGGTATGGCGCGGAAGACGGAATCGGGAAGTTCCTTCACGCTGTCGCCTTCGGCATTGCCCCCCACCTTGTATAATCCCACAAGCATACCTTTAATGGGTTCCAGATTCTCGGCATTCAGCACGTGACCTGACACTTGGAAGGTGTCCACGCTTTCACCAGTGGAGAAGGTGAACGCATAGTCACCATAAGGATTACCCTCGTTGTTGTCAACGATGGCATCGGCAAAGTCGATCGTGTAGGTCATGTTGGGTTTGAGGGAATCAAGCAGCGTGACGGTGATACGCCGTCCGTTGGCCTCAATCTCTGGCTGCTGGATTTGTGGGGGAGAGATGACCACCCTTTCCGAAGGATTGTCCACCTTCACTATCTCGTCGAACTCAATCGTTATCCTCTTCACATTCTTCTCGTTAGTGGCACCAAACTTGGGTGAGGTATGTACCACCTTGGGAGGCGTCTCGTCGTAGGGACCGCCATCGGGTGAGCCGATACGGGCACAAGCAAAGAATAGCAGCAGGATTGCTGCTATCATAAGGGTGTGAAGGGTATAGAACGAGGTTCGTTTCATTGATTGGCTTCGTCGAGCTGCTGATTCATCTGGATGAGTTCCTCGATGTATTGTCGTGAGTTGCTCAGACGTGGTATCTTATGCTGACCGCCCAGTTTGCCCTTGCTCTTAAGCCATTCGTCGAAGAGCCCAGTCTTGGCGACAATGATTTCAAGGGGCTGTAGGGTGATGTCTTTGTGGCGTTTGGCCTCATAGTCAGAATTGATGGCTTGCAGCGAACGGTCGAGGATGATGGCAAACTCGTCCATCGAAGCAGGCTTCTTGGCAAATTCGATGACCCACTGGTGACGGCACTTGGCATTGCTGTCCATGAAGATGGGGGCAACGGTGTAGTCCTTCACTTGTGCGCCAGTTGCCACACATGCCTGAAGGAGTCCTTTTTCTGCATTGTCAACAATCAGTTCCTCACCAAAGGCATTGATGAAGTGCTTGGTGCGTCCTGTGATGCAGAATTTATAAGGGTCTTTTTGTGAGAATTTGACGGTGTCGCCAATGAGGTAACGCCAAAGACCGCAGTTGGTACTGATAATCATGGCATAATTGACACCTGGTTCCACCTCCCAAAGAGGCACAATCTTGCTCTCATCAATGGGCTGACCATTGTGGTCGAGGTTGTCCATCGCGCAGAACTCGTAGAAGATGCCGTAGTCAATCATCAGGAGCATATTGGGGTCGGAGAGATCGTTCTGCAAGCCGAAGAAGCCTTCGCTGGCATTGTAGGTCTCCATGTAGTGCATGTTGGGCAGTCCAATGATGTTCTTGTACTGTTCGCGATAAGGCGTGAATGCCACACCTCCGTGGAAGAACACCTCCAAATTGGGCCACACTTCGTCAAGACGGTCAACACCCTTCAGCTCCATCACACGGTTGAGGACACTGAGCATCCATGAAGGCACACCGCTGATATTGGTGATGTTCATGTCCATCGCTGCACGGGCAATCTTGTCGCGCTTTTCCTCGAAGTCGCTCAATAGGGCAATTTTCTTTTTGGGCACACGGATGATTCTCGCTGCCGATGGGATATTTTCAATCAGAATGGCGCTGAGGTCACCCACCAGGCTGTTGGGTGTATTGAGATTAGGCGCATGGCTTCCTCCAAGGATGAGACTCTTGCCCGAGAAGAATTTGCTCTTGGGATTGATGTGCAGATAGCTGACGATGCAGTCTGTTCCACCACGATAATGGATATTCTTGAGTCCTTCGCCACTGACAGGGATGAACTTGCTCTTGTCGTTGGTGGTGCCAGAAGACTTGGCATACCAGCGCACCACGCCTGGCCAAAGGACGTCAGCCTCGCCCTCACGCATCTTCTGGATGTATGACTTCAGTTCCTCATAGGTGTTCACTGGCACCTGCTGACGGAACTGTTCGTATGAACTGATTTGGTCGTAATGATGCTTCCAACCCCATTCGGTTTTCTGTCCCTGACGGATGAGATGACGGAAAATCTTGAGTTGCAAATCCTTTGCATGGGTGGCATATTTCTCCAATTGTTTCTGCCTTCTGGAGAAATAAATCTTATTTAGAAAACCTGTTGTGTTCATTAGAGTGCGTAATTTAGGTGCAAAGGTACAAAAAAAATCTAAAATCTAAAAACTAAAAACTAAAAAACTAAAACTGTTTCTTCTCTCTGGCACTCTTGATGCCGTTCTGCAGCTCCTTGTCGCGCTTGATACGTTTGAGTGCCTGTTTGGCAGCGTTTTGGTCACTTTCCTTCTTGCTGTATCCGTCGCCTGTGCCGCAAGGGATTCCTTCCACACATACGCTGGAATGGAATACAGGTGTGTTTTTGTCATCGCGCGACTCTTGCTGTGTGAATTCAAATTTGTACTGATACTTTTGGCACCACTCTATTAAGGCACTCTTGAAGTTCTTCTCCTGTTTGGCAATTTCTTCAATGTTGAGGTGCTTCTTGAACACTTGTTCTTCCAAGAAACGATAGCAGTATTTGTAGCCTCGGTCGAGGTAGATGGCACCTACAAAGGCTTCGAAGGCATTGCCGCTCATGAAACTGTTGTGCCCAGTGGTGACAGCACCAGCATGTCGAATGAGCTTGTCCAAGCCTAAGTCGTGAGAAATTCTGTTCAACGAACTCCGACAGACAATCTTGCTCCGCAAGGTGGTGAGAAACCCCTCCTGCTTGTTGCCATAATGCTTGTAGAGAATGTCGGCAACAATGGCGCCCAACATCGCATCGCCCAAGAACTCCAAACGTTCGTTGTTGATGAAATGGCGATCCTGTTCGTGATAGGCCATAGACTTGTGCATCAGCGCTAACTCATAGAGCCTGATGTTACGTGGATAGAACCCAAGAATGGACTTGAGTCGTAAAAAAGGCTTCTTCTCATGAATGAAAAGAAGCCTTATTTTATCTAAGATATCCGAAATCACTGGAACTTTAAAAAAGATCCTTGGGAACGGATGCCCCAAGATTACTGATACTTCTTGAAAATGACACTTGCATTGTGGCCACCAAAGCCGAAGGTGTTGCTGAGTGCAGCACGAACGGTACGCTGCTGAGCCTTGTTGAAGGTGAAATTGAGCGAATAGTCAATCTCAGGATCTTCGTCGCCAGCCTCGTGGTTGATGGTTGGAGGTACAATGTCATTCTTTACTGCGAGTACGCTAATCATCGCTTCAACAGCACCAGCGGCACCGAGGAGGTGACCCGTCATGGACTTCGTTGAGCTGATGTTGAGTTTGTAAGCAGCGTCACCAAACACATCCTTGATGGCCTTGGCCTCAGAGATGTCACCCACGTGAGTGGAAGTGCCGTGTACATTGATGTAGTCAATGTCCTCAGCCTTCAGACCAGCGTCTTTCAATGCGCGCTCCATAACGAGCTTTGCACCGAGACCTTCTGGGTGAGTCGCTGTGATGTGATAAGCGTCAGCAGACATACCAGCACCTACCATCTCAGCATAAATCTTGGCACCACGTGCTTTAGCGTGCTCCAACTCCTCAAGAATCAGGATACCTGCACCCTCACCCATCACGAAACCGTCACGACTTGCGCTGAATGGGCGGCTTGCCTTCTCTGGCTCCTCGTTGCGAGTGGACAGTGCCTTCATGGCATTGAAACCACCCACACCCGATGCAAAGATGGCAGCCTCGGCTCCACCTGTCACCATCGCATTGGCTTTGCCAAGACGAATCAGGTTGAAAGCATCGGCAAGTGCGTTAGATGAAGATGCACAGGCTGAAGTTGTTGTGAAGTTTGGTCCACGGAATCCGTACTGAATGGAGATATGACCAGAAGCGATATCAGCAATCATCTTCGGAATGAAGAATGGATTGAACTTAGGACCGAGTTGAGGACCATTGATGGCATAGTTGCCAGCCTCTTCCTCGAAAGTTTTGATACCGCCGATACCTACACCGAGCACAACTCCGATTTCGTTCTTGTCAACAGCTTCGAGATCCATACCAGAATCTTCGATGGCCATCTTGGCTGCTGCAAGTGCATACTGAGTGTAAAGGTCCATCTTGCGGGCTTCCTTACGGTCGATGTAAGCAGCCGAATCAAAACCCTTCACCTCGCATGCAAACTGAGTCTTGAACTGTGAAGCGTCGAAATGAGTAATAGGACCAGCGCCGCTTTTACCAGCCTTGAGATTCTCCCAAGACTCCTCAGCGGTGTTGCCGAGTGGGGTCAGTGCGCCAATACCTGTTACAACAACTCTCTTTAATTCCATAATTACTTAGCGTTCTGCTCGATGTAAGCAATAGCGTCGCCAACAGTAGCGATCTTTTCAGCCTGATCGTCAGGAATATTGATACCGAAAGCCTTCTCGAACTCCATGATGAGCTCTACAGTGTCGAGTGAGTCAGCACCGAGGTCGTTTGTGAAACTTGCTTCTGGCTTTACTTCTGCTTCATCAACGTTGAGCTTCTCAACGATGATAGATTTTACTCTTGATTCAATTTCAGACATAATCTTAATTGTTTAAAATGTTAATGATTACTTTCTATTTTGTCACTTTTGTTACGTTTTGTGGTGCAAAGGTAGGAATAATTCTTTGATTTCTGCAAAAATATTCCTATAAAAAGCACATTTATTGCACGGAAGGGGTGTTTTTGTGCATAAAACGCACGAAAAGAACCCGTTTTTATCACTCGACTTTGCAAAAGTTACTCTTCACGATTGGCACGCTTTCTTTCCAAATGGTCGAGGATGATTTTGCGGATGCGCATGCTTTTGGGTGTCACCTCCACATATTCGTCAGCCTTGATGTATTCCAGTGCTTCCTCCAACGAAAGTACCACAGGTGGAATAATGTGTGCTTTCTCGTCCGTACCGCTCGCGCGTACATTAGTTAATTGCTTGGCCTTGGTCACATTGATGACAAGGTCAATTTCATGCACGTGCTCACCTACCACCTGACCGGCATATACCGTGTCCTGCGGATTGATGAAGAACTTGCCACGATCTTGCAGGTGGTCGATGGCGTATGCAAATGCTGTGCCTGACTCCAAGGCAATGAGCGAACCGTTCGTACGGCGTGTCAGTTCGCCCTTGAAAGGTTGGTAGTTCTTGAAGCGGTGTGCCATGATGGCCTCGCCTTGACTGGCTGTGAGTACATTGGTGCGCAGTCCGATGATGCCACGTGAAGGAATCTCAAACTCGATGTTCACACGGTCTCCTTGCGCTTCCATACTGGTCATCTCACCCTTGCGGCGTGTCACCATATCAATCATCTTGCTGGCAAACTCCTCTGGCACATTGATGGTCAGTTCCTCTACAGGCTCACACTTCTGACCATTGATCTCCTTGAAGATCACCTGTGGCTGACCTACCTGCAGCTCATATCCCTCACGACGCATGGTCTCGATGAGCACAGAAAGGTGCAGCACACCACGTCCGCTCACAATCCACTGGTCGGTCGTTCCTTCTTTCGTCTCCACGCGCAGCGCCAAATTCTTTTCCAGCTCCTTGTAAAGACGGTCGCCAATGTGACGGCTCGTGCAGAATTTGCCCTCCTTACCGAAGAAAGGTGAATTGTTGATGGTGAAGAGCATTGACATCGTGGGTTCGTCAATCGAGATGGTAGGCAACGCCTCTGGTTGCTCAAAGTCACAAATCGTGTCGCCAATCTCAAAGTTCGACAGACCAATCACCGCACAGATGTCACCCGAGCTGACTGACTCTGCAGCACGGTGACCCATACCCTCAAACGTATGTAATTCCTTGATTTTCGTCTTCTCGCTGCTGCCATTGCGATGCACAATGGTGATGTTCTGGCCTGCTTTCAGGGTGCCGCGATGCACACGACCCACAGCAATACGACCTGTGTAAGTTGAGTAATCCAGTGATGTGATGAGCATCTGTGCCGTACCTTCCAGCTGTTCAGGAGCAGGAATCGTATCGAGAATCACATCCAATAGATAGGTGATGTCATTCGTTGGGGTCTTGTAGTCAGGACCCATCCAACCCTGCTTCGCCGAACCATATACCACTGGGAAATCCAACTGATCCTCTGTCGCATTCAACGAGAACATCAAGTCAAACACCATCTCATACACCTCCTCGGGGCGACAGTTGGGTTTGTCCACCTTGTTCACCACTACGACAGGCTTCAAACCAATCTCCAAAGCCTTCTGCAACACAAAGCGCGTCTGAGGCATAGGACCCTCAAAGGCATCCACCAAGAGGATGCAGCCGTCAGCCATGTTCAGCACACGTTCCACCTCGCCACCGAAGTCAGAGTGTCCAGGTGTGTCAATGACATTAATCTTCGTACCTTTATAATTGATGGAAACATTTTTCGAAAGAATGGTTATCCCTCGTTCCCTTTCGAGTTCATTGTTATCCAAAATCAAGTCGCCTGTCTGCTGATTCTCACGAAAAAGGTTTCCGGCAAGCAACATCTTATCGACCAGCGTCGTTTTTCCGTGGTCAACGTGCGCAATAATCGCAATGTTTCTAATATCCTGCATACTTATTGATTGAAAACGGGTGCAAAGGTACGACTAAATGAGAGAAGAACAAAATAAATCAGAACTTATTTGTTATTCCGAGCCACATCCCACCTTAGCCAGCACCAAAGTACGACTTTTTGTCATCAGTAAGTTCCTAATTCCACTAACACGGCTCCTGAAGTTTCTTGATTAAAAACCATTTTTCAAGATAGCAAACACCACACTGAATATATCCCATATCCAGACTCTATACATGATTATTAGGATTATAACAATCAGAAGGACTGCCAACCCTATTATCAGTTTCATCTTTTTACCTTTTTCCATTTTATGATACCCTTTATTCGTGTCGGGCACAACTTCAAACTAATTTATATTATTTTACACAACAATACCAAATAATCACAATCACGAGCAGATGAAGCAATTGGTCGAACCCATAAAGCATCCAATATGGTTTCTTCTTCATATCTGTCAGAATCAAATAATGAGCCATGAAAAGACCT
>CADCIO010000028.1 GCA_902801475.1 uncultured Bacteroidales bacterium
TGCGTATCCAGTAGTATGTGACTTCCCCTACACGACCCAGAACGGTAGGGACGCAACCGACGAACTGGTGGCAGACCTGTATGCCGACAATCCTGAGTATATCGAGCAGGTGAAGGGCATCATCACGCAGAACCGCAAGTGCGAACTCACCCTGTACTTCTCTGTGTCGCTGGACAGCAAGGGAAGGAAATGGCAACGCATCAAGCTGAGCAACATCACACAGCTGCTGAATTAACCAGCCCACGCGCTGGCGAAAGTTCCATGCGGCAAGAATGACAATCACGACCTCAGCAACGGGGTCGTGATTGTTGTTTTTGTGCCTTAATGAAAATAATTTCAGAAATATTTGTAGGTTTGTTTTTGTTTTCGTAACTTTGCAAGCAATATGGTAACCAAGACCTGAAATCAATTATTAAAACAAACAACCATAAAAACAATCATTAACCTAAACAAAACAACATTATGAAAAAGATGTTACAATGGGTGATGGCCGCCACCCTCGTTTGCGGCGCAAGCGTATTCACAGCATGTTCGTCTGACGATGACGACAACAACAACAGCGGAAACAATGAGACGAAGGGCGGCAAGAACCGTCAGGAGTTCGTGGAGCACACGCGTGCCAACTTGAAGAGCGTGGCTGAGAACCTGAACTTCACCACGATCAACTCGTTCAACTATATGAACACCTACCTGAACGAGTACCTCCTGCTCAACGACGAGTTCGACAAGACCATCAGCCGCGTTTTTGCCGAGAAGATTCAGGCGTCGCTCAAGCCTTTTGAGACACCTCCAGCCGATCTTCCTGACGAATTGAAGAATGACTACAAGTACATGGCCGCCGTTGATTTGACGGACTTTAATTACACCTTCACCGCCACAATGACTGGCTTCAACATGGCCGAGAATGCCGACGAGGGTCTTGTGGTTGAGATTCCTGTCTATGGAACCTCTGATACTCAAGGTGTCAAGTTTGCCATCAAGGGCACAGGCGACACTTATAGTTTTAGATCGCCTCGTTTCTCCAACGACTCAGTGCTGGTTAGGATCAAGCTCCCAGCTCAGTACAACTTGTCCTTTAGCGTCAAGGCCGACGGCAAATGGACAGAGTATCTCTATGGCACCGTCAAGAACACTGCGGAGAATTTGGATGGTGCAACAACTCCCGGTGGTGTCACACCATTTCTGCCTTCAGCCGATGCATGGAACGCAGCCCTCGATCTCCACTCCAACATCCCTGGCGTAGATGCCACCGACATCTATTTCGCCATCGGTCAGGATCCCGAGACGCACAAGGCTGGTCTGAAGCTTGACTACACCCACAACGCCCAGAAGGTGCTCAACGTGACGGCCACGATGAACAACACCAACGGCAAGACTGACTACTCCAAGTTTACCAGCACCAACAGCATCGCCGACGTCTTCACCGCCATCATGGCCGGCAACAGCATCGAGGACATGACCCTCACGATGCTCGGCTGCCTGACCACCAACGTCAAGGTGAGCGACTGCGAGAAGGTGGTGACACTCCAGAACGAGATGACCGAAGCACGCCGCAACTATGCCGACCAGAAGACCATCGAGAACTATGTGAGCCAGATCAACAAGCTCGTCACCAGCACCATGTCTGACAAGACCCTGGGCCAGGAGATCCCAATGAAGCTCACCACCACCCAGATCGGCATCGACTACTGGGCAGTGCCAGCGCTCAAGTTCGCCGACGAGACCGACTACGTGCCACTCACCGAGGTGCTCGACCAGAAGTACGCCGTTGATCCAGCGAAGGACGCCATCATCGTGGCTCGCCAGCTCATGCAGGCCGTACGGAAGCTCCAGACCCTCTTCTATCAGACAGAACCTCAGGACGGAGTAGTAAGATAAGAGCGGATCAAGGAACGTTTCTCTGATCCCCATTCACAAATATCACGACCTCAGATTTCTGAGGTCGTGATTTTTTGTGTAATGGGAAGAAGTCTGAGGGGGGGGCATTCAAGGAAAATGGCACCACAAGGAGATGAATGCTATTCTTCCTTGATATCATCAGGCCACCAATACCGTTTCGTAGAGCTGTTTTATCTTTTCATCAGCATGGGCTGGGGTTATCTGTCTTGTTGTCATAATTTGAAGTCATTCCATTCGTCCCCATTTCATTTCTTCTCCCTCTTTGTCATACTGCTTGCGCTTACCAACGGGAGGTTCTGTCAAGGTGATGCGAACCACTGCTGTACGTTCAAGACTACGGGCAATAGCATCATCGAAAGCATCCATGTGGTGAGGGAGAAAACGCTGGCAGATGGCTCTCAGACCAGCAATTTTCTCATCGCGGTCAGTTACAATCTCTGCCTTACCAACGGCGGTTGCCGATTTGTACTGTAGCGTAAAGCTCCCGTCTTTAGGGCCAACCGTAGGTGCACATTTGGTAACTGCCGACAGGAATACGGTCGGATTGTGTGCTATGCAGTCCAATTTTTCACCCTCTAAAGCACAATGGAAATAGAAGGTTTTCTCGTCAGTACGCGCCAAAGACAGGGGCAATCCGTAAGGAGTCCCGTTGGGGCGCGTCATGCTAACTGTTACGTATGGAGCCTTGTCGAACACCTCCAAGGCGAAGGTGGCATCCATCTCTCTACTTGCTTTTCTCATAATCTTGTTCTTCTACCTCACAATGATATACTTCTGACGAATGGCTTTGGGAAGCTTTGATACGATGAGCTGGTAAGACTCCATAATCAAGGCTTCTACTTGTGAGTCCTCCATCTGTTCGTAACACACATCGCTCCAGTGCTTCTTGTTCCAATGCCATGCTGGTGTTACAGCAGAGAATTGTTCTCGCAATTCAATATTCCTGTCAGGTGAAAGCTTCAGGGCAATCCTTGGTTCCGAATTCTTCATGTCATGCTCGCCACCACCCAGCCAAAGGCATGCAAATATCTTTCCCTCCAGTCGGAAGGTCAAGACGTCATCGCCAAACGGCTGGTCTTCGGTTACGCCGTAGAGTGACAAGGTGTATTCTCTTATTTGTTCGATGTTCATATATTCTGCGCTACAAAATAGCCTATAATCAATAGTTGGATGATGATGATGACCGGTAAACCGAACTTGAATTTCTTGTGCATGGTCTTGTGGTGCCATACTTTCATGCCCAACCAAGCTCCGATGCTGCCACCAATAACGGCCAATCCCAATAGCGTAGCCTCAGGAATTCGCCACTTGGAACGTTTCGCTTTCCACTTGTCTATGCCATAGACGAGGAAGGTGATAACGTTAATGGCTATGAGATATATGATGATTAACTGTGTTGTCATTTCTCATATATTTAATCGTTGTTATTCTTCTGCTTCACAACGCAGGAGTCTCATTCCCTTGGCCTTTTCTTCGATTGGCTTGCTTATTTGATGTACTTCACCTTCGAAGCATCACGAGGCTTGGCTTCGGGCTTTTCATCTGGGTAGCCAATGGCAATGACATATAACAGCTTATAGCCTTCAGGGATGTCGAGACTGTCACGGAGAGCTTTGGCTTTCTCATCAGTTGTGAGGAAACGCACAGGTCCTGTCTGGATGCAGGTGCCGAGTCCCAATGACTGCGCGGCCAGCATCATGTTTTCGCCCAACAGACCTGCATCAAGGTCGAACCTGCCGTCGGCTGGAGCACAGACACAGATGAGGTTGGGAGCATTACGGGTTTGCTCCTTCACGTCAGCCATCAGTTTCTGGTCTTCAATGATTCGTATGGCCCAGTTCTGGCGGTTCATCGCACTTGGAGCGTTGATGCCGGCAAGGGCTACGGCCTCCAGCTTCTCATGCTCCACAGGCTTGTTGAGATACTTGCGGACAGAGTGACGCGCCATCATGTTGTTAATCACTTCGTTTCCATTAACACTCTGTGCCGAGAGGGTCAGCACACTTACCATTGCCATGAGGCAGAAAAATAGTCTTTTCATCATTGTTGTAGTTTTGTTGGTTACTGTTTCGATGTCATGTGTGGGTGCAAAGGTAATACATTTTAATATTCTACGCTACAAATGTCATCGGATTTTAGCATTGAATGAAGATTTTGTCGTAACTTTGCAACCAATAACAACCAACAAGATGAAGTTTGACTCTATGATTGCATCAGACCATACATACGCATTATTCTTTGACATCGACGGGACGCTCGTGAGTTTCAAGACGCATGAGATTCCCTTGTCCACCATCCAGGCGCTGACGGAGGCTAAGGCCAACGGGTCGCGGGTTTATATTGCCACAGGACGTCCACCGCTGATCATCACCAACCTGAAGGCCATCGAACATCTCATCGACGGGTATGTCACCACCAACGGCGCTTTGTGCTATGTGGGTGACGAGCTGGTGGGTTACCAGCCCATCGCCCAGCAGGATGTGATGACTTGTGTGGAGGATGCGAAGGCAAAGGGTTACAGCCTGATTGTGATTGGTCGGAAGGATGTGGCGGTGCTTGACCCAGCGGGCGACATCGAGCGCATCTTCCATCGGATGCTGGCTGTCAACGAACTCGCACAGGCTGCGCCGTTGGACGAGGTGCTCCAGCAAGACGTCCTCCAGTTGACCGCCTTCATCCCGTCTGACTATGAGCAGGAACTGCTGACGCGGATGCCGCAATGTGTGTCGGGTCGATGGCATCCGGAGTTCACCGACATCACCGCCAACGGCGCCGACAAGGGCAAGGGCATCCTCGCGATGGCATGTCATGAGGGCTTCGACCCCAGCCGCACCATCGCTTTTGGTGACGGGGGCAACGACACCTCGATGATTCGTCAGGCAGGCATCGGCATCGCCATGGGCAACGCCATCGACGAACTGAAAGCGCAGGCCGATTATGTCACCACCTCAGTCGATGACGACGGCATCCTCCATGCCCTGAAGCATTTCCATGTGATTCAACCCTGACTTCATCCCTGAATACGATATCAAATGACAGACGACAGCAACTGTATGATTAGGAAAGCAACTCAAAGTGACATCCAGGGCATCATCGCCCTGTTGTATCAGGCGGATGCGGTGCATCATGGCATCCGTCCGGACTTGTTCAAGGGAAACACGCCCAAATATGACGAACAGGAACTCGCGGCCATCATCGACGACGCCACCAAGCCCATCTTCGTCTATGATGACGGAAACATCTCGGGCCATGCCTTCTGCCAGATCGTCGAGATTCGGAATCACAGGCTCTTGCAGGACATCAAGACGCTCTATATCGATGACATCTGCGTGGACGAGAAGGCTCGTGGCCATCACATCGGCAAGGCGTTATACGATCACGTCCACGACTATGCCCGTTCGATCGGCTGCTACAGCATCACGCTGAATGTCTGGGAGGGCAACGACCCCGCCATGTGTTTCTATCAGCGCATGGGCATGAAAGTGCAAAAGACAACGATGGAGGTTCTCATCTGACGATGATGACATCAGTTGGTCAGAATACAAGAATGATTAAAAGAAGCTCTAAATCTCTCTTCCTGATTCCTGAGTGGGTGGCTCTCTTTGCCTTTATTGCAGCCTTCGCTTGGGGATGGGCTTATCCGCTCATCAAACTCGGCTTTGCTGAATTTGGTATTGCGCAGGACATGACGGGCAGTAAGATGCTTTTTGCAGGCATACGCTTTTGTTTGTCTGGTGTCATTATATTGATGATTGCCAAGTTTACTGGTCGGTCATTTGCCCTCAAGGAGACAGGTAGAAAGCGCGTTATAGGTAGTTGCCTCTTTTTGTTGCTGTTTACATTACTGAACACCACCCTTCACTATGCTGCATTCTATATTGGGCTTTCGCATAGTCTTGGGTCGCGAGCTGCCATCCTTAATTCTCTGAGCGTCTTCATACTTGTCATTCTTGCTTGCGTTTTTTTCAGAAGTGACAAACTGACCTATCGGAAAATACTGGGTTGCGTCATCGGCTTCTTGGGTATTCTTGCGCTTAATCTCGAAGGTGAGGATAGTGGAGCCTTCACATTGTTGGGCGATGGTTTGATTATTCTGAATGCCCTTTGTGGCGCTTTTGCAGGATTGATGACACGAGGGGTCAGTCAGCGCGTGGATGTGTTTGTGGGTACAGGCTATAGTCTTGGTGTGGGTGGTGCTTTGCTCATCGTTCCGGGACTCTTATTGGGAGGTCCCTTGCCTCATGTGTCACTTTGGGGTATTGTCATCCTCGCGTTGCTTATATGTATTTCCACCATCGGTTTCACGCTCTACAACAAGTTGCTTGCCTGCAACCCAATGGGCAAGGTGGCTATTTGGAACTCTCTCATCCCTGTGGTGGGGGCAGTCACCTCTTGTCTCTGTCTTGGCGAAGTGTTCCACCTCAAATATGTTCTCGCCGCTGTTTTAGCAGCCTCTGGCATCTACATCATCAATAAAGGAAAGAAGTGACCTCGTCTCAGTCGTTCAACAAAAACAAAAGGTTCCGTGGAAGTTTTTTCGTCAAAAGCTTGCTTTATGCCATCAAAAGTTGTACCTTTGCACTCGTGGAATTATAGTTGTCACATGATTCATTTTCAGAAACCATAGTTCACAAAAAGCCTATAGACATCTCCATACCAACGCTATACCATGTCTATACCAACTCTATACCAAGTCTATAGTACCCTAGGGTTACCTTTGGGTTGTCGTAGAGTTGTCAAGGGGGTAGCCAAGACCCACGGAAGGGCTGACGATGGGTTGGCGATGGATGATTAACAGAGAACTAACCCAAGGGAACCTCTGAGGTGGAGCTTCGGTAACCGAGAGGTAATCATAACTAAAACCTAACGCATATGGCAGATTATCGTGGAGAAAAGAAACGCGGAAAACTGGGAGACCTGATATACAGTTCATGGAATGGGCGTCCATACGTGCGGCGACGTCCTGCCACTGTGGCCAATCCTCAGACTGAAGCCCAGCAGAGTCATCGTCATGCCTTTGCTGAGATTTCGCGGCTGTCATCTGCCATGAAAGTGGCCCACACAGAGGGGCTCCATTGGCAGGCCTTGCATCAGAAGCTCAATACCCATAGTGTTTTCAAGAGTCTGAATAAAGACTGCTATAGTTCTGATGGCATAGATTATTCCCACATCCGTATCAGTCATGGTTCTGTGACAGGTGTTTCTATCGAATCTGCTGAGGTCAATGCACAAGGCATAGTAGAAGTGAAATTCACGGCCAGTCCTTTGTCAGATGGAAGGAATGACCAGTTCTTCCTCTATGTATTCTGCCCTGATTTGCGGGATGGTCGTTTTGCCCAGCCTGTCACTCGCTCCATCGGTGAGGTTCGTGCGAATGTGCCCAGTGAGTGGCAAGGCCACCTGTTGCACCTTTATGCTTTTATGAAAGATTCCAAAGGTCGTACATCTGAAACCATTTATGTGGGGCTGTTTCATGCTTAGAAATGAGATATATTAACAAGATTCATTGATGACCACAAGATTATGAAGATAATAGACGAACAGTTAATGAATGATTTGGCGGAGCAAGCCAAGCAGTCGCCGAGGCTGCGGATGAACTACAACTTCCATCAGAGCCTTCAGGACAAGTGCCACCGTTTCCTCAATGCGTTGGAGCCTGGCACTCAGATTCCGGTGCATCACCATCCCACTAAGGACGAGACTTTTGTGATACTGAGGGGTAGGGTGAAGGTGTCGACCTACAATGACCAAGGCGAGGTCTTGGAGTCCGTCATCTTGAGTCAGGAAGAAGGGCGATACGGCGTTGACATCCCCAAGAACGTCTGGCATGGCCTCGAATGTCTGGAGCCAAGCGTGCTTCTGGAATGTAAAGAGGGACCCTTTGTCGAACATGAGGTGGATGGAATATTGGAGATAAAGCATAATAAAGCAGAATGATGACTGAGAAAGAGAAATGTATGGCTGGCATGTTGTACGATTGCCACTCGCCAGAGTTTATTGCAGCTAAAGCACGCGCCTCGGAATGGTGCGCGCGTTATAATGCGACGCCCTATTCGCGACGCAACGAACGGCGGAAGATGCTCGAGGAACTGTTTGGTGCCGTCGGCACGAATGTGAGTGTCGGCGATCATTTCACTTGCGACTTCGGCACAAACATCTACATCGGCTCTAACGTGAGCATCAACCTCAACTGCACGTTTATCGACTGCAATCGCATTACCATCGGCAACGACGTGCTGATTGCGCCATGCGTCCACCTGACAACAGCCACGCATCCCGTAGAACTGTCCGAACGACTGACACCCGACTGGAATCCTGAGAGCGGAGCGTATCGTTGGCGTACCTATGCCAAGCCTATCACCATCGGTAACGGCTGTTGGATTGGAGCCAATGTAGTAGTGCTGTCAGGAGTGACGATTGGTGACGGCACAGTCATCGGCGCAGGCAGCGTGGTTACGAAGGACATCCCATCGAACGTCGTGGCTGTGGGGAATCCGTGTAGAGTGATTAGAGAGATTAACAGGTAATTCAATAATAGTATAACCATTTTCCCCCCCCAAAAAAAATATATATATACAGATTCTATGGAACAGAAAAGGACTACACCGGAGTTTATTACGGAGCTGCAGCCGAACGAGATTTTCGTCTTCGGCAGCAACCTGGGAGGTATGCACGGCGGTGGGGCGGCCTACATCGCCTACCGCAAGTTTGGAGCCATCATGGGACAGGGCGTGGGCTTGCAGGGCCAGAGCTATGCCATCCCCACCATGCAGGGCGGCGTGGAAACCATCCGTCCGTATGTGGACGAGTTCATCGAGTTCGCCAAGGAGCATCGCGATCTGACATTCCTCGTCACCCGCATCGGCTGCGGCATCGCAGGATTCACCGATGATGAGATCTCACCGCTGTTCGTGAAGGCTCACGACGTGGAGAATATTGTGCTGCCAGCGGGTTGGTAAGATAGAACATCATACGAAGGACATCATATGAATAAAATTGTTTTGATTACAGGCGCAACGAGTGGAATAGGACTGGGGTGCGCCAGAAAGTTTGCCGAGAACGGCGACAAGGTGATTCTCACAGGACGTAATGGAGGGAGATTGGAGGAGATTCGCAAGGAACTGACGGAGAAGGGCGCGCAGGTGCTGACGCTGGTCTTCGATGTGAGGGATCGGGCGGAGGCTACGCGGTGCATCAACGCTTTGCCGGCCGAATGGCGTGAGATTGATGTGCTGGTGAACAACGCCGGGCTGGCTCTTGGCGTGGAACCAGAATATGAGGGCTGTTGTGACGATTGGGATGTCATGATCGACACCAACATCAAGGGCTTGCTCACCATGACGCGTCTCATTGTGCCGGGCATGATCGAGCGCAATCGCGGTCATGTCATCAATGTGGGCTCCGTTGCCGGCGATGCTGCCTATGCAGGCGGAAACGTTTATTGTGCCACCAAAGCCGCGGTGAAGGCGCTGACCGACGGACTGCGGATAGACGTGGCCGACACTGCCGTCCGCGTGACCAACTTGAAGCCCGGACTCGTGGAGACGAACTTCAGCAACATCCGCTTCAGGGGAGATACGGCTCGTGCCAAGAAACTGTACACCGGCATCGAGCCCCTGACCGGGGACGATATTGCCGACGTGGCCGTTTATGCATCCAATGCCCCTAAGCATGTCCAGATAGCTGAGGTGCTCATCCTCGCCACGCATCAGGCCAGTGCCAATCTCATCGTAAGGAAAGAATAATGTAACTCACAAGTGAGAAACCTCATCGTGGCATGAAGACGGACGAGTTGAAGTGTCCCTTGAGGCGTTGAATAAACTTTTACGATTGTTTGTAGTCTTACCGATAAATCGTTATAAGATGGAAACGCCTAAGATACATGTCAGTATGAGAAGAATGTTATTCCTAAGCCTTGCTTGGGTGGTTTTGGTCTGCAATGCCTTGGCTCAGCAGACGACTGTGGGGCAAATCAGCATCACGGTGGATTCGATGTTGAATGCTCAGCGGAAGGTGACCGCGCACATGAAGATGGACGGTTACGATGGTGCCATCGGCATCAAATTGCGTGGCAATAGTTCGTTAGGATTTAACCAGAAGAAATACACCATCGAACTGCGCGATGAGCAGGGTGGGGATGTGGAAGCCCCATTGTTGGGTATGCCTGCCCACAGCGACTGGGTGTTGCTGGCGCCCTATGGCGATGTGTCGGCGGTGCGCGACCCGTTGGCATTCCAGTTGTGGCGCGACATGGGTCATTGGGGACCTCGTACGCGGCTCGTGGAATTGACGCTGAATGGTGAATATCGCGGCATCTACATCCTTTCGGAAGCCATCAAACGTGGTGAAGAACGTGTGAACATCGCAAAGATGAAGAAGAGCGATGTGGCAGGACGGGATGTGACAGGTGGCTATCTGTTGCGCATTGACACCTACAACGAGGACGATGCCACTTTCACGTCGAAGGTGCCAGGCGTTGGCGAGGGCAATATGTCAAGTCAGGTCATCTGGTCGTGCATCTATCCGAAGAAGAAAAAACTCACGTCCGAGCAGTTCACCTACATTCAGAACTATGTGGACACCGTGGAGCAGGTGATACAATCAGAAGGTTTTGCCGACCCGAAGACGGGATATGCCCGCTACATCGATGTACCTTCGTTCGTTGATTATTTCATCCACACCGAACTGAGCCTCAATGCCGATGGCTACAAACGCAGTGCCTATTTCTACAAGGAGAAGCAGCATGAGGATGGAACAGGTGGAAAATTGGTGGCAGGACCTGTTTGGGATTATAACCTGGCCTATGGCAATGCGAACTTCGCCAATGCCGACAACCCCGAAGCTTGGAACTTCGAAGGTGCCAGCAACAATCCCACTCCAGCCATGTGGCAACGACTGTTGCAAGACCCTGCCTTCCGCAAGGCAGTGAAAGTGCGCTACAAGGCATTGCGGAAGAACGTGCTGAGCAACAAGGCCATTGATGCCTATATTGACCGTCATGCCAAATTGTTGGCTCCCTGTTTAGACAGACATTTTAAGACATATCCTGAATTGCTCGTCACTGAAGAGCAGAAGCAGCAGATGTCCAAGCCACAGCCTTTCGGAACTTTCCCTGGCGGCTTCGGCGGCTTTCCTGCAATGGGCGGTTTCCCAATGATGGGCGGAGGGTTCCAGATGCCAGATTCCATTCCGCAGTTTCCTGGCGACTTTGGCGGCTTTGGTGGTTTTGGTGGAGGCTTCAATGCTGTCGGCATGTTTGCTGCCTATCGTGTCAGCTCCTACGATGAAGAAATAAAGATATTGAAAGAGTGGCTCGCCAATCGCCTCGCTTTTCTCGACCGCAACATCGAACGGTTCGACAAAGACTGGGAACCGCGCATTCAGGAACTGAAGGAAACCAAGATGCCGCAGTTTGGTGGCGGTTTCCCGTTCCCATTCTCGTTCTAAAATGAGTGTACCTTTGCCTACAAACTTCCTCTCCACTCCGTCGGTTTGATGCCAAACTGACGGGTGAAGCACTTGGTGAAGTAGGAGGGACTGGAGAAGCCGACGCTGTAGCAGATGTCGCTGACGGTCTGGTCGGTCTCGCGGAGAAGGTGAGCCGCTCGTTTGAGACGGACAATCTGGATCATCTCGTTGGGCGTCACGTCAGCCAAGGTCTTGATTTTCGCAAAGAGACCGCTGCGTGAAATGGCCATCTGCTCGGCCAAGAAATCAACGTTCAGCTCTGGATTGGCAAAATTCTGCTCGATGAGGGCGTTCATGCGACTGAGGAAATCATTGTCGGTGGGGTTGCTGGCAATTTCGGTCACAGGCTCAAGTGGCTCGTGGCTGAATCGTTCGCGCAGTCGGCGACGCATGTCGAACATGTTGCGGATGATGCGCTCCAGGTATCCGATGGAGAAAGGCTTCTCCACGTAGGCATCGGCACCCACGTCCATTCCTTCGAGCTTCGAGTCGTCGTCGGTCTTGGCGGTGAGCATGATGAAGGGGATGTGACTGGTGTTGGGATTCCGACGAAGACGGCGACAGAGTTCGGCTCCGTCCATGCGTGGCATCATCCAGTCGCTGACAACGAGACTGACATCGTTCTGTGCCAGTCGGTCAAGCGCCTCAATGCCGTCGCATGCGGTCACCACATCGTAAGATGCTCGGAAATGATTCGCCAGATAGTCTATCATGTCCTGATGGTCATCAACGATGAGCAGTTTCTGGAACGAAGCGCTGGAGGATGGTACAGCAGACCCGTCAGTATGTTGCGGTACATAGTCGTTCTGCAGCGTCTCCTTTTCTTCCATCGACTGGCTCACTGGCAGTCGAACCACGAATTTGGCACCCTTTCCCACTTCGCTCTCCACGCTGATTTGTCCGCCGTGCTGACTGACAATGTTCTTCACGATGGAGAGACCGATACCCGTTCCTGGCTTGTTGTCGGCCACTTGATAGAATGGCTGGAAGATGCGCTCACGGTCTTTCTCGGCTATGCCCATGCCATCATCCTCCACCTTGATGCAGAAGTGGTTGGCATCAGGTTCCTCAAAACAGCAAACGCTAACGCTGGTACGGGCATATTTGTTGGCATTGGACAGCAGATTGCTCACCACCTTCGTCACCGCTTCAGCATCGACGATGGCCGTGAAGTCCTCATTGGGAAAATCAGACGAGAATGTCTTTCCGCCCTGTTGAAATGTCGGGGCAAAACGTTCGCACACATTACGGACGAGTTGGCACACATGGTGCACGCCGAAGTGCATGGGCATCTCCTTCTGCTCGACCTTGCGGTAGTCGAGCAGCTGATTCACCAGTTCCAACAACCGATGGGCGTTGCGGTCGATGACGTCAAGAGATGGGTCAAGCGTGGTTTTCTTCAATTCCTCCAATGGACCGATAATCAGCGTCACAGGCGTGCGTATCTCATGGGCGATCATCGTGAAGAAATTCATGCGTGCCTCGCGTGCTTCCCGCTCTTTGGCTTCCGACAGACGCTGGATGTCCTCCTGATGACGACGCTCTGCACGACGAAGCCGTAGCCGCATATAGTACCAGATGGCTCCGATGATGAGCAGCAGATAGACGATACGTGCTGGCCAAGACCACCAGAAAGGAGGACTGACAACAATGGTGAGCCGAGCCTCGTCGGTTGACCAAAGCCCGTCATTATTCGTAGCCTTCACACGGAACGTGTAGGTGCCAGGCGGCAGATTGGTGTAGGTGGCTTTCGTCTGCGCTCCAACATAGTTCCAGTCGCTGTCGAAACCATCCAACCGATAAGCATACTGATTCTTCGATGGCGACACATAGCTCAGAGCGGCATACTGCAGACTAAACATGCGGTCGCTGTAGCTCAACGAGAGCTGACCGCTATCACTCAGCGCTTCCTTCATCAGTTCGTCACCTACGTGTATGGTCCGATTGAACACCTCCAGCCCCGTGATATAAACCCGAGGTGGCTGATGGTTGGTACGGATGTGGGATGGGAGAAATCGGCTGTAACCACTGGTCGTGCCGAAATAGATGTAGCCATGAGAATCGCGGAAACAGGCATCAGGACAGAACTGGGTGCTCACCAGACCATCCTCTCGCGTGAAGATGATGCGTTGCTTGGTGTAGGGGGACGAGAATTTTACGACTCCCTCCTCAGTGCCCAGCCAAAGACCATCGCCCTTGTCGTCCTCTACGATGCTGCTTACAGTGCCACTCATGACTCGAAGGAAATCGTCCGTCTTGGGTCGGTAGAGACACAGACCGTTTTGCGTGGCTACCCAAAGCCTTCCGTCACGTGCCATCACCACACTGTTCAGTTCATTATCGCTCAGCGACGTTGTGTCGTTACGATGCTGATATTGTTTCCATGTCTTTCCGTCGAAGCGGTAGAGCCCTCCTCCTTGCGTGGCTACCCATAGACGTCCTGCGGCATCGGTCGCCATGCTGACGGTTACGCCATCCAATTCTTTCACGGCAATGAAACGGTCTGCTCGCTCGTCGTAGCGGCACAGACCCGTCATCGATGCCACCCACAACTGCCCTTGTTTATCTTGACAGATGGCATAGCTGCTGTTGTCGTAAAGCCCGTCGTCGGTGGTGTAGCGACGGATGCCGTTGGAAGCTAATCGGTAAACTCCTCCAGTGTAGGTGCCTACCCAAAGACGGTCGGCATCTGCTCGATGTTCGGCACACAAAGCGTGGACATTCTCACGAGAAAGCATGTCATGACCAGTGAAATTGATTGTCTTGCCATCCTTTCCTATACAACTAAGTCCGTTATCATCGCTGGCTATCCAGAGCTGACCGTTGCGGTCTTCGCAGAAGCGGGAGATGACATGTCCACCTACCGTCTCAAAACGGTGAGCCATGTTGTTGAGGTAGCAGACACCATCGTAAAACGTGCCCACCCAAAGGCCTCCTTCGTTGTCGCGCTCTATGGCATAGACAAACTTGGGTGTTTCCCAAAGCGACGCCGTACCTGTCTTCCTGTCGTAAGCAAGCAATCCCTCGTCGCACCCCATGAGCAGGATGCGCTGGTCATATTCAAAGAGTTGATGGATGTGATGCCCCAATCCTTCACGTGTGGGATTGAGTTTTTGTTCAGGAAGTCCACTAGCCCCTATTTGCATCAGTCCTTCTTCCCAAGTGCCCACCCATAGTGTTCCGTCTTGGGTCTGCAAACGGTCTCCACGACCTGTCGGTTGGCTTTCCTGTCCCTCCAGAAGTCGGAAAGTTTCCGTGGTGAAGGAAAAACTGAAGATTCCTCGTTGTGTACCCACCAAGAGGGAATCGCCCTCGGCTTTGAGCGACATGACGAATTGGTCGATGCCGTTTTCTGGGATGCGGAATGCCCTTACCTGTGTGCCGTCGAAACGACACAGACCATTGTCAGTGCCAAACCACATGAATCCCCGCCTGTCCTGCACGATGTGGCGTACCGTATTCGACGGCAGTCCATCTTCGACGGTCAGTCGGCGCATCACCTGCGACCACATGTTGGAGGTCAGCAGAACGGTCAGCAATATTATCAGGAATCTTCTCATTTGCCTACAAATGTCGTACTTTTCTCCGAAACCTGCAACAATTTCTACTACTATTTCGTATAAATGACGTAATCGCTCAGCTGAACCCACGACGATGTCTCAGTGTAGGTGGTCTGGTAGGCACCGATGGACAGTCTTCCCGCGCTGATCTCAATGGGTGAGCCAGGCATATTGTTCCAGGTCTGACCGTCGCGACTGGTGCGGGCGAAAAGCTGGTTGCCACGGCGCTCGAACTGCAGATAGGGATCGAAATCATAGCCCTTGGAGTTGGGGAATTGTGGACGTCCCCGTGGACTTAGGATGGTGAGCATGTTGCCGCAGTTGTAGAGTGGAAACGCTCCCAACTGATAGTAGGTCCCATGTCCATCGCTCAGCAGCAGACCGCCTTCGTTGTAACTCTTCACGTTGTGCTGGCTGAGTCCCTCCATGTCATCGACACGGACCATGACCACAAAATCACCTTCCACCTCTTGATAGATCGCGCCACCATGCTGCAACGGTGCATCATTGAATGCGGCAGTCTTGGTCGACAGCGTGAAGGGGGTTCTCTTCTCGAAGACGGGCTTCATCAGCGGCGAAAGCGTGAATTTGCTATCGGGATCTGTCTCCTCGAAATCATCGTCACCAAGGGAGGGGGTGTCGAAACGGTTCGTCTTGTCGTACATCTGGGCAACTTCCTCGGGCGTCGCTGCATCGGGTGAAATCCTCAGCGAACTGATGTAACCCATGAAGTTGTTGGTTCCAGTGCCATCGGCGCCAATGGTGACGTGTCCGTCGGGGCGCACCATGATGAAGTTGTTCTGCTCGCTGACCAACCGACCGTTCAGATAAGCCCGTTCCTTCCATCCGTCGAAGGTGATGACCCAGAACTGCCACTTGCCTTCACCTTCGGCAATCTCCTTGGGCAGACCGCAGCTCTCGAACGAACCATTGTGGTTGATGAGACCTGTCTGCGGGTCGGTGCCCAAGCGGAACTCGGTCGTGGCCAAGTCGGCACGCGAAGCAGACAGCGATGCCACCGTGGAAACGGGTCCCACCTTGGTGCTGAGCACCCAGGCAGAGATGGTGTAGGGCGCGTTGTAACGATAAGCCTGCGGCAATGCCATCGTGCTGGTCAGGCGTTGCGTACCATTGAAAAACAAAGCCCACTTTCCATCCTTCACACGGGCTCGGATGGGTTTGTTGGCACGAAAGCTCATCGCTTGTGTCTGGACTTCCGTCACATCGAATGGTGCCTGTTTGCCTTGCGAGAGAACCGCGGCATCAAACTGCATCACGGCATGGGCACGTTGGGCAGGTGTCACGTCTTTCCGGTGCATGCCCGGATAGCTGTCGTTCGATTCGATGTCGATGTCGGGCAATGCAGGCGCCTTTTGCCACACCTTCACATTCCAGATGGCAGGCATGTGACCATTCTTTTGCGTGTCGCTGATGCTGATACGCACAAAACGTGCTTTCGTGCTGCCTCGATCAATCATGGGGGAACCTTGCATGGTGTTCTCGCTGCGGTCGGCATAGGTGACCCATTGTTGACCGTCGAGCGAGGTCTCTATCTTGTACTGGTAGAAGAATGTGGCATATTCGAACTGTGTCCAGATCTCATTGAACTTCTGTACGCGCCCCAAGTCTATCTGCAACCACTCGCTGTGTTGCTTGTCAGCTGTCCAGTTGGTGTTGGCTGCCTTCCACAGGGTGGCATTGTTGTCATCCACCGCATATTCGGGCTTGAACCAATCGTCGTAATAAGAAGAAGCGGTCACTTTGGCGCCGAATGCCAAGTTCTTGCTCTTCGATGTATGGAATATGTCCACGTTCAGGGCATTGTGTGTGGGTACAACGGGCTGGATGTTACCTTGCGCGTCGAATTGCATCTCATCGATGCAAATCTGACGGTTGAAGCCATGTACGCTGCGGGGCAGATTGTGACGATGATAGACGATGTAGTACTTGCCGTCCCGTTCCAGAATGCTGTGATGACCAGGGCCATGCACCGTCTGGTCATTGTTGGTCTTGAGGATGCAACCTTTATACTCGAAGGGTCCCATCGGACTAACGGTCGAAGTGGCATACTGCACGCGGTAAGTATCGTCGTGGCACGAGCCAGAGGAGTAGGTGAAATAATAGATGCCGTTACGCTTAAACACGAAGGGTGCTTCGAATATGTCTTTCAGTTCGGTGTTGGGAATGAGCCGCTTCTCGCCGAGTTCTGTGCCATTCACCTTTGTGACGCCACAGCCGAAGTCCTTATAGATGCCCCACGTACAGAAGTAGAGATACTCCTGACCGTCTTCATCGCGGAAGAGTTGGGGATCGAGCGTGATGGCATTGTGGACAAAGCGGTCTGGAACGAGCACGGCATCGTCACGTCCAAGGACATTGCGCCAAGGACCTACGGGTGACGAGCTTTCACCCACCAGTACCTCGCATGGACGACAATAGTAATAACGGAAAGTGCCGTCAGGTTGCTGCACTACATCAGGAGCCCATACCACTTCTGTCGTGGGCCAGTTCATCACGATGTTCTTCCAATTCACAAAGTCCTTGCTCACCCACACCTGAGCAGGTCCGTAGCCGTTGCCCGTACCGTCGGTGGTGGCATAGAGGTAGAAGGTGTCACCAAACTGACGGATGGTGGGGTCGGCAAAATAGCCGGGAACAATCGGATTGCCCGCACCCGGAGCATTCCATTGGGCCACCTCGGTTTGTGCATGGATAGCCAAAGTGGCTCCCAGCATCATGGTCGTCATCCATTTTCTCATGTTCTCATTGCTGATTAGTCATAACCACTTTGCGACCATTGATGATGCCAATGCCATGCAGAGGAGCTGACTGGGGACGTCCCAGCATGTCGAAGAGATGCGTGGAGGCAGCGGGGGCTGAAGCGGATGGGAGAGAAATGAGGGTGGTGGGGTCATCGTAGTCGATGTCGGCCACTTGGAAACCATAGTCCGAGTTGGTGATATGGACGCGAAAGATGAAGCGGGCAATGGCTTCTTTGTCGGCCGCATATTTGTAACGCAAGGCTTGACCGATAGTGTAGTCGGAGCCTTGCTTCACCTTGTTGGGATACTGACCGATGTTGAAGGTCAGCGACGAGGGTGCAAATTCACTGAATAGATAGCCGTTGTCCCAGTCGCTTACTTTTCCGCTGGCGTTGAACCAATGCCCATAGCCGTTGGCTGTCGAAGCACTTTTATCCAAAGCCTGTGTTCTGGGATTGAGGGGATAGAACATGATCTTGCCTGTCGCAGGACCGCTGGCAGAATAGCTCACCATCTTGCTTGCGATGTCGGCTGTATTCAATTGGAAGGCGGTGCCTAACTGAGCCAATGCTTGGTTGCTGACATTTACAGCCACCGCATCGTAGCTGTTCAGTTTAGGCAGATTGACATCGTAGGTGATGGTGATGTTGCTCGCCTCACGTCCGTCAAGAACCGATGCCACATAAACGGTGGCTTTCGATGTGAGGTCTGTGCCCTCCAACTGGAAACGGTAAGGCCATTGTTCGGCATTGTCGGCTTTCTCCGTCCACTTGTGCTGCACATATTTCTTGGGAGCAGGAACAACGATGAGCCACAGGCGGTCAACTCCCTCGGGTACGGTCATTGTCACATCCTCCGTCACCTCAGTCGAACCAGTGCAATACACTTTGTCTTCATGGAAGTACTGGCGGGTGCCGTCCTTCATCAGTGCCACATAGCCCAGTCGGAAGCCACGGCTGGCGCGATTGGAGTTGTTGACGTAGGTCGTTCGTTTGGTGGCTCCCCATGCTGTTTCGCCAGTCAGCATCTCAGCAGGGTCGCCAACTGCCAATGAGCAGCCCCAAGGCGATAGTGCCGTGAAGTGGGTCTTGATTTCTGTGCCGGCAGCTGGCACGTTGAGCGGGATGACATTGAAACCGCTGGACTGTGGCGTTGATGCCAATGCCACCTGATAGGTTTTGTCGTCCGTCATCACGCATCGATATTCGAAATCGCCGATGTAGGGGTCACGATAGGGTTTACATGCCTCCAAATCCCAGGTGGCGCAACGAGCGGCATAGTCGTAGTAGAGGCGGAACAGTCCTGTGGCATCCAGTCCTTTTAGTTTCATCAGCGCCTGATTGAAATCGGTTGCATTACCTTGGGTCTGACCTGTCATGGGTTGGTTCCATACCTGAGCCACGGTGGTGATGTCGTCGTAGTATTGGTTGATGTAATAGTGGAACCAGTAGGACTGATAGCGGTGCCACTCGTGCGAAAAGGCATAGTTGTGTGACTTGCGGAACACGGAGATGCTTTGGTTGTACATCTGTTCGGGGTAGGACTGGGCTGCCTGCCACTGAGCGGTCTGTTCCCAAATGGCTTGACCATTGCCGCATTGCAAGTGGAAGCCTGTATTGTCGGTCGATGAATCTTTGTGTCCGCTATGTTCGGCATAGCACATGTAGTGGAAGGAGTGTCCCACTTCATGAGCCACGCTATGGCCGACAGGCTTGCAAGCCGAAGGACCCAGCCAGAGGGCAGAGACCATATAGTCATATCCGCTGCCGTAACAAACCCAATCGGTGGTGTGGTTGAGCAGCACCATCACCTTATATTTCGATAGGTTGGACTTAACGGGATCAACGAAGCCGAGTTGGTTGATTTCCAAGTCGAAGAATTCCTCGCATTTCTTCAGCAAATCTTGCTCATCAACGCGGTAGGCTGCTGGCGCTTTCGAGGGGAGTGTGTTGCCGTAGCCCTTGTCCCAGAACACGATGATGTTGTCGGACTCCACACTTCGGCTCTTCGACCAGGTATATTGGTTGTCGGGGTCGCTCTCTTTATAAAGTAATGAGTCTGCTTTCCAAGGGTGGAGCCACTCGTAGGGGATGTAAACGGTTTTTTGTGCAGCTGACTGCAGACAGGTGAGTACGGCGAGCATCGCCAAGAGGATTGTACGTTTCATATTTGTTTGTTAGTTGTTAGTTAGTTTGTTGCGTTTATTGGAATTTTGATGCAAAGTTACAGACTTTAGTGAAGTAGCAATGAAAGAATCGACCAAGATGATGAAAGAATCGTCCAAATTCTTGTTGTGTCGATGATTTTGGACGATTTTGTGAACGGTTTAGACGATTTTGTCACCATGAAAGGGAATTTTCTCATACCTTTGCAGCAAATTAGTGAACAACCAACTAACTAAACAACAAACAAACTAACAAATGAAAAAGATCCTGTTACTTTCGGTTTTTAGTTTGACGCTGTTGGTGGCATCGGCTGCCATCAGCTATCGGAGCATCGCGAAGGTGGAGCGTGTCAGTGTGGAGACGCCTGTGGGCTGTGCACCCCGACTGCCTTATCAGGTGTGGGTGACATACTCCGACGGTAAGGGGGAGTTTCGTCAGGTGAAGTGGCTCAACTCGTCGGAGGCGACCGAAAAGGCGGAGTCCAACCCGACCATCAATCCTGTGGGCACTGCTTATCAGGTGCGTGGATTCATCATTGGTGACAACACGACGGCGAACGGTTATCCTGTGACTGCAGAAGTGCAGGTGGTGGAGGGTGCGTGGCCTGTGCCGAACCGCATCCCTGTGGCTGAGCCCCTGCCGCTTAGTCAGGTGAGCATCGACGGGAACAACCGTCTCACCTGGAACCGTGACCTCGACATTGACCAACTGATCAGTTTGCCTGTGAAGCAGCAGCTCTACAATTATCGCGACACTTACGGACTGTCCACAGAGGGCTATCCTGAGAGCGACGGATGGGATTCGCCCACCACGAAGCTGAAGGGGCACGGGTCTGGTCATTACATGTCGGCGCTGGCGCTGGCCTTTGCCAGTTGTCAGGATGAGGGGAAGAAGGACATCTTGCGAAAGAACATCAAGATGATGGTGGACGAACTGCGCCAGTGTCAGGAACTCACCTTCGTGTGGGACGAGAAGCTGGGGCGCTATTGGGAGGCTCGTGACTTTGCCCCAGAGGAGGAACTGCGACAGATGCAGGGTACGTGGAGCGACTTCGACCGCTACAAGAAGGATTGTCGGAAGTATGGCTACGGTTATCTGAATGCCATCCCTGCCCAGCATTGTGTGCTCATCGAAATGTATCGTGCGTATAATAATGAGAGTTGGGTGTGGGCACCCTATTACTCCGTGCATAAGCAGCTGGCGGGACTCATCGACATCGCCACCAACATCGACGACAAGGAGGTGGCAGAGAAGGCGTTGCTCATTGCCAAGGACATGGGACTCTGGGTATGGAACCGTCTGCACTACCGCACCTACGTCAAGAGCGACGGACGACAGGACGAACGTCGTGCGCGTCCGGGTAATCGTTACGAGATGTGGAACATGTACATCGCTGGCGAGGTGGGTGGTATGGCTGAATCGCTGGCACGCCTGTCAGAGCTGACGGGAACAGCCGAAGAGAAGGCGCATCTGATAGAAGCCGCCAATTGTTTCGACAGTCCTGCGTTCTTCGACCCGTTGGCGAAGAATGTGGACGCCATCCGTACGCGTCATGCCAACCAGCACATCCCGATGGTGACGGGAGCTTTGCGCTCTTTCCGCACCAACGGCAATGCCTACTATTATGATCTGGCGCAGAACTTCTGGACGATGATTCAGGGCCGATACCGTTATGCGATGGGAGGTGTGGGCAACGGCGAGATGTTCCGTCAGCCCTATTCGCAAATCACGTCGATGTGTACGAACGTGACGAGTTGGGGAGGGCGTGAACTGCATCCCGAACCCACGCTCAACGAAACCTGCTGTGCCTACAATCTGGCCAAACTGACGAAGGAGCTGAATGGGTTCAATCCCGACGACGCCCGCTACATGGACTATTATGAGCGCGTGCTCTACAACCAGATTATCGGGTCGGTGAATCCGCGCAGGTACCAGACCGTCTATCAATATGCCGTCGGTCTCAATGCCTCGAAGCCTTGGGGCAACGAGACGCCACAGGCCACATGCTGCGGTGGAACGGGTGTGGAGAACCATGTGAAATATCAGGAGGCCGCCTACTTCGTCAATGACAACACCATCTGGGTGGCGCTCTATATGCCCACCACCGCCCATTGGGAGCAGAAGGGAGTCACCATCCGACAGGAATGCCAATGGCCTGCCGAGCAAACGACCCTCCGCATCGCCAAGGGGAAGGGACAATTCGCCATGAAGCTGCGCGTGCCCTATTGGGCTACGGAGGGTTTCACGGTGAAGCTCAACGGGAAGGTCGTTGCCAAGAAATGCAAGCCCTGCAGCTATGTGGAGATTCCTGCCCGCCGATGGAAAGAGAACGATGTGGTGGAGGTCGTGATGCCCTTTACCAAGCATCTCGACTTCGGTCCCGACAAGATGGAGACCGCTCCTGCTTATGAGAAGGGCGGCAAGACAGAATACGCGCCGATGTGGACAGGTGCATTCATGTATGGTCCGCTGGTGATGGCCACGACCGGCATCCGTAATTGGGATGAGGCTACCATCGACGTGGCGCCCGACCTGAGCGACATCGTGCTCATGGGGGCGTCCGAGGGGAAGGGTGCCGATGCGCATCTCTACACGCTCACTCATCATGGTCACACGTTCATGCCCGATTATGCAGGCAATGACCACGTGACGCACTATTTCCGCATGAATATCCCTGCCGATCCGAACGCTCAGCTTCCCGCTTCCAACGTTTCGTCTGCCATCGACAAGTCCCAGCTCCGCGAACTCCTGCTCATTGCCAAGAGTCGCAACGAGGAACAGCAGGCATGGAACGCGCTCATGGTGAAAGTGCCGGAGTATGCTCCTTGGGCCACTCACGGATTCTCCCGCATGATGGAACAGGCGGCGAAGGCTCAGCCTCTGATGGATGCCGACGAGGGAAGATACTCGCAGGAGGAGATTGATAAGGTGGCTGGTGCGCTCAATGCCGCCATCAACACGATGCGTCCAGGCAACCTGCCCGAGCTGGAAGACATGGAGGAACTGCAGCAGTTGCTGGAGAAGGCGAAACTCCTGCCCGACACGAACGAGAAGGCTAACCGTGCCATCAGCTATGCGGGGATGGTCATCCGTTACGTGAGCGACGGCAGCGGCACCATGGACATGATTCAGCGTGCGACTAACCAACTGAAAGAAGTACTGAAATAACTAACACCCTAAACAACTAACAAACTAAACTCCTAACAAACTAAACTCCTAACAAACTAAACTCCTAACAAACTAACAATATGAAACAGTTCCTATTATCATTTATCATTTGTCATTTATCATTTAGCCCCATCTGGGCGCAGAAGGGTTATCCCATCACCCCCGTACCGTTCACCTCCGTGAAAGTCACGCCTGGCACCTTCTGGGGACAGCGATTGGAGGCCAGCCGGAAGGTGACCATCCCGCTCGCTTTCTCGAAATGCGAGAGCGAGGGGCGCTACAAGAACTTCGAGAATGCGGCTGCCCATCTCGCCGACCCTTCGAAGACCTTCAAGGTGAACGGCGTTGGCTATTCCTTCGACGATACCGACCCCTACAAGACCATCGAGGGCGCGTCGTACATTCTCCAGACCTATCCCGACAAGGCGCTCAAGGCATACGTCGATTCCGTGATTGACATCATTGCGACGGCTCAGGAGCCCGACGGCTATCTCTACACCGCCCGTACGCAGAACCCTGCCGACCCGCACCATTGGGCTGGCCCCAAGCGTTGGGTGAAGGAGGAAGACCTGAGCCATGAGCTCTACAACCTCGGCCACATGGTCGAAGGGGCTGTGGCGCATTGGCAGGCAACGGGCAGCAAGAAGTTCCTCAACATTGCCAAGCGCTATGCCGATGTGGTCTGCAAGGAAGTGGGTCCGAATGCCGGACAGGCGTGTGTCGTGCCCGGTCATCAGATTGCCGAGATGGCGTTGGCGCGTCTCTACTTGGCCACCGGGGAGAAGAAATATCTGGACGAGGCGAAGTTCCTGCTCGACTATCGCGGAAAGACGCAGATCAAGCAGGAGTACTCGCAGAGTCACAAGCCCGTGACCGAGCAGGACGAGGCGGTGGGTCACGCCGTTCGTGCGGCATACATGTATGCAGGCATGGCAGATGTGGCGGCCTTGACGGGCGACCAGAGCTACATTGATGCCATCGACAAGATATGGGACAACATCGTCACGAAGAAACTCTACATCACCGGCGGCATCGGCGCGACGTCCTCGGGCGAGGCGTTCGGCAAGAACTACGAGCTGCCCAACATGTCGGCCTATTGCGAGACCTGTGCAGCCATCGGAAATGTCTATGTGAACTATCGCCTCTTCCTGCTGCACGGCGAGTCGAAATACTATGATGTGCTGGAGCGCACCCTTTACAACGGGCTCATCTCGGGTGTGTCGCTCGAGGGCAATGGCTTCTTCTATCCCAATCCGCTCGAGTCGATGGGTCAGCATCAGCGCCAGGCATGGTTCGGATGCGCCTGCTGCCCGAGCAACATCTGCCGCTTCATCCCCTCTCTGCCGGGCTACATTTATGCGGTGAAGGACAAGAACGTCTATGTGAACCTCTTCCTGTCCAACACCTCGACCATGGAAGTGGCGGGGAAGAAGCTGACGATCAGTCAAACAACCAACTATCCGTGGGACGACCAGATCACCATCAACATCGACCAGAATAGTGTAGGGGAGTTCGCGCTGAAGATCAGGATTCCGGGCTGGCTCCGAAACAAGCCCGTGCCTTCCGACCTTTATGCCTATTCCGACAACAAGCGTCCGGGCTATGGCGTCACCATCAACGGTCACACCTTCCCCTTCCTGCTGTCCGAGGACGGCTACCTCACCCTGGAGCGCCGCTGGAAGAAGGGCGACAGCGTTCAGCTCACCTTCGACATGGAACCGCGCGTCGTTCGTGCCAACCCCAAGGTGGAAGCCGACCGAGGCATGGTCTGCATCGAACGCGGACCGCTGGTTTACTGCGCCGAGCATCCCGACAACTCCTTCGACATCATGGGAGCCCTCATCAACCAGCAGCCCCAGTTCCGGCTCGGTCAGACTCAGATTGCCGGCACACCCGTGACGACGCTCATCACCGACGCACAGACGCTGAAGTTCGACAGTCAGGGCAAACTCCTTGCCGAAGACCAGACCCTGACGCTCATTCCTTACTATGCTTGGTGTCATCGAGGCTCCGGCAAGATGCGCGTCTGGCTCGCACAAGACCTCAGCGCGACCACTCCGTCGCTGCCCGCCACCTTGGCGTCGGAGAGCAAGATCACCAGCTCCACCCCGAAGCTCCCCGCGCTCTCATCCATCAACGACCGCCTCGTGCCGAAGAATGAGAACGACCGCAGCGTGCCCTACACGCACTGGTGGCCAAAGAACGGCACGACCGAATGGCTCAGCTACGAGTTCCCGCAGGAAACTACGATACAGAGTTCCACCGTCTATTGGTTCGACGACGGGCCTTGGGGCGGATGCCGTGTCCCCAAATCCTGGCGCATTCTCTATCAGGATGCTAATGGGCAATGGCAACCCGTGAAGGATGCCGACTCCTACCCAACCGTCAAAGGTCTCCCCTGCACCGTCAACTTCGCCCCTGTCAAGACCCGCGCCGTCCGCCTGGAGGTGACGCTCCCCCAGGACAATTCCGCCGGCGTCTTCGAATGGAGCGTCCAGTAGGGCTGACCTTTGCACCCAGATAACAATCAACACGAGTATTAACTTTAAAACCATTCAAACTATGGACAAGCAGATGCAAGTCCGCATGAAACATTTTCTAACCCTTATGGCAGCAGCCGTGCTTGGTCTGCTGTCATGCAACACCCACGCAAGCGATATGGAAAAGATTTATGATTTCACCGCCCTCTCGAACAAGGGCAAGGAAGTGAACTTCGCCGACTACAAGGGCAAGGTGCTGCTCATCGTCAACACCGCCAGCAAGTGCGGCTTCACCCCTCAGTACGACGGCCTCGAGGCGCTCTACCAGAAGTATAAGGACCAGGGACTCGTCATCATCGGCTTCCCCTGCGACCAGTTCGGCCATCAGGAGCCCGGCACCGACGAGCAGATCGAGGAGTTCTGCCGCATCAACCACGGCGTCACCTTCCCGCTGATGTCGAAGATCGAGGTCAACGGCGACAGCGCTCACCCCATCTACCAGTGGCTGAAGAGCCAGGCAGGCTTTGCCGGCTTCGATCCGAAGCATCCGCTGACGAAGCTGCTCGACGAGATGTTCACCAAGGCCGATCCCGACTACGCATCGAAGCCCGACATCAAGTGGAACTTCACCAAGTTCCTCATCAGCCGCGAAGGCAACGTCGTCTGCCGCTTCGAGCCTACCACGGAGCCGCAGGACATGGAAGCGAGCATCGAGCAGGAACTGGCGAAATAACAAAGGAGGGCTTCGGCTCTCCTTTTCATTAGATGTAGGTATTGCACAATCCATGGAAAGACCTACCTTTGCACCCGATAATTCGCGACAAGCCTTATATACCGATATAAGAGTCGAAGCAGCTTGCATCATGTCTTATATACCGATATAAGAGCCGAAGCAGCTTGCATGAAGTCTTATATACCTATATAAGAGCCGATGCAATGAAAAAATACGGTTCCGGCAGGGTGAGTTCGGTTCCCCGAGGCAAAAAATAAGCTTTACATGAAGTGAAAACCTATAAAATGAATGAAAAATATGGTAGAGGACATTCGATTGATTAAGAATTGGGACGTGGCGCACTTTCAGGACAAGCTCCTGATGATCTTCTGGCGTTACGTGAAGGATCAGGTCACAGAGTTATTGGTCTAGCAACCCGGCGGCGCCCTTCCGGCGAAGCTGGTGACGGCGTCCATGGAGTTGCTGGCGGCCATCACGGCGATGTTCGACGCTTTCCAGTTGGTGGACACGAAGGCGATGTCGGCCGAACTCAATCGTAAGGACGAGGAGCGCGACAATCAGCTGCGGCGGCAGATGAGACATACGCGGAGGAAGAATCCGCGGAAAAGAAATTGATTTTTCTCCTGTTGATGATGCGAGTTTCGGAAATTCTTCGTATCTTTGCAACAGTTTTATAACCACACAAACCAAAACGATTATGAGTAAGATTCTGATTCTTCAGGGCTCGCCAAGAGCCAATGGTAACACCGCTTGGATGGCGGAGGAGTATAAGAAGGCTGCTGAGGCGGCGGGTCATGAGGTCACGCTGGTGAATGTGGCCAGAAAGAAAGTTGCCGGCTGCATGGCCTGCGGATATTGCCGTGGCAAGGGCAACGGTGCCTGCATCCAGAAGGACGACATGCAGGAGCTCTTCCCGCTGATGAACGAGGCGGAGGTGCTGGTGCTGGCTGCGCCCATCTATTACTTCACGCTCTGCGCCCAGATTCAGGCGCCCGTCCAGCGCATGTACTGCGTGAACAAGCCTGCCAAGGTGAAGAAGATGGCGCTGCTGATGTCGTCCTATTCGCCCAACGTCTATGATGGCGCCACGGCCGAGTTCCGCGACATCTGCAACTACTGGCAGGTGGAGAACACGGGCTTCGTCTCTGCCAAGAATGACGAGCAGAAGACGGAGGAGACCCGGCAGAAGGTGATTGCGCTGGCCAATGCCCTGTAAATGAACGTCGCGAGGAGGTTCTAATCGCTCTGTAGGGAATATGGGACGGAAACTGTTTTGCGAGATCTCGCCCTTCACCTATCGGCTGTCGATGGAGAAGGAAATACTGAAGCGCCACGTGCAGGACCTGCTGCGGAAGACGCGCTTCGCCAGGGAGCGGACGATGGAGGAGCTGCCCGTGGTGGTCTATCGCCACAACTCGCTCATCCGACGGCGGCTGGGCAATGTGAACATGCAGTTGCAGGAGAACAAGGCGACGAACCTGGCCCTGGCGGTGAATCACATCGACGGGCTGATGATCCGTCCCGGCGAGACCTTCTCCGTCTGGCATCTCATCGGGCGCACCACGAAGCGGAAGGGCTACAGGGAGGGACTGACCATCGCCAAGGGCAAGCCCTCGCAGGGCATCGGCGGCGGCATGTGCCAGCTGTCGAACCTCATCCACTGGCTCGTGCTGCACAGCGACCTGACCATCACGGAGCATCATCACCACGACGGGCTCGACCTCTTCCCCGACTTCGGCCGCCAGATTCCCTTCGGCACCGGCACCAGCATCTCCTACAACTACATCGACTACCGCTTCCGCAACGACACCCCGAACACCTATCAGCTCCGCCTCTGGACCGACGACGAATACCTGTGCGGCGAACTGCGCGCCCAGGAGCCGCTGCCCCACACCTTCCACATCCATGCCGAGAACGAATACTTCTCCCGCGAGGACGGCGTGGTCTATCGCAACGGCGAGGTCTATCGCGACACCATCGACCGCACCTCCGGCCAGCGCCTCGACAGCCAGCTCATCCGCACCAACCATGCCCGGGTGATGTACGAATGCCCCCCGACGATGGTGATCAGGGAAGAAACTCAAAGCCAATGAATATGAAACAAACACACATACGTGATTGGCAAGTGATTCGTTAGAGAAACGAAGTTGATGAACCCGCAAATAAACAAATTCATTATATCCGATTAATTATTATGAGACACTACAAACAACTTTTAATTACGTTGCTCGTGTTGTTGGGCTTCGGACAGTCCTCGGATGTTTATGCCGATAGCTTCACGTACAATGCGAACAATTACAGCTGTATGATGATGGGTGTGGACAAACTCCGTTTCACCCTGCCTACAGGTAACACCGCGTGGACAAACGACGGTGTGCAAGAGGGTTATGTCTATGTTTCAGAGAATGGTGGTCCAGAGGAGGTGCTGTTCTCCTGGCACTGTGTGGACTACAGTGATGTGGATGATGACGGTTGTAAGATCAAGGCTTACAAGGGTGGCACATTCACGTTGACTGGTAAGGTGAAGGGTGGTAACAAGACCTTCACCAATGCCAATGGTGAGTTTAAGTATGAGTTGAACCACGATGATGGCGACGATGACCACTATACGACGACGGTGGACTGGCAGGTGCCGTATTCGATGCGTGGCAAGAAGCTGAAGCTGACGGTGTGGGCGCATGTGAACTGGAGTGCGGCTGGCGACTGGCATGTGCCCAGTGCTTCGTCTCACAAGGAGCTGCTGGATTGGGATTGTCCGGCAGCGCCTGACGTGGGCATCATGCTGAACTCGCCCATGTTGTCTTTCGACCGTTCGCAGATCAACCAGATCATGATGACATATAGTGTGACGGCTTATAGCATCAAGTGGATGAAGTTACACTATACGGATGCTGTCACGGGGCAATCGTACACGAAGGACATGCCCACGAAGGATCTGGCTGGTTTTGCGTATATCCCTGCTGGCCGTCCGTGGAAGAATGTGTATCTGGAGGCTAAGGTGATCAACACAGAGAAGGTGGAATTGGCTGAGCCTGTCAAGTCGGAGGAAATATCGTGTAACATGTTGCATCATCCGCTGGATTTCGCTGTGTCGTTGGACAAGGGAGGAGGGGCTCAGTTGACTTGGTCGGTGGATGACCCGACGCAGGAGGACATTGATGAGTCTGACTTTTTCGAGATTCAGCGTAACCTCACGGGGTCGACCGATGCAAGTGACGCTTATTGGACGACCATATCGATGGAGATACCGTTCAAGCAGGGTCAGAAGGATTATGCTTATTACGACTCAGGGCTGATGGATCAGTATCAGGGACATCCGGTGTCCTACCGCATTCGCCGTTCCTCCACCACCATGTGGTCGTGGGGACCAGGTGCTGGTTACCAGATGTATCGGACACCGTCGGTGTTTGTGCTGCCTCAGATTGAGGCGGCCACGGTGCAGCGTGATGGGGCATGGACTGACGAGTCGCATCCTGTGAAGTTTGGCTTCAAGTTTGGTGACGAGTTTATGATCAATGGCATTTACTATGTGCACACCATGGACGAATGGAATATGGTCAGGAAGAAATATCCTAATGCGACAGAGGCTGCTGCACATTCGGTCATTGTCTTGTCTCGTGCGAAGGATTTTGAGCTTTTCAAGGACATTGTGGCCACGAATCAGTATGTGCATGCTGTGATGGCCAATGACATCACGCTGGATGAGCCTGTTTCCCTTGTTGGGTTCTGGGGTGTCTTTGATGGTTGTGGTCATGCGCTGAACCTGAACCTGTCTGGCACGGGGGCTAAGCAGGCTCCTTTCCCAAGGGTGGATGGTGCCACCTTCAAGAACTTGGTTATTACGGGGCAGAATACGGCATCGAGCGCTTTTGCCAGTGGGTTGGTCGGTCAGGTGGTGAATGGTCATCTCACCATTGAAAATTGTAATAATCTTGCCACGATTCACAGCGATGTGGAGGGTGATGCCAGCAGTGGCAGTTTCATCGGCATCATGGATAAGGGGACTTCGGTCACTTTTAAGAACTGTGCGTTCCATGGAAAAATGGAGGGTGCCAAGTGTCATAGCAATGGTGGCTTTGTCGGCGTTGCCTTGGCTAACACGACCCTCAATTTCGAGGGTTGTCTGTTCGCGCCGGAAGCGCTTCCTCTGGACATGACGGGTTGCAGCACGTTCGCACGTGCTGACAAGTCGGCCACGGTCACATTTGATGACAAGTGCTATTTCACTCATTATTATAATACTTATAATGATGGCGATAAGGCCTTTTACATCATCTCCAATGATGAGGACTTTTTGACTTTCCGCGATCTGGTGAAGAATGCCAATGGCGGTGAAGTGAATGCCATTCTCATGAACGATATCTCTATCGCCAATTCTGTGGGCTACCTTGACGATATTCCTTATAGTGGAACTTTCGATGGTAATGGCCACACGTTGAATGTGAACATCAAAAGTAGCGGCAGGTCCTTCATTGCTCCGTTCAGCCTTGTCAGGAATGTCACCATCAAGAACCTTCGTGTGACGGGTAGTGTGACGGGCGGCATTCATTCATCAGGACTTATTGGAAGTAGTCTGGGCGGCACGATAAGAATAGAGAATGTGTGGGTGTCAGCTACTATCACGACAAATGGCACTCATGCTGGTGGATTGGTGGGTCATGGACATTCAGCCAACCACCGCATCACCAACTGTTTGTTTGATGGCAAGGTGGTGGCTACAGGCAGTGGACAATATGTGGGAGCCTTTATTGGCTGGGAAGATGGTGGAGGAACCAACAATTGGGTTAACAATTGCTTGGAGAAAGGAACTTACACCAACTTTGCCCATGCTGGCATGAACTATGCAAATGGTGGCGCTTGTTATGGTAACACGGCCACGAATAGCAAGAACAACTACACCTACCATAATTGGAACGAAGTGGGCAGCGGTTATAATAATGCTGGAGACATTCTGCATCTTCACACCAAGTTGGGCGACGGATGGAAGGTTAATTGGGAACCGTTCCCGAAAATGGCTACTGTAACAATATCCGCACAAGGAAAGAGTGCCATAGGCATGAGTGTGGAAGACTTGCTGAAGGTGTATGGCGAAGGCTGGCAGGAGTATGGCAGCAACGTGGCACCTTTCATTAAGGAGACAGATGAATACGTTGGAGTCATCGTCTGGGATCCTCGTGCTAAACTCCAATTGCGTGTCAACATGAAGGGTGAAAACGGTGTGACCTCAGAAATCGTCGACCTCTCGAGCAACGAAGATGCCATCAAGAAGAATGAGTTTACCTACGACTTGACGCGCAAGTGTGTAGAATACGATTTTGACTTGATGATTCTTCGCGACAAATCGACGATGAGGATTTGCGGCACTGAAGCGATCGATGGTGTCTATCCCGATACGTTGGTGGTGAATGTGCGTAAGGCAGACACCGGTGATCTGGCTAAATACAAGTTCATGAACCTTGCAACTTTCGAAAGCTTCACATCTACGACCAAGCAAAGCAGCGTGGTGCTGGACTGGAAGACATCAGGTGGTGAGAGTGACTTCTTCCGTGTGTTGCGTCGTGAACACACCACCGACAGTAAGGCTGAATGGACGGACACCATTGCCACCAACCTGCAGCAGGACTTCTGGGAGGATAAGACGGTGCTGGTGCAGCAAGCCTATGACTATATGGTGGAGAGCGTGACGCAATGCGAGGGTGTGCATGTGGTACAGTCGAAGGTTGTCACGGGTGAGTGTGAGCCGACTGCCATGATTTGCGGTTATGTACGTATGGCAGACGGTACCGCCATGGCAGGTATTACAGTGGTGATTGAACCAGTGGATGCCACCACGAAATCGCTCAACAGCGCTCAATACAAGGTGAAGACGGATGATGCCGGTTACTTTGAGCAGAAGGGACTGAAATATCGTGGAAAGGGTGATTTCAATGTGTCCGTCGTAAGGACTGGTGATACCAAGCCATTTACGGGTGGTGGAACAGTCCAGTTTGACGAGAACTCCAACACGCTGACTGGCTACAATTTCTATCAGGACAGCTATGTTGTTTATTCGGGCAATGTCTATTATAACGACACTAGCATTCCTGTGCCAGGCGTTTCGTTCAAGCTTGATGGCAGCCTGATGCACGATGGTAGCGGTCATCCGATTGAGACTGACAGCCAAGGAGCCTTTGAATTGAGTATTCCTCATGGAGCGCATAGTGTGCAGGCTGTGAAGGATGGTCACATCTTAGCCAACAACGGTTTCCTGATGAATCCTAATAATGTGGAGGACAAGACGCAATATAACTTCGAGAAGAATGTGGCAAACGTTTATATTTGGGACTCCACTACTGTGGTGCTGCGCGGTCGCGTGGTGGGTGGTGACATCCAGGGCAGCTTGCCGCTCGGTTCCTCCCTGTCGAAGAATAACCTCGGCGACTCTTTGAAGATTGTGATGCAACTAGAAGGTGACAACACCTCATGGCTCATCCGTAATCCAAAGGACGAAACCGTGAAGTTTGCAAGATATTCCATGGCGTTCGGTTTGGAAAATTCCAAGGGTGAACGTCCTGACACCACGGTGATGAACGTGACGCGCCATTCTCTGACTATCTATCCGGACAAGAAGACGGGCGAATACGAGGTGAAGGTGCATCCTGCCAAGTATAAGGTGATTGAGGTGTCCGCTCAGGGCTATCCCACGCTGTTCCAGCAGGGCAAGGTGGGCGAGACCATCGACCTTGCATTCAATGTGAAGGGCGACACTTGCGAATACAGCCGCGTTTATCATGCTGTGCCGACGGTGGATGTGACTCAGTTCAACTCTGGCAACGAGAAATACTTCGGTGTGAAAAAACTGAAGGCAACTGACAACATCGGCAACGAGGAATGGGTGAACCTCTATTACTACGATAAGATTTATCCTAATAATGATGTTACCAAAGCGCCTATCGACAGCATTGGTCACTATTCTTTCGGCTATCCTGTCTTTATGGCTGGTTCGCCTTACGGTTGGATGTTGCAGGCTTGTGAGAAGTATTATAAGAACAACGACACCAACAATGAGCCTGACATTGTGAATCTGAAAGGTGGTGAAGTCATCATCAAGAACTACCTCATCGGTACGAACGACAATGATTTGTCGAAGACGATCAAACTGGATAATGAGGGTGGCGCTTCCTATATCTTCACACCTCAGAACACAACCTTCACGCTGGAGAACGACATGGCATTGAAGAATGTCAGCATCACGCTGAAATATGATGAGAGCTACTACGACATCAAGCCGTTTGGTGGTAAGATGCTGAAGGGCTACGTCATGGCTACCACACCTAAGGCTGATGGACGTAAGGCTGTTGTTTCGGGTACACCGATGTTGTTCGACATTCTGCGTGACCCACCGGGAACTGGCAGTTCTTCCTACATTGAGGAGGGTTCGAAGTTAACTTATGGCTATTCGGCTGACCTTACTGCTGCGCTTGGATTCAAGGTGAAGGCAGCGACTGGTACTGGAACTGATAGTTATCATGGAACGGTCGCCGCTCCTTCGGGACAGGGACAAACGGCAGGAACCCTTAGTCATTCGGAAACGCAGGAAGGCATCAATGTGGGTATCCAGACCAACTTCGGAAATTCGTGGAGCTACAGTTACAATATGGATATTTCGGAGCGCATCCAGACCAAGACGGGTGATAAATGGGTGTCTGGTAAAGCTGACCTCTTTATTGGCGCTACGGAGAACATCATCGTGCAGGATGCGATGGCGGTGCGCGCCATTCCAGAGAGCATGTATAACCTGATGAAGACCCATGAGGGTGGTTCATTTGAGGTGAAGGATGAAGATGGCAATGTTGGCAAGGTGAAGGTGCCCATTGGTACTGTCAAGGTGTTGGCTAAGGGAGTTGATGAAAAGGGCAAACCAGTGTATCTCGTCCGTGACGAAGTGATACAGGTGTCGCCTGTCGTGAAATCCACGTTCGTTCACTCACAGAATTACATTGAGAATGAGTTGTTGCCTGACTTGATGAAGATTCGTAATTCCCTGTTGCTGCCTATGGATACCTCTTGGGAGGATGCCAAGAAGCTGGCGAACAAACGGGGGTATGCTTCCTATATCAGCAACGTCGATCAGAATCATGAGAATTTTGGTCTGGACTATATAACGGTGTATCCGGATGGTAAGACGGAGACTGGAGACAGCATCGCTTCGTTGAATGAGGAGATGATGGCCTGGGTAGGCATCTTGGCAAAGAATGAGCAGGAGAAGGTTTCGGTGCTGCCCACGAATCTGGTGAAGCGTTATGATTTTGATGGTGGAATGACTTCCATCCAATATAGTGAGTCGTTCTCCACGGCTGAGAACCAGTCAAGGTATCTTCGTTATCCTATGATGAATGGATTGGGAAACCTGGCGAGTGGTACAGGTATTTTGTCGCCTATATTTAGTGCGCTGGAGAAATTGATATCGTCGAAGGATGGACAGATCAAAACAAAGGAGTACGCTTATAGTGATGATGAGGGAGATGATAACAAGGTTGAGGTCATGGTGTTTGGTGCTGTCTTCACAGTGAAGAGGGGTCTGATTGCAGAGGCGAATTTCAATGACAAGTACAACATGTCGGAGACGCATTCCAAGAAGACGGGCTTCACGTTGTCGGCTGCCACCAAGTCGAGCCTGACCGTGGATGTCTATCGCACTGCTGGTCGATACACCATCGACAGGAACACTAACGAATTCAACAGAATCACGCTGGATATGTTGGATGATATCCGCACAGGTAAGTTGACTCCTAATGCACTCAATTATCTGCCCACCGAGGCAAATGTGTATTCCAACTTCGTGTTCCGCACCATCGGTGGTGTGACCTGCCAGCCTTACGAGGGTCAGCGTGTGACGAAGTGGTATCAGCCAGGCACAGTGATTGATGTGGCAACCATTCCTGCCGACAAACCACGCATTTGGATTGATGAACCTGTTCAAACCAATGTGCCGTTTGACCAGCCTGCACGTTTCACGCTCCACTTGGCGAACGAGACAGACTATCCTGACAGGGCAACACCGGTGTTCAACTACTTCCTGGCGGCCGATTGCAATCCAAAGGGTGCGAAGGTGTGTGTGGACGGTGCGCCGCTCACCGGCACGGGGGCGAACATCGTTCTCACTCCTGTCCTCAATGCTCAGGGTAAGACGAATGTGTTCACCAAGGAAATCACGGTCTATCCAGGCGATGAGTTTGACTACGAGAATCTCGCCATCAGTTTGATGGATCCGAACGACAGCAAGCGTGTGTTCACGACGAACTTCTCAGCCCACTTCATCCCGTCGGCGGGCAGTGTGAAGGTGAGCACACCGAGCGACCACTGGGTGGTGAACACGGAGAGTCCTTACGACGGCAAGCGCAAGGCATGGTACATGCCTGTGCGTATCGAAGGTTTCAACGTGAATGAACGTGGCTTCGACCATATCGAACTGCAATACAAGCTCACGACGCAGGGTGAGAAGGACTGGGTGAGCGTTTGCTCCTATTATGCTAACGACTCGCTGCGCGCCAAGGCAAGTGGTGTGACGGACACTATTCCGTCGAACGGCATCATCGTGGCTTCTTTCTACGGAGAGAACGACCCTGTGGAGCAGTACTACGACTTGCGCGCTGTGGTGTATGCCCGTCATGCTGGTGGCTTCCTGACGAATGCCTCACCCATTCTGACAGGTATCAAGGACACGCGTTTGCCAAGTCTGTTTGGTACACCAGAACCTAATGACGGCATCTTGGACATCGGTGATGACATCAAGATTTCATTCTCCGAGCCAATCGCTGCCAACTATCTGAGTAAGATTAATAACTTTGAGGTGCTGGGCACACCGATCAGCACCAATGTCTCGACCTCGACCTCGCTCAAGTTCAATGGTGAGAACACGTTTGCATTCACTCAGGCTAACCGTAACCTGAAGGGTAAGAACTTTGTGGTGGATGTGATGGTGAACCCATCGGATGAAGGGGGTGACATGAATGTGTTTATGCATGGTGGTCCTGCTACTGGTATGACATTCGGCATCACGGCAGACCGACATCTGTTTGCCACTGCGAAGGGTAAGACGGTGGTGTCGGACAGCATCGTTAAGTTCAACAATATGTTGCACCAGATTGCTTATGCGGTGGAACAGGGTGCGGATGACATCATCATCAAGTTCTATGATGGTAGCACTCTCATCGGCGATCAGGCCATCAAGGGTGTGTATGAGGGTAATTCGATTGTCTATTTGGGTATCGGTACTGACTCTACAACTTATTTCAAGGGTGATATGCTGGAATTCCGCTTGTGGAATCGTCTGCTGGACACTTCCGAGCTAAATGAATACGGAGGGAAGACGTTGACGGGCTACGAGAGCGGTTTGCTTGATTACTACAAACTGAACGAGGGTGAGGGTGACTTCAGTTACGACAAGGCGTCGGGTAGCCAGGATCTTGTTCTTTATAGCCATACGTGGAAGCGGCCTGCGGGCATCTCGATGAAGATGGATGGCAAGAAGGGTGTGCGTTTGAACACGAACCAGAAGTTCAACCGTACGAAGAATCACGACTATACGCTGATGTTCTGGTTCCGCACAGGAAACGAGAATGCCACATTGTTGTCGAACGGTGAAGCAGAGCGCAATCAGGAAGATCAAATCAACGTCGGTGTGAAAGATGGCACTTTGTATGTGCGCTCTTCGGGCTATGAGCATACGACAGATGCGTATGTGGGCGATAATGCATGGCATCATTTCGCCATGACCGTGTTGCGTAGTCGCAATGTGGCCAACCTCTATGTGGACAAGAAATTGATATCCACGTTCTCTGCCGACAGTTTGAGCGGTATTGTGGGTGAATATCTTGCGCTGGGTGCCACTTATGTGGACAAGAACACGGTGAAGGATGCCATGAAGGGTAACATTGACGAGGTGGGCATGTTCGAAAGTGTCTTGCCTATGAACCTTCTCACGGAGTATGCAACCCATACGCCTGTCAGCACGATGAAGTCGTTGATGTTCTATCTTGACTTTGAGCGTTCTGAGCATCTGGACAACAACCAGATGCATCTGGAGCCAACAGGCATCAGTGTCAAGCGTTATACGGATTCGCAGGGCAAGATGCTGGAGCGCCGTGACACGTTACTGACGATTGACGCTGCCGTTGTGGATCGTGAATTCTATGCGCCAATGAATAGCGGTGCGCAGCTGGAGAATTTGAAGTACAGTTATGTGGCGAGAGATCATGAATTGTTCATCGACATTGATGAGCCTGACTTCACGATTGAAAAGACCAACCTGTACATCACCGTGAAGGAGATTCCTGACATGCAGGGCAACCTGATGGCAAGTCCTGTGACGATGAACCTCTTCGTGTACCGAAGCCCATTGCGCTGGGATGTCAAGTCGATTTCCGAGACACTGGAATATGGCAGTGGGTCCTGCTTTAATGTGAGAGTGCAAAACTTGAGCGGCCAGAGGCAGCACTTTGAACTCGGTGAATTGCCCATTTGGATTACGGCCTCACGAACCAGCGGTGTCATTGAAGCATTGGGAGAGCAGGAAATCCTGTTTGAGGTGTCACCTTATATCAATATAGGTACGTACAATGAACTGATTTCGCTTACGAGTGGAAACGGCATGTCGGAGCCCCTGTCTGTGACGCTGAAGGTGCGCGGGGACAAGCCAGAATGGGTTGTCAGCGACGAGGTGAAGAAGTACAACCAGAATATGTTGATGGTGGCACGCGTCAAGATTGACGGTGTGGTGACCCATTCGGACGAAGACATTTTGGGTGTGTTCGACGACAAGCAGCAGACGTTGGGTGTAGCACACATTGAAGTGGACAATATCGCTAACGCCAACGCTCCAATGGCTTACCTGACCATTTATGGCTATACAAACGAGGATGATACGAAGCCAGAATTGTACTTCAAGTTCTATCAGGCTTCAACGGGCAAGGTGTTCAACCTGATGCCTGAAGACAGTACGGTCTATATCTTCCAGAAGGATGCCGTCATTGGCACCCCTGCGGAACCAATCGTCTTGAAGAATGACTATAGAGATGTGCAGCAGATGAAGTTGAAGGCGGGTTGGAACTGGGTGTCGTTCTATGTCGCGCCAATTGATGAGAAAACGACTGTGGGCGAATTCCTGAACAAGGCAGCGAAGTGGGAACCAGGCGACATCATCACATCGGTGGACGGAACAGATGTGCAGCAGTGGATTTACGATGAGGTGGCGAATACATCGAAGACTTCCGCCCGTACCTACAAGTGGGATGATGAGGATCAGCCTATTCATATCGTTCCATCTCGGATGTATAGGGTTTACTCTACCAGTGAAAAGATTGCTTGCTTCGAGGGATGGACAAGCTATGATTATATTTCCCTCAGCAAGGGGTGGAACCGTATCGCATACCTCTCGACCATCAACTTGCCGATAGCTCAAGCACTAGCTGAATATACTGAGTTGGCGAGCGAGGGCGATGTCATTAAGTCGCAAGATGCATTCGCTGTAGCGACCCGTACAGGCAGCAATCTGGTGTGGAAGGGCTCACTTCAGTATATGGAGATGGGCAAGGGTTACATGATTAAGCGTCAGGCTGACGACATTGCAACCTTCTTCTATCCGCTCTATTGGGATAACAACCGCTACAATGGTTCTACCTCAGCAATGGCACCTCGCCGTGCTGTAAGCACTTCAACCACCATGAACATTGTGGCAAGTGTTGAAGGTGTGGAGACTGAGCCAGGAGATGTATTGGTGGTTTATCGCGGTGCAGAGCGACTGGCTGAGGTTTCGGCAGACGATGAACAGATTTACTATCTGAACATCGGAAACGACACCAACTCAGACGAGACATTGACCTTCATCCTGGAAAGAGACAATGAAATTCTGGCAACGACAGGTAGCAAGATGACCTACGAGGCAGATCGCGTGCTCGGTACACCAAACGAACCAACCACCATCAACTTCACGGCTGTTGACCCAGCCATGCTGAACGATGGCAAGTGGTACACGATCTCCGGCATCGAGTTACCATCGAAACCAGTTACGAGAGGTTCTTATATTAATAATGGTAAAGTAATATACATCAACAAATGAAAAAGACAATGATAGCATTGGCAGCCCTCGCCTTCGTGGCGTGGGGCTGCTCAAGCTCCGACGATGACGGTAATGCGTCGGAGAAGAAGTCTCTCCTGACTCCAGGTACGAGTGAACGCCCCACGTGGGTCATGCCCAACTTTGATGACTACGAGCAAACGATGTTTGTGAGGGTTCTGTTGCAAGACACATTGCAGAGATATGCATCAGATCAAGACATGCTCTGTGCCACCATCGACAAGGATGTGTGTGGTGTCGCCAATGCCAAACTGCTGGAAGACCAGTGGGTATTCGACATCCACATCGGCTCTAACGATACGGGAAAGGACATCACCCTCCTCTACTACTGCGACAAGATCCGTCGCATCTTCACGATCGAATGGGGCAAGTTTGACACAACCACCCCACCCACCGGCGAAGGAGATTTCTATCGACCGCCATTTGTACCTAAAGAATGATACGGAAAAGGGCTGGCAGACATCGTCTCCAGCCCTTTCTTAATTTTCAACTTTCAATTTTCAACTTTCAACTTGCTCAATCGCCGTCCTCGTCGTCAATCAAAGTTCCATTGCCACCATTGTCGTTGCCGCCGTTGCCACCACCGTTGTCACCAGTGTTTTCGCCGGTGTTGTCACCTGTGTTCTCACCTTCAGGATCTTCCACCTCTCCCGAGTCGGCAGAAGTGACGCGCTTGACCTCGTTTCCGTTGCGGTCATAGCAGGTGATGACCACGCTGGTGTTAGCCAGTTCGTTCTTCAACTCGACTGCTGGCGTGAAGATGATGCGACGGGTCTTGATGAGTCCAGTCTTCACATCGTTCACATCTGCCACCGTCTTGGCTGAGAGGCCGAAACGCATGGTGCCAAGTCCTGGCAAAGCCACACTGTGACCTTCTGTTGCCCAAGCCTTGATCACTTCGCCGGCAGCATCCCAGCAGGCATGCATCACTCCTTCACTGACGCCACTTCGCAAGGCAGCCTCCCTGATGACCTTCTCCTGCGTGAGTGCCGAATACAACTCTGGCTGCATGACATAGCGCCACACACCCTCGTCTGTCTTGGAGAACTTGATGAGTTTCTCCTTTGCTTTTACTTTCAGTGCCATAATAACTCTGTTTTTTAGTTGGGTTTCACTTTTTGTTAACTAACTCCTGTAGTCTCCGATGACCTTTTTCCTAGAACCCGTCCCAGATTTTTCTCCTCCGCGGCGCAGAAATATTTAGAACGCGTCCCCGTAAAAGCTCCTCCTCAACTACACCACAAAGTTACGGAAAATCAGCGACATACGCAAGTTTTTCGCTAATTATTTTTAGTGTTTTTGAAAGTTTTTTTGCAAAAAATCGCTATAAATTTGTTTTTTAATTCACTTAATCGTACCTTTGCACTTGAATATAAACAAGCCATGTTTAGCGTTAAGGACATATCCGAATATATTGTGGCACTGATCGCTGCCTTTGCCAGTCATTATTCATTGACGGACGCTGAGGCGTATCGTTATCTGAGTCACCACGGTGCCATCAAGGTGATGCACGATTACTATGACGTGATGCACACCCAACCGTTTGATGACATGGTACAAAGCATGGCTTCTTATTGTCAGCGGAAAGGAGGTACGCTATGATCAACCTCTATCATGGCTCCACAGTTGACATCGAGCACATTGATCTGCAGAAGTCGCGTCCCAACAAGGACTTCGGACAAGGCTTCTATCTCTCTGCAGACCGTCAGCAAGCATGGCGAATGGGTGAATTTAAGGCGTTGACTGAAGGTGGAGAACCTGTGATGAACACCTACCTCTTTGACGAGACAGTGCTCACATCAGGCGAGTTGAAAGTCCTGACTTTTGAGGGTTACACCCGTGAATGGGCGGATTTCATTTTCCTGAACCGCAACAATAAGACTACTGCACCTGCGCATGATTATGACATTGTCTATGGTCCGATAGCCAATGATCGCGTAGGTGTGCAGATTGGGAAATACGAAGCTGGCGACATCACCCTTGACCAGTTCTTGGAGAATCTGAAATACATGAAGGGCATAACATTCCAATATTTTTTCGGGACAGAACGTGCCATCGCTAAACTGACGAAGATATGACACAGCCTAACGTATCGCCACAAGAATTCAAGTACTTGAAAGAGCTGGTGACAGCCCGCATGATTCAAATACTCACCGAAGAGCGAGGTTGTTCTTTGGAGGAGGCCATTGACCGTGTTTACACCTCGCCCATCTACGAGAAACTGTCAGACGCATCGACCGGACTTTTCTTTCAGTCCCCCAGATATGTGCTTTCCTACCTATAGCTCTTCCTGTATTTTTACTCCACTTTTCTTGTTGTCACAATATGACGAATGAACTTAGTTTAACGTGAGTTCGGTATAAGAATCATGCGATAATCCTGCTTTTGTCAATAATCTCGATATTCATTTCAGGCTTCTTAGGCAAGAGGTTGTATGCAAT
>CADCIO010000029.1 GCA_902801475.1 uncultured Bacteroidales bacterium
CGAGTATGAGACAGCAAAGCGTCACTATGCTCATGTGGACTGCCCTGGACACGCCGACTATGTGAAGAACATGGTAACTGGTGCTGCTCAGATGGACGGTGCTATCATCGTGGTTGCTGCAACTGACGGTCCTATGCCTCAGACTCGTGAGCACATCCTGCTCGCTCGTCAGGTGAACGTGCCTCGTCTGGTTGTGTTCATGAACAAGTGCGACATGGTTGACGATGAGGAAATGCTCGAACTCGTTGAGATGGATATGCAGGACCTCCTCGCTCAGTATGACTTCGAGCCCGAGACTCCTATCATTCGCGGTTCTGCCCTCGGTGCCTTGAACGGTGTGCCAGAGTGGGAAGATAAGGTGATGGAGTTGATGGACGCTTGCGACAACTGGATTCAGGAGCCTGTTCGCGACATCGATAAGCCTTTCTTGATGCCTGTTGAGGACGTGTTCTCAATCACTGGTCGTGGTACAGTGGCAACTGGTCGTATCGAGACTGGTATTGTGAAGGTTGGTGACGAAGTTCAGCTCCTCGGTCTTGGTGAAGATGCTAAGTCTGTCGTTACTGGTGTTGAGATGTTCCGTAAGATTCTTCCTGAAGGTATGGCTGGTGACAACGTAGGTCTTCTCCTCCGTGGAATCGACAAGAAGGATGTGAAGCGTGGTATGGTGATCACTCACCCTGGAGTTATCACTCCTCACAAAGGTTTCAAGGCTTCTATCTACGTGCTGAAAAAGGAAGAAGGTGGTCGTCACACTCCATTCAAGAATCACTATCGTCCACAGTTCTATCTCCGTACCATGGACTGTACAGGTGAGATTTCTCTCCCAGACGGAGTTGAAATGGTAATGCCTGGTGACAACGTGGAGATCAAGGTTGAACTCATCTACCCAGTTGCTATCAACGTAGGTCTTCGTTTCGCTATCCGCGAAGGTGGCCGCACCGTTGGTTCTGGTCAGATCACAGAGGTTTTTGATTAATCGATTGATTAACAATACTCAAGATATGGTGTCAAGAGGCATTCGTGTCGCTTGACACCTAATCTACGGGAATAGCTCAGTTGGCAGAGCACTGGTCTCCAAAACCAGGTGTCGGGAGTTCGAGCCTCTCTTCCCGTGCTAAAATCGTGTAAGAATATGAATAGTATAATCACATATTGCAAAGAATCCTACGATGAACTTGTTCACAAGGTGACTTGGCCAACCAACAAAGAGTTGACCGCGCAGGCGATACTTGTATTATCTGCTTCCATCATTATCGCGCTGCTGGTCTTTGTCGTAGACACTGCTTTCGAGGAGCTCATGAAGCTCGTGTATTCACTCTTTAATTAATCATTAGGAGTAATATGGCAGAATCTGATGTTAGAATTGATGAGAAAACAGGCCTTAAGATTTGGGCGAACAAATCTAAGGACGCACCTGTTTTGAGATGGTATGTCCTCAAGGCTATCAGTGGTAAAGAGGCTTCAGTCAAGGAGTACATTGAACTTGATATGAAGAACCACGGGTATGAGGACAGGGTGTCTCAGGTTCTCATCCCTCAGGAGAACATCATCAAGGTGGGCGCTAACAATAAGCGCATCCCTGCCAAGAGGAATCTTCTTCCTGGCTATGTTCTCGTAGAGGCTGCTCTCGATGGCGAGATTACGCACATGCTTCGCAACACGCCTAATGTGCTCGGATTCCTTGGCGGCACTGACAAGCCTTCACCTGTTCGTCAGGCAGAGGTAAACCGGATGCTGGGTCTTGGAGTAGAGTCAGAGGAGGGCATTGCAGAAGCAGTTGTCAATGTTGACTTCTTGGTGGGTGAGTCTGTCAAAGTGAATGATGGACCTTTCACTGGTTTCGATGGAATTATCGAAGAGGTCAATGCGGACAAGCAGAAGCTCAAGGTTTCGGTCAAGATTTTCGGAAGGGTTACTCCTCTCGAATTGGCCTTTACACAAGTTTCAAAGGAACTTGCCTGATGTTACGCGGGCATGTCCTTTTTATCGTTAAATTATTAAATACAGAATTAAAAAATGGCTAAAGAAGTTGCTGGATTAATCAAATTGCAGATTAAGGGCGGTGCAGCTAATCCATCCCCTCCAGTAGGACCTGCATTGGGTTCTAAGGGAATCAACATCATGGATTTCTGTAAAGCATTCAACGCCAGAACTCAGGATAAGGCAGGAAAAGTTCTTCCTGTTGTTATCACTTACTATGCAGATAAGTCTTATGATTTCGTTGTCAAGACTCCACCTGCTGCTATTCAGCTGATGGAGGCTGCCAAGGTGAAGAAGGGTTCTGCTGAACCTAACCGTAAGAAGGTAGCTGAGGTGACATGGGATCAGATTCGCACTATCGCAGAAGATAAGATGCCTGATTTGAATTGCTTTACAATCGAGTCTGCAATGTCAATGATTGCAGGTACAGCAAGAAGTATGGGTATTAAAGTTAAAGGAGAATTCCCTGGTAAATAATTAAAAATTCAATCAAATGAGTAAACTTACAAAAAATCAGAAAGCAGTTGCTGACAAGGTTGAAGCAGGGAAGGAATACACATTGGCTGAGGCATCACAGCTGGTGAAGGATATCACTTTCACTAAGTTTGATGCTTCTCTTGACATCGACATCCGTCTTGGTGTTGACCCTCGTAAGGCAAACCAGATGGTTCGTGGTGTTGTGTCTCTCCCTAACGGAACAGGTAAGGAAGTTCGTGTCCTTGCACTCGTTACTTCTGATCAGGCTGCTGCTGCTACAGAAGCCGGTGCTGACTATGTAGGTCTTGAAGAGTACATCGACAAGATCAAGGGTGGTTGGACTGATATCGATGTCATCATCACTATGCCTTCTTGCATGGGTAAGATTGGTGCTCTCGGTCGTGTCCTCGGTCCTCGTGGATTGATGCCAAACCCAAAGAGCGGCACTGTGACTATGGACGTTGCAAAGGCTATCCGTGAGGTGAAGCAGGGTAAGATTGATTTCAAGGTTGACAAGACTGGTATCGTTCACGCTTCTATCGGTAAGGTTTCTTTCTCTGCCGAGAAGATTGCGCAGAACGCTCAGGAGTTCATCAACACAATCATCAAGCTCAAGCCTGCTACAGCGAAGGGTACCTACATCAAGAGCATTTATCTTTCAAGTACTATGAGTAAGGGTATCAAGGTTGACCCTAAGTCTGTTGAATCATAAATTTAGATCAGAATCATGAAGAAAGAAGATAAAGCTTTACTTATCGATAGTCTTGTTGAACAACTCAACAACTATCCTCACTTCTACGTTGTAGATGTAACAGCTCTTGACTCTCAGACTACAAGCGACCTTCGTCGTGCATGTTTCAAGAATGACATAAAGCTTCAGGTTGTGAAGAACACACTCTTCATCAAGGCTCTTGAGAGAGTGGGTAACGAAGAATTTGAGGCTTTGAAGCCAATCCTCAAGAATACGACTGGTATCATGTTCTGTCAGGTTGCTAACCAGCCTGCTAAGTTGATCAAGTCTTTCGGCAAGGATCATGGTGACATGCCTGCACTGAAGGGTGCATATGCAGAAGAAAGTGTTTATATCGGAGCCGATCAGCTTAGCGCTCTGGCATCTATCAAGAGCAAGAACGAACTCATTGCAGAGGTTGTTTCTATGCTCGAGGGTCCTGTCAACAGCGTGCTGTCAGCACTCGATGGTGGCACTACTATTCACGGATTGCTTGATGCAATTGAGAAGAAGGGTGAATAATAATAAAAAATAATAGTAACACATAAAAAACATTTAAGAAAAATGGCAGATGTTAAAGCTATCGCTGAAGAGTTGGTTAACTTGACAGTGAAAGAAGTAAGTGAACTTAAGACTATCCTCAAGGATGAGTACGGAATTGAGCCTGCTGCTGCAGCTGTTGCTGTTGCTGCTGGTCCTGCAGCTGAAGGTGGTGCTGCTGCTGAAGAGAAGACTTCATTCGACGTTGTTCTCAAGAGCGCAGGTGCTGCTAAGCTCCAGGTTGTAAAGGCTGCAAAGGAAGCTCTTGGTCTCGGTCTTAAGGAGGCTAAGGATCTTGTTGACGGTGCTCCTTGCAATGTTAAGGAAGGCGTTGATAAGGCAACAGCTGAGGCAGTTAAGGCAGCCCTCGAGGCAGCTGGTGCTGAGGTTGAGATTAAGTAATTTATCATCTTAGAATACGATGGTTAAGAATCCTCAGGTTGAGGGTTCTTAACCTTTTTGTGTCTTTTAGGCCTCTCCTCCACTCATTAGATGTCTCATGCTTCGGCATAGGCGCATCTATCTTTTTAATCTGAATTATCATTCAAATCAAAATATACAAGATGTCTCAAATCATCAACAACCGAGTAAACTTTGCAACCGTAAAGAACCCGATGCCATATCCTGACTTCTTGGACGTTCAGCTCAAGTCGTTCAGGGATTTTCTTCAGTTGGACACACCACCTGAGAAGCGCAAGAAGGATGGACTTTACAAGGTTTTCGCAGAGAATTTCCCCATTGCTGACACTCGCAATAACTTTGTGCTTGAGTTCTTGGACTACTACATTGATGCGCCACGCTACTCTATCGAAGAGTGCTTGGAGCGCGGTCTGACTTATAGTGTCCCATTGAAGGCCAAGCTGAAGCTTTATTGCTCAGACCCAGACCATGAGGATTTCGACACCGTCATTCAGGATGTATTCCTGGGTTCGATTCCTTATATGACAGACAACGGAACGTTCGTGATCAATGGTGCCGAACGTGTCGTCGTATCTCAGTTGCACCGTTCTCCAGGCGTGTTCTTTGGTTCAAGCGTACATGCCAACGGTACTCCTCTTTTCTCTGCTCGTATCATCCCGTTCAAGGGTTCATGGATTGAGTTCGCTACTGACATCAACAACGTCATGTACGCGTACATTGACCGTAAGAAGAAGTTGCCTGTGACAACGCTTTTGCGTGCCATCGGATTCGAGAATGATAAGGACATCCTTGACATCTTCAATCTTTCTGATGAGATCAAGGTGAATGCCACTAATCTCAAGAAAGCAAAGGGTCGCAAGCTCGCAGCTCGTATTCTCCAGTCATGGAATGAGGACTTCGTGGATGAAGATACTGGTGAAGTTGTTTCTATCGAGCGTAACGAGATTGTGGTGGACCGCGACAATGTCATTGATGATGACGTCATCGAGAAGATTCTTGATTCAGGTGTCGAGACAATTCTTGTTCAGCGTGAAGATGCCAATACGGCAGACTTCTCCATCATTTTCAACACTCTTCAGAAAGACCCAAGTAACTCTGAGAAGGAAGCTATCACCTATGTGTATCGCCAGCTCCGTAATGCTGACCCTGCCGATGATGCTTCTGCTCGTGAAGTCATTAACGGTCTGTTCTTCTCAGACAAGCGTTATGACCTCGGTGATGTAGGTCGTTACCGTATCAACAGAAAGCTCAACCTTTCCATTGACCCAGAGATTCGTGTCTTGACGAAGGAGGACATCATCGAGATTATCAAGTATCTTGTCGAGTTGGCTAACTCTAAGGCTGTAGTCGATGATATCGACCACCTCTCCAATCGTCGTGTTCGTACGGTGGGTGAGCAGCTCTCCAACCAGTTCGCCAGTGGTCTTGCTCGTATGAGCCGCACCATTCGTGAACGTATGAACGTTCGTGACAATGAGGTGTTCTCTCCAACAGACTTGATCAATGCGAAGACTATTTCCAGCGTTATCAACTCATTCTTCGGAACGAACCCATTGTCTCAGTTCATGGATCAGACCAACCCATTGGCCGAGGTGACACACAAGCGTCGTCTTTCAGCCCTTGGTCCTGGCGGTCTTTCTCGTGAGCGTGCAGGTTTCGAGGTTCGTGACGTGCACTATACACACTATGGCCGTTTGTGTCCTATTGAATCTCCTGAAGGTCCAAACATCGGTCTGATTTCTTCTCTTTGTGTCTATGCAAAGATTAATAACCTCGGCTTCATCGAGACACCTTATCGTAAGGTGATTGATGGTGTTGCCGACATCAATATTGACCACATTGTTTATCTCTCCGCTGAGGAAGAAGAGAACAAGATCATTGGTCAGGGTAATGCTCCTTTGAAGGAGGACGGTCACTTCATCCGTAAGGTCGTTAAGTGCCGTAAGGATGCCGACTATCCAGTCGTTCCTCCAACAGAAGTGGATTATATGGACGTGGCTCCACAGCAGATTGCTTCTATCGCAGCAGCCCTCATCCCATTCTTGGAGCACGACGATGCTCACCGTGCGCTCATGGGATCTAACATGATGCGTCAGGCTGTTCCATTGATTCGTACTGAGGCTCCTATCGTCGGTACTGGTATTGAGAAGCAGGTGTGTGAGGATTCACGTACCATGATTGTTGCTGAAGGTGATGGTGTGGTTGAATATGTTGACGCAACAACCATCCGCATTCTTTACAACCGTACTGAGGATGAGGAATTTGTCAGCTTCGAACCAGCACTCAAGGAGTATAAGATTCCAAAGTTCCGTCGTACCAACCAGAACATGACCATCGACCTCCGTCCAATCTGTGACCGTGGTCAGCATGTGAAGAAGGGTGACATCCTTACTGAAGGTTATGCGACAGAGAATGGTGAGTTGGCACTGGGTCGTAACCTCCTTGTGGCTTACATGCCTTGGAAGGGTTACAACTATGAGGATGCTATTGTGCTGAATGAGCGTGTTGTTCGTGAAGACCTCCTCACTTCTGTTCACGTGGACGAGTACTCGCTCGAGGTGCGTGAGACCAAACGTGGTGTTGAGGAACTTACAGCCGACATTCCAAATGTCAGCGAGGAGGCAACGAAAGACCTTGATGAAAATGGTATCGTTCGTGTGGGTGCTCGTATCGAGCCAGGCGACATCCTCATTGGTAAGATTACGCCAAAGGGCGAGTCTGACCCAACGCCAGAAGAGAAACTCCTTCGTGCCATCTTCGGTGATAAGGCTGGTGACGTGAAGGATGCTTCGCTCAAAGCTACTCCATCTCTTGCAGGTGTCGTTATCGACAAAAAGCTCTTCTCTAAGGCTATCAAGACTCGTGCTTCGAAGGCTGAGGACAAGAAGATTCTGCCTAAGTACGACCAGGAGTATCAGGACAAGATGGATGGATTGAAGGAAATCCTCATTGACAAGATTCTCACACTCACGAAGGGTAAGGTTTCTAAGGGTGTGAAGGATTATATGGGTGCTGACATCATTCCAGCTGGTGCTAAGTTTATTGCTGGTGCGCTTCATAACATCGACTACACAGCTGTTCAGCTCAGTGGATGGACGAAGGATGAGCATACCAACGAACTCATCCGTCAGTTGGTTATCAACTATCTCAAGCAGTACAAGATTCTTGCTGCTGAACTCCATCGTAAGAAGTTTGCCCTCACCATTGGTGATGAACTCCCATCAGGCATCATCCAGATGGCAAAGGTTTACATTGCCAAGAAGCGTAAGATGGGTGTGGGCGATAAGATGGCAGGTCGTCACGGTAACAAGGGTATCGTGTCAAAGATTGTTCGCCAGGAGGATATGCCATTCCTCGAAGATGGTACTCCTGTAGATATCGTGCTCAACCCACTGGGTGTGCCTTCACGTATGAACATCGGTCAGATTTTCGAAACCGTGTTGGGTGCAGCTGGTAAGAAACTCAATGTGAAGTTCGCTACGCCAATCTTCGATGGTGCTCGTCTGGAGGACCTTTGCGAATGGACTGACAAGGCAGGACTTCCACGCTACGGACGTACTTACCTCTACAATGGTGAGACAGGTCTTCGCTTCGACCAGCCTGCAACAGTGGGTGTGACCTACATGCTGAAGCTCGGTCACATGGTCGAGGACAAGATGCACGCACGTTCCATTGGTCCTTACTCTCTCATCACTCAGCAGCCACTTGGTGGTAAGGCACAGTTCGGTGGTCAGCGTTTCGGAGAGATGGAGGTATGGGCACTCGAGGCATTCGGTGCAGCACATGTTCTTCAAGAGATCCTTACGATTAAGTCAGATGATGTCAACGGCCGCAGCAAGGCTTATGAAGCAATCGTTAAGGGCGACCCAATGCCAACTCCTGGCATTCCAGAGTCACTTAACGTGCTTCTTCACGAGCTTCGTGGTCTCGGTCTAAGCATCTCATTGGATTAACTTATATAAAGACACTCATATAACATGGCTTTTAAGAAAGAATCAAAAATCAAAAATAATTTCACCAAGATTACCATCAGCTTGGCTTCTCCAGAGGAAATCCTCGAGAACAGCTGTGGTGAGGTGCTGAAGCCAGAAACCATCAACTACCGCACTTATAAGCCCGAGCGCGATGGTCTCTTCTGCGAACGTATCTTTGGTCCTACCAAGGACTATGAGTGCCATTGCGGCAAGTACAAGCGCATTCGCTATAAGGGTATCGTCTGCGACCGATGTGGTGTAGAGGTGACAGAGAAGAAGGTACGTCGTGAGCGCACTGGTCACATCGCTTTAGTGGTGCCAGTAGCACACATCTGGTATTTCCGTTCTTTGCCTAACAAGATTGGTTATCTTCTTGGTCTTCCAACTAAGAAACTCGACGCTGTCATCTACTATGAACGTTACCTCATCATTCAGGCTGGTGTTGCTGAGGATGCTGATAAGAATATCCTCAACGGTGAACTCCTTTCTGAGGAAGACTATTACGACATCGTTGACAATCTCGATCCCAATAACGAGTTGCTTCCAGACGATGATCCTAACAAATTCATCGCGATGATGGGTGCTGAGGCCTTAGAGTATATGCTCAAGCGCATCGACCTCGACCACCTTGCTAATGAGTTGCGTGCTGCAGCCGACAAGGATGGTTCCGTTCAGCGTAAGACTGAGGCCCTCAAGCGCCTGCAGGTGGTTGAATCTTTCCGTGCAAGTAAGGGCAAAAGCCGTCCTGAATGGATGATTATGCACAATATCCCTGTGACACCTCCAGACCTCCGTCCGCTCGTGCCACTGGATGGTGGTCGTTTCGCCACTTCCGACCTCAACGACCTCTATCGTCGTGTAATCATCCGTAACAACCGACTCAAGAGACTCATTGAAATCAAGGCTCCTGATGTGATTCTCCGTAACGAGAAGCGCATGCTTCAGGAGGCAGTCGATTCACTCTTCGACAACTCTCGTAAGAGCAGTGCTGTGAAGAGCGAGAGCAACCGTCCATTGAAGTCTCTCTCTGATGCCCTCAAGGGTAAGCAGGGACGTTTCCGTCAGAACCTCCTCGGTAAGCGTGTTGACTACTCAGCACGTTCTGTGATTGTCGTAGGTCCTGAGCTGAACATGGGTGAGTGCGGTCTGCCAAAACTCATGGCTGCAGAATTGTACAAGCCATTCGTGATCCGTAAGCTCATTGAGCGTGGTATCGTGAAGACTGTCAAGTCTGCTAAGAAGATTGTTGACCGTCGTGATCCTGTGGTTTGGGACATCCTCGAATATGTGATGAAGGGTCATCCTGTGCTCCTCAACCGTGCACCTACACTGCACCGTCTGGGTATTCAGGCATTCCAGCCACGCATGATTGAGGGTAAGGCTATCCAGTTGCACCCACTCGCATGTACAGCGTTCAACGCCGACTTCGATGGTGACCAGATGGCTGTTCACCTTCCACTCTCTAATGAGGCAATCCTTGAGGCTCAGTTGCTGATGCTTCAGTCACATAACATCCTTTCTCCTGCCAGCGGTGAACCTATCACGGTTCCTTCTCAGGATATGGTGCTCGGACTCTACTACATTTCAAAAGTACGTCCAGGCGCAAAGGGAGAAGGTCTTACTTTCTATGGTCCAGAGGAGGCTATCATCGCCTTCAACGAAGGCAAGGTGGATGTGCACGCACTCATCAAGTGTATCGTTCGCGATATTGACGAGAATGGCAATCCATACAAGCACCTTGTGGAGACCACCGTTGGTCGTATCATCATCAACGATGTGATTCCAGAGGAGATCGGCTTCGTCAATGAGGTCATTGGTAAGAAGGCGCTGAAGAAGGTCATCACTCGCGTCATCAAGGGTGTGGGTATGGCTCGTGCTTGCGAATTCCTCGATGGTATTAAGAACCTCGGTTACCGCAAGGCATACGAAGGTGGTCTGTCTTTTGTGCTCGATGACATCATCATTCCTGCAGAGAAGGAGCAGATTGTTCAGGACGGTCACGATGCCGTTGACCAGATTACGATGAACTATCAGATGGGTCTTATCACCGACAAGGATCGTTACCAGCAGGTGGTGGAAACTTGGACGAAGGTGAATGACTCGCTCAAGAAGACTTTGATGAAGCAGATGACTGAGGCCGACCAAGGTTTCAACGCAGTCTTCATGATGCTTGATTCTGGTGCCCGTGGTTCTGCCGACCAGATTTCTCAGTTGGCAGGTATGCGTGGTCTGATGGCAAAGCCTCAGAAGGCAGGTGCTTCCGACAATAACATCATCGAGAACCCAATCCTTTCTAACTTTAAGGAAGGTATGTCTGTGTTGGAGTACTTTATCTCTACACATGGTGCTCGTAAGGGTCTTGCCGATACAGCCCTCAAGACAGCCGACGCAGGTTATCTGACTCGTCGTTTGGTCGATGTTTCTCACGATGTCATTGTCAACGAAGAGGACTGTGGTACACTTCGTGGTTTGATTTGTACAGCCCTCAAGGATGGCGACCGCGTGGTTGCATCTTTGGCTGATCGTATCCTCGGACGTGTATCAGTTCACGATATTGTCAATCCAAAGACCAACGAACTCATCGTTGCAAGTGGTGAGGAAATCACTGACCGCATTGCAGCAGAGATTGAAGGTTGTGGCATTGAAAGCGTCGAGATCCGTTCTGTCCTCACTTGTGAGAGCAAGAAGGGTGTCTGCATGAAATGTTATGGACGTAACCTTGCCACTCAGCGCATGGTGCAGAAAGGTGAGGCTGTCGGTGTCATCGCTGCACAGGCTATTGGTGAGCCAGGTACACAGTTGACCCTCCGTACGTTCCACGCCGGTGGTGTCGCAGGTAACGCTGCTGCTAATGCACAGATCAAGGCGAAGAATAAGTCTAAGATAGAAATCGACGAATTGCGCACTGTCGCACGTCCTACTGCTGAGCATCCTGAAGGTCAGGTGGTGGTTGGCCGTCTGGCTGAACTCCGCTTCCTCGACCTCAATACAGGCATCATTCTGTCAACCGTTCCAGTGCCATACGGTGCTAACCTCTACGCAAAGTCTGGTGACACCGTTGAGGCTGGTCAGATTATCGCTGACTGGGATCCATTCAACTCTGTCATCGTGACTGAGTTCGATGGTGTGGCTGAGTTCGAAGGTGTGAAGGAAGGTCTTACCTACCGTGTCGATGTCGATGAAACGACAGGTCTGCGTGACCTCATCGTTACTGAGGCGAAAGACCGCGCCGCTGTGCCATATTGCCACATCCTCAACAAGAAGGGTGGCGAATTGCTCCGTACCTACTCATTCCCTATCAATGGTCACATCATTGTGGAAGATGGTCAGAAGCTCAAGGCTGGTGACATCCTCGTGAAGATTCCACGTTCTGTTGCAAAGGCAGGTGATATCACGGGTGGTCTTCCACGTGTTACTGAGCTCTTCGAGGCACGTAACCCATCTAACCCTGCAATTGTGGCAGAAATCGATGGTGAGGTGACAATGGGTAAGGTGAAGCGTGGTAACCGCGAAATCATCCTCACTTCTAAGGTGGGTGACGTTCGCAAGTACCTCGTGCCACTGTCCAAGCAGATTCTGGTGCAGGAGAACGACTACGTTCGTGCTGGTACACCACTTTCTGATGGTGCCATCACGCCAGCCGACATCCTTGCCATCAAGGGTCCTACTGCTGTACAGGAGTATATAGTTAACCAGGTACAGGATGTGTATCGTATGCAGGGTGTGTCCATCAACGATAAGCACTTCGAGATTATCGTGCGTCAGATGATGCGCAAGGTGAAGATTGAAGATGCTGGTGATACGCGCTTCCTTGAAGAGGGTATTGTCGATAAGCTCGACTTCCTCGAGGAGAACGACCGCATCTGGGGCAAGAAGTTCGTGACCGATGCCGGTGACTCTGAGACCCTCGAACCAGGTATGATCATCACGGCACGTAAGCTTCGCGACGAGAACTCTATGTTGAAGCGTCGTGACCTCAAGCTCGTGCAGACACGCGATGCCATCCCTGCCACTTCTGTGCAGATTCTGCAGGGTATCACCCGTGCAGGTCTTGGCAGCAAGTCGTTCATGTCTTCTGCATCATTCCAGGAGACCACGAAGGTGCTCAACGAGGCTGCTATCTGTGGCAAGAGCGACTCGCTCGAGGGCATGAAGGAGAACGTGATTTCCGGTCACCTCATTCCTGCCGGTACAGGTATGCGCGACTTCGAGAAGATTGTCGTTGGCGCTAAGGAAGACTTCCAGGCTGTTGAGCGTCGTCCATTCGATGCCGACATGGTGTTCTCTTCGTTCGACAACGATTTCTAAGCAATACAATCCAATCAGAAAGAGGGAGCAAAGGCGTGCAGCTTTTGCCCCCTCTTTTTTTCAAAAAGATGAAGTTTTTCACTTTTCATTTCTCACTTTTACCTTTTCTTCGTATCTTTGCAACATCAAAACCTATTGACAATGAAGAAGACAATCGTTTGGACACTTGTAGTGCTGGTGGTGCTGGGCATCGCCGGATTTGTTGCGTGGCGTTTCTGGTCTGTGGAGACCATCAATCTGGAGGAATACACTCCTTCTGAGGAGTTTGAACCTGCGTATGAAGCGCTAGAGACAAAGACGCCAGAGTATGACATAGAGGAAACGGTGAAGGCGATGAATGCGCTGGAGGTGGCTCAGTGTCAGTCGGAAGACTTCATGTCTTACCTCGAATATGTGGCGAAGCAGGATTTCAGTCGTGTGGCGCCAGAAGTGCTGGAACAGAAGAAGAAGCTGTTCCCGATTCTGCAACGGCTCTATGAGCTGCAGAAGGAGCATGAGGAGCTGAACGATGTGTGGATGCTGATGCGGAGTGCGACGAGTGGTGCCAGCACATTTGTGTCGGAAGTGAACCCTGTGGGCGTCATTGGCTCGATGATTACGGGCGATGCCACCCTGAGCTCTGTGAGTGTGGCTGGTGGAATGGAGAAGGCGCAGACGGCTGCCTTCGACGAGTATGAGAAGCAGAAGGAACTGAAACGGAAATTGGAACGTGAGATAGAGACGGTGCGGATGAGCTACATCGAATATTTGGAAGATTACGCACCTGTCTATTATAAGTATATGCAAGAGTGGGATGCTTTGTGTTTGAAAAAGGATAAGGCGTACATTGACCTCTATGGCGGCAATCCGCTGGATGCCTACAACCAGACGCAGGAAATTCTCAAGGATTACCCCACCAACCGTGAGGCGCTGCTCCTGAAAGGTCTTTCGCTCATTCAGTTGAGCAGCGAGGTCGGTCAGTCTGGCAAGTTGCGCTCTTCTGGAGAGGTTCTACGACCACGCAGTCTTGACGGGGCTGACGCAGCCATCGCTTTGGCTGATTCTGTGCTTTCAGGCGTTGCTGCTGAAGTCTCTGCACCCGACGAACGGACGGAGTTGCAGTTGGAGGCAGAAGCCACCCTCGATCAATACATCAAGCTCTATCCTTCCCGCTCTGCGCCTGCTTTGGTGCTGAAGGGCTTGCTCTATCGCGAACAGGGCGAGACCGCCAAGGCTGTGTCATACTTCGACCAGGCTTCGATGGAATATCCCCGTCAGGCGGCTGCGCTGACCGACTTGCTCGACAGCTACAAGGCACGCACCTACCTGAACAAGTCGGCAGAGGGAAAATACCTGCTCCGTCTTTATCGCTCCACGATGGAAGGCTACGGCATTTTCAGTCCCAACCTGCTGAAGGCACACTATTATGCCGAACACAATGATGTGGAGAAGAGCAAGGAGGAAATCTACAACCACTTCTACCGTCGCGGCAACCAGGGAGTCTATGATTGCCTGTTGAGCGATATGCAGTATTGCGAGGACAATATGTACAGCAGTTTCCGTCAGATCCTGATGGAACAGTCCTTCCTCGATGTGGCTGTGGAACCCACCATGAACTGGACGCTCTCCGACAAGGACGACGAAATCAAGGTGACCATCAACAACCGTTCCGACATCGACCTGGAGAACGTGCGCATCTTCCTTTGTCTGCACTACACGGACATGTATAAGGACGAATATGACGTGCAGAAACTCCCCTCCGTCAACATCATCAAACATCATGACAAGACTGAGATTGGCGTGGTGAAACTCAACTATGAGGACAAGAAGTACAACGACATCACGCGCATTCGTGCCATCGCGATGACGGATGACAAGATTTGTTGGATAGATAACGTGGATTATAAGTATATGAAAGCGCAGGAGACCTCACGGAGTTCTTCTGGAAAAAACAGGAAATCAGATGAATCCATCACCTCAGTTAAGAAGCAGCTTCTTGAAGATTTTGATGTCGATAACGGCAAACTCCAATCCATCATCCAGGAGGGCATGAAGGTGTATGGTACAGCGAGCGACGGCAATCTCTGGAACGACGTGAAGCGTGACGTGAAAAACCTCGTGACGGGCAAGGACAAGAAACTGCGCATCGAGCTGCCACGCATCCTCACCCTCATCGACCCTGTCTTCTCCCTCTATCAACTGAACGACAAGGACAAATCCGTGCGACCCTCAGAGAACTACCTCTCAGGCTCCAACATCCGGCTGAAATTCGACTACGAACCCAAGCAGGACGAGACCATCCCCCTCTACATCTACAGCGACTTCGCCAACTTCAAAGTCACCATCAAGTTCGAGGGTGGCAAACCTGTCGTCAAGAAAGTGGAACCAGTCTAAAGTTCTGGTTTCTGTCGTTTCGTTTTCTTTGGCACGTTGATTCGATAGATTGCATGGAGGATGCCATACGATGGAATCACGTTGTAGAAAGTCTCTGTGCGACCTTGTGCATTCACAGAGCGTTGCACATTGGAGAGTTTGCCCAGGAGGTCGAAGCCATCGAACATGATAGTCAGCTTGCCCTTCATCAGACGCTTCGCCAGTCGAGCATTCCACACCAGTTCGTTCGTGTTCATTGACGGTTCGCTGTAGCCACGACGGCTGTACATCGTGATGTCTGTCGATACTTGGAAATTCAATGGCAGTTCCAGCTGTGCTCTTGCTCCGTATTGGAAGGTATAGACGTTCATGGGCGTGAAACCTTCACGGTCGCTGCCTGAGTGCTGATAGGCAAGGTTGCCGTTGGTGCCAAATTCATATTTGCTTGATGGACGCCAGGTCAGCGAGAGATTCTCGTTGATGTTGTCCGATTTCACTACCGACTTGCTGGCTACCATGCTTTCGCTCGTACCGCTCAAATCGACGCTGTTGTTGTGGGTGTAGCTAACGCTCTGTGCCAGTCGCCATTTGTCGTCCTTGTCCAGTGCGGCATTTATGCCGATGTGGGAATTCATGCTCCAGTTGCCGTTCACATTCTCGGGCATGACGGTTCTCACGCCTGTTTCCTTGTCGTAGATGAAGCCTGATGCCACAGCGTTCTCTCTGATGTGTCCGCTGGCTGATACGTTGAAGAACATCTTGTGGAATTTGCAGTGATAGATGGCGCTGAAGTTGTGGCCGCGTTCGTTCTTCAGGTGGGGATTTCCCAGTGTGATGTAGAGCGGGTTGCTGTCGTCGCGGATGTTGAGCAGGCTGGTCATGCCAGGTGCTGCGGTGGAAATGTTATAATCGACACTGAATCCTCTGTTCTTTTTATATTCCTCATGGCTGAAGAAAACGCTGGGGTTGATGAAGGCCGTGTTGCGTTTCATCAGCGTATCGACTTGCGTGCCACGTTGATAGTCCAAGATTTCCCTGATAACGGGGATGGCGAACGAGAAAGTCAGCTGGTTGAACGCTTCGTCTGGTGTCTCATAACCTGGGGTGAAGCTGTAGTCGATGTGTGTCTGATGGTTGTAGGTCTTAGTCTTCGAGTGCGAACTGTTGTTGGCATCGAGGGTGGTCAGCATTTCGTCCATCGAGGGCAAGGTGCCCAATGGATGCGTATCGTCTGTGGGGTCTGCCCATTCCTTCAGTTTGTTCAGCAGGTAGAGCGACTGGTTGTTGTCGTTGTAGTTATAACTGAAATTGTAGCGCATGTTGATACGGTGGGTTTGGTTCTGGTCGATGGCCCAACCCATATTGGCACCAACATTGATCTGTTGCGAACGTTCCTTCGTGGGATTGTATCGGTTGCGAAAATCTGTAGCCTGTTGCCCGCTCGGATAATCCAGCATGTAGTGCTCATAATTATCATTCTTCTGGTCAGTAAACTGGTAACCATACACCAGACCGAGGTCGAGGTAGTCGTCGTGAGCTGGAGTCGCGCTGAAGAAACCTTCAATGCCTCCGTTCGCTGTGTGTCCCCTGCCCTTGCTGGATGTGATGGTGCGGTTGATGGCGTATTTCTTCAGCAGCTCGCCCGCATTGGGTGCCATGATGCTGTCCATCCAAGCCTTGCCCAACTGCGATGCCACATCCTCCATCAGCGTCACACTGCCGTTATTGCCGCGATTGTCCCATTTCCGATAGCTGAACGTGGGTCGGAAGGTCAGGTAGAAGTGCTTGAACGTTTCGCCCAAACCTCTTGAACCGTCCAATGTGAAATCGTGATTGGTGTCGATGTTCCAAGAATAGTTGCGACTGCTTTGGAATGAACGGCTATACGTGTCGCCTCCCTCGAGGAAGGTGGCACTGCTGGTGTTCGAACTATTGTCCGTGTCTGTGTAGGAACCGTTCACGCTGCCCATATATCGGTAGCTCTCCTCCTTGTCACGCATGTAGTTTCCACCTGCGCTGTAGGTCTTGGTGATGCCACCTGATTGCGACAGCTCTCCCCATTCACCTTCGTAGCCAGGACCACGTGTGTCGTTCAGGTTGTTCACATTCGCATAAAGATTGATGCGTGAATTGTCTGTGAAGCGCAAGCCAAACAGTCTGCCCATGTATTTCGTGTCCAGTTTCCCTTCTTGATTCCTGAAGAAGGTGGTACCGGCACCGCCTTCCGCATTCGCTATCCATCCTGTCGCGTATTCGCGTTTCAGCTTCACATTCATCACCAGTTCCTTCTTGGCCGTGCGTTCTCGAGGTGAACCTTTCACACTCTCTGGCACACGCTCATACGACTGGATGTTTTTGACCATATATGCAGGCATGTTCTCCAACAGCAGCTCTCGGTCGCTGTCGAAGAAGTTCTTTCCGTTCAGCAGCAAGGCATCCACCTGCTTGCCGTTCACCTTGATGACACCGCCTTTCTCCAGTTCCACGCCAGGGAGCTGTCTCACCAGTGCGCCCAGCATCGAACCTTCAGCCAGATTGAACGCATCGGCATCATACACCAGTGTGTCGCCATTCATGTAGAACTTCAGCTTCGTCGCCACCACCACAAACTCATCCAGCTCTATCTCATTCTTCTTGGGCACCGTGTGCAGGTAGATGGTCTTCATGGTCAGATAGCGTTCACGCTTATAAATCTTCTTCACTTCCAAAGGCACATACTTTGTTACGTAGTCATCGGCCTCTACCTTCACCAGATAGTTGCCAGCCTGCTTGATGGGGAATTGCAGGAACGAGGCTTTGTAATATTCCTCTTCTTGGTATTCCACATGAATCGTGTCGGCATGTGTACTGTCCGCAGCCCACAACAATTCAGCCTTTATACCCTTGATGGCTTCATGTGTGATGTGATCCTTGATGTCGGTATAAACCACCAAATCTCTTGCATCTTTCTTGGTGGTGTCAACATCAGCCTTATCTTCTGTTGCAAGAAGATATGATGGACTTGCCGCCACTGTGGCAAATGTTCCGTTTTTTGCCCATAACGCAACAGTAACTGCCAGCACCAGCAGCGATAGGAATAGTTTCAATTTCATAGAGAAAAGGAGTGATTCTGTAAATTTGGTGCAAAGTTACGCTTTTTTAGTAACATATCATGTATGTTGTATCATCTTTGTCGTTTTTCCTCGTTAATTTAAGAACTTTTCTATTTTTTAGGTGGTGATGTTGGTGGTATGGAGGAAATGTTGTAAATTTGCCACCAAATCAATCACATCAAACAGATTACACATGAAAAAGATGAAAAATGTCAAGTTGCTTTTGCTGGTTGTGCTCACAGCGATCCTCGCTAGTTGCGGTACCACCTCACAAGTGCCCGTCACAGGACGTAAGCAGAGACTCGTTGTCAGCGATGAGGAGGTAATGAGCCTCAGCAATCAGGAGTATCAGAAGTACATGCAGTCGGCAAAACTCTCTACCAATGCCACCAACACAGCGATGGTGAAGCGTTGCGGACAGCGTCTGGCAAGTGCTGTAGAGACTTATCTGAGAAACAATGGATTGGCGAATGAGGTGTCGAACTACAAGTGGGAGTTCAACCTTGTGCAGAACAACCAAGTCAATGCTTTCTGTATGCCTGGTGGCAAAATTGTGGTTTATGAGGGCATTCTCCCTGTCACTCAAGACGAAGCTTCCCTTGCCATCGTGCTGGGACACGAAATCGCTCATGCTGTGGCGAAACACTCTGCAGAGCGCATCAGCAACGAGTACAAGCAGCAGACGGCTGTGTCTGTGTTGGGAGGTGTGGCTTCAGTAGCAGGCATGGGACCCAATACGAGCAGTATCGTGTCGAGTGTTCTTGGCGTGGGTACAAAAGCATGGACATCTGGATTCTCTCGTAGTCAAGAGAGTGAGGCAGACCACATCGGACTCATCTTTGCCGCAATGGCAGGCTATGACCCACAGGGCGCATTGGCTTTCTGGCAACGTATGGCGGCAGCTGGCAACAGTTCCAACTCCATCTTCAGCGATCACCCCTCTGACGAGAAGCGCATCAAGCAGATCCAAGGCTGGATTCCTGAGGCCATGAAGTACTACAAGCCCACTTCAACGAATTCTACTTCTACATCTTCAAAGGCGGTCACTTCAACCAAGACGCTGAAGTATTCCACCAAGAAATAACCTAACCTTATCTGTTTGGGAAAGATATGAAACAGATGAAATTCTGGATGCTCGCCATCCTTGTGTATTGTGTAGCTAACCTCAGCTTCGCTTCCTGCTCATCAGACGATGACAACACGACGGAATCGGCAGGACCTACCGTCAGCCGCATTCAGGAACGTGGCACGCTGCTTGTCGGCACCACCGGCGACTACCGTCCGTTGTCCTATCTTGAGGATGATGGCAGCTATTGGGGCTTTGGCATCGAATTGGCTGAGGAAATTGCTCGTGAGATGGATGTGGACATCAAGTTCGTTCCTACTTCATGGCCAACGCTGACTGCAGACGTGATGGCTGAACCACAGACCTTCGACCTTGCCATTGGTGGCATCACCATTACTGATACCCGCAAGTCGCAGATGCTCATGAGCGACGGCTATCTGGCCAACGGAAAGACCATTCTCTGCTGCATCACGGATGCCAGCCGTTACAAGTCGCTGGCTGACATCGATCAGCCTGGAGTGCGCGTGATGGTGAATCCGGGTGGTCTGAACGAGAAGTTTGCCAATGAGAACCTGACCCAAGCCACCATCGTTGTCCATGAGAAGAACGAGGAAATCCCTTCGCTCGTGGCCACTGGTGATGCTGATGTGATGATCACGGAGATTACAGAAGCCCCGTGGTATGTCAAGAACGACCCACGCCTCGCAGCCCCGCTGCTCTCCAAACCCTTCACTCATGGTGAGATTGGCGTGCTGATGCGTCAAGGTCAGGACGATCTTCTTGCGCTTGTCAATGCCGTCATTGCTCGCATGAAGGAAGACGGTTCCCTTCGTGGCCTCCATGAGAAGTATGGTCTCGTGTATGGGTATGATAAATAACTCAATCGCTGCACTTTTGGGGGTGTTATCATGAACGTCATCGTCATACTGATTTGTGTGTTTGCGCCATTGGGCATCTTGTGGCTCACGTATAAGAGTGTGCTGCTTCGCAAGGTGGGGAGCATCATCATCGCCTATGTCATTGGTTGTACCTTGGGACTTACAGGGCTGATTCCCGACACGGAGGAGATGCATGCTGTGCAGACCACCATTGCCTCAGTGGCCATTCCCCTTGCCATTCCCTTGCTGCTGCTCTCTGCTGACCTGAAGGCTTGGGCACGATTGGCGCCGGCATTCATCAAGAGCACCATCTTCGGATTGCTGGGATGTGCCATCGCCATCACGATTGGATTTATGGTGTATGGCAAGAGCAACCCTTCGCTTTTTGCCCGTGTGGGTGGCATGCTCACAGGACTTTACACGGGTGGAAATGCCAACCTTGCTTCACTGAAGATAGCATTGGATGTGGACGATGCGACCTATATTCTCACCTCAGCATATAGTACTGTTCTGAGTGCAGTCTATCTCTTTTTCGTCATCATCTTTGGCAAACGATTGCTGCGTCTTTTCATGCCCGATTTCAAGGACGACAAGACGGTAGAGAATGATACAATCAAGGTGGAGAATCATGAGGACGAGCTCTTCTTGGGTTTGTTCCGCAAGGATAATCTCAAGCATTTGGGAATGAGCCTTTTGCTGGCCATTGGCATCATTGCCGTTGGAGCTGGCATTGCTTATCTCTTCCCCAAGGACTCCTTCCAAAGTGTCTTCATTCTTGGCATCAGTTTGCTCTCCATTCTGGCCTCGCTCAATAAACGTGTAAGAAGTCTCAAGCGCACCTTCGAGGCAGGCACGTTCTTCATCCTCATTTTCAGCATTGCTGTGGCATCGCAGGTGAGCCTGAAGACCCTTACCGATGTCAATCCAGACATCTTCCTCTTCATCACCATCGCTACATTGGGCTCGCTCTTCTTCCATGTCCTGCTGAGTGCCCTCTTCCGCATCGATACGGACACCACGCTCACCACCAGTATCTCACTCATCTGCTCGCCACCTTTTGCCCCTGTCATGGGTAGTGCCCTGAAGAACAAGGCGGTCATCGGTCCTGGCATCGCGGTAGGTCTCTTTGGTTATGCTATCGGCACCTACATGGGTTTCGGACTGGCCAAATTATTGCTCTCAAGTACGTTGAATGATGATCCAGTCTCGGCTGTGGAGGCCGAATATATCCCCAAGGCTCCCGATTACGATGATGCCACCATGTGGATCACTGCCGACGGCGACTCTTTAGGTACGGGTGCTGACATCTTCTACGTCGTATCGACATGGGAAGAGGACTGGACTACGGAAGACGGTCGCATCTGCCACTATGCCGACGTCTGGAATCCTCGACATCGCCGTCCGCACTCGCGAACAAAGGAAAAAACAATAGAAAGATGAACAAAGTCAGAATCACAGCCATACGTCAGACGGTCTATACGGACTTGATGGCGAAATACGAGAACCCGATAGAGCACACCTGCGATGTCAAGGAGGGTCAGCAATGGGTCTCTATCAATGGCCAATGCCCAGAAGGAATGTGCCCTTCAGCATGGTACTCCATGCGCGAGTTCGTGGAATCACTGGCCAGAGGTGAAGGCAACTTCTACGATGGATGGATGAAGAACCCGATGAGTGCGATGATCAGCTGCAACGATGGCTTCCGACCCTTCAGTTTCTATATTGAGGTAGTGGAATAAAACATTTGGAGAAGGCTGAAAAAACGTCAATTTGCTTGTGTAGAAATAGATGAACAATAAAACAGATCCGATGGGTAGAGCCATCGCCGACTATTGGAAGAACGGGAAGGCAGGAAGGCTCAGGGTGTTCTCCCCAATGTTTGAGGAGGATGAGATACCTGTGGCTACACTTTTCCGTACTTATGAAGATATGCCTGAGATTGAACGGAAAGCCCTCGATATGGTAAAGGGAAGGACGCTTGACGTTGGAGCAGGCTCTGGTTGTCATTCCCTTATCCTTCAGCAACGGGACGTTGATGTGACAGCCAATGACATTTCCCCCTTGTCTGTTGAAACCATGAGGGAGCGTGGGGTGAAGAAGGTGCTTGAACAGGACTTCTTTACTTTGGAGGGACAGTACGACACCATCTTGATGCTTATGAATGGTATTGGCATAGTTGGCAGATTGGAACGTATGCCAGAGTTTTTTCGTCACCTTGATAGGATTCTGGCTCCTGGAGGTCAGCTGCTGTGTGACTCATCCGATATCAGCTATGTGTTCGAGGATGAGGATGGCAACATCGAGTACCCCGATGACATGACCTATTACGGCGAACTGATTTATCAGATGCAGTATAAGGACACCATCGGCAAACCTTTTGACTGGCTTTATATCGATATTGACACACTGAGGCAGATGGCAGAAGAAAACGGATATGAAGTTGAGGTCATGGCAGAGGGAGAACATTATGATTATTTAGCAAGAATCGCGCCCCAAAAACAAACGAAAATATGAAAACAAGATTTTTCTGCTGATACCAATGCTCAGCAGGAAGATGGAAAGGGCTATACTATTCATTGCTATCTTCCTTTGTTTCGTAAAAGAGTTCATTTTCCTGTGCCGTATCTTTGATGGCATCATCATAACCAATCAATGCGGCAAAGGGCGCAAATTGGGCTGCGCGGTTCCACATGGACATCTGTGGGTGATGCTTCGATACGTGATGCGGCAGGTTGATAATATCCTCGTAGTTGTCAGTCATGCCTTATGTCCTCCTATTTGTTTGTTGCGCTCCTTGGCTGTGGCACCCTCATCGAAGTTCAAACCTCTGAGGATGGCATTCTTGCCAAAACGCCGTTTGATTTCCAGCTGTGCTTCCTGCATCCGACGCTCCTTGTCAAGTTTTGCCTGCTCCTCCTGACGCTGTTTTTCCAGAGCCTCGTAGTCCGTGAAAAGGTCAAGTTGCTGTGGAACATTTTGTTGCGATGCAACAGACGCTTCAGACACCACATGGTTTGTCGTGAGATTCAGCCTGCGGATGAGCAAATCGGGATTCACGTGGGTGTCAAACAGTTTTGCTGCGCCATCCATGATAAGCCTTGAGGATGACGTGGGCTTTTCGAGACGGAACGTACCGTGGGCATGTTTCGGCACGGGTTTGCCATAATAGTTGTTGGTGATTTCTCCGTGATACTTCGCACGGATTTCTGGACGTGTCAGGCACTCCACATCGTAGCCGACGGTCAACACCAACTGGTCGGTCACCAGACGCTTGACCACCAGGTCAAGAGCCATTCCCTCAGCCATTTCTTGTATGACAACGCGGGCTTTCTTGAAGGTGTATGGTTCCTGCAGCACCTGTCCGCTACTGAAAGAGTTTGTCTCAGGCCGATATGCCTTTACCGCTTCCATTGTACACGGTTCCCAACCCCATGCATGGTCTATCAGCAGTTCCGCATTCACTCCGAAGAGTTGGTAGAGCAACTCTTCGTTCTGCACTGACATCCGAGCCAACTTGCCCATCGTGTCGATGCCATAAAGTGCCAGTTTCTGAGCGATGCCACGTCCCACTCGCCAGAACTTTGTCAGCGGACGATAATCCCAAAGTTCTCGACGATACGACATTTCATCGAGTTCGGCAATTCGCACTCCGTCCTTGTCGGCAGGCATCTTCTTCGCCACAATGTCCATCGCCACCTTGCAGAGATACATGTTCGTGCCAATACCAGCCGTTGCCGTGATGCCTGTCTGTTTCAGTACGTCACGAATCATCTTCATCGCTAACTCGTGCGCAGTCAACTTGTAGCTACGAAGATAGGCGGTCAAGTCCATGATGACCTCATCAATCGAATACACGTGAATATCTTCTGGCGCAATGTATTTCAAGTAGATGCGGTAAATTTGCGAACTCACTTCAATGTAGTGTGCCATCTGTGGCTTGGCGATGATAAAGTTCACTCCTCGTGCTTTTTGATACACTTCAAAAAGTCGTGCCCGTCCACCAATGCCATATGCTTTCAGCGAAGGTGTCACAGCCAGACAAATGGTCTTCTCCGTACGGCTTGCATCAGCCACCACAAGGTTGGTGGTCAGCGGGTCAAGCCCCCTGTCCACACACTCCACTGAAGCGTAAAACGACTTCAGGTCAATGGCGATATATGTCCGTTGCGGTTCTGTCATACATTTCTGTCACCGTTGCAAATCATCTTTTGGCATGGGATATTCCATCAGCATCTTTTCGGCTAATGGTGAGTACCATGTGTGTACTTCCTCTGCTGTCGGAGTGTGACCTCCGGGGAAGTGGAACGACTGGTTGTAGTGCTCCAAGAAGAGCGGTTCGAAATGTGCCAGTGTGTCCTGTTCGCCAAACAATCCCCATATTCGGTCTTTGTAGCACGGATTGCAGTAGTTGAACTGTATAGCCTCCAGTTCGGCAAACTCTTCTATCAAGGCTTCATTGATGGTGAAATCCTGTTTGCCGTCCCTTCGTAGCGATTTGTATTGATGTTCGCCGATGCGCTGCTTCAGGAACTCCGTCATCTGGAAGTGAGGATTGCCAAGCAAGGCCGGGATGCCTACAATGGGTGCCACTATCTGAGCATAAAACGCTCCACAACTGTTGCCCACCAGAAGGTCAGGCTTCTCACGGTCAATCAGTTCACGTATGAACTCGATAGCATCCTTCTGGTGCATAGGCAGGTCAGGCGTTAGCACCTCTGCACGACCCTCAAAGGACTCGCGCAACGCCAAGGCGGGAACGCACTGACCACTGGCATAAAAGCCGTGTAGAAACAGAATCTTCTTCATTCTCTTACTTGCTCGATGTTTAATTCAGCTTTGTCATATGATACCCCATTTGGTTCAACTGCATGGCGGCTCCAAACAGGTAGAGTTGATGCAGACAGGAAACATAGGCATTGAAAGCTTCTTTAGTTCCAGGCTCCCCAATCTTCATCCCAGAATTTGGCAACAGCCATGCCTATATACATCATCCAGCCGAGTGACGCGGATGGGAAGTCGTTGAACTCTTTGATGCCATCAGGGATGTAGGCTTTTGCTATTGGCTCCCACATCTTTTCGACATCGGGACATTCCGGCAACTGTTCATCAATTCTCTTTATGGAAAGAAGGAACTGGTACAAGTCTTGGTGCAGTTGATTCTCAAATGATTCCATATCAATAATGCTAAATCGCCTACAAAATTACGCAATTTCCATTACAAAAAAGGTCTAATAACACATCTTTTTGCTCATATCGCAAGAATATCTTTGTTTTTTTGTACTTACTATGTCAATGTGTAATGACGATACACAAATATCGGACTTCGTCACAAATAAGCGAACAAATTAACATCAAACGACCAATTATCTTTGAACATCAAAAAATACCCCTAACTGAAACAAAATGTATACGCATTGTTCACGCAGAATTCTCATCAAAAATCGCAATATATTGGGATTATATGCTGATTATGTAACTTTTTGAGTGAATTGAAGCCTAAAATCCCATTTTATTGAGAATTTGGTCGCCGCATAGATATGACTGCAAGATTGATGAAACGAGAATTGGATTTCTTTGCCAAAGAACATCCCTTGGCTAAAGAACTGATCGGCCATTCTTTTTTGTCCGATTCTTTGAAAAGAAACTATTGGCTTTCGTACAACTATCGACGGACAACATTGACTTTTGTATAATATCCTTCATTAGTGTCCCGTTAAACTGGGACGAATTTAAATATTAATCAAATAACCCTGGAATAAGGGGACCAAATTGATCTTTGACATCGTTAAAATTAGTCTTATCGAACAGGTCTCGCAGGTGAGTCTTGTCTGTCAATGAAATGCTAAGAATCTGCAAGACTTCATAGGTCGAGCGTTCCAATCGCATATCATGTTGGACAATAGCCACGAGACAGTAAGCGATGATTGCCACACTGATTTGTATGCGGACTGCATTCTCCGTCGTACCCCAAAACCTCTTTATCTTTAGATGCTGCTTCAGCCACTTGAAGAAGAGCTCAATCTGCCACCTGTTCTTGTAGAGATCGGCAACCTCAAGCGAGGACAAGTGGAAGGCATTGGTAAGGAAAGAAAACTCACGTCCTTGCTGTAAGCGTGAAGTGTAAACTACTTGGTTCGATATTTCACGATAAAATCGAATATGATGGGAAAAATTATCGAACCAATTCATACAATGCCGTTCTTGACCTCATTTACCAAGAAACAAAGGGATTGAGAGGTGCTGAAAAAACAAAAGTGGAGGAATCTTGCGATTCCTCCGCCTCAGTACCCAGAGCCGGGATCGAACCGGCACGCCTTGCGGCATTGGTGTTTGAGACCAACGCGTCTACCAATTCCGCCATCTGGGCTTAGCGGGTGCAAAGGTAGGGTTAATTTTTGATTCGACAAAACTTTTTAAAGGAAAAATGAAAAAAAACCTTTTCCCTTACTTCAGTCCTGCCTTGAGCGAACGGATGACGGCTGAATTGAAGCCAGCGTGGTCGAGTTCGTTGAGTCCCTTGATGGTCACGCCACCAGGTGTGGTGACCTTGTCGATGGCCTCTTCAGGATGCCAACCTGTGGCTTTGAGCAGAGACACGGCTCCCTGCATGGTCTGAAGGGCAATCTGCTTGGCTTGCTGAGGATAGAAGCCCATCTCGCAACCACCTTCCATCTGGGCACGGATGTAGCGCATCACGTAGGCAATGCCACAAGATGCCATCATCATGCCAGGACCCACGAGGTTCTCTGCCACCACGAGGGTGTCGCCATCGATGGCATAGAGTTCCTCGACAGCCTTCAGGCTCTCGTCGGTAACTGCAGGTGCCTTAGCGATGAAACTCATGCTGGCACCAAACTCAGCAGCGATGTTGGGGATGACATAGAAGAACTGACCGTCGGCACCCAGCTCCTCTGCCAACATGCCTGTGGTGAAGTTGGCTGCATCAGAGACGATGATCTGCTTGTCCAAATCGAGTGCATGCTTGACCTCTGCCAGCACCATCTTCATCAGCCAAGGCTTTACGACCAACACAACGATGTCGGCACCTTTCACAGCCTCCACATTGTCGGTAGTGATGTTGAGGGCAGGATAATCCTTCTTGAACCGGGCAAGCAACGCCTCGTTCTTGTCCGCCACTGTGATATTGTCAATTTTGCCACTTTTTGCCCATCCCTTGATGAGCGCGCCGCCCATATTGCCAGCGCCAATAACAGTTAATCTCATATTCTTAGTGTTCAATTCGATTAAAATGTGTAACTTTGTGGCAAAGTTACGGCAAACTGCGCTTTCTGCAAAATAAATTGCGGTTTTTCTCGTTTTATGTAGTGATGAAATATGTACATTATTATATAATAGGGTGTCTATGGGCACTGATGATGCTTCTCCCCTCCCCTTCTGGCGTGGCTCATGCACAGAAGCGGAAGGTGATGAATCGTCCCTACATTGACCAGCGCATGTTCCACTACGGATTTCTTGCTGGTGTGCATCTGCAAGACATCGAGTTGGAGCAAAACGGCTTTGTCAATGAGGCGGGCGACCAATGGTTTGCTGAGACACCTAACTACGAGCCAGGCTTCTCCGTGGGTATCTTGGGCGAGTTCTATCTGACCAAGCATCTGGGCTTGCGCATCATCCCCACCATGCACTTCGGCACGAAGAACCTCACGTTCCACAACGAGCTGAACGGGAGCAAGCAGTATCAGACCATCAAATCGACGTACATCACTGTGCCCATCGACATCAAGTTTGCGGCAGAGCGTTTCAACAACTACCGCCCCTACATGATGGTGGGTGTGACCCCTGCACTTGACCTGACAGTGAAGAAGCACAAGCAGTATCTGCTTAGACAGACGGACTTGTATCTGGAGGCGGGCTTCGGTTGTGACTACTACCTGCCCTTCTTCAAGTTCATCCCTGAGGTAAAGTTCATGTACGGACTCTCCAACGTCATCAACAAGAATCGTGGGGACATCAGGGACGAGTCGGAACTCATCTTCACGCAGTCAGTGAACAGCGCCAAGAGCAAGATGATTGTCTTCACCTTCTATTTTGAATGAAACCCAACCGTTAATTGTCAACTGTCATGAAATATTCTGTCATCATACCCGTGTATAACCGTCCCGACGAGGTGGACGAACTGCTCGAGAGCCTGACGCACCAGACGGTCAAGGACTTCGAGGTGGTGGTGGTGGAAGACGGTTCCACTGTGCCCTGCAAGGAGGTGGTGGAAAAGTACACGGACAAGCTCGACATCCAATACCTCACCAAGAAGAATGGGGGTCCTGGCCCTGCACGCAACTATGGCGTGGAGCATTCGAAGGGTGAGTATGTGCTCATTCTCGACAGCGACTGCGTGTTGCCCGAGGGCTATCTGGCAGCCATCGAGAAAGAATTGACAGACAATCCCTGCGATGCTTTCGGAGGTCCAGATGCGGCACATGAGTCATTCACCAACGTGCAGAAAGCCATCTCCTACAGCATGACCTCGTTCTTCACCACTGGAGGCATCAGAGGGGGCAAGAAGAAGGGAGCGATGGACAAGTTCTATCCACGTTCCTTCAACATGGGCATGAAGAGGGAGGTGTATCTCAAGCTGCACGGATTCAGTAAGATGCGCTTTGGCGAGGACATCGATTTCAGTTACCGCATTGTGGAGGCTGGCTACACATCAAGGCTCTTCCCCGAGGCATGGGTGTGGCACAAGAGAAGGACGGACATGGACAAGTTCTTCAAGCAGGTGTTCAATTCGGGTATCGCCCGCATCAACCTGACCAAACGACATCCAGGCACTTTGAAACTGGTGCACCTGTTGCCGATGGTCTTCACAGTGGGCGTGCTGTTGCTCATTGCGGCAGCAGTGTTCTTTAGGATGTGGGACTACTACAACCAGACCGCCACAGGCATCCTGTTGCCCAACGGAGGTTTCATCCCCATGTATGGGCTCTGCCTGCTGCCCATCGCGCTCTATATGCTGCTCATCTTCATCGATTCCAGCATCAAGAACAAGAGTGTGGTCATCGGATTTCTCAGTGTGGAGGCAGCCTTCGTGCAACTGATGGGTTACGGCTTCGGCTTCCTGAAAGCATGGTGGTTGCGCTGTGTGCAAGGCAAGGACGAATTTACGGCATTTGAAAAGAACTTCTATGATTAGGAAAGATTTTAAGCCTTTCAATGAAGAGCCTGTGCAGAAGGTGAAGGAAGAGGTTGAAGAGATGGAAGAAGTGATCCTTCATACCCCCATCAAGCGACAGGCAGAGGAAGACCGTCCCCGTGAGAAGCTCATGGCGAAAGGGGTGGAGGCGCTGACCAATGCCGAACTGCTGGCCATCCTCATCGGAGGTGGCACGACAAAGAAGACGGCTGTGGAGCTGATGCAGGAAGTGCTGAGCGACTGCGGCAACTCACTCCGCAACCTCAACCTCATGACCCTGCAAGACCTGATGCGATTCAACGGCATCGGCGAGGCAAAGGCACTGACCATCATCGCTGCCGCAGAGATCGGCAAACGTCGCATGATGGAGGACTGCAAGGACATCCCGCAGTTCAGAACAGGAGCCGATGTGCTGAAGTTCATGACGCCACACCTGCAGACGCTGACCCACGAGAAGAGTTGGGTGCTGCTGCTCAACAACAATGCACGTCTGCTCCACTTCGCCCAACTCAGTACGGGAGGTTTGACAGAAACGATGGTTGATGTGCGGATGCTGCTTAAGATTGCATTGCTGCACGATGCCACCAGTTTCATCCTCGTCCACAACCACCCCAGCGGCAATATGCGCCCCAGCCGCTACGATGAGGAACTGACCCAACGGGTGGAACGAGCCGCACAAGCAGTCAACCTGCGAATGATTGACCATGTAATAGTGACTGAAGGAGAATACTACAGCTTCTCCGAAAATGGAAAGATATGACAAAATACGAAGTAGAAGAAAAGACCGTTGAATACCTCAAGACGGTGTTTGACCCCGAAATTCCCGTGAATGTGTGGGATCTCGGCATGATATACAAGATAGATGTGAAGGAAACCGCTGAACCTGCCGACGGTAAGGACTTCGACGTGGACATCGACATGACCTTCACAGCCCCCAACTGCCCTGCCGCCGACTTCATTCTCGAAGACATCCAGCAGAAGTTAGAGGGCATCCCTGCCGTCAAAAGCGTGAACGTGAACGTGGTCTTTGAACCAGAATGGAACAAGGACATGATGAGCGAAGAAGCAAAACTCGACTTAGGGTTTATGTAAGAGGTGAGAGGTATGAGGTGAGAGGTGAGAATTAAGAGAATATGAAGAATATATACTTTATCAGCGATGCCCATCTGGGAAGCCGTGCCATCGAGCACCGACGCACACAGGAGCGGCGTCTGGTCAATTTCCTCGACAAAATCAAGGAGAAGGCGGAGGCTGTCTATATGATGGGCGATATGTTCGACTTCTGGTTCGAATACCAAGAGGTGGTGCCCAGGGGCTATACCCGTTTCTTGGGCAAAATCAGCGAACTGACTGACTTGGGTGTGGAGGTGCACTATTTCTGCGGTAATCACGACATGTGGATGCTGGATTATCTGGAGAAAGAGTGCGGCGTCATCGTCCATCGTCAGCCATGCACTTTGGAAATCCGCGGAAAGGTCTTCTATCTGGCCCATGGCGACGGCATCGGCATTGAGGACAAGGGTTGGCAGACACGTTTCATGTTCTCGTGCTTCCGCAACAAGACCTTGCAGGGGATGGCTCGCTGGATTCATCCCCATTGGTTCATGAACTGGGGGCTGAACTGGGCAAAGCATTCACGCATGAAACGTCCTAACCGAGCTCTTGTACCTGATGAAGAGGGACGCGTCATGACCAAGGATGGTTTCAAGAACGACACCAAATTGGTAGGCTATGAGAGTGCGCCCGACAATGGCGAGACACCTTTCAAGGGCGAAGACAAGGAAGGGCTCGTCATCTTTGCCAAGGACTATCTCAAGAACCATCCCGAAGTCAATTACTTCATCTTCGGACATCGCCACATCGAGCTCGACCTCATGCTCAGTCGCGAAGCCCGTCTCCTCATCCTCGGTGAGTGGATCACCCTCTTCACCTATGCAGTCTGGGATGGCGAATACTTCTTCATGGACAATTTCATTGAGGGCGAGACGGAACTGTAGAAAATAATTCCTTTATTTTTATGCACTTTATGCAAAAAATCCTGCATAAAGTGCTTGTTGTATGCAGGAAAAGTCGTAACTTTGCAGCCGATTTGTGAATAAATATGCAAATCCGAGAGAAGACAATGACAGCAAGACAATCGAGACTTGACATCATCAAGGCAATTATCCAGACGCAGGAGATTGGCAGTCAGGAGGAATTGGCACAGGCGCTCTCGAAACAGGGGGTGAACATGACGCAAGCCACCTTGTCGCGCGACCTGAAACTGCTGAAGGTGGTGAAGGGCTTTTCGCCAAAAGGACGTTCCATCTACATGCTGCCTGAGAATCCCTATTACCGCAGGGTGAGGGAACATCGGCAGACAGGGACAGCCATCCAGAACGGGTTCATGTCAGTGCGGTTCTCAGGGCAGTTGGCGGTCATCAAGTGCCGACCTGGATACGCCAGCGGATTGGCAAGCGACATTGACAACGCCCACTTCCACGAGGTCATTGGCACCATTGCTGGAGACGACACCATCTTTCTGGCATTGGAAGAGGGATTCAACAAAGAAACGCTCGAAGCAAATTTAAGAACAATTGTACCGGTATATCCGGGAAGCCATATTTAAAATAAAGACCCTCTCCCCGCCCCTCCCCCGTAAATGGGGAGGGAGACCATGCGGCGAGAAGGTAAAAAAAACAAACAATAAACACCCCGCATGGCTCTCCCCCTCCACGGGGGAGATGTCCGAAGGACAGAGAGGGTCTAATTCTATAACAATGATATACGAAGACGGAATCAAGGTGATTGTGGCTGATGCCAGCCACGAGAAATATGTGGACTTGGTGCTGGACACCATCCGCGAGGCAGCGAAGAAACGTGGTACGGGTATTGCTGAGCGCACCCATGAGTATGTGGCCACGAAGATGAAGGAGGGTAAGGCTGTGCTGGCGCTCGACCCCAGCAAGCAGTCGGAACTGGGTGACACGTTTGTGGGCTTCAGCTACATCGAGACGTGGGGCAACAAGTCGTATGTGACGACCTCTGGTCTGATTGTGCATCCCGACTATCAGGGACGTAACATCGCCAAGCGCATCAAAGACCACACGTTCACGTTGGCACGTGTGCGATGGCCTCATGCGAAGATTTTCTCCCTGACCAGTGGAGACGCTGTGATGAAGATGAACACAGCACTGGGGTATGTGCCCGTAAGCTTCAACCAACTGACGGACGATGATGCCTTCTGGCGCGGTTGCCGTGGGTGTGTCAATCATCCCATCTTGGAAATGAAGGAGCGTAAGTTCTGCATCTGCACAGGCATGCTCTATGACCCTGCAGAACACAAGGGAGAACCCACCCCGATTGAGATTTTCCAAGAGATCATGAAGGAGATGGTGAAGAGGGGACTGATGTAGAGTGGCGCTGCGCTAAATGAAAAATGAGAAATAATAAATGAAAAAAGATATAATTATGGCAGAAAAGAAAAAGGTTGTCGTTGCCTTCAGCGGCGGATTGGACACCAGCTACACAGTGATGTATCTGGCTAAGGAAAAAGGTTATGAGGTACATGCAGCATGTGCCAACACGGGTGGTTTCTCAGCAGAACAGCTCAAGACGAACGAGGAGAACGCCTATAAGTTGGGTGCCACAAAGTATGTGACATTGGATGTGACACAGGAATATTATGCCAAGTCTCTCAAATACATGGTGTTTGGCAATGTGTTGAGAAACAACTGCTACCCCATCTCTGTAAGTTCTGAGCGCATCTTCCAGGCATTGGCGATTGCACGTTATGCGAAGGAGATTGGCGCCAGCGCGATAGCACATGGCTCGACTGGTGCAGGTAACGACCAGATTCGTTTCGATATGACCTTCCTCGTGATGGCTCCTGGTGTGGAAATCATCACGCTGACCCGCGATGGCAACTTGAGCCGTCAGGAGGAGATTGATTACCTGAACAAGAACGGCTTTGCTGCTGACTTTGCGAAGCTGAAGTACTCTTATAATGTGGGCATCTGGGGCACTTCTATCTGTGGTGGCGAGATTCTTGACTCCACACAGGGTCTGCCTGAGTCCGCTTACTTGAAGCACCCCACGAAGGAAGGTCCAGAACTGTTGAAGTTGGGCTTTGAGAAGGGTGAGCTTTGCAGCGTGAACGGCAAGCACTACGACGACAAGATTGCAGCCATTCAGGCTGTAGAGGAGATTGGTGCTGCTTACGGCATTGGTCGTGACTGCCACGTAGGTGACACCATCATCGGCATCAAGGGACGTGTAGGCTTTGAGGCTGCTGCTCCTATGCTGATTATCGGAGCACACCGTTTCTTGGAGAAATACACGCTGTCGAAGTGGCAACAGTACTGGAAAGACCAAGTGAGCAACTGGTATGGCATGTTCCTGCACGAGAGCCAATACCTCGAGCCCGTCATGCCAGACATCGAGGCCATGTTGACCTCTTCACAGCGCAACGTGACAGGTGAGGTGACCCTCGAACTCCGTCCACTCTGCTTCCAGACGGTAGGTGTTGACTCACCTAACGACCTCGTGAAGAACAAGCTTGGCGAGTATGGTGAGACTGCTAAAGCATGGTCATCAGAAGATGCCAAGGGCTTCATCAAGGTGACCTCTACCCCACTCCGTGCTTACTATTTGGCACATCCAAACGAAGAAAGATAATGGTGAAAGTCGGTATATTAGGTGCGGCTGGTTATACGGGTGGCGAACTGATTCGTCTGCTCATCAACCATCCGCAGGCAGAAATCGTCTTTGCGAACAGCGAGTCGAACGCAGGGAACAAGGTATATGATGTGCATGAAGGCTTGATGGGCGACACAGAGCTGGAGTTCACATCAGAGATGCCTTTTGACCAGGTCGATGTGGTGTTCTTCTGTTTCGGACACGGCAAGAGCGAGGCGTTCCTGAAGGAGCACAACATTCCTGCGAACGTGAAGATTATCGATATGGCTCAGGACTTCCGCATCAAGGGCAACCACGATTATGTGTATGGCCTGCCTGAGATTCACAAGGAAGAGATTGCAAAGTGTCAGCATTTGGCGAACCCTGGTTGTTTTGCCACTTGCATCCAGTTGGGCTTGTTGCCATTGGCAAAGGCAGGACTACTGACAAACGACATTGCAGTCAATGCCATCACTGGCTCAACGGGTGCAGGACAGAAGCCAAGTGCCACAACGCACTTCTCTTGGCGTGACAACAACTTCTCTGTGTATAAGCTTTTCACCCATCAGCACCTGCACGAGATTTGCCAGACACTGAACGAACTGAAGCCTGCAGAGGCTCCTCATGTGGTGGACACACTGGATGAGGGCTATGAGGCCAAGGGCATCACCGTCGATTTCATTCCTTACAGAGGCGACTTCGCAAGGGGTATTTTCTGTACGGAGGTGGTGACACTGAATGCTTGCCCAGTGGAGAGCGACATCACCGCTCTATACAAATCCTTCTATGAGGAGGCTGCGTTCACGCATTATAGCGACAAGGCGCTGGACTTAAAGCAGGTGGTCAACACCAACAAGGGATTGGTGCATGTGGAGGTGTTCGGCAAGAAGGTCGTGATCACCTCGATGATCGACAACCTCCTCAAAGGCGCAGTCGGACAGGCAGTACAAAACATGAACATCATGTTTGGCTTGGATGAAAAGGCAGGACTGAACCTCAAGGCATCAGCCTTCTAACTTTCAATTTTCAACTTTCAATTTTCAATTGCAATGAATTTATTTGACGTATATCCACTTTTTGACATCGCCATCGACAAAGGCAAGGGTTGCCACGTGTGGGACGAGAAAGGTCAGGAGTATCTGGACCTTTACGGCGGTCATGCTGTGATCAGCATCGGACACTGCCACCCTCACTATGTCGAGGCAATGACCCAACAGCTCAACAAGTTGGGCTTTTATAGCAATTCCGTGCAGAACCCACTTCAGAAGGAGTTGGCAACACGTCTTGGCAAGGCTTCAGGTTATGAGGATTATCAACTGTTCCTCATCAACTCAGGTGCTGAGGCCAATGAGAATGCCCTGAAATTGGCATCTTTCTATAATGGAAGAACTCGTGTACTGTCGATAGAGAAGGCCTTTCACGGACGTACCTCCTTGGCGGTCGAGGCAACCAACAACCCCAAGATTATTGCCCCCATCAACGACAACGGGCATGTAACTTTCCTGCCCATCAACGACATCCAGCCTTGGAAGAAAGAGCTTGAAAAGGGTGACGTTTGTGCTGTCATCATTGAGTGCATTCAAGGTGTAGGTGGCATCCGGATGGTGACCAAAGAGTTTATGCAGGAACTGCGTACCCTCTGTGACCAACACAACACTGTGCTCATCTGTGACGAGATCCAGTGCGGTTACGGACGTAGCGGTAAGTTCTTCGCCCATCAGCACCTCAATGTCAAACCCGACATCATCACAGTGGCGAAGGGCATCTGCAATGGCTTCCCTATGGGTGGTGTACTGATCTCACCCAAGTTTACGCCTATCTATGGTCAGTTGGGCACCACATTCGGAGGTAACCACCTCGGATGTGCTGGCGCTATTGCCGTGCTCGACGTAATTGAGCAAGAGCATTTGGTGGAGAACGCAGCCAAGGTGGGCAAGTTCCTCATCGACACACTCAAAGCAGAACAGGCAGCGGGCAACCTGCCACACGTGGTAGATGTGCGTGGCGAAGGTCTGATGATTGGCATTGAACTCGACATCCCCTACAAGGAGCCACGTACTCGCCTCATCAAGGAAGAGCACTGCTTCACAGGCTGCTCAGGCACCAACGTCATTCGTCTCCTGCCACCACTTTGCCTCTCGATGGACGAAGCCCAGCTGTTCATAGAGAAATTCAAGAAGGTGTTATAACATCATATACTCAGTGATAATACAATATAGCAAGGGAGCACCCCATTGGATGCTCCCTTGCTATTGCGTTCATCCTATTCCCGTTTATCGGATGCAGTCGTAGATGACTTCGATGCCAACGATGATGATGAAGACGGTGAAGATAGAGAAGAAAAGACTTAGAGCTGTACGCCAGAGAGTTCCCCATAGGCGGAAGCCGAAGATGCGGTGGTAGATGAAGTATATATAAACGAGGATGAGAAGACCAACCCACTGATCCATGAAATCACCGAGTGCGTCGAGCAGAAGCATGAGGGAACTCATAAATGCTTGGAGGAAGAAGCCTTCGGGCAAGGTGTGATGACGGTGACGGGGCGAGTTGCGGAAAAAGAGCCAAGTGGGGAAGATGAGGAAGACTCCCTGGATAAGGTAAGACCAACCTTGGTTCTGCTCAGCCCATTGGTTATAGAGCGCGAGGAGGGAGTTGACGTCCGCTTCGGAAATGCTGGTGGCACCGTTAGGAGGGATGCCTAAGAGATTGCGGATGATGTCGATGCCAACCGCCACCATCAACAGCATCTTGACAGGCGGATAACTGGTCTGACGCTTGCCTGAGAGATAGTCATCGATAAGATGCCCGGGACGCAGAAGAAGTTGCCAAAGCGTGGTGAGGAGGGAGCGAGACTCGAGATTCCACATCTCCATCACGCCGTATCGGATGGTATTCCATCCCACCCGTCCGCTTCCTGCCGCCTGACCGCAGCGGGGACAGAAGTTGTCGTTGAACGTAGTACCGCAGTTGGCGCAGTGCTGTGTGCCTTGGCTATGGTTCTTGTAGTGGAATGGACGTTCCTGCCAAGCGCGGAATCGCCGCCAAAGTGTCTTTGGATGTATGAGTTTCATGGAGATTATGGTTTCAGTTTGTTTATTCCTTTCTTCAGTTTGACGACACGCTGCTGACCGTTCACACGAAGCGCCACCTTGCAGGCCTTCTGGGCGGTGAGGGTGAGGTTCGTGACACGGCTATTCTGCCAGGACATCTCGACAGTGATGCCACCACGAGCACGGATGCCAGAGACAGCACCGTCCTTCCACTGCTCGGGCAAGGCGGGCAGCAGTTCAATGGTGATTTGCGGTTGCGCGGTAAGAGAGTTTGCGTTAATGTTATGGTTAAGATTATACTCGCTCTGCAGGAGCATCTCCACAACTCCAGCACAACCTCCGAAATTGCCGTCAATCTGGAAAGGCGAATGGGCATCGAGCAAGTTGGGATAAGTGCCTCCACCACGACGAGCATCAGGTCCATGGTATCCGTCAGGACTCACGTAGGAGAGCAGTTTGCGGTAGATATGGTAGGCGTTCTTGGCATCGTGCAGACGTGCATAGAGATTGACGCGCCAGCCTGTGCTCCAGCCTGTGGTTTGGTCACCTTTGAGTTCTAGGGTCTTGGAAGCAGCACGATGAATGTCCTCTTTCGAGTTCACACCATCATCGATGTTGTGTCCGGGATAGATGCCGAACAGGTGGCTCTGATGCCGATGATGGGGGTCTTCATCCTCCCAATCGTGGAACCACTCTTGCAGGTTTCCCTTCTTGCCAATCTTGTAAGGGTGCAGACGTGAAAGGGCTTCGTCGGCCTGGACAATAAAATCCGGATCCAGTTTTAAGATGAGAGCTGCATTACGAGCATCAGTCAAACACTCGCGAATCATAGCGATGTCGGCAAACCCTCCGTAGCAAGTTCGACCGTGATAACCGTCAGGAGTGACAAACGAATTCTCGGGCGAGGTAGCAGGAGCAGTGACCAGCCCATGCGCTGGGCGATTTCCATTTCCATAAGTGGCTGGCTGCAGGTCGTCAGCATTAACTAGCCATCCGAGACAGAACTCTGCCGCTCCTTTCAAGACTGGATAATATTCGCGCAGGAAATCCTTGTCGAGCGAGAAGGAGTAGTGTTCCCAAATGTGGGTACTGACCCACGCGCCACCCATATTCCAGTTGGCCCACATGGGGTCACCCGTATGGAGGCCGACAGGACAGGTCATCGCCCAGATGTCGGTGTTATGGGCAAGGCACCAACCTTTATCTACCCCGTAGTAAGCTTTGGCGGTCAGTTCGCCGGAGCCTTGCAATTCCTTCATGAAAGTCAGGAACGACAGGTGCATCTCAGGCATAGCTGCCGTTTCTGCTGCCCAATAGTTCTCCTCCACATTGATGTTGCTGGTATAGTTACACGACCAAGGCGGCAGGATGCTCTCGTTCCAAAGCCCTTGCAAATTGGCTGGCACATTCGGCGTGCGCGAACAGGAAATGAGGAGGTAACGTCCATATTGGAAATAGAGAGCCTCTAATGCTGGGTTGAAGATGGATTCGTTTACATATTCCCTCAACACCTCATTGGTAGGGCGGTCGTCTTCTTTCGCCGTTCCCAAAGAGAGTTTCACACGGTCGTAGATGCTCTTGTAGTCGTTCATATGACGGTTCAACAGCGTATTGTATGGAACACCCGAGAGCCGTTTCAGCCGAGCGTCAGCCATCTGCCGATAAGGTTTTCCTTGTTTGACAGGGTCTTTATCGTAGCCGTTGAAGGACGTGGCACTGACCACATAAAGAGTCACCTCACGGCTACCGTCCACCACCACACAGTCACCTTCAGTCCTCACGCTCGAAGCCTCCACCTGCACCTTCGTACGGAAATGGACACCTCGATTGGGGTCGTAGGCAAACTTCTCCTTGGCATCATAATAACTGGGCAGAGAGGCATATCCAGCGTAGCCATCGTTCACAAGGAAATGGCCATCAATTGCACTCACTTGACCACGCAGCTGGCAACTGAGAGAAATCCTCGCATGGATGCCTTTGGGGTTGTCAGTCGTGATGCGAATGACCATTCCCGAGTCGGGATGGGTGGCGAAATATTCAGTGACATATTGATACGCCCCCCGATGATAGACCGTATGCGCCGTCGCATTGCCAATGTCGAGCCAACGC
>CADCIO010000030.1:0-40125 GCA_902801475.1 uncultured Bacteroidales bacterium
ATACGCACGTACATGACGTGGACGCTCAGCGGACTGCGATTCTTGAATTCCAAACTTGGTTATCCCAATTTCTAAGGCTATGAGTGTACACATGATTTATTACAAAGATGGCGGCGCAAAGTTCATGCGCCCCATCCACTCCCGAGAGGAGTACCTTAAGCTCAGGGACAGCGAGGAACAGCAGTCGGTGGTGAGGGCGGTGAGAAGCGGCAATGCCCAACTGAAGAGCCGACTCATTCAGATGAACTACAGTTGCCTGCCCAATGAAGACGGTTCGCTGAAGGGAAGCAGCACGATGAGCAAATCGGTGGGGATGGACATCGATTTCGTGGCACCCGATGAACTCTCAGCCGAAGAGAAGGAGGCTTGGCTGAAAGAGCGTATGCAGGGAGTGTCAGAACTGGTGCTGGGCAAGAAGGAGGAACTGGGTCTGCTGATGCTGGAAAGGTCAGCGACGAAGGGCTACCACTTGGTGTTCAAGCGCAAACCAGAACTCTCGCAGGAGGAGAACCTGAAGTGGGCAAGCGAACTCTTGGGGGTGAAGTTCGATGAAAAAGCAAAGGACATCACGAGGGTGTTCTACACAACAACGGCACATGGAGAGGATCTGATTTATTTTGATGATGAGCTGTTTGATAATAGTAGTGAGAGGTTGGAGGTAAGAGGTGAGAGGTTAGATAATAGTGGTGAGAGGTTAGAGGTAAGAGGTGAGAGCAATAACCATAGTGATAACCATAACTCTCAACTGTCAACTCTCAACTCTCAACTTTACCCAGACAACTATCACGGCATCTCCTTCACGGACATTCTCCGCAAGTACTGGGAGCTGTTCAATGACGGTAAGCTGCCGATGAAGGGAGACAGGGACACGCTGACCTACCAATTGGCATGTGACCTCCGCCACATCTGCGATAGGGATGCGGATTGGCTTGACCAAGTGATTCCCTGCTATGACGGGTTTCCATTGGAGGAGAAGAGGAAGAAGATTCAGAGTGCGTTGCAGGCCAAGTCGGAAGGGATGCCCTACAGGTTGAAGCAGGTGCTGCAAGCGTTGAAGTCAGTATCAGGTATCAAAGCTTGTGGTGGTACGATGACCACACCACCGCCGATGCCCAAGAAACTGCCACCATTGGTGAAGCTGCTTACCAAGAACGTGCCCTGGTTCTACAAGCCAGCTGTGGCGACTGCCATCTTCCCAGCTTTAGCTGCCCACCTGCATGGGGTGAAGTTCCGCTACTGGGACAATGTGGAGCACGAGGCGACTTTCATGAATGTCTTGATAGGTAGGCAGTCCATTGGTAAGGGCTCCATCAAGAAACCTGTCGATTACATCATGGAGGACATCAGGCAACGTGACGAGCCCAACCGTCAACGTGAAGCAGATTGGAAGCAGAAGAACCCGGGCTCAAAGCCGAAGAAAGACCCCAGACCAACGGATATCTGTATTCAGATGCTCATTGACAACCTGACGGATGCTGTCTTCAACCAGCGCATCGTGGATGCCAACAACAACGGCGAACGCTACATCTACACCATCGTGGATGAGGTCGAGGCGCTGAAGAAGGTGACATCGAAAGGAACAACAGAAGAGGTGGGTCTGCTCATTCGTAAAGCCTTCGACAACTCGCTGGCAGGTCAGGAACGTGTGGGGGCAGATTCTGTGAGCGGCATCGCTCCCTTGAGGTGGAACTTCAATGCCAGCACCACACCTCCCAATGCACGGAAGTTCTTCCACAAGATGGTGAATGACGGCACAGTGAGCCGACTGGACATCTCCACCATCATCCGCAATGACGATGAAGACGACACAGCCCCCATTCTGGGCATCTACGACCACGCCTTCGCACAGGAGCTGAAGCCCTACATCGACCGATTGGAAGCTGCCAATGGACTCATCGAATGTGCACAGGCGAAGAAGCTGGCGCTCGACATCAGACAGGAGAACAAGGATGCCGCAAAGCTCTATGAGAGCGAGGCATACAGGGTGTTCAGCTATCGTGCCAACGTCATCGCCTGGCTGAAAGGAATGGTGCTGTATGTGGCTCATGGTTACAAGTGGAGCAAAGAGATTGCTGACTTCGTGCGCTGGACTCAGCAGTACAACCTCTGGTGCAAGATGCTCTACTTTGGTCAGCAACTGGAAAAGGAACTGCGTGAGGAGGTGGAGATACAGCGCCAGTCGGGGCCACAGAACCTCTTGGAACTTCTGCCCGATGAATTCACCAAAGAACAGTACCGCCAGATGAGACGAGGTCAGGGCAGAAGCGGTGATGGCGATTCCACCCTACGTGTCTGGGCAAAACGTGGTTACATCGTTATTGATGAGAGCACAGGCAACTACTGTAAGACTGAAGAGTATAAAAAGAAATTCAGCAGACGCATTTGAAAAAGCGTTACAGTTACAGTTGTTACAGTTAAATATTTTAAGTTTCGCAAGCTCAACTTTTGAGGGGCAAGGGGCAAGGAGCGGGGGGCAAGAGGAATGTTCTGTTCGCTTGTTTGCCATTTTTGTATGTATGAGAACTCAACTTAGAAAGTTGAGTTAAATATTATACCAACCAGCCCACGCGCTGGGCGAAAGTTCCATGCGGAAAATATGATAATCACGACCTCAGATTTTGGGGTCGTGATTTTTTTGTGTGGTGACAAAATCATTTCCCAAGAAGTTTCTTTTCGACGTATGACTTTATTTCTTGACCTTCGGTTTCTGAGAGTGCGGCTTTGCTTTCTTTGCTGATTTTTCTTTCAGAAAGGTAATGGTTCCTTTGACCGGAGTAGCTTCTTGTTGGTTCTTCTGAGTAGGCGTTGTCTGCACTGTGAAACCGGCTTCTTTCATACGTTGGTCGACAAGATTGTCCAACCAGCCCTTTAAGTTTTCCTTCTTTCCCATTGATGAAAACACTTGTGATTTTATTGGTCCATTGATCTGCAAATTCCTTGAATGACTCTATGGTGACTTGGTCGCCCAATTTCCAGGTGGGCATAGAGAAGTATATCTCATTTTCAGTAATCGTGGCATCAAGCGGCAAGTCTTCTGTACTTTCCTTATTGAACACATCTTGTACGACGGCCATTTCCCGCTGGGTCAGACTTTTACTGAAGGGGACATGAATGAACAGGGTGCATTCGCCATTCAGCAATTTTTCGTCTGTCACCTCTGCATCGTCTATCTCGCCAAGATTCTCAATAAAAGCATCTTGTCTTGCTGCTTCTGCCACATAACTGATGGCCTGAAGTGTCCTATCGTAGGCCTCTTGCGATGGGGCTTGTACGCCCACCTTGAAGCTGTACTCTTCACCTCCAATCCAAGCACCTCCTGCCTCTTCTAAGGAGAAAGTGGCGCCAGTCTTCTCAGTCACCTCTTTCAAGATGAGCTGCATTTCCGCATTTCTTCGATTGTAGATTCTCTTCAATGCTTTCCCTGCCTTTCGAAGCTGTTTCTTGCTGGAATCAGGGTTTCTGAGCGTTTCCTTTGCCTGCCTATAGGCTGTTTCATCCACAGCGTCCATAGTTCCAAGCCTTCCACTTGCATTTTGAGTAATACTTACCGTGCTGGAAACATCCCCTTCATCAGTAAAATTCAACACTGCCACCTTTGTCATCAAGGTGATCAGCAGCATTTGTATCAATGAAACAATCATTACCATCTTTGTCTTTCTATATTTTGCCGTACAAAGGTAGAGAAAATTGGAGAATTGAAGAATTGAAAGATTGAAAATTTGAAATATGGGGTGAAAAAAACAGGTTATATCATCATTTTAATCCTTCAATCCTTTACTTCTTCAATTCTATTTTGTATCTTTGTCCCCGAAAATCTTTTTACATTTATTTCTCTAAAACTTAAAACGTATGAAAAAGAACATTTTGAGTCTTGCTGTCATCGTGGCAGCCCTCGCTTTCGCAATGCCTTCTCAGGCACAGATTAAATTCGGTATCAAGGGTGGTTTGAATGTTGACAACATCAACCTGAAGCATGCACAAGCCAACGTCAGTGCCAAGAACCGCACGGGTTTCTTTGCTGGTGTAACTGCCGATGTGACCATTCCTCTCGCAGGTCTCGGTGCAGACATCGCAGTGCTGTATGATAACAAGGTGGTTGGCATTTCTGACGGAACAACTGAAGCCAACAAGACTATGCACTATATCGACTTGCCCATCAACGCAAAATATACAGTAGGTTTCAGCAGCTTGGTCAGCGCCTATATCGCTACGGGTCCTCAGTTCTCTTGGAACGTGGGTGACAGAAGTTGGAAACCTGCTAACATCAACCAAGATTGGGAACTGAAAAAGTCTGAATTCTCTTGGAATGTTGGATGCGGCGTTACAGCCCTCAGCCATGTTCGCGTGGGTTACAATTACAACATTGCTTTGGGCAAGACTGCCGAAATTACACCACTTGGCATTGGCACAAGTGCAGTGAAGGGTAAACTGAAGAACAACACCCATCAGATTTCTCTGACTTACCTCTTCTAATGGATGTTTGCTGACATCACACTTCCCATACCATTCGACAGCTTCACATACCTCGTTCCTCCTGATTTGGAGGCAAGAGTGATGCGAGGCTGTCGAGTTGTTGTGCCCCTTGGCAAGAACAAAATTTATACGGGTGTGGTGCTCAGCACACACAACAATGCCCCACAAGGGGTTGAAATCAAAGCCATCATGGAGGTGCTGGATGAGCGCCCTGTGGTGAACGAACAACAGTTTACGTTCTGGCAATGGATTGCCAACTACTATCTTTGTCCGTTGGGCGATGTGATGAAGGCTGGACTTCCTGGTGCCATGAAACCAACTGACGAGAAAGCACTCAAAGCGTCTTCCCGCAAAAGAAAAGCTATTAAAAGTGACCTATCGCCCAGCGCGTGGGCTGGTCAACTTTCCCCCCTTTCCCCTGCCCAACAGAAGGCTTTTGACGAGATAGAGGTCTCGTTCCTCGACAAGAACGTCACCCTCCTGCATGGAGTCACGTCATCGGGCAAGACAGAAATTTACATCCACCTCATCGACAAGTGTTTACAACAAGGGAAGCAGGTGCTGTACCTCTTGCCCGAAATTGCTTTGACCACCCAAATCACGGAGCGTCTCCGCTGTATCTTTGGTGACAAGATGGGGGTGTATCATTCGAAGTTTACGGATGGGCAACGACTGGAAGTCTATCAACGGCAAGCCTCCGACCAGCCCTACCAACTCATCCTTGGAGTGCGCTCCAGCATCTTTTTACCTTTCCAAAGCTTGGGATTGGTCATCGTGGACGAAGAACATGAACAGAGTTACAAGCAACAGGAACCTGCACCTCGCTATCATGCCAGAAATGCAGCCATCATGTTGGCACAGATGTTCAAGGCAAAGACACTGTTAGGCACAGCCACTCCGTCTTTCGAAGTGTATCATTGGGCACGTAAAAAACTTTATGGATACGTGCAACTCACCCAACGTTACAGAAACATGCAACTGCCTACCATCGAGGTGGTTGACACAAAGGAAGCCAAGCGCAAGCGTCTGATGAAGGGAGCGTTCTCACCCCGTCTCATTGAGGTGATGAAAAATGCCCTTGAACGCAAGGAGCAAATCATCCTTTTCCAGAACCGACGCGGTTTCTCTTCGTTCATCGAGTGTAAGACCTGTGGATGGGTGCCTCGATGCCCTCATTGCGACGTGACGTTGACCCTCCACAAGAAGACCTCCACGATGACTTGTCACTATTGCGGCTACACCACCCGCATTCCTGAGCGATGTCCTGCCTGCGAAGAAAGCAAGTTCGTGGATATAGGTACAGGTACTGAGAAAGTGGAGGAACAAATCGCCCAACTCTTTGAAGGTGCCACTACCCTACGCATGGATCTTGACACTGCCACAACCAGAGCCCAGTTCGAGCGCATCATCAGCGACTTTTCGACCCACAAGGCAGACATTCTCGTGGGTACGCAAATGGTGACGAAAGGACTGGATTTCGACCGTGTGTCGGTTGTAGGCATTCTCGATGCCGACACGATGCTCAACCTGCCCGATTTCCGCAGTTATGAACGTACATTCCAAACGCTCAGCCAGGTGGCAGGAAGAGCTGGACGCAACAATACGGCAGGACACGTCATCCTCCAAACACGATCGGCCGACAGCGACATCATCCGCCAAATCACGCAGAACGACTATTGGCAGATGTTCTGTACACAAATGGAAGAACGTCAGATGTTTAAGTACCCTCCGTTCGTACGCCTCATTTATGTCTATCTGCGCCATAAGGACAACGAACTGCTGGAGCATCTTGCAGACGATATGGGCACACGTCTGCGTGCCGTCTTTGGCGACAGGGTACTGGGTCCCGACAGTCCTCCTGTGGGGCGTATCCACTCGCTCTACATTCGTAAAATCATGCTCAAAATTGAGCGTCGTGCCTCCATCGAGAAGGTGCGTCAGCACCTCCTTGCCATCCAGCAACAGATGCAGACGATGCCCATCGCTAAGAACCTCAACATCTACTACGACGTTGACCCGCTTTAGAAGCGCTTTAGACGAACACTTCTCCCTTTTGCACTCTTTTCGTTCATTTGAGCATTAAAAATGCTATATTTCATTGTGGAACGGAAAAAATTTCGTACCTTTGCACCTGTTAATATTTTGTCTTGTTGAAAACAAGACTAACCAATAGCGGAAACATATTCCAAAACAATCAATACATTAACTTATGAGTTTGAAAATCATTGTACTCGCAAAGCAGGTGCCAGACACACGCAACGTCGGTCCTGATGCGATGACTCCAGAGGGTACAGTGAACCGTGCGGCTCTGCCTGCTGTGTTCAACCCCGAGGACTTGAACGCCCTTGAACAGGCACTCCGCCTGAAGGACGCTAACCCTGGTTCCACCATCACCATGCTCACTATGGGTCTGCCCAAGGCTGCTGAGGTGCTGAAGGAGGGAATCTACCGTGGTGCCGATGAGGGCATCCTGATTTCTGACCGTCCACTGGGCGGTGCTGACACCCTTGCCACTTCCTACACATTGGCTCAGGCCATCAAGAAGGTGGGCGACTACGACATCATCCTCTGCGGCCGTCAGGCTATCGATGGTGACACAGCACAGGTAGGTCCACAGGTGGCAGAAAAGTTGGGTCTCACCCAGATTACTTACACAGAGGAAATCATCTCGCTCGACAAGGAAGCCAAGAAGATTGTGGCAAAGCGTCACATCGACGGTGGTGTCGAGACAGTGGAAGGTCCTCTACCTATCGTTGTAACAGTGAACGGAAGCGCTGCTCCTTGCCGTGTGCGCAACGTGAAGCGTGTGTGGGCCAACAAGAACCGCGAGTTCACCACTTGGGGTGCTGCTGACATCGAGGCTGATCCAGCACAGATTGGTAAGGCTGGTTCTCCTACGAACGTGAAGGCCGTGAAGAGCATCGTCTTCAAAGCGAAAGAAAACAAGACACTCACTTCTTCTGATGCAGATGTTGAGAGTCTGATTGTTGAACTCATGGAAAGCAATACCATCGGATAAATATGAACAACGTATTTGTATATTGTGAACTTGAAGGCAACAAGGTTGCTGACGTAAGTTTGGAGCTTTGCACCAAGGGTCGCAAGCTCGCCAACCAGCTCGGCGTTCAGCTGGAAGCTGTGCTCGTAGGTACAGGTCTCGATGGTGTTGAGAAGCAGGTGATTCCTTATGGCGTTGACCGCGTACACATCTTCGATGCTGAGGGTCTTTTCCCATACACTTCACTTCCCCACACTTCTGCTGTCGTGAACCTCTTCAAGGAGGAGAAGCCACAGATTTGCCTCTTGGGTGCCACCGTGATCGGTCGCGACCTCGGTCCCCGCGTGTCTTCTGCACTCCATTCTGGTCTGACTGCCGACTGCACTCAGCTGGAGATTGGCTCTTTCGACATGAAGGTGAAGGATGCTGAGGGCAACATGGTGGATAAGCACTATGAAGACCAGCTCTACCAGATTCGTCCTGCATTCGGTGGTTCTATCATCGCCACCATCGTCAACCCAGAACATCGCCCACAGATGGCAACCGTTCGTGACGGTGTGATGAAGAAGGAAATCCTCGATGAGAACTACAAGGGTGAAGTGATCAAGCACGATGTGGCCAAGTATGTGCCTACTACTGACTATGTAGTGAAGGTGCTTGACCGTCATGTGGAGAAGGCAAAGCACAACCTGAAGGGTGCTCCTATCATCGTGGCAGGTGGTTATGGTGTAGGTGGTCCTGAAGGATTCAACCTCCTCTTTGACCTCGCTAAGGAGCTTCACGCAGAGGTAGGTGCCAGCCGTGCAGCTGTCGATGCAGGCTGGATTGACCACGACCGTCAGATCGGTCAGACTGGTACTACGGTACGTCCAAAGGTTTATATCGCCTGTGGTATCTCCGGTGCTATCCAGCACGTGGCTGGTATGAAGGAGTCTGGTATCATCATCTCCATCAACAACGACCCCAACGCACCTATCAATCAGATTGCCGATTACATCATCAACGGCACCATCGAAGAGGTTGTTCCAAAACTCATTAAGTACTACAAAAAGAATTCGAAATAATGGCAAATTCCTATACAGACGTTCCTGAGATTAAATTCCACATGGAACACCCTTTGATGAAACGTATCGTTGAGTTGAAGGAGAGAAACTACGCTGACTATGGTCAGTATGACTATGCACCCAAGGACTACGAGGATGCACAGGAGAATTTTGACAGCCTGCTCGAAATCACAGGCGACATCAATGCCAACATCATCGGTCCTAACTCTGAGGATGTGGATGCTGAAGGCCCTCACTGCGAGAATGGTCGTGTACGCTATGCCAGCAAGACCTACGAGAACCTCGATGCCACTATCAAGGCCGGTCTTTGCGGTATGACTATGCCACGTCGTTACGGCGGTTTGAACTTGCCTAACGTGGTTTACACGGCTGCCAATGAGATCATCGCTGAAGGTGATGCTGGTTTCGAGAACATCTGGTCACTTCAGGATTGTATCGAGACCCTCTATGAGTTTGGTGACGAAGATCAGCGCAAGCGTTATATCCCACGTGTTTGTGCCGGCGAGACCATGTCAATGGACTTGACAGAGCCTGATGCAGGTTCTGACCTTCAGAGTGTGATGCTCAAGGCTACCTTCGACGAGAAGGAGAACTGCTGGCGCTTGAACGGTGTAAAGCGTTTCATTACCAATGGTGACGCTGACATTCACCTCGTGTTGGCACGTTCAGTGGAGGGCACTCGTGATGGCCGTGGTCTTTCCATGTTCATCTACGACAAGCGCAATGGTGGTGTAAATGTACGTCGTATCGAGAACAAGCTCGGTATTCACGGCAGCCCCACATGCGAACTCGTTTATAAGAACGCCAAGGCTGAGCTCTGCGGCTCTGAGAAACTCGGTCTCATCAAGTATGTGATGGGTCTGATGAATGGTGCTCGTCTAGGTATTGCTTCTCAGTCTGTAGGTGCAGAACAGGCCGCCTACGAAGAGGCTATCAACTATGCTCGCGACCGTAAGCAGTTCGGTAAGGAAATCATCCACTTCCCAGCCGTTTACGATATGATTGCACGCATCAAGGCGAAGCTCGATGCAGGCCGTTCACTCCTCTACATGACTGCCCGTTACGTGGACATCTACAAGTGTCTCGACGACATCAGCAAGGAGCGTAAGCTTACACCAGAAGAACGTGATGAGTTCAAGAAGTACAGCAAGCTCGCTGATGCCTTCACGCCACTGGCTAAGGGTATGAACTCAGAGTTCGCCAACGAGTCTGCCTATGACTCCATCCAAGTACACGGTGGTTCCGGTTTCATGCTCGAGTACAAGTGTCAGCGTGTGTATCGTGATGCCCGCATCATGTCTATCTACGAGGGTACCACTCAGCTCCAGACCGTTGCGGCGATCCGTTACATCACCTCTGGCTTCTATGCTAACGTCATCAAGGACTTCGAAGCAGAACCAGTGGCAGCCGAGTACGCCGCATATGCTGAGCGCATCAAGGCAATGGCAGAGAAACTCGCTCAGAGCATCGAAAAGGCAAAGGAACCTGGCAACCAGGATTTCCTCGACCTCTGTGCTCGCAAGCTCTACGAGATGACTGCTTACGTCATCATGTGTCACCTCCTCTTGCAAGACACCCAGCGTGCTCCAGAGCTCTTCGGCAAGTCTCTCGTAGTCTTCATGAACTACGCAGAAAGCGAAGTAGCTAAGCACTTCAACTACATCAGCAAACTGGACGTTGACCAGCTGGCAAGCTACGTGCAGGAATAATCTCACACATTATTATATTATAAAGGGTCGCCCACAAATTGTGAGCGACCCTTCTTGTTTCATCTGAGTCCTATAATCAAAGGAGTATCCTTTTAAGTTTCTTCTCTTCTGCTTGGGGTAAAATGGTTCGTAGATGTGCGAGCATCCGCTGGAAAGACTCTTCTGGGGAACGAGGGCACTGGTAGGCAGCAGCTCCGTAAAGTTGTTCTGGTGTAGTGAGCAGTGACCATCCCCAGCCATATTCGTGATTGTGACGATCACATGGATAGACAAAGTCTTCTGTAACAATGTAGCACCCCATCTGCAGACGGGTGACAATCGCATCGAAACGACTACGCATCTTGGGACCTGTGAAACCACAAAGAGAACGGAGTTGACGGGTAATAAGGCTGCCATGTTCATTTAGAGTGGCAAGAATGACATCCTCAATGGTTCCTGATTCGGGCACAGGGTGTTGACTGCGACGATAGTTGCAAAGGTCTGGCCACCACTCCCGACTGACAAACCCTGCTTTCTTGTTAAAGAACTTGCCATACATACAATTGCCCTCCGTCACGATAGGACCTTTCCATTTCCACAAAGGCCAATCCCATCCTCCATCGGGGAAAGTGACATAACGGCAATCCTCCGTCACCATCTCTTCTGCTGAATACCCCGCAATACCGCTATCGAGCAAGGGCAAGAAACCTACTTGCTGAATGCACTCGATGAGCTGGGCGGCATTGTATATATCAGAAGTATTCATGGAATCAGAATTGGAAGTAAATGAAAGGCTGCACGTCTGAAGACTTAATCTGGATGACGATAAAGACAAGGAAGATGATAAAGAGCGCTTTAATCACAAGTGGACAGCGTGTCACAAATTCCTTTGCCTTATCGGACAAGAACTCTGGCATAAAGTGGAGCAGATAGCCCAACAACATCAAAAAAGCAACAGCCTTGTAGGAGGTACACCACTGAAGGAATATTTGTGGTTCGAACTTACAGAATATCTGATGGAACACCTGTTCTGCAATGCCAAAGGAAGGAGCACGGAACAATACCCAAAGAGCAGCAACAAGATGGAATGTGATGACACCACCAACCAGCGCCACCAACCAATTCTTCTGGGGAGCAGGGTTATGCTTGCTAGGCAGATACGTCAACGGACTGAGGAAGGAGCAGAGGCTGTGCCATATCTTGTCGAGACAAAGGAGCACACCATGAAAACCTCCCCACAAGATGAAATTGAGGGAAGCACCATGCCAAAGACCACCTAGAAGCATCGTCATGAGGAGGTTGAAGTATTGACGGAACTTGCCGTGACGATTACCTCCGAGGGAGATGTAAAGATAGTCCTTGAGCCAAGAGGAAAGGCTGATGTGCCAACGACGCCAAAATTCAGTAATGGACTTTGACTTATAGGGGCTATCGAAGTTCTTGGGGAACTGGAAACCAAGCAAGAGGGCAATACCGATTGCCATATCAGAATAGCCTGAGAAGTCGCAGTAGATCTGAAGCGTGTAACCATAGACAGCAAGGAGGTTTTCGATTCCGCTATAAAGGTCAGGCTGGTCGAAGATACGCTCTACGAAGTTAATGGAGATATAATCGCTGATAACAGCCTTCTTGAACAGACCCGCAATAATCAAGAAGATGCCCGTACCAAACATTTGGTCAGACACAAAAAGCGGGCGACGAATCTGCGGAATGAAATCACGAGCACGCACGATAGGACCTGCCACCAACTGCGGGAAGAAACTCACGTAGAAAGCATAATCGAGCAATCGATTAAGCGGTTTGATATTGCCCCTATACACATCAATGGTATAACTCAACGACTGGAACGTGAAGAAGGATATACCCACAGGCAGGAAGATGTCACGCGGTTGCCACGTCACTCCCAACAAATAGGAACCACTAATGGAAGCAGGAACGTCCACACCACAATCCGTCAACAAGGTACAAATGGTCTCACCTAAGAAGTTTGTGTATTTGAAAAAGACGAGCAAACCGAGATCAAGTACCAAAGACAACACCACAAGAGTCTTGCCCAATGCTCCTTTCCCCACTCCACCAATAGCACGAGCAATGAAGTAGTCACTTGTGGTGACCAATGCCAAAAGCCAGAAGAAGAGTCCGCTGGACTTATAATAGAAGTAATAAGAGAAGAAGGTGACAAAAAGAATGCGCCAGGTGTCAGCCTTGCCCAAGCTATTATAGATGAGAGTGAACGCCAAGAACAAAAACAGAAAGATGCCCGACGAGAAAATCATTGGGGATTCTGGCTGATAGAGCAGCTGTTCTACAAGGCGTGAAAAATCGATATCAAACATAAAATCCTAAAATCCTTTTACCGTTTTATATGGCTTCTGTTCCTTGGGGGTAGAACCATGCATCATGCGTGTCTGACTACCCGAGGTAGCTGTACCTGTATATGCTTTATAGATGGCTTCGCCCAGCAACTTTCCCTGTAAGGTGTAACCTGCTGCGACGTAATGGATGCAATCTGTGTTCATGAGTCCTGCATTGCGCCAATTGGTGCATGCGGAGGTGGCACCTCCTGCGATGGTGAAGATGTCCCACACAGCCATATGATGGGAATGGCAGAAGTTCACAATGCTACGTGCCACATTGGCTGTATTCTGATTAGGCACTTTCGTGGTGCTATAATGCGTACGGCGACGACGACCAGTACCAGTTGTGTAACTGCCCGTACGCTGGGAGATATAACTGCCCGGAGGTGTGGTGAAGAGGAAACACACACCTGGACATTGTTCGCTGATACGTTGGGTGAGCGTCCGCATCGTCTCAGCATGCACCCGTTCATCAAGTGTTGAGCCATGTGCCTCGTTCGTTCCAAAAGACACAATGAGGAGGTCAGGACGTTCTGCCACCACGCGGTTAATCATATCTTGTTCGTAGAAGCGACGTGCCCAGGCACCATTCATTCCATAATACGTAAACTCCAAACGAGGAAAGTAGTTTTGTAAAGTACTGCCCAATGTACGAGGAAGGATATTTCCCCTTACATGGGAGTCACCTATCTGCATCACCTTGACCGTCTTGCGCTCATGAATCTTTCTGAACACGGGCGCCAATGTCGCCCCATCAATCAGTTCGTTCGCACGAGTGTTACGGAAAGTGGAAGGGAACGGGGTGGTCAACGACTGCGCATTGGCTTCGCCTCCACCGAATGAGACGAAGAAGAATGCACAAAGCATCATCAAGATGATATGTCGCAGATTAACGTACACGATTCTCGTAATTGCTCTTACCGTTCATCAACACATCAAACAACAACTCAGCCAAATGGCGTCCACCTGCAAAGTTGATGTGTGTATAGTCAAGATTTGCTTGTTTCTTTTCTGTCATCTTGGCAAGACTTCCATCGCCACCCATCGCCTCATAGAGGTTCCAGAATGCCACATGATGGTCACTTGCCATCTTACGCTCGTAGGACACCATCTCCTTCACACCACCCATCGTGTGCATCTGTCCATCAGAGCCACGTTTATCACGGTCACCCATACTAACAACCAAAATGCTGGCATGAGGATAAGCCTGCTTCATCAAGTCGATGACCTTGCCAAGCTGACCCGTGTATCCACCATAATCCTTCTGCTTTTCATTCGCCACATTCAGTCCATAATGCAGGATGATGAGGTCATAAGGACGAACGGAGGCAAAGCTGCGAAGGGTCTCTACGGGAATGCCGCTGAGGTGCTGACCACCACTGCCGCGCATACTGAAGTTATCCACAACCACACCCTTATGTCCATCGAGTGCAACACCATAGAAGCGTGAACCATGACCACCCGTCACCGTCATGTTGAAACGGCTGATACTGCCACTCACGCTCTTCGCCACCACATTTCCTACCCCTTGTTGAGCTGTTTCCACGGTACGAGTGACGGTTTTATAGCTGATGGTGGAATCGGAATCCACCACCTCCACCACTTCATCATATGTCTGAGGAGCACTGGCTTCACCATTCGAGAAGAGCGACAGACTCTCACCCCCATTGATGGAATAATTGATATTGAGTCCATTTCCTGGTGTGAAAAAGACTGTAGCTTCTTCAGCTTCCCCCAAGAGGTTACCATACACATTGGTCTGGCAACGCAATTCGTAAGTGGCCGTCCCAGAAGGGATGAAGTAACTACCTGCCATACTCTGCAAGTTAGCTTTGAAACCACGCCCTTTCTCATTAGCATGATAACGGCTCCAGTTGTTGCGACGGGATGTCACAGAACGACGGAAATCGGACGACACACAAGCAATCTCCACAAAGCCAACGCCTTTACCACCGAACTTTCCCTGCAACATGGCACGTAAGTCCATCGTCAGGATATCGCCCTCAATGTATGAGTCACCAAAATACGCCACACGCACAGGACGGTTGTGCGACTGTCCCAATGCTTCGTAGAACTTGTCCATTTCACGATGCAAACCGTCTGTGGTAAAATCTTCTATTGCCACCATACCTTTGGGCACTGTATCCACATAAGCCAGTTGCTTCACTCGGATAGCCGCAGAATCCACACCTTTCTCCACAAAGCCATCCAATGAGTCTGCCACCAATTCTGCCACGATATTACCATCCTTGTCTCGACGTTGTACATCGCTCAAGATGTTGACACGACGCAAATCCACATCACCAACGTTGATACGTGGCAGATAGAACAAACCTAACAAACCCGCCACCACGACGAGCACAAGCAGGAATGTCCACCAAATCCTATTTTTCTTCTCTTTCTCTGTTTTCATAATCTTCTCCCATTTCAGGATAAGAAATACGGGTATGATATATTGTCTTCAATTTATCTTTCAGCACCATCTTTGCCACAGCTATGTCCTTGAAAGTAATGGAACATTCACTGAAGAAGCCTTCTGCCACCTGATTGTCAATGATTCGATCCACTAACTGATTAATGCTGTCTTCCGTGTATTCAGGCAGAGAGCGGGATGCCGCCTCCACTGCGTCACACATCATCAGAATCGCCTCCTCCTTGGTACTCGGATTAGGTCCAGGATAGGTGAACAACTTCTCATCAATTTCTTCGTCAGGATGCTCATTCTTATAAGTGATATAGAAATATTTAGCCTTTCCCAAGCCATGATGCGTGGTGATGAACCGTTTGATGGAATCAGGGATATGATTCTTGTCTGCAAGTGCTATACCATTCTTCACATGTGCGATGATGACCTCAGCACTCTTCAAAGGCGTCAAATGCTTATGAGGCGACAAGCCGTTCTGGTTCTCCGTGAAGAACACGGGACGTTCCATCTTACCGATATCGTGATACAAAGCACCCGTACGCACCAACTGGGCTTTACCACCGATCTTGTTAGCCACCTCAGCACTCAAGTTTGCCACCTGCATCGAATGTTGGAATGTGCCAGGAGCCACTTCTGTCATACGTTGCAAGAGTGGATTGTGTACATTGCTGAGTTCCACGAGGGTCACATCACTGGTGAATCCAAACATCTTCTCCAACATCCACAGGAACGGATAAGTGAAAAGCAACAAAACGCAATTGACCGTGAAGCAGACATACATCCATGTGTCCATCTTGATGTCATTCTCATGATGCAGAGAATATCCCGTATAGCAGATGACATACACCAAGAAGATGATGAACGCCGTCCGAACAATCTGCGAACGCTGGGACAACTCGCGCAAAGTCTGAATGGCCACCATGCCTGCCACCAACTGCACGACAATGAACTCATAATTGCTGGTCAACATCAAAGAAATGATGAGCACCATACCACAATGGAACATGAAGGCAGTACGTGAGTCCATGAACACACGAATCACAATGGGCACCAGACAGCACGGAAGCATGAAAACGTTCAGGATCTTGTGCGACACCATCAACGAGGCAATCACGCAGAAGAACACCGGCAAGGCGAAAAGCAACGTCACATTCCGCACATTCTCAAAGTAGTCGATACGGAACAATGACAAATAAGTGATCAGCGAAACAAATATCACCAGCACGAAAATCGCTTGACCAATAGACCTGTATGGGATGTTCGTGTCGATGGTGTTGCGTCGTTCGTAATCCTTCTCATAAGAACGCAACACATCATACACCTCTTCCGTCACCGTCTCACCACGGTCAACAATCTTCTGACCAGCCTGCACAAAACCATTATAACTGGAGATGTTCTGCAGGTTCTCATCCAGTTCCGTCTCCGACTTCATCTTGTCGTATGTCAGGTTTTGCTGGATAAGTTCATTGACGTTAAACTGCCGCAGCACCAAACTGGAATACTTGGCCGTGTCCTCCGTGATGATATAATCATAAGCTGATCGCAAAGAGAACACACGGTTCAGTGGGACTGACACCGCTTCATTATTCCTCACAATGCGAATGTTCTTGTGATGCTCATCATCTTTCAAGCGCGCATAATCCTCTCCCGACAGCACACCCCGCTGATAAATCGTATCCAACAAAACAGCAATATGATGCACATACATGGCAGAGTTTTCTCCTTTCCACTCATCCACCACATAATTGTACAGTCGGTTCATCATCGTGTCCCTCACAGCCTTATCATAATTGTAATAGGGCTGGAAACTGCGCATCGTGGCTTCCCGTTCACGATGAATCAGCGAGTCATTCTTCAGGATCGGGAACTTGGTGTTGGCAATCAGCAAGCCATAGTTCCATGGTCTATCCAACTCATACTTATAGCCAAATTCATCGCCTCGCGGCATAAAATACACCACTAAAGCCGTTGACACGACCACCAAAACCGCCTTCATCATGAAACGAGTCAGGACGGTGCGCTTTTGCTGCTTGCTGGGTTTCATTCTTTATTGTTTTAGTAAGAACTGCTTGAAGTCGGCAAAGTCCTTCGTCATCGGCACACTCTGCTTCGTGCCCTTCATAAAGGCCTGCAACTTGGCCGGTATCTCAATGTTGTCGTTGAGGATGCGGTCAACAGTATCCTTGAACTTGGCAGGATGCGCTGTTTCCAGGAACACACCCACTTCGCCAGCCTTCAATCCTTCCTTCAATGCACGGTAACCACAAGCACCATGGGGGTCACACACATACCCCGTCTCGGTTCTCACCTCCTGGATGGTCTCAGCAATCTGCTCATCCTTGTAAGTCGCACCACTGATGTCTGCACAAATGGCCTCATGACTCTTGCCGTAGAGTTCATACACACGGGCAAAGTTACTGGGATCACCCACATCCATAGCATTGGCAATGGTCTGCACCGATGCTTTTGGCTCATACTTGCCCGTCTGCAAATACTTGAAGAAGATGTCGTTAGCATTGTTGGCTGCGATGAAACGCTTGACGGGCAGACCCATCTTCTTGCCAAAGAGTGCCGAACAGATGTTACCAAAGTTGCCCGATGGCACACACACCACCAACTGATCAGCCAGACCTCTCTTCTTCATCTGTGCATAAGCATAGAAGTAGTAGAACGCCTGAGGGAGGAAACGTGCCACATTGATGGAGTTCGCAGAGGTCAACTTCATGTGCTGGTTCAAATCGGCATCCATAAATGCATTCTTCACCAAAGCCTGACAGTCGTCAAACACACCGTCCACCTCCACTGCCGTGATGTTCTGACCCAACGTCGTGAACTGGCACTCCTGAATGGGGCTCACCTTGCCCTTCGGATAGAGCACATACACATGGATGCCATCCACTCCGAGGAAACCGTTTGCCACTGCACTGCCTGTGTCTCCTGATGTAGCCACCAGCACATTCACCTGCCCTGCACCTTCCTTCTTCAGGAAATACTGCAACAGCCTTGCCATGAATCTTGCACCCACATCCTTGAATGCCAACGTGGGACCATGGAAGAGTTCCAGCGAGTAGATGGTGTCGGTCACCTTCACACAAGGACAATCGAATGCCAAGGTGTCATACACAATCTTCTTCAAGTCCTCAGCAGGCACATCCTCGCCAAAGAATGCATCCGCCACAGTATAGGCAATCTCTTGAAACGAGCAGTTCTCAATGTTGTCGAAAAACTCCTGGGGCAAAGCCTTGATGCGCTCTGGCATATACAAGCCCTTGTCCTCCGCGAGTCCCTTCACCACCGCCTTTTCCAATGTGGCGATGGGCGCTTTTCCGTTTGTACTATAGTATTTCATATGCTATTCTATTTTCATTAGTTCCTTGATAAATTCATCTTTCTCCAACAGCCCGTAACTACCCTTCTTACAAGCCACCTCGTCAAACGTCTCCACCTCGTCGGTCTCCATGCCCGGTGCATAGATGAGGAAGGGAATCGGTTCGTTGGTGTGGGTACGGTGTGCCACAGGGGTCGGATGGTCGGGCAACACGGCAATGGCCACCTCCTGATCCTTCACGGCCTCATAGACGGGTCCTACGATGCGGCTATCCAGATCTTCTATCGTTTTCAGCTTCAACTCCAAGTCGCCATCATGTCCAGCCTCGTCCGAAGCCTCCACATGCACATAGACGAAATCGTCCGTCTCCAGTGCCTTGATGGCTGCCTGAGCCTTACCCTCATAGTTGGTGTCCCACAAACCCGTGGCTCCTGGCACATCAATCACCCTCAAGCCTGCCAACGTGCCGATGCCACGAATCAAATCCACAGCCGTGATCACGGATCCTCGCTTGATCTGCGGGAATGTCTTGGTGAGCGGCACCATGTGCGGACGATAACCTCCTGCCCACGGCCAAATGCTGTTGGCCTGACGTTCACCACGCTTCGCCTTCTCCACATTGTAGGGATGCTTGGCCAGCAACTCCTGCGAACGGAGTATCAAGTCATTGAGCAGGTCGGCCGTTTCCTGAGCCGTCAGCTCATTATCTTTGGGGGCATTGGCTTCAGAAGTCACCAGCAACGGGCGCCAAGCCTCTCCGGGATGGTCGTGGGGCGGTTGACATATTACATGCTTGTTGCCTCCCTTAATCACCAGCAGATGACGGTACTGCACACCGCAATAGAATTTCACACGGTCTGTGGCTAGATGCTCGTTGAGGTAGTCAATCAGCACAGCAGCATCTTCCGTTTGCAGATTTCCGCCATTGTGCGTCACGATCTTTCCGTCTTCCAACGTGATGATGTTGCAGCGGATTGCCATATCCTCTGGCGCCAAATCCACACCGATACTGGCAGCCTCCAACGGACCTCTTCCTTCGTACACCTCATTCTGGTCATAGCCGAGGATGCTGCTGTTTGCCACCTCACTGCCTGGATGGAACCCATCCTGCACCGTCTTCAGCATCCCGCAACGTCCCATCTTTGCCAACTTGTCCATGTAGGGCGTGTTGGCATACTGCAGCAATGTTTTGTTTCCCAGCGACTCCACAGGCCAGTCAGCCATACCGTCGCCTAATATGATAATATGCTTCATTTTAGATGTTTGCAATAGACATGATATCAGCGAACACACCAGCAGCGGTCACAGATGCACCGGCTCCATAGCCCTGAATGAGCATGGGGTACTGGTTGTAGCGTTCGGTCGTGATAAGGATGATGTTGTTCGAACCTTCAAGGTCGTAGAATGGGTGACGCTCACCCACACGCTCCAATGACACTGAACCCTTGCCGTTTTCCAGCTTGGCCACGAAGCGCCAGTGCTGATGGGCAGCTTCCACTTCCTTGCGCTCAGCCTCGAACTGAGCATCAAGCGATGGCAGGTTCTTCCAGAAGTCTTCCAACGAACCATCGAAGAAAGGCTGCGGAATGAACAGATGCTTCTCCACATCCTCCTGATTCATCTTGTAACCAGCCTCACGAGAAAGGATAACCAACTTGCGGATTACGTCCTTACCACTCAAGTCCACACGTGGGTCTGGCTCTGCATAACCCTCTTCTTTGGCTCTGCGCACGGTCTCACTGAATGGTACATCCGCCGAAATCGTATTGAAGATGAAGTTCAGCGTACCGCTCAACACAGCCTCCAATTTCAGAATCTTGTCACCCGAATTGATGAGGTCATTGATAGTGTTGATGATAGGCAAACCAGCACCTACATTCGTCTCAAACAGATATTTCACACCGCGCTTTCGGGCCGTGGCCTTCAGTCGAGCATAATTATCATAGTCACTCGATGCAGCCACCTTGTTGGCAGCCACCACCGAGATGTTATTACTCAAGAATGCCTCATACAGCCCTGCCACATCGGCACTTGCCGTGCAATCCACAAACACGCTGTTGAAAATATTCATGCCGATGACTTCCTCCTTCAGACGTTCCAAATCGCTTGCCTCGGCAGCCTTCAGACCAGCACGCAGTTGTGCGATGGAAAACTTGCCGTCCTCTTCCCACTGCGAGAGGTTAATGCCGTTTCGGTCGAACATCGCATTGTGTCCACTGGCAATGCCCACCACATTGATTTGCAGGTTGCGCTCCTTCATCAGTTTTTGACGCTGACCGGCTATCTGCTCCAACAGGCTGCCACCCACTGTGCCAACACCGCAGAGGAATACGTTCAGCACCTGATACTCCGACAGGAAGAACGAGTCGTGAATCACGTTCAGTGACTTTCTGAGGCTCTTGCGCTCCACCACAAATGAAATATTTGTCTCGCTGGCACCCTGTGCACAAGCAATCACGCTGATGCCATTACGTCCCAACGTACCAAAGAGCTTGCCCGCAATGCCCGGCGTGTGCTTCATGTTCTCACCAACGATTGCCATCGTCGCCAAATCGCGCTCCAGTTTCATCTTGTACATCGCACCCATTTCTATCTCTTTCGCAAACTCCTTGTTCAGCACCTCACAAGCACGATCGGCATCATCATCGGTCACACCGATAGACGTACTATTCTCAGAACTTGCTTGACTCACCATGAACACGCTGATGCCGTTTTCCGCCAAGGTCGTGAAGATGCGGCGGTTCACACCAATCACACCTACCATCGACAGACCGCTCACCGTAATCAAGCTTGTGTTGTTGATGGAAGAGATACCCTTGATGGCGCGTCCCTCATCCTCCGTTTCATCCATATTCGTGATGATGGTTCCCTTATCCTCGGGACGGAATGTGTTCTTAATGAGAATCGGGATATTTTTGAGGCACACAGGGTAAATCGTCGGAGGATAGACCACCTTCGCACCGAAGTTGCAAAGCTCCGTTGCCTCCACATACGAAAGTCTCTCAATAGGGTATGCCGTATTGATGACACGTGGGTCGGCCGTCATGAAGCCGCTCACGTCTGTCCAAATCTCCAGCACATCAGCATTCAACGCAGCCGCCAAAATAGCAGCTGTGTAGTCAGAACCGCCACGTCCGAGGTTCGTCACCTCGCTCGTTACACTGTCCGTCGAGATAAAGCCACCGCAGACACCCACATTTTGGAAGTCCTTAAAGGTTTCCAGAATCAGCGGCATACTGATGGTATTGCTGAACAAATTACGACCCTGCTTTTTCTTGGTCTTAATGAACTCCAAAGAGTTGTACCACTTGGCACCCTCGATGAGCGTTGCCACGATGTTCGAGCTGATGCGCTCGCCATACGACACAATCGCGTTGCTCGTCTTCTCACTCAGATCACCAATCAGATACACACCCTGGTAGATGCTCTTCAACTGACCCAGCAGTTCGTCCACCGTCGCCAGCAGCACCTCCTTCTTCTTCGTGTCTGTAATGATTGCGTTAATCATCTGGTGGTGACGCTCCACCATCTCGTTGTATGATGTCAAGTAAGCCGCATCGCCAGCCATCGCCAAATTTGACGTGCTGATCAACTTATCAGTGATGCCGCCCAGCGCCGACACCACCACCACGACAGGCTCCTGCTGTCCCTCTACAATCTTTTTCAAATTGAGAATGCTCTCCACGGAACCCACCGAGGTTCCACCAAACTTCAATACCTTCATATATACTCAGAATTCTATATCGGGTACAAAGGTACGACTTTTTCACGAAACTACCACAAAGAAAAAGCCTTAAAGTCACTCGACTCCAAGGCTTTTCACTTGTTTAGGCTTGATTTGCAAAAAAGAAGAGGCTACTTTTCCTATTTATTGAAGAACTTCCCCTGCTCGGTCACAGCGACACCTTTGTAGGTGGCATCCACCGGACGACCCTGAAGGTCATAGGCCTCAGGAGTGGCTCCATTGGCATCTGCAGCGGTTTGTTTGATACGAGTAGCACCCTGATCGTAGTAGGAAATGTAGCGGAAGGTGGCGATGAGCGGATAATGGTCGCCCAGCGGTTGACCGTTATGAAGGTAATTGCAGCGGTCGATGGTTAGATTGACCAACTCCAAGCTGTTTCCATCAGTGGGGTTGATATAGAGCGCCTTGTCGAGGGTTTCACACGCCAAGGGCTCACTGCCCATTTCTGGATAGACGCCGTTGTTGCACTTTTCAATCCAGGCATCACTCACCGTGGCACGTCCCGTTGCAGTGATGGCATCGATGAACTCCTTCTTGAAATCGTCACGGTGGTAGTAGCTGTTCATATCGCCCGCGATGATGACAGGACGGTCGTCCAGACGCTCCATGATGTGGTCACGCAATTGCTTCCACTGCGAGATGCGCGCCTCACGGTCCTTCCCATCGTTACCCTTTTGTTCGTCACGCTCCGAACTGGCATCCATGTGCATGTTGTAAACCACAATTTTGATGCCATCGGAGAGCGTCAACTCATGGCGACGGAAGCCCTTGGTGATGATATCGTCAAAGTCATGGCTGAACTTACCGAAATTCTGCTGCCAAGGCACTCGCTCATAGCGGTCGGACTGGACGCTGTTGTGACACAACATATTGAGGCCGTCACACTTGAACTTCAGGTTCTGCAGGTGGGCGATGTCTATCTCATTGTCTTCGAAGGTGATGCCCCCCGACCACTCGTCGTGCTTATATTTGGCGAAGAGGTGCGACCAGATTTCCCAGCGATAATTGAAGTTTTCCTGCAGGCAGAGGATGTCGCAATCCCGATCAGCTAGATATTTGCTGATGCGCTCGCTACCGATCGACATGGGTCCTTCCGTGTTGACAGGAAGGAATGCCACCCTACCTGGCAGTCCATCCACATTGAGACTGACAATGCTGAAAGTGGTTTTCGTTTGTGGTTCATTACCAGCAAAGACGGAGATGCAGCCCAGCATGAAAGCTGCCAATGTATATCTTATCTTTTTCATACTATTATCTGTTTATTTATCCTTCGTTTCTTCATTCAACCAATTCGTCAGATACTGCTGATAATAATCAATCATCATCGGCTCTGCGACAAGTGTATCCGATGCGGAAGCCACCCTACGCGTCTTGGCCTCAGCAGGATCGGGGTCAGCAGTCAGATATTGATACACCGCCAGGATATCGGATATCTCCACACCACTGTCCGATGCTATCAGCATCACTTCTTCCAGGCTGGTGCCATATTTTTCCAGCGTCTGGCTGATGCTGGAGAGCATACCGAAGAAGTCAGTGCTACCTTCTTCACCTTCTCCGGAGAGTTTCTTTACCATGCCACGCACATCGTAGCCTTTCGACTCCAACAACTTGATGATGCCCATCAGCGTGGCTGGTTCAATGAGATCAGCATAATGTGTGTTCAGTTCGCCGTCGTAGTAGAGAACGGGATACGCAGTCAGCGTGGCAGCCAAATGCAAGACGCAAACGATGCCGCCCACCAGCGTGTGCTTCTCCGAAGGAATGAGGAAGTTCGTTTGCAGACGCGTGCGCTCCGGCACGATGGACTTGGTGAAGCCGTCACACGTCTTTCCGTCATAGTCAAAATCATGCAGGAACTCTATGAACTTGCGACCCGAAGCCGTGGGAACCACTTTGTCGCGAGCAAGGTGCATCACATAGTAGTGGGCTGTGGAGTCAGGAATCCAGTCGTTCGCCAAGCTGTATTCTCTGATAGCGGCAATGATTTTCTTATACTCAGGCGATCTCTTCGACAGGAATTCAGGCCGCACAAAATCCGACACCTTCTTGCCCTTCGTCATATCCTGCAGCTCCGCCATAGAATATTTGCCACTGAGGAACCAATCCTCATAATGAGGGAACAACTCCTCCGTGAACATCTGCTCATACGTGAAGCCGAGGTTGGCATTACGGTTCATCTGGTCGAGCATCATCGGCATGCAGGTCGGATCCCATGAGGCATCGTCCTTTCCCTCGATGTAAACTTCGTAAGCCGTTTCGAGATCGAAAGGCGCACAGCCCACAATGGTCTTGTCGAAACGGATTTCGTCCTTATACTTCATGTCGCGCACTCGCTGGGTGGCAATAGCATCATATCCACCTGCCGAGATGCCTGCATTGAAGAGGTACTTGCCCTGACTGATACCACGCTCGTCGAGCAGTTTGCGAGCCGCCAGCAGACAGTCGATGCTGGCCTGGCCATTCGTATCGCCGAAGCAATACACCTGCGGATGGTCTGCCGTCAGACCAAAGCCGAGGAAGTCGCTGCATACGACAATGTAGTTCGGCTTCAGCGGATTCGCCATCACGAAGTCGATGCCCACCGCGAAACCTCGCGTGGGAGCCTCGTAGGGCGCCAAGTTGGTGTAGTGGTTATAGATGAGCATGCCGTCGCAAGGCATGGCGCCGCTATAAACCTCGTCGGGGATGCACACATAGCCACTCAGCGTGACGGGATTCCCATCCTTGTCCGATGACGGATAGGCGATGTCGATGCGATGCATCTTGCGGCTGTAAAGGTTCACACCCTGATAGCCGAAATGCCAGATGGTGTCCGTCTCATGAAACACCTGATAGCCGCTTGTCCCCTCCTGGGCACAAGCCATGGTCGCCAGTCCCACCAGCGCCCACAACAACAAAAAAATGGTTTTCTTCATATTGGATAGAATGAGGTTATAAATACATATTGGCCATAAAGGTACAACATTTTCACGAAAACACCACAAAGAAAAGCCCTAAAGTCGTTCGACTCCAAGGCTTTTCAGTTGTTTTCAGTCAACTTTGACCTTCTCCTTAGGCAATACCAGGTTGAGAATCACGGCTAGAAGGAACACCACAGCCACACAATTCTCGGCAAAAACAGTCTGCACAATCTGGGGGAAGATGGAGAACATGCCTGTCGCCTGTGTGAATCCAATGCCTACACTCAACGAAAGTGCCACGATAATCATGTTGCGATGTCCAAAGCCACAACGAGACAACATGCCAAAACCTGCCAGCATGATGGAACCAAACATCATGATGGAACATCCTCCCAACACAGCCTGCGGGATTGTGGCAAGCAAAGCTCCCACCACAGGGAACACACCTCCTGCTATCATGATGCATGCTCCCGTGGCGATGGCAAAACGGTTCACTACACCCGACATGGCTGCCAAACCCACATTCTGACTGAAAGAAGTGATGGGCGTACAACCAAAAAGGCCTGCGATGCAACTCACAAATCCATCACAACAGATACTATTACCCATTTCCACCTTATGCGGCTGACGATGCAACGCACTGGAACACAGAGCACTCGTGTCACCAATTGTCTCTGTGGCAGAAACGAAATAGATGGCAAGCACAGAGAGGATGGCACCTAAATTAAACTCAGGTTTAAAAGGCATGAACGTAGGTAAGGAGATGATGCCTGCATGGTGAAGACCTGAGAAATCAACCATGCCCATGCACACTGCCAAGATATATCCTGCAATCAAACCCATCAGCACCGAGAGGGAACGGAGGAAGCCCTTAGCAAAGACCTGAAAGCCTAAACACACCAACAAAGTGAACGTACCCACAATCCAGTTGTTCAAAGAACCAAAATCTGCTGCACCCTGACCTCCTGCAAAGGAGTTGGCGCCAATGGGCAACAGCGAGAATCCAATGGCTGTCACCACCGTAGCAGCCACCACGTGCGGCACCAATTTAATCCAGTACTTGGCCAGAAGACCCATCACACCTTCCACGACACCTCCCACAATAACAGCACCCATTAGTGTGCCCATTCCGTAGGTGGTTCCGATAAAGATGGAAAGGGACAAGAAAGTGAAACTGATACCCATCACGATGGGAAGCCGAGAACCGATGCGCCAGATGGGATAAAGCTGAATCAGCGTTCCAATGCCCGCTATCACCATACAGTTCTGGATAAGAACGCCACTAAGCGTAGCGTCAATGCCCACCACATTGGCAAGAATGATGATTGGCGTGATGTTAGACACGAACATGGCGAGCACATGCTGCAAACCAAACGGAACTGCTTGTGCCAAAGGAATACGTCCATTCAATTCATAGAGACTACCCTTGTTTTCCATTGCAATCAGTTATTGACGAGGTTATTTCTTCTTCAGATTTGTCTTCCCAAGTTTTCTTTTGGGTTGCTCACGGAACTGGATGGTCTGCTTTTCCCAATCCATCTCCTCAACAATGGCGATAGACTCCAGCTTGCAACCCATCTCACGTAGCATCTTTCCGCCCTTTTGCTGTCCCTTCTCCACAGCGATGCCAACGCCAGACACCTTACCACCAGCCTGATGCACCAAGTCCATCAGGGCCAAAGCAGCCTGTCCGTCAGCCAGGAAATCATCCACAATCAGCACTCTGTCAGAAGCTTGCAGATAGGGACGAGAAACAAACACGCTGTTCATCTTCTTGTGCGTGAAGGAATAAGCCTGCGACACATACTTGTCATCCGTACTATTCGCCGTCTCACTCTTCTTGGCAAAAACCACAGGAACATCATAAAGATTACCCAACATCGTGGCAATAGCAATGCCACTAGCTTCGATGGTAAGGACTTTGGTCACTTCCACACCTTTGAATCGACGTTTCAACTCATATGCTATTTGGCGTATGATGTCAATATCAATCTGATGGTTTAGGAAACTATCTATTTTCAGGATGTTTCCCTGCTTGATAGTACCATCCAGCAAAATTTTTTCTTCCAAGAAGTTCATAAGCATTAGTATTACTGATTTTTCTTCATAGGTTGAGTTGGTAAATTTGATTTAGTTCGCAAAGATACAACTTTTTATTGAAAAGACCAAAAATCTTTGCCAAAGTAACTGTAATGATGATTGTCGGGGTTGACAACCAGCTGCTCTACCACGATTTCGGGGTCAATCATGACGAGTTTGAGGCTGTGCTTGCCTGGAGTGGCATTGAGGGGCACTTCGAGCCAACGGATGTTGTCGAACACTTCGTCACGACGGGGTAATGGACGTCCGTTCATCCATCCGCTCAGGGCGAGATGATTGCGAGAGGGCAGAGGTTTCAATACTTTCGATACGGCAAGGTTCTGTTTGGTGTACTCACCAAAGGTGTCAACTATTCCTTGACGGGCATCTATCACCTGCATGGGGTAGTCGTCGAGCTGTACTCCCAATCGCAATCCGCGTGCAGGCAGGATGTCTTGGGTGGGAAGGATGCCTATAGCGATTGAGGGCTGAGGGGTGGCTAGTTCCACTTCGTATTCGAGGGCAGGCCCTCCTTGTGGATATTCCTTCATTACGTCCTTGGCGCCCATGCATCCTTTACCCCTGCCGAGATCGGGGAGGAAGATCCAACCTTCATCTTTGCGAACATAGCGGTAGGCGGGGATTGTGTATTCTTTCGAGTCGGCGGAGGGAGTCAGGTTGTGCGTGACCCTGAATCCTAAGGTCATGGGGTGACGGTTGCTGTTGGGGATGGACCACTGGGTGTAACCAATGTGGTTGTCGAGCATCATGCCGTCCCATTTGCCGCCTGCGAGGTGTTTGTTGTAGTGGTCGGTGAGGCGCTGGTCTTTCTTCATGAGTTCGTTGATGGTGAGGCTGTCGCCCATCGTGGCACAGTTGTAGATTTGTGCCACTCCGGCACTGGCTACAACGGGATAATAAACCAACTGGTAGAAGGCGTCCTGTGCCTCTGAAGGGAGCTGTTCCTTCAGTGCCTCACAACGCAGGACGAGGGCTTGCCAGAGGTTGTTGACCTTCAGCATCTCTTCCTGATTGTATATGCCAGGCACCTGCACTTCGGCTTTGCGCCACAAATTGTATTTCGAGTATTTGGCGATAATGTCGGCGGTTTCTTGGGCATAGGATTCTCCAAAGATGCTGCGGGTGAAGCTTTCGAGCCATGCCTGTTCGTCGCCTGGTTGGATGGCATCGGGGTTCCATGCATAGTGCATGATGAAGTCTATCGGCATCTCCTTGGGTTTCAGGTCGCCGACGTTGATGATCCAGATGCGGTCGATGCCGGACTGGTAGGCGAGGTTGAGCTGTTCGCGGAGTTTGGGTACGGTGGTGGTGTTGACCCATCGGTCGTTCCAGGGACCGCCGTTCATGTCGATGTGGTAATAGAGGCCAAGTCCGCCCTTGCGCTTACGCTCGAAGTCACGTCCTTTGCGACGGATGTAGCCCCAATTGTTGTCGCAGAGGAGCAGGGTCACATCATCAGGTACAGTGAAACCTGCGTCGTAATAACGTTGAACCTCTGTGAAGATAGCCCACAACTGTGGCACGGCATCGGGCTTGCCATAGATGTCCTTGATGATTTTGCGCTGACCTTCTATCACCTTGGCTAATGTCTTCATGTTTTCGGTATCGTCGCCAGAACCCATAGCTACGTCGCCGTCGCCTCGCATGCCGATGGTGACAAGGTTGTCGTACGACTTGTTGCGCTCCATGCCTTCACGGAAGAACTTGTCCACGCGTTCCTTGTTAGTGGCGTAGTCCCAGGGACCCACTTCCTCACGACGGGAGGTGTATTCCTTGTGGGCTCGCATCATGGGTTCGTGGTGGGAGGTGCCCATGACGATGCCCATCTCGTCGGCGAGTCGCGGGCTCTCGGGGTCGTCTTCGTTGAAGGCAGTTGCCCACATGGCTGGCCAGAAGTAGTTGGCTTTCAGTCGCAGGAGGAGTTCGAAGATGTGGGCGTAGGCTTTGGCATTCACGCCGCCGAAGTGGTTGTTGCACCAGGTGCCGAAGGATGGCCATTCATCGTTGATGAAGATGCCACGATATTTGACCTTTGGAGAGGGTTGCACGATGCGGCCTGCGTCGTAATAGACTTCGTCGTGATGGACTACGGGGGCGTCGGCCATCCAATACCAAGGTGAGACGCCGATGCGTTGGGAGATCTCGTAGATGCCGTAGATGGTGCCACGTTTGTCACTGCCTGCAATGACCAGATGACCGTCGACCACATCAATGAGGTAGGATTCCCATTGACCTCGCACCTGCTTCACGTCTATCTTCTTCTGCTTGATGAGCTGGTCGATGAGTTTGCTTTTGCCGATGGTGCCGACGAGGATTGAGTTGACAGTTGAGAGTTGAGAGTTAACAGTTGGGAGGTCTCAACGACTTCGGAGGGGGTTCCTGTGACTTTGCGGACATCGTCACCGAGGTCTTGGGCTGCCCTGATGACACCTTTCCAATCGTTGGTGTCCACGAGGATGGGGGCGGTTTTGCCATCTTGGGCAATACAGAATCTGGTTTGTTGTGCTGTGGCCGTCAGCATCGCCAATGCCGCCACGGCCATCATGAGTAGTCTTTTCATCATGAATGGGTTTTGGAGTAATTGATAAATCGACTACAAAGGTACGGCTCTTTCGATTGCCATACTTACGCTGGCGTTGCAAAAATTTGTCGGGAGGTTACCTCAGCCTCTCATCTTCCTGTCGAAGATGGTTTTGATGAGGTGGGGGTGATGGCACATCCATCGGAGAATGGTGAAGCTGAAGGGACTGTAGAAGAGTTTGCAGAGGGTCTCTTCGCGACGGATGCGGCGGAAGACGGGGGCATTGGTGTCACAGAAGGGACGGTGGGTGATGATGGCGGTTGCGGCATGCTGGGCGGTGCAGAAAGCGTTGTAGATGCCTTCGTAGGTGATGCGGTTGGCAAAGCCGCCGGCGTCGCCGATGAGAAGGATGTGGGGATGGAGGGGATAGTCGAGGGATGAGTAGATGTAGGCGCCGCGTGCTTTACCTTCGGGGATGTTGTTCTCCTGCATGATGCGACGGAATTTCTCGGGGGTGGTGGTGTAGTCGCCAAAACCGACCACATCGAAGGATTGGTTAGGGAAACGGTAGAAGTAGCCACCAGCGTCGTAGGATTGGGAGAGGAGGACTTCGATGCAGTCGTCCTGTTTCTCCATGTATTGTTCCATAGCGAGGATGCCCCGGTCGGTGTCGGGCTTGAGGTATCGGCGCACCTGACTGTTGCTGCCGTCGGCTCCGACGATATACTGACAGGTGATGCGCTGGCCTGATTTCAGGGTGACGGCGATGCTGCCGTCGGGTTGTTCCTCTATCTGCCCCAGGGCACCCTGCTGAAAGGTACCTCCGAGGGCGAGGTATTGCTGGAGGAGGGCATGGTCGAACAGCTTACGCTGGACGATGCGGATGGGGTGCTCGATGTCGAAGGTGCATTGTGCCTTGCCATCGACGGAGAGACGGATGCGGGTGACGGGGTTGTAGTCATAACGAAAACCTGGCATGAGCTGGTCGAGCAAATGCCAAGTCTTATAAGTCAATCCGCCTCCGCAGATCTTGTCACGGGGAAAGGTGGCATGGTCGATCAGCAGACAATCCACTCCTGCTTTCTTGAGCAGGTAGGCGCACATCGATCCAGCAGGACCAGCACCCACAATCAACACGTCAGTCCGAACCATCACCTCTAACCTCTTACCTCTAACTTCTTACCTCTAACCTCCTAATGCCTTTGTCTTCTGACAGACACACGTGGGGCACCGCTATTGCCACCACCTGATGAACCGCCTGATTTCTCCTTGCCAGAGGAGGCAGAAGCACGGCGGCTGCTGCGGGCTGCGGATGAGGAGGCTTTGTCGGTGGCTGCCTTGGCCTTCTTGCCCTTGACGGAAGCGGCGGCGATGGAGTCACGGCGTGCCTGTTCGACAGAGTCGATGGGGGTCGTCCAGATGTGCTCCTCGAAATCGGAGATCTGCTTCTCGATGCGGGTCTGCTCCTTCTTCAGGAGGGAGTCGGTGGCACAGTATTGCTGCAGGGACTTGTTCTGCATGTTGGTGGTCATGTAGATGTCACCCTTGTAGTGGTTGGTGGAGAAGAAGTCGTCAATGGACATCTTGGCAGCGTTGTTGAGGTTACTGGTCATCACATCCTGTCCACTAAGGTAGGTCTTGACATCATCGTACTTCACCCAAAAGAGGGGGAACTTCTGCACGTTCTGGTTCTGCACAGACTCTTCTTCTTCGTCTTCACCCACGTAACTTCTGATGGCGAACTCATCGGCTGCACGGTGCATCACAGGACAGAGTGCCACGATGCGGCTATGATAAGTGGCGGTGTTCTGGTCGTAGTAGGAACTCTCCTTCACAAAGTAGCTGAGCACGTCGGCAGAAGGGACGTCGGCCTGATCCACCTTGATGCTGTTGCCATCCACCAGGTAGGCGATTTCCTGACGGTCGAGCATGTCCTTGAAGTGGAGGCGGTTGCTCTGGTCGAAATGCTCCAAACCATCCAACTGATACTCGTAGGCGGGAATCTTACCAGCATTGAGCAACTTGAAGAGGAGGGTAAAGAGGTTCATGCTGTTGCCTTGTGGCTCCACGGGATAGTAGAGGGCAGCGTTCTCGTCCTTGGTCAAGTCGATGGAACGGTAGATGTCGCGTCGCCAAGTGGGGTCTTCGGGCACATCCACAGCGGTGGGGAACATCAGGCTTGCGCGGCTGGTTCCTGTGGCTGCCGTGTTGGTGTTTTTGGCGGCAGTGGTGGTTCTGGCATTCTGCACACGACTTTTCTGTGGCTGGGCAACCATCGTGCCCGCCATACTAATTGCCACTAATATGAATATGATTCGTTTCATATTGAAAGTTAAAAGTTAAAAACTAAAAGTTAAAAGTTTAAGTTACTCGCTATCCGGATGGTGGATACTTTCACTTTTTAGTTTTTAGTTGTTAGTTTTTAGTTTATAATGACTTCCACGGGGGAAATGAGCGTTCTTTCGATGCCGTCGGGACCGATGACTCGGATGCGGCTGATGTTGAAGAGTTTGCCTCGGGTGAGGGTACGGATACGTGCAATCTGGTTAGGTGTGAAGGAGGCCGAGTTGCTGACTTCATTGACCATATTGCCCATGTTGTCGGAGAAACGGGTCTCGAATCCAAGTACACGGAAGGAGATGTTGAGCAGACCGTCGTCGATGGCGGCTCCGATGCCTCCTGCCGAGAGTACGGCTTGCTTGGAGATGCGTCCGCCCTTGAAACGGGTGCTGTTGCCCTTGGAGTCGGTGTAGTCGAGATAACCCGTCGGGTCTGGGAGCTTACGGACATTGAAGGTGAACTTGCCCATCTCCTGCTGACGACCCTCGTTCTGGGCTGTGACAGTGAAGGTGACGGCGTTCTCACCAATATTGGTCGGTACGGCGACATAATTGCCACCCTCCTTATGCGTCAGCGTTCCGTTGGTCATGGAGAGACTGATCTTGTTGTTCGGCACACCAGGCACACTGACACTGATGGGGTTCTGATAACCGGCATAGAGCACATTCATCATCGTGGCACTCACGGTTGCCGATGGTTCCACAACGGTGTAGGGCTGGGAGAACTCGCGACGGATGGTCTCGCCATTACCGTTCCTCATCACCAAGTAACCCTTGAGGGTGAAGTCACCTGTAGAACCACAGATGGTCTCGTAACGTCCATTCTCTGACTTGAGCAGGGTGTTGCCTACATAAATCTCAGGACGCTGGGTGGTATCAACGGCCGCCATGATAATCTGGGCGGAGAACTTGCCACCACGCACCACAGTCTGCGAACTGGGGATGACGAGTGCCTGAATCTCGTTCACACGCACATCCTTCACGTCGATGTTGGCAACCAACTGGTGGAGCATCTCGCCCTCAGCATGACGCACGTCGGTCTGCAGTTTGGTGAGCAGGGTGACTGCGGCTGCCACAGGGGTGTTCTCGAACATGTATTCCTGCCAGTTCTTACCCATCAACTTGGCCTTCTTGGGCACATCGGTGGAGAGGTTGGAACGGATGATCTTCTTCTGATTCTCATCGTTGATCATGGATGTGATGCCATCACGATATTGTTCTATCGCCCTCTTCAACTGACCGCCCTTGCCTACACCCGCTGCCAGCATGACGTGTGTGGCTGCTTCCAGGTTGTCACGGCCTTCTATGTTGTTGATGTCTGCATCGCTACCATCAGCCTCACGCACGATCTCCCACTTCAGGTTCTCTGCAAAGGTGTAGAGCGAGTCGGACATCTTGCGCACTTGTTGTGCCTTCTCATACCACTGGCGCGTCTTCTCCGGATTCTGCTTCATGGCAGCTTCCATCTCCTTGTAGATCGCCTCGTTCTGGGTGGTCGAGTTGGTCTTGGTGCGATTCAAACCTTCATCCACGAGCGAGAAGCCTTCGAGCACATCGGATGACACGTTGAGCGCCAGCATTGCCATGAGCACAACGTACATCAGATTGATCATCTTCTGACGTGGACTTAACTTCTTTCTGATCATGCGATTTTCATTTTGAGTGCTTCAACCATCTTGGTATATACCTCGTTGAGTTCCTGGAGCTGAGCGGCCAGCTTCTTGGTCTGCTCATTCACCTCGTCGATTGTAGCCGACTGCGTGCCGACACTCTTCAACTGCATCTCATAGAAGCGGTTGATGCCTGTGAGCGTGCGGTTCATGTTCTCCATCTCCTCAGAGTCGCGTGTGAGACGAGCGCTCTGCTCTGCCACCTCCTTGAGGGTCTCAGTGAGTTCTGTGAGCTGTTCCACATAGGCTTTGGTAGCCTCCTGCATCTCAGGTGCCATGCTCTGGAACTGAGCAGAACGGAAGACTGGAGCAGAAGAGATGTTCTCAGCCAACTGGGCAGCATCGATAGGAGCTGCTGGAGCTGCACCAGATTCACCGGTCGAACCAGCATCACCTGTTCCACCTCCACCATTGATGACAATCGTGCCTCCACTCGGCACGCCGCCACCACCAATCACCACAGTGCCACCTCCGATAGGAGCGTTGGCCATACCTGTGGCGGCATTGGCCAGAGCTGCAACGGTCTCTTCTGAGAGAGCAGCGTTGGTCTGTGCTGCGATGGCTGCATTCTCAGCCACCTCCTCAGCCAATTCTTGTGCATCCATACTCTCCTGTGGTTCGAAACCAGCGAGGAAGAACACGATGACCTCAGTACCCATACCGAGCCAAAGCATGATGTCTGCTCCTTCCTGGTGGGTGAGTTTGAACAGGGCACCTGCAATCACGACAGATGCACCCCAGCTGTATGCATAGTTCAAGAAAGTCTGACCGCGCTTCGTGCGGAGCCACTTCTGTATGCCTGTATATTGTGTTGCCATAATCTTGAAGTTAAAAGTTAAAAACTAAAAGTTAAAAGTTTAAGTTACTTGCTATCCGGATGGCAGATACTTTCATTTTTAGTTTTTAGTTATTAGTTTTTAGTTTATTATTTTTTCTGTTTTGATGCAGTTCCCAACTGTGACCTCACGCAACGGAAGCCCACGAAGGAACGTCCCACATTCTGATACTCATACGAGCGCCATACACTCTTGATGAAACTCTCAGGGTCTTTCCACGAACCACCACGCACACTCTTCTTCTTCAACGCGTATGGGTCTTCCTTGGCCGCATTGTAGGTGAGGGTCGGGTTCATATCGCTCATCGAGAGCACACCAGCCTCTGTATAGACGGTGCTTGTCCACTCTGCCACATTACCAGCCATATCGTAGAGACCATTGGAGTTGGCGCTGTAGATGCCCGTCTTCGAAGTGATGAGGTTACCATCCTTCGTGTAGTTGCCTCGGTCGGGCTTGAAGTTGGCATAGTAGCAACCCTTGTCGCTCGACACACCATCCTGTTGCCAGGGCAGTTCGTTGCCGTCCTTTCCACGAGCGGCAAACTCCCACTCGGCTTCGGTCGGCAGACGGTAACGCTGGATGAACTTCGCCTGAGAGCCCAAGCCCTTCAGGAGGAAGTCGGTGCGCCAGTTGCAGAATGCGTTGGCCTGTTCCCAGTTCACACCCACCACTGGATATTCGTTATAGTTGGAATGTGTGAAGTAAAGGCGCATGTACACCTCGTTCTCGGCATTCTGGAAGTCGTTAATCCAGCAAGTGGTGTCAGGATAGACATTCACAATATAAGTATTGAGGAAGTCCCACATGCTGCTGAGCGGACGTGTGATGGTCTCACGATGGATAACGCCATCGTCATCCACATATGCCGTGTCCTTCGAAATCATCACCACCTCTTCCTGGTCATTCTGGAAGTCCGTGTTGAGATTACGTTCCTTGGGGTCGAGGCGATACTTGCGCTTGGCAGCCGTCACATAGTCGAACACCTCATAACGGTAGTTCAGCTGCTTCACGTCAAGCATCTTCTCACCCGTCACAGGATGGTGGGTATAGACACTCTCGATGGCACGTTCCTGATCCTCGTCCGGATTACGTGGCAAAGCCTTGTTCCAGTTCAGATGCGGGGTGACAGGCTCACCATACTTGTCCTCCTCAATCTTGTAACTCTCGTCACCACCGTATGCAGGGTCGGCAAGACGTTCGCGAATGATGGAGTCGCGCACCCAATAGACAAACTGACGATACATGGAGTTTGTGACCTCCTTCTCGTCCATCCAAAACGCATCCACGCTGATGTCCCTGGTCGGCACATCCTTACCCCAAAGACTGTCGGTATTCTCCGTACCCATCTTGAGGCTTCCGCGTTTCACCAATACCATGCCATAAGGAGCAGGCTCGCCCATCGACGTACCGCTCACGCCAGTCACTTCGCCACCAGTCGCACTCGAGCCTCCCTTGCTGGAGAAACAGGATGCCACCACAAGGGCGAAGACCACTGTACCTATAGCAAACAATAATTTTTTCATCGTTATCTTATCTTTTATCTATTATCTCTAATTTTTCCAACGCTAATCGCTCACCTCTCACCTCTAACCTCTTACCTCTTACCTCTCAAAGCCATCTCACGCTCTGGTGCTTGTTCCTACCCTTCTTAAACAGGTCAAGGTCGGTCTGATAACCCACCACCAACTCATGACTTCCGTGAATCAGTCCCACACCCGACGTGTACATCTGGTAATTGTAACCAAGATTGACACCGTGGAACATGCCTCCCACCATGAATATCACCGATGTGTTGGGGCTGTAACCCACACCACCATAAAACTTCTTCTCCTCACGTTCGTAGGTCACTTTGCACTGCACATCCTCTCTCCACCTGTCCATATCCGACTGCACCAAGAAGGACGGTTGCAAGGATAATAACGAATTTCTTAATTTAATATTGCATCCACCCATCAAATAATACATTCTTGGCACCTCCACCTCATACCTTTCATCCAACCAAACCGCTGGTGCCAGCAGGTGTTGCGAGGACGCTCCAAGCCACATGATCGGGTGATAATAATACAAACCCACACCCATATCAATCTTGTTGCCCTTCACCTCAGACGTAGGGAACGCAGGGTCGCTGTTATCCTCCAACGTCATCTTTTTCGGGTTGATCTTCTCATTCAACATCGCCCCCTGAACACCAATCGCCAACTTACCCTTCTTGCTCAACTTGATGTTGTAGGCATACTGCAAACCAATCCTCGTGGTACTGAAAATACCGATGTTATCGTTGAAGAAACTCACACCTGCCCCATGATGGGGATTCAGGAAATAGACCGGCAGATCCGCCCCAGCATACAACGTCGCAGGCGCATCGTCATACCCCACCTTCTGCATCGAATACGCCACCGCCACATTCAGCTTCCCATCCGTACCCGACACCGCAGGGTTATAAAACGACTTCAGGGCTGTGTAGTCCGAAAACTGCACATCCCACTGCGCCCTCACCTCCAGCATCACCGCCGTCAGAAGAGCCAACACCACGAAAATTCGTCTGTTCATCAATAGAAATAACTCCTTTTTTCCCCGTTTATTGTATAAAATGCCCATTTTTATCACATTCTTGCCTAAAAACTTGCATTCCGCAAACAAATCAGGTCACACATTTTGGTAAAAAGACAAAAAAATCACGACCCCGTTCTGAGGTCGTGATTGATTTATGTATGTCATGTGGAGGTGGGAAGCCACTTCCCATTCCAAGTCTTAGCGGTCATAGTCTTCCATCTCATCCTCCCATACCAAATCTGCGTTCGTGCTGACACCGCTGATGGCGATCATCTCGCACAAATCCATTTCCATCACCTCTGTCTGAGGCTTCATATATTGCTTCTTCATTGTATCACAACCTTTTTACCGTTAAACAAATACACTCCCTTCTCGCTGGGCTTTCCACTGAGCTTCACACCACTCAGCGTCCACCAACCGCCATCTTCCATCTGACTTCTTCCATCTTCCATCGATTCAATCTCCGTCACGATTTCCTCCTCTCCGTAGTCAACAACCACCGTCCGCACTGGTGCGGCTGCTGGATCAGTCAGTTCGAAGTGAGCGCGGCAGGATTTCAGCGTGCGTGAGCCCTTCGAATGTCCGATCTTGTTGGCAGAGCCGATGTAGAGGATGTTATCCTTGTTCTCGGCTGTGATGTCGAAGGGTGCGTAGCTGCCCACGAACTTGATGCCATCGAAAGCGACCTCGGTGGAAGCAGTAGCTTTGATGGTCGTGCCCTCGAACACAGGATCCGTGATGCCCGTACCATTCGCCCACTTGATGATGAACGGTGTGCCTGCAGGTATCGTGGCGACAGGTTCGCTGAAGCTCAGGTTCAGCGTGCCATCCTCGATGCTGGCGCTGCTCAGTGTGCGAGCCTCGCCTCCTTCCAGTGGGCTGTCGGCGATTGTCACGTTGAATGGCAGGCAGAGCGTGTTCCAAAAGCCGTCCCTGAAGAGGGTGCGGCCTGAGAGGGTCACGTCAGCCGTATGGCTATGCACTTTCGCGAGGGCGCTGCTGTTGTCGGCATTATCGCCAAGGCTGATGACGTCCTTTATACCGTCGTAGGTATATTCGTAGCCGTTCAGTATGTAGGTGGCTCTGGCCACATAGTGTGTGCCGAATACATTGTCGTTATCATCTTCCAAGTCTTCGAAGTCAATGGTCAGGCTGCTGTTGCTGTAGTTTCCCGGCTTCAGCGTCCAAGGAGTGATATCATCATGGGAGATATGGACACGGGTGCCTGTGGTAGGACTGTTGTTGTCCCACTCCGTCACCCAACCGAGGTCATAAATAAAGCGGGCATAGAACGATGTCTCGTCTTGTCCGAGAAGTGCCGTCACCGACTCACCGACTTCCTTGATGTCTTCACCTAATTTTGCTGCCCATTCGTTGCCATCCTCAGGATCAGGATTCATCTCCCAGCCTTTGAAAATGTAGCCTGCAGGAACGTTCGTACACTCGGGAAGATAGAACTTCTTGCCTGCGCCGACAGTCCTTGTAGTGCCCTTCACATAAGTATTTTTCTCTGTTCCTGGCTCATAGATCGTGAACTCGTACGTGCCATCTTTCACACCACACACACAGTTCTCGTTCGCGTGTTTCTCCTGTACAGTCACATTGCAGTAGCGGCAATGCTTGGTGTGGTATATAGCATCGTCAATGCTGTAGGTGATGGCTTCGTTTTTGTCGCTGCCCACGGTGGGTGTCTCATGGCTGCAGGCCTCAATCTTCGCATAGGTACGCCAGTGGCATGCTGGTACGCGCTCACCGTTGGTGAACACGCGTTCAGGGGTCTCGTCTTTCGCGCTTCCAGCAGATACTTTCAGGTTGTCGGCAATCTGAAGAACACCCAAAGATTCTTCACCCCCGACGGCTCTTCCATTATTGCCAGCATAGAGTGCTATCGTTCCGCCAAAGAAGTGTACTTCTCCACCCTTACCATCAGATCCACCGCCTATGCAAGCCGCTGAACTTCCGCATAGTGCTTTGACATTTCCTCCATAGATGGCGACATAGCCTCCGTGGCCGCCACTCTCACCGCCTCCAATAGCAGCAGATTTACCACCTCCATCAGCATGAACCTCGCCACCATAGATGAGGATAGGGTTGCCTTGACTAGTTCCATAACCGCCGCCAATACCAGCTCCGCTAGGCGACTTTGCAAAGGATTCGGCCTTCACCTTACCGCCGTAGATAATCACTTCTCCGCCGATACAGCCATCATCACCTCCACCTATAGCAGCACCCTTGCTATAGCTTACCACATCGACGACGCCACCATGTACGTAGAGACTGCCCATATTGACACCTCCTCCACCGCTGCCGATGCCAGCTGCATTTTTATATATTGGTACATAAGACTGGGAAAACATGCCGTCCACAGAGTAAGTTAACTCAATCCTATAGTTTTCAACCTTAAGTTTTCCTGTGCCGCTTTCGGAGTCAGCATAGATATGGAGTTTGTTTGTGCCCTCCAATTTCACATGGGCACATTCGAGCGTGGCACCGTCGGAAAGGATGAGGTGAGCATCGCCCAAGATGTTGAGCACTCTGTACTTTGTGTCGGTCTTCACAACATAGTAGCCATCGTAGAGACCTATCCAGTCTTTGGCATGGTCGCCTTCAAGCACGGTAGCATCCTTAGTGTCGGTGGTGGTTACTACTTGTGAGCCGTCCCATGAGCGCACGGTGAACGTCACGTTCTCTGCCCCAACCTCTATGGCTGTGAGCATCAATACGGCCAGCGTCATCGCCACTCGCCGAATCATTTCTTTCATGACAAATGCTTTTTTCATAATAATGTTTGCATGCTTATATAATGTTATCCATTCAATCCTAACTCATGTCCTCATCCTAAAATCGGCTACAAAGGTACGACTTTTTGCTTTCTTTAACAAATTTTCATCCCATTTTCTGCACAAAAGGGATGATTTTTAAGTATAAGGTGGACAATTTTGAAACCATCGTGCCTTTCCCCTTACAAAAACAATCACGACCCCGTGCTGAGGTCGTGATTGTCATTCTTGCCGCATGGAACCTTCGCCCAGCGCGTGGGCTGGTTAACTCAGCAGCTGCGTGATGTTGCTCAGCTTGATGCGTTGCCATTTCCTTCCCTTGCTGTCCAGCGACACGGAGAAGTACAG
>CADCIO010000030.1:40137-41870 GCA_902801475.1 uncultured Bacteroidales bacterium
GCGATTCTGCGTGATGATGCCCCTCACCTGCTCGATGTACTCAGGGTTGTCGGCATACAGGTCTGCCACCAGTTCGTCGGTTGCGTCCCTGCCGTTCTGGGTCGTGTAAGGAAAGTCACATACTACTGGATACGCATGTCTTGCATTTCCGTCCTTGTCGGTGAAAGTTCTTGGCTCACCGATCTCTTTGATAAAACCTTGCTTGATCATGTTGTTTAGTTGTTTTGTTTGTTAGGGTTTTAGTTGTTTTGTTTGTTAGGAATTTCGCCCAGCGCGTGGGCTGGTTTGTTAGGAGCTTCGCCCAGCGCGTGGGCTGGTGTATTTGCTCTTCTGAAAACTGTATTCTGTATTCTGTATCACATACCCTCGATTCATCCAAGTTCTAATCATCTTATTGGGTCTGTGTTGCCCGTTGTCCAGCCCAGCTTGCCTTCTCACTCGCTTTGCATCCTCCAGCGTGAACACGTCGGGCAGCATTTCCAAGAGGTTTCGAGGGCCACGCTGACCGATTCGCTCTTCGCCTCGGTTGGCTTTCTCGATGTCCTCGCCGAAGAATTCCATCTTGCACCAGAGGTCGTAGTTCAGACTCCAGCGGATGAAGTCCTCGATGCTCTTTTCCCACTTCCTGCCGTTCGCCACATAGAGCACACAAGCTTTCAGCCAGGCGATGACACAGGCACGGTGGGAGAGGTTCCAGTAGGTGGCGTTCTGCGAGAGCCGTGCAAACTCGGCACATTCCTCCTGCAGCTTCTTCACGAGCCGCCAAGCCTGCTGGCAGTCAACGAGTCCCCTTGCTCCTGTGAGGTTGTCGATGTAGGGCTTCAGGGCTTCGTCAAAGGCGGCGTCATACTTGCCGTAGATGGGCTGTTCACCACCAATCTCCTGTTCTGGGATGGTACAGAAGTTGATGCGGCTGATGGGGCCATCGGTCAGGACTCTGCTGAAGAACCTGCGCCCTTTCAGCACCGTCGTGCAGGCGTTCCAGTTGAAGCGGCATTGGGGTCGGGCTGTCACGCTCTGTGTTCCCACACGGGTCTGACCGTACTCTGCCCCTGGGTCGAATGCAAGACACATCAGCTGGAAGTGCTGCTTGCCTGTCTGACCTCTCAGCTGCTCGAACAAGTCCAGTTCGTTGAGCTTCACATACACGAAGTGGTTCTCTGCCTCGTCCATGCGTGTCACCAAGGCTGGCTTGGTCATGTCGGGGTCAATCATCTGAATGACGAGCCCTTCGGGTCGCACCATCTTGTCCTTGTTGGCACCCTTCTTCTGGCAGTCCTTCTTCCACTCCGCTTCACGACGCTCGTTCTCCTTGTCCCTGCGTTTGATGTCCGCCATGATGTGCTCGATGGGCTGGTCGATGCAACCCTTGCCTACATCTCTGGTGTCTTCGAGGTTAGCAGGTCGATGAGCTTGGGCAGCTTCTTGGGCATTTGAGGAGTTGAAAGTTGAGAGTTGAAAGTTGACAGTTGAGCGTTTTCGACATTCTTCTGTGCCTTGGCGTTGATTTCACGCAGACTGGCATTCATGAAGCCCTTGTCGGTATCGTACTTCTCATAGAAGTAGTTAATCAGTTTCTGACAATCCTCTGTCTGCGAATAGTTGGGCAACCGCACTGCCACCACAGCCTGCAGCTGCTGACGGCTCATCAGTTTGCCCACACCCACAGAGAGCACAGCCATCAGATTCGCGTGCCAGTTGTGCACACCCCACACGTCCATTGCGTCCACTTT
>CADCIO010000031.1:0-1121 GCA_902801475.1 uncultured Bacteroidales bacterium
ATTATATATTATATATTATATAATATATAATATATAATATTAAATTTCCTTCTTTGTGGAATTGGGGAATGTAAATGTCAAAAGTGAGTAAGTTGTAAGTGAGTAACCTGCTCAAAAAAAATCTGAAAATAATTGCGGTTTTACTTGCGTAATTCGCAAATAATTCGTAACTTTGCAACAAAGTTGCAAAAACGACATTAGGCAACAAAAATTGCAGCATAACGATGGAGAAGATTTTTCTTAGTGCACGAGAAAGTTTTTCATGGTGTAGCGGCAAAAACAAGGCACGAAGGAATAGGTTTTAAGGACGCGGAAAACACAAATAAATCCTTAAAATTTTAACAAATTATGGCATTGAAAGTGAAAGCAGTGGAAAGACTGCTGAAGTTTGACAAGAACGACGCGGGCGTGTACCGCTACGTGATGAAACCAGAGATGTACTCCAGCCTCAGTCAGGCGAAGGTCATCCGTGAGGCAGCTCTGCGCAGCGGTGTGAGCCAGGGTGTGATGCAGGCGTGCTGGGATGCAGCTGGCGAGGTGATCAAGGCATGGGCGACGGAAGGTCACTCGGTGGCTCTGCCAGGACTGGGAAGCATGCGCTTCGGACTCCGTTCGAAGTCTGTGGAGAACGTGAACGACGTGAAGACCGGACTCATCAAGAGTCGCCGCATCATCTTCACCCCATCGGTTGACCTGAAGGACGAGCTGGCAGCAACCGCCATCCAGATCACCTGCTACGACCGCAACGGCAACGAGGTGAAGCGTGTGACCTCCAGCGACGACGGCACCGTGGAAGACCCCGAGAACGAGGGTGGTGAGAACAACGGCAACACTGGCGACAACGGTGGCGGCAATGGTCAGCTGATTGACGACGGAGAATAAAGACCCTCTCCCCGACCCTCCCCCATAGAGGGGGAGGGAGCCATTCGGGGTGTGCCTGATGAGAAACCAAACAGGTATTAATGATTGAAGTTTCGGGAGTTATTTTTTCAACAACTAATTTTCCGAATGTGGCGAATCGTTTTTAATGGGCAAGCCCGACGAATGAAATCCTTCTGATTTCTCCGAATGCGGAACGCCCGCCATTCGTTTTCCTTCGTTGCCGTCCCACGGCATTGAAA
>CADCIO010000031.1:1163-36787 GCA_902801475.1 uncultured Bacteroidales bacterium
CTTCTGATTTCTCCGAATGCGGAACGCCCGCCATTCGTTTTCCTTCGTTGCCGTCCCACGGCATTGAAAAGAAAATAGATTCGTTTCATTAGTTCTATTCGTTGTTAAAGAAATCTGTAAGTGGTTTTTATAACTTCCGAAATTTGAGTTAATGAGAAACCAAACAGGTATTAATGAGAACCAAAACCAAGTATTAACTCCAAAAAAACAAAATGCCCTACAAGCCGGACGGCTCTCCCCCTCTACGGGGGAGATGTCCGAAGGACAGAGAGGGTCTTGATCATGAAGAACAAAGATTTTTGGAAGACCATCATTCAGGTGGTGGTGTCCATCCTGACGGCAGCGCTGACTGCTATGGGAACCACGAGTTGCATGAAGTGCATGCTGTGAGAAGGAAAATGGAAAATGTGAAATGTAAGATGTGAAATGTAAGATGTAAAATGTAGAAGGGCTGGGTCGCGAGGTGCGATGCCAGCCCTTTGTTTAAGACTATTTCCTTGAATGATTATGGTATCACCACTTTTCTTCCATCTTTCACATAGATGCCCTTGGTGGGGTTAGTGACGGGGATGCCTTGGAGGGTGTAAAAAGTTGAGAGTTGAGAGTTGAGAGTTGAGAGGGGGATGGCTTCGATCTCAGAGGTGAACTCATTGAATTGCCACCAGTCCCAGTTGAAGAGGGTTTGCGTGTCAGTGCCCGAGAAACTGAAATGGATGGCATGGGTGCCAGTAGGGATAGCCGTGAGGTCAAAAGTCTGCTCTGCCCATACATTATCACCTCCTGTGGCTGCGATAGGGATGCGTGCCAACACCTTACCCTTAGCGTAGTCCTGACGAATGACAAGTGTGCCCTTACCATTGGCTGATGCCACACGAAGGGTGATGGACTTGGCTCCTTCGGTGCCGAAGTCGAGGTTCGCCACACGCATGGAATCACCTGTATGGATGCCTGTCACATAGACACCTGTGTCTTCATTGCCGACCACGCTGATACCCAACGCTGCATTGAGCGTCTCTGCCTGTTGCTGGAGGTAGGGACTCATGGTGCGGAGGGCTTTCACACCCTTACGGGTGGCAGTGATGGGCTTGATAGTTCCGTCAGCATTGAAGTGCATCTCCTCGACCGCCATACTGCGATTGAAGCCACCACCACCTTTGGGAGCCCAACCTGTATGGTAGAAGAAGTAGTCCTTGCCCTGATAATGCACCATTCCGCTGTGATTGGTGAAGGAGCCTGTGTCTTGCTGCTTCATCACAACACCTTTGTATTCCCAAGGTCCTTCAGGACTTTTACTCATGCTGTAGGAGATGTGTTCAGGCACACCTCCTGCGGCATACATCAGATAATAGTTGTCACCTCGCTTGTCGAGCCAAGGCCCTTCCTCGTAGCAGTCCTTACCTGTCACCTTATCATCGACCTTCACACCACCAAAAGCTTCGGCTGTAAGAGGCACCTCAACGATGCCATTCTTGCCAATGTTGGTGTTGATATATATCATCGCACTACCCAACTTGGCATAGCGTAATTTGTTATTACCCCAATAAAGATAGGCTTGTCCATCGTCATCAATGAAGACAGTGGGGTCGATATCTCCCCCTTCGCCTGTATCGAAGAGAGGCTTTTTGAGCACATCCTTGAAGGGGCCAGAAGGTTTCTTGCTTCGTCCCAATCCGATGTAATGGCGCCAGTCACCTGGTTTGGACAGACACATATACCAATAATAATAGTCACCTTTCTTGACACACTGACTTGCCCAGCAGGTACCTTCACATCCCCACTTGAAAGCCGTACGAGGCATGGCTTCACCATGATCCGTCCAGTTCACCATATCGACGGTGGAATAAACACGCCAACGTTCCATGTAGTAGAAGTCGTTCACGCCTGGCACATTCATGTCCTCATCACAATAGACATAGAGGCTGTCGTTGTCCTCGAACACCATCGGGGCAGGGTCTGCTGTATAACAATGGGACACGATGGGATTCTGGGCTTGGACTGTTGACAGTTGACAGTTGACAGTTGATAGTTGACAGATGAAAATTGAAAGTTGACAACAAATGATGGCTATGATTTTCTTCATAATCTTCTTTATTTCGAACACGAATCTCTCGAATTAAACGAATTTTATTGAATCACGATTATTTTGCCGTTCAGGATATACGCACCTTTCTCCGTTGGTTTTCCCTTCAGTTTCACACCGCTCAGCGTGTACCAACTGTCAACTGTCATCTCTCCACTATCAACTGAATTGATGTCAGAACCCACACGTGCCACCTGATAGTCCTTTCCTGCCTCCGTAGTGAGGTCATACTCATAGACTTTCTTGACGGTGAGTTTAGGTGCTGTGGTCAATGACTTCGCCAACAGCGGGGTCTTGATGTCAGCTGGGGCATAGAGCGGATTGGGACATTCGCCCTTGGCTTCCGTCAGGCCATCACCCTCGAGGGGCACGTAGGAACGCAGACGAAGCACACCACCAATGGTGGAGTGGATGTTCGCCACCTGCAGACTTCCTTCTTCCCAAACCATATCCACCTCGAAACCACCACGGGCACGCAGACCCGAGATGGAGCCTTGCGTCCATTTGGCAGGCAGAGAAGGCAAGAGATGGATGGCACCATCGTGACTTTGCAGCAGCATCTCAGCAATACCTGCCGTCGCACCGAAGTTTCCGTCAATCTGGAAAGGTGGATGCGCATCGAAGAGGTTGGGGAAGGTGCGTCCGTTAGGATATTTCTTTGTGTCGGCATCCGACTCAGAAGGCAGCAGTTTCAGCATATTGCTCAGGATGGTCAAAGCGTGGTCGCCATCGAGCATACGTGCCCAGAAGCAAATCTTCCATCCCAAACTCCAACCCGTTGCCTCATCGCCACGATCCTTGAGGGTCTGCTTGGCTGCAGCAAAGAGTTCATTGTGGGAATAAGGACTGATTTGGTTGGATGGGAACAATCCATAGAGGTGAGAGATATGACGATGCTGGAACTCACTTCCATCAGCATCGACGAGCCATTCGAGCAGCTGTTTGCGACTGCCTATTTGCATAGGAGGCAACTGAGCCAGCGCATTTTTGAGGGTCTGTTGGTAGGCAGCATCTTCACCCAGTATCTCTGCAGCCTTCAACGTGCTTGACAGCGCATCGAAGGCAATCTGATTATCCATCGTACAACCAGCTGTGATAGGGGTTGACTTGCCCGAAGGACCTTGTTCTGGACTGACAGAAGGAACCACTACGAGCCAATTGTTGTAACCAGGATGTGGTTGCATATAGTCGAGATAGAAGTCGGCTGTACCTTTGATGACGGGGTACCACTCGCGAAGGAACTCCTTATCGCCTGTGTAGAGATAGTGCTGCCACAGATGAGTGGCAAGCCAAGCACCACCATTAGGATACATACCCCAGAAGGCGCCATCCACAGGACCAGCAATACGCCAGATATCCGTATTGTGGTGTGCCATCCAACCATTGCATCCATACATTTGCTTGGCAGTCACAGCACCCGTCTCACTCAGGTCTTTAATCATCGAGAAGAGCGGTTCGGAGGTCTCAGACAAGTTGCACACCTCAGCAGGCCAGTAGTTCATCTCAGCATTGATGTTGATGGTGTATTTCGAATCCCAAGGAGCATCCCGCTTGTCGTTCCAGACACCTTGCAGATTGGCTGGCTGTCCACCTGGCTGTGAAGAAGAGATGAGCAGATAGCGCCCATAATTGAAGAGCAGCGCCACCATTCCCCAGTCCTTACTGCCTGTAAAAGCATCCAGACGCTTGTCAGTAGGAAGGTCGCTATTGGAGGTGGAAGGCAGGGAGAGATGTACACGCTTGTATTGCTGCTGGTATGCCTCAATATGACGAGCCAACAAGGTCTCATAATCATACTTGGCTGCATCTTCCAGATACTTCTGGTTCTTCGCCATCGCATCACCCGTCACATCTTGATAATTGACAAAGTTGGTGGCAGCAGAGATGTAGAGCGTAGCAGTCTTGGCACCCGTCACGCTGATGACTCCTCTGGAACCATTACTTGTCACCTTACCATCGCACTCCACTTTAAACACACATTGTGCCTTCAACTTAGCGTCAATGCCCTCATGACCCACACCTTGAATCGTGGCAACGATACCACCCAAATCCTTCTTGTAGGTGGTATTGAAGGTGCAGGAATGCTGAATCATGAAACTCATGTCCTTTTCCGACTCCAGACGCATGACAATCACCCCGTCAGTCATCGAAGCGAAAGTCGTTCTCGAGCAGTTGTAGAAGCCCTCACCATCTTTCACCTTGAACGTCACCTTGGAGAGTGCCGTCTGCAAATCCAACTCACGTCGATAGTCCGTCACATTGCTTTGCGAGAAACTCATGTGAGAGATTTTCAAACTGCCCAAGGTAAGGTACTTCATGCCATGAGGACCTTTCACAAACTGGTTGTTAATGATACTCTCAGCCTGTGACTCCTTACCACTAAAAATAAGGTCTCTGACCTGATCCAAGTAGTTCAGCGAGGTCTTACTATTATTATTATGAGGGCCACCCGACCAGAACGTCTCTTCGTTCAATTGTATCTCATCCGTCTGGATACCCCCATAGAGCATTGCCCCCAGATGGGAGTTACCAATAGGGAGTGCCTCCAACCATATCTGGGCAGGAGTGTCGTACCATAACTTCTCTGTGTTGTCGTTTTGTGCCATCACAATGCCCATCGGCATCATCATTGCCAGGAAAAAGATTAGTTTCTTCATTGAAATAAGTTTATGTGTAAATCTTTATTTGCTACTTTTTTATTTGATACTTTCCAAGAAATCGCGAAGCTGCTCAGCCTCCACGTCTCCCATCTGATATTCCTTCTCAGCATCGTCCTTGACCATCTTGAGCCAGAGAGCGTATGCTTCTTCTGCCTCTTGCATCCAATGGTCGCGATCAATGAAGAGGTTGTTGCCACAGTTCTGCATGACGAAGTTGGCATAAGCCTGCTCGTATTGCTTGTAACTGTGATGGATCTGCATCAGAATCTCCTTCAAGTCGTCAGCTGTGCTGATGGTACCGTTCTCAATGTCACGCACCACGCTTTCCAGTTCGCTCTTAGGTGCCAACATACCCATCATGTCCACCCAACGGCAACCATTGCTCTCGTTCGTGTCGGCTGTGTTGTTCTGGAAACAACGATAGAGGAAGAGTTTGAGCACCAAGTCATAGTACTGGATGCCCTTCAACAAAGCAGCACGCTTGATTTTGCAACCATGATAGGTGAACACTTCCGTATCCTCCGGATGCTTCTTCAAGAGGTCTTCGAGGATACTCTTACCCTCCAGAACAGACTGCACAATGTAAGGGTTGGGGAAGGCGAAGTTGATGATGTCATTGCGTGAACCGAGAGGACGTTTGTCACGTTTTGGCCACTTACCCACATCACGCCAAGTACCGACCGTACGGATATTGATGCCTGGTACGAGGCAAGTCTCACGTCCCTCTGCAATCACATAACTGAAAGGCAGCTTCTGCACTTGTGGGTGGTTCTGCACCTTACCCATCACCATCGAGAAAGAGCCGATGTGAGCAGGCCAAAGGATGTGGCTGCCCGATGCCGTCTTACTGCCACGATCGAGAGTTCCCCAGTGGATAGGTCCCATCTTGTAGGCATGATTACTCTGGTTGGTACCCGAACCGGCATTATAGAATGAGAAAGCACCACCAATGAGCAAGGTGCTCTTGTGATGGCTCGTGGCGAAAGGTCCACAGAACGCAGCACAAGACTCACCATTATCCATATAGCTGTTGGCAAAGAACACGCTCGCTTCTGACGAGAAGCCCTTGCCGATATGCACAGATTCACCCACAAAACTGCAATACACCTTTGCACCATCGATGACACTCGCACCTGCTGCCACAATACTATCTTCGATAATGACGTCAGAGCCAATGAGCGTGCCAGCATCGTCTGTACTCATAATGGTACAGTTATTAAGTTTGCAACTGCCTTGTATTTCACATCCCTCACCTATCCGCACATTGTTCATCTCCTTGACATCCACCACACGAGAACCAGCACCAATATGGGGGATTTGCAGTTGACAGTTGACAGCTGAGAGTTGAGAGTTTGCCAACTCCTTCGCTTTGGGGAAATTCACCATCAGCCAAGCCAGCTGAGCCGTCAGTCCCTCAAAGATGACGATGTTGGGATCACCACCTTCGTTCAATACAGAGATTTCTGTACCATTACCAAAGGTACTGCCCTCCTGGTTGGTGATGATGCCGACGTTTGCCACATAGCAACGGTCACCTATCTGCGTATTGGAAATATAGCCACGCACGTTCTCCACCAAACAGTCGTCTCCTATCGTCACATTCCGCAGGGTGGCATTTCTCACACAGCAGCGACGTCGGAAACCTTCTTCCAACTCGACTGATCCACTCAAACCACCGATTTCCACGTGACCATAAAGCAACACATTTGTCATTTGTGAAGGCACAAAAGCCTCGTCCACCAAGATGTCTGACCAATCCTCAGCCCAACATCCACGCTCTTCCAACTGAGCGATTTCATTTACAGTTAGTTCTCTCATTCTATCTCTCCGTTTGTGTTATAGTTATCATACAAAAAGTCGTTGTAAGGGTATTTCTGCACGTGCAGTTCACGAACTCGCTTGTAGAGCAGTTCCCTCAGTTCGTCAATGTTTTCCCTTTCCTTGGCAGAAATGAAGAAGCAGTTATCATTCAACTTCGCCATCCACGTCTTCATCAGTTCGTCCAATGGGATATTCTCTTTCGTACGAGGGGTCAGGTCATCTTCTTCCTTCTCCACCCACGTATAGGCATCAATCTTGTTGAAGAGAATCATCTGAGGCTTGTCGGCACATCCCAAGTCACCCAACGTCTTGTCCACCACCTGAATCTGCTCTTCAAAGTCAGGGTGACTGATATCAACCACGTGCAACAACAAGTCTGCCTCCCGAACCTCGTCAAGCGTACTTTTGAACGACTCCACCAAGTCGGTCGGCAACTTGCGGATGAAACCAACGGTGTCGGACAAGAGGAAGGGCAAGTTCTCGATGATGACCTTGCGCACAGTCGTGTCGAGGGTGGCGAAAAGCTTGTTCTCAGCAAAGATGTCGCTCTTCGACAGCAGGTTCATCAAGGTTGATTTGCCCACGTTCGTATAACCCACCAATGCCACACGGATGAGTCTTCCACGATTCTTTCGCTGGGTTGTCTTTTGCTGGTCAATCTCCACCAAACGCTGTTTCAAGAGGGAGATGCGGTGACGGATGATACGTTGGTCCATCTCCAACTGCGTTTCACCAGGACCACGAAGTCCCACGCTACCTCCTCGCTGACGTTCCAAGTGAGTCCACAAGCGTGTCAATCTGGGCAACATATAGCGATACTGCGCCAGTTCCACTTGGGTCTTGGCAGCCGCTGTCTGGGCACGCATGGCAAAGATGTCAAGAATGAGGCTTGTACGGTCAAGTATCTTCACTTGCAAGGCTTTCTCAATATTACGTATCTGCTTAGCTGACAACTCATCATCGAAAATCACCATACCCACTGGATCTTCCTCATCGTCTTTCTGCTTGATGAAGTCGGCAATCTCCTCCAATTTTCCACTACCGATATAGGTGATGCTGCTCGGACCATTCACGCGTTGGGTGAATCGTCGAACCACTTTCGCCCCTGCCGTTTCAGCCAAGAACTCCAGCTCATTCAGATATTCTGTTGTCTTACGTTCATTCTGCTGAGGCGTGATGAGACCTACAATCACCGCTGTCTCCACTTTTGCCTCCTTAATAAATTCCTTCATATCCTTGGATTTGGTTGCAAAGATAAAAAAAAGAAGTGAAAAGTGAAGAGTGAAAAGTGAAAAATTCGTACCTTTGCACCCGATTTTGCAATGAGAGTACTAATTATCAACACATCTGAGCGGGTCGGAGGTGCTGCAATTGCGGCCAATCGACTGATGGAAGCCTTGAAAAAGAATGGTGTCAAGGTCAAGATGCTTGTACGCGACAAACAGACCGATCACCTCACGGTGCTTCCCGTTGGACACAACTGGACACAGCCCTTCAAGTTTTTATGGGAACGCTTTTGCATCTTCGCAGCCAACTGCTTCAGTCGGACAAATCTCTTCCGTGTAGATATTGCCAACACAGGCACTGATGTCACCCGATTCACAGAGTTTCAGAGAGCGGATGTCATCCATCTGCATTGGGTCAATCAAGGTTTCCTCTCTTTGTCAAACATCAACAAAATCATCCATGCAGGCAAGCCTGTTGTCATCACGATGCACGACCAATGGCATTTCACAGGTATTTGCCACTATTCTGGTGATTGCCAGAAATATAAAGAGCTCTGCCAGCATTGTGAACTGATGAAGTGCACGTTGTTTGGTGACCTCGCCAAGCAGGTATTCCTCAAAAAAGAGAGGATGTACAGCGATGCCAAACTGACTTTCGTGGGATGCAGTCAATGGATGGCAGATTTGGCCAAGACATCCAAACTCACGCAGGGACATCGGGTGATCAGCATCCCCAATGCCATCAACACAGACCGTTTCCGTCCACAAGACAAGATGGAAGCACGAAAGGCTTTCAATCTGCCCACAGATAAACGTCTTTTGCTCTTTGGATGCCAACGCATCACAGACGAGCGAAAAGGGTTCCATTACTTGGTGGAAGCGTTGCAACTCATCAAACAGCAGAATCCCAACATTGCCAAGAGTTGCGAATTGGTTGTGGTAGGAGGCGCTGCGGAGAATGTGCGTCACTTAGTGCCTTTCAATGCTATCCCTATCAGTTATGTCAAAGACCCACAGAAGATGGTGCAGCTCTACAATGCGGTTGACCTCTATGTCACTCCTTCTCTGCAAGATAACCTACCCAACACTATCATGGAATCGATGGCATGTGGTACCCCTTGCGTAGGTTTCAAGGTGGGCGGCATCCCTGAAATGATCGACCACAAGGATAATGGCTATGTGGCTGCATACAAAGATGCGCAAGATTTCGCCAACGGTATCCTCTGGACTTTGGCTGCCGATCATGGTGCATTGAGCAGACATGCACGCAACAAGGTGATGGTCACTTATAGTGAAAATGCCGTTGCCCGCAAATATATAGATGTGTATGAAGATTAGCATCATTACCGTCACATATAACGCTGAGGCAACCCTGGAGCGCACATTGCAAAGTGTTGCGCAACAGACTCATCCGGATGTGGAACATCTGATCATTGACGGGGCATCTACTGACCGCACACTGGAGATTGTGAAACGCTATAACTACGAACTCCTCCGTAACACAGCGTCAGCCCTCCCCCTTCGGGGGCTGGGGGGCTATATCAGTGAGCCAGACAAGGGACTCTACGACGCAATGAACAAGGGACTTCAACGAGCCACTGGCGACTATCTGTGCTTCCTCAACGCAGGAGACAAACTGCACAGCAAGGAAACATTAGCACACCTTGCTTCATCAGTTTCCAATAGTGTGTCTGTGTCCAATGATTCCCCCATCGGAGTCCTTTATGGTGACACCAACATCGTTGATGCACAAGGTCAATTCATTCGCAATCGACGCCTTACGCCTCCAGAACATCTCACGTGGCGTTCCTTCAAAGAGGGTATGCTGGTTTGCCATCAGGCCTTCTACATCAACCGTCAAATCGCCCTTCCCTACGACACCAACTACCGTTTCTCAGCAGATTTCGATTGGTGCATCCGTTGCATGAAGGAGGGAGAAAAGCGAGGCATGAAGAACCTCTACATTCACGAGCCACTGGCTGATTATCTGGCAGAGGGAATGACCACAGCCAATCATCAGGCATCGCTCAAAGAAAGATTCAAGATTATGGCAAAGCACTATGGGCTATTGCCAACTATCGGACAACATATTTGGTTTATATTCAGAGTTTTAGTTAAAAAGTAAAAGTAAGTTAGTATGAAGATTGTTCGACCTTCCAAGCCCGAGTTGTTTTATACGCTCAAGAACTACAACAAGCAGAAATTCACAGCTGACTTGATGGCTGGTATCATCGTGGGCATCGTTGCTCTGCCACTCGCTATCGCATTCGGCATCGCTTCTGGCGTGTCGCCCGAGAAGGGTATCCTCACTGCTATCATCGCAGGTTTTGCCATCAGCGTCTTTGGTGGTAGCCGTGTGCAGATAGGCGGTCCCACTGGTGCCTTCATCATCATTATTTATGGCATCATCCAACAATACGGACTCACAGGATTGGCTATCGCCACAGTGATGGCAGGACTTTTCCTCATCCTACTTGGTGTACTTCGTTTGGGTACCATCATCCGCTACATTCCCTACCCAATCATCGTAGGTTTTACCAGTGGTATCGCTCTGACCATTTTCTCCACACAGGTGAAAGACCTGCTGGGACTTCATATCGAAGGGGCTGTACCTGCCGACTTCATCGAGAAGTGGATTTGTTACATCCAGAATTTCAACACCGTTGACCTTGCGACAGCCATCGTGGGCATCCTGTCTATCGTCATCATTGCCTGCACCCCATTCATCAGCAAGAAAGTGCCAGGCTCTCTTGTCGCTATCATCATCATGACGATTGTGGGAATCATCATGACGAATTACTTTGGTATTCATGTAGATACCATCGGTGATCGCTTCGAAATCAATCCCTCATTGCCAGAGGCGGAGGTGCCTTCACTGAATTGGGACAACATCAAGGGTCTCCTTTCACCAGCCATCACCATTGCTGTGCTGGGTGCAATCGAGAGCCTTCTTTCTGCCACAGTGGCTGACGGTATCATCGGACATAAGCACGACTCCAACCAGGAACTCATCGGTCAAGGTATCGCGAACGTACTGAGTCCTATCTTTGGTGGCATCCCTGCCACAGGCGCCATTGCACGTACGATGACCAACATCAATAACGGTGGTCGCACGCCTATTGCTGGTGTCATCCACGCTGTAGTGCTGTTGCTCATTTATTTCTTCCTGATGCCATACGCCAAGTACATCCCAATGGCTTGCTTGGCAGGTGTACTTGTGGTGGTCAGCTACAACATGAGCGGTTGGCGTACCATCCGTGAGATGATGCACAACCCCAAGAGCGACACCTTCGTGCTTTGGCTCACCTTCATCCTCACTGTCATCTTCGACCTGACCATCGCCATCGAAGTGGGTTTGATGCTCGCCTGCCTTCTCTGCATGCGCCGTATGGCTGAAACCACGCAGGTCAGCGTGTTGACAGACGACGACGAGATTGATCCAACGGCAGAGACGGATCTGGCTGAGAATCCGAACATTGAGCACTTGACCATCCCTGAAAATGTGGAGGTATATGAAATCAATGGTCCTTACTTCTTCGGCATTGCCAACAAGTTTGAGGAAGTCATGGTGCGCATGAAGGAACGTCCCAAAGTGCGCATCATCCGTATGCGTAAAGTGCCTTTCATCGACTCTACAGGTATGCATAACCTCACGAACCTCATTGAGATGTCGAAGAAAGAAGGTATTAAGATGATCCTCTCAGGTGTGAATGATTATGTGCGTGGCGTTCTGGTCAAGAATGGCTTCAACGAACTCATTGGCGAAGAGAATATTTGCCCCAATATCAACGTTGCGCTCGAGAAAGCCAAGCAATAAATTCCCACTCTACTCCTTTTTTGTTCATTTTTGGTCTTTTCCTCATTTTTTTTGAGGAAACTCTTGCACGTGTGGCAAAACTTTCTTACCTTTGCCACCTAAAATTATGCCTCCGCCCTTGCGTGGGAGGAGGCGCTCGAGACTAATTAATAACGACTTCAACCTATTTACACATTATTTATAATAAGGAATACGGGAAAGAGTCAAATGTTTAACTAATCTTTTATTTATTATTTATTAACTACTAACTCATTATGAAGAAATCAGTACTTCTTTTCGTAAGCTTAATGCTTGCAGCGGTGAGTGCTATTGCACAACCCGCAAAGCCGACAGTGACCTACACTGATTGGGCATCTGTGGAAGAAAAAGCTGACATCTACCTCTACAATGTGGAGGCAGGTATGTTTCTTTCTGCCGGCAGTGCATGGGGAACCCGTGCTTCCCTAGTTGGCACAAAAGACAAGAGCACCTACAATGACCTGATTATGGGGGCAGGAGAATTTAAGGGAAACAAGTGGTTTATTGCTGCTGCACAAGACCAGCGAGATGGTAAAGCCTGCTACATGTTCGAAAACAAGAGCGGGAAAAACTATCTGACCGCAGACAACAAAGACGGCATTTGGGTGGATGGTGACACCGGTCGTCCTTATGACGGATGGTACATCGCCAAAGACAATGGCGACAAGACCTTCCAGTTGGGTTACATGCTGAGAACCGAGAAGAAAGACGAGGCTGGTAACGTCATCAAAGAAGGTGACAAAACCGTATATGAGTACTCTTCCATGGGTATCTTCGGCGTACAAAAATTCGACGAAGGAAACCTTGACACCTATCTTGACGAAAGTACAGCTTACAGCACATGGGCTATCGTCAGCACTGCAGAGTATGAAGAAAAGCTCCCTGCTTTCAAACTCTACTACATCGCTAAAGGTTTGGAAAAACTCGTTGCTGACGCCAAGGAGCTCGGCATTGAAGCAGATTTCTCTTCCTACGAAGCTTTGCTCGTCAAAGAAGGTGTTACTTACGATGAAATCAAGACTGCCATTGACAAGTTCTCTCCAGCTGTTAACTTCGGTAAGGTGATTGCTGATGCAAAGAAGGCTGATGCAGCTCGCGACTGGTCTAAGTATGAAGCAATTTATGTTGATCCTGAATCAACTAATGCAGACTTTACAGACAACACGAAGCTGATCAATGCATTCTTGGCATTGAAGAAGGCTCTTGACGAGGCAAAAGAACTGGATGCAGCAAAGGCATACGCTCAGGCACAGGCTCTTTATGCTGACGACGAAGCTGCATTGGCAGACATCGAAGCAGAGGCCAAGCGTGTCAACGCATTCGTTTCTCTGAAGAAGGCTCTTGATGCAGCTACAGCTGAACATGCTGGGCTTGACTTCTCTGAAGCAACAGTTGTTTATAACAATGCAGATGCTACTGTAGAAGATATGGCCGCTGCAGAACAGAAGATTAAAGACATCATCGCAGCTGATGATTTGGCAAAGGCTTCTCTTGACAATCCTGCTGACATCACAGACGCTGTAGGTTACCTCGTTGACCTTAACGCTATTTCTGCAGGTAACGGAACTGTTCCAAAGGCAGGTTGGACCAGCACGAAGACAAGCGGTAACTTCCACATCAACACTTGGTCTGTAGAAGGTAATGCCGGTAATGATGGTACTAACATGACCACTCCATTCATTGAATACTGGAAGAGCAAGGGCAATGTTCTTGACAACCAGAAGTTCTTCCGCGACCCAGAGAAGTGGCCATTCACAGCTCCTGCTGGTGCATATCGTATCTCTGCCAACATCCGTCTCTACAACGAGAGTGGTGCTACATTCATGAAGGGTGCTTATCTCTTCGGTAACAATAGCCGCACTTCTCTCACAGTGGAAGGTGTAGAGACTGATGAAGACGGTAATGCCATCAATGCTATTGAGGGTGCTACTTACGGTTCTTACAACAATATGCTGCTTTATTGGAAGGACAGCTTCGAGACTTATGCAATCGTTCCAGACGGTGGTACACTCACATTTGGTGTACAGACCCAAGATGTTAACTTCAACTGGGTTGCATCTAAGGATTGGAAGGTTGAATACCTTGGTGACTCTTACGAGGCGCTCGACTTTGTACGTAAGAACACTCAGCTGACTGTTTCTGTTGATGCTGACACTTACGGAACAAAGAGCGTGATGGAAGCTTACAATGCTGCTATGGCTGACTATGAGGCTGGAACTGATGCTGCAAAGATTAAGGCTGGCTATGCAAAGGTAGGCGAATTGGCAGAAGAGGTTCAGGCAAGCGTAGATGCTTATAAGGCATATACCGACAAGATCGCAAGCATTCAGAAGGAACTCGAAACAACTGCATTGACAGGTGATGATGCTGACCGTCTGTTCGACTACCTGGATGAGCTGGGTGAAGAACTGGGTCCTGAAAGTTACGAAGCTGAAGCACTTGGTTTTGCAAACGGTTATTCTGCATACATCCTTGCTAATTGCGAGTTGACTACTGAAGAGATCAAGAAGGAAACTGAATTCCTGGATGAGTTGTTTAACACAGCTGTCAAGAACTCCATGAAGGAAGGTGACGACCTCACTAAACTGCTTGTGAACCCAGACTTCTCAACTAACGACTGGACTGGTTGGACAAAACAAGCTGCCAGCGGTGGTAACGTGGCTGTGGCTGAAAAATGTGCTGAGGCTTGGAACAACGCATCGTTCGACATTTATCAGGAGCAAGCTGATCTTCCAGAAGGATTGTATGAAATCTCTGTACAGGGCTTCTATCGCTACCAGCGTGGCAACCCAGCCTTCCAGGTTTATAAGGATCAAAGCAGTGAATATGTGAAGCCAGGTGGTTCTCCATGTTATGTATATATGAACACTATGACTACTCCATTCACCAACGTATTCGGTGAAGAAAATAAGGGTCAGGAGTTCTATGGTAGCACCAACTACGACACCTATAAATACAGTGAGGGCGATGAACCCGAATACTATCCTAACGGCATGAGTTCTGCAGCCGTAGCATTCGAAGCTGGCATGTACACCCAGACTGCATATGGTTTGGTTATGAAGGGAGAAAACATGCGTATCGGTGTGAAGGGAAGCTCTAATCAGTCTGGTGACTCTTGGGTAATCTTTGACAACTTCAAGCTGACCTTCAAAGGCAAGAATCCTGAGGTAGCTCAGAAGGTGCTCACTCTCAAGGCTGAAGCACTGCGCGATCTCATCGAGAATTCTGGCGAATACATGACAGAAAAAGCTCTTAAGGATGCGAATTACGCATTGGGCGAGGCACAAAAGACTGACCTCAACGATGCAGCTAAGTATGAAGTGCTGATTGAGACTAACGCTGCTTACAACGCTGCTAAGGAAAACGTAGAAAAGGTAAGTGCTTACAAGACTGCAAAGGATGCTTATGACACAGCTGTCGACAAGTTGTATGAGCTGGATGAAGATAAAAAGGATGAAGTTTGGGCTGAAATTGACGAGATGGATAGCGAACTCGAAGGCGATGCTTACACAGACCTCGGCAATGAGGAACTTGAAGAGCTGGCCGCTGAGCTGGATGCATTGACTGAAAAGGTGAAAGAGGCAATCAAGGACGCTCAAATTGCAAATGCATCTGACGAAAATCCTGCTGACTTGACCATGATGATTGTAAATCCAGGCTTCGAAGAAAACAGCCTGAATGGTTGGACAAACTCTGGTACTATTGAAGGTCAGGCTCAGGGTAACGACTCATTTGACAACAAACAAGGTTCTTACTATGCAGAGAAATGGCACGTGAACGGAACTGTAGATATCAACCAGACTTTGGCTAATCTGCCTGCAGGTGTATATGAAATCACTGCATACGTTTACTCTTCTGCAGAAGACGCTCTCCTCTATGTTAATAACGCCAGTGTTGCCGTTACTACTTCTGGACTCTACTCAGTTATTGTGAAACTTGATGAGCCTGGTGACATCAAGTTTGGTGTAAGCTGGTCTGATACAGGTGACAAGTGGACTTGTCTGGATGACTTCAAGCTCACTTGCTACGGTACAGAGAGCGAAAAGGAACTCACTCCAACTGAAATTACTGAAATTGAAATTGATGCTCAACCAGCTAATGTGAAGAACGGCAAGTTCTTTGAGAATGGACAAATCGTGATTTACAAGAATGGTTTGAAGTATAGCGCAACCGGTGTACTTCTCCAGTAAACCAACTGTAGTCAATAATAACATTCTATAATCAGGTGGCGGGTTCCATTCAGGAGCCCGCTACTTTTTTGTGCTCTTTCTTTTGGTGGAACAGAAGAAAAGATGTACTTTTGCAGTATGAATAGTATCTACAGGGAAATCAAAGCCCTATTGACAGAAGGAGGTATGCCTGAAGGTGAGGCAAGGGCTGTCGCTCTGATGCTACTGGAGAAGGTCGCAGGATTGCCGACGGCAAAGGCATTGATTGCCGACGGCAACGACCTACTTTGCCGACGGCAAACCTTACTCGAGCTGGCGGCTCGCATTGCACAAGGTGAACCCGTCCAATATGTCTTGGGTGAAGCCGATTTTTGTGGTCTGACAATGAAGGTGAAACCTGGTGTGCTGATTCCCCGTCCTGAAACAGAAGAATTGGTGAATTGGATTGTCGAAACGCTTCACACTAAACAATCAGTTGTCAACTGTCAACTGTCAACTGTCAACTGTCAACTGTTAGACATCGGCACCGGCAGCGGATGTATCGCAGTAGCTTTGGCCAAGAAGTTGAAGGAGGCAGAAGTGGAGGCGTGGGATGTGAGCGACGACGCATTGGAGATAGCAAGAGAGAATGCCAAGAGGAACGGTGTGCAGGTGAAGACCAGCAAGGTGGATGTTTTAGACATTAACGCTAACTCCAACTCTCAACTATCAACTGTCAACTTTCAACTCTCAACTCTTACCTCTCACCTCTCACCCCTCACCTCTTATAATATCATCGTCAGCAACCCTCCCTACATCTGCGAAGAAGAGAAGGCGGAGATGGAGAGGAACGTGCTGGAGCATGAACCCAGGTTGGCATTGTTTGTGCCTGATGATGACCCGCTGCTCTTCTACAGGCGGATTGCCGAATTGGGACTGTCGCTGCTGAAGGAGAAAGGGCTGTTGTTCTTCGAAATCAACAGGAGGTTTGGTGAGGAAGTAGTCAAGATGTTGCAGGGGAAAGGGTATCGAGAAGTGGAACTGCGTCAGGACATGTTCGGCAATGACCGCATGGTGAAAGCAATAAAGCCAGCATAAATTCGTTATAAAAGGTATGAGAAAGCTGTATTACATAATATTATTGTGTCTGTTAAGCGTCAACCACTTGTACGCTAACGACTGGAAGATCTATGCATCCTACCACAATGCCACGAAGGCTGTGAAGGGCGACTCGCGCGTTTTCGTGGTTGCCAATGGGAATCTGTTCAGTTACGACACAGAAGACAATAGTGTGGAACTGTACGACAAGACGAATGCGCTGAGCGATTTCGGCATCAAGGACATCGCCTATTCATCGACAGAGAAGCGGCTCGTGGTGCTGTATGAGAACGGCAACATCGACCTGCTGGGGATGAACAACTCCCGTTGGAACATGCCCGACCTGAAGACCAAGACTTTGGAGGACAAGACCATCAACGAACTGAAGGTGGTGGGCAGCGAAGCACTCATCAGCCTCAACTCTGGTTTGGCGCTGCTCAACCTGAAGGAGGGCTACTTCGTGAATCTCTACACCCTGGGCAGCAAGGTGATCAACGCCACCATCTCCGGCAAGAAAATCTATGCCAAGACCGCCAAGGGAGTGCTGGAAGGCGACCGCGATGCCAACCTGCTGGACGTGAACAACTGGAAGGAAGTGGATGCCAGCACCGTCACCTTCGGAGAGACTGCCGAAGAGAAAACTGCGACATCGGCCATGTTGGAGAAGGTGAAGGAGATCATCCCCAATTCTCCCATCAGAAACTATGCCTATAAACTGAACATGCTGGGCGACCGCCTTTTGGTGGCTGGTGGTAACTTCTACTACCCCAACACCAACTATGAAGGCACCGCCATGAAGTACGAGAAAGGAAAATGGAGCGCCTTCGACGAAGAGGCCGCCATTGCTTTAGTGGGAGCAAAAGCCTACATGAACGTGACAGACGTGGTACAAGACCCCAACGATACGGAGCACCATTGGTTAGGAACGATGCGTTCAGGCATCTATGAGTTCAAGGACTACAAACTGGTGAATCATTACTCCTACGAAAATTCGCCGCTGACCAGTATCTTGCCCGACGACAAGAATGCGGCTCAGTATGTGCGTGTCACAGCCCTCAACTTCGACAAGGACGGCAACCTCTGGATGTGCAACAACGAATGTGACACCATCGTGCGCATCCTGAAGAAGGACGGTAAGTGGACAGCCTACTATTATGATGAGGCAGCCAAGAAACCTACATGGGACCGTACCTATTTCGACCAACGCGGATGGGCTTGGATCAATTCTCGTCGCACTTCCAACAACGGAGAATCTGGCTTGCTCGTCATCGACACCAAGGGAACCATCAACACCCAGTCGGACGACCAGCACCGCTACATCTCCACCTTCCACAACCAGAACGGAGAGAGCTACACGCCCGACCTCTATTACTGCGTGATGGAAGACCTCGACAAGCACCTGTGGATGGGCTGCACCAAGGGCATCTTCATGACCAAGACCCCTGAAGACGTCTTCAAGAGCAGCTTCACCTTCACACAGCCCATCGTACCCAGAAACGACGGTTCAGGACTGGGCGACTACCTGCTGAACGGCATCCCCGTCAAGTGCATCCTCATCGATGGCGGCAACCGTAAATGGGTGGGAACACTCAACAATGGCGTGTATCTGCTGAGTGCCAACGGTATGGAAACTATCGAGCACTTCACCGCAGAGAACTCCCCACTCATCAGCGACGAAATCAACGACCTTGCCATCGACGGCGAGACAGGCGAAGTCTTCATCGCCACCAGCAAGGGACTCTGCTCTTATCATGGTGATGCAACCGATCCTGCCACTTCCATGAGTTCCAACAACCTGAAGGTCTATCCCAACCCTGTCCGACCCGACTATCAGGGACAGGTACACATCACAGGACTGATGTACAACTCGGACGTGAAGATTGTGAGTGCCGCAGGCAAACTGGTGGCAGAAGGCACAAGCATCGGAGGTGAGTTCTCATGGGACTGCTGCATGCAGAACGGACGTCGCGTCAGCTCAGGCATCTACTACGCCCTCTGTACTGACGAAGCAGGCAAGAAAGACGCTGTGGCAAAAATCCTCATCATCCGCTAACCCCAGCCCACGCGCTGGGCGATTTTCATCTCTCAACTGTCAATTTTCAATTTTCAACTTTCAATTCTCATGCTTTCCATCATCATCCCTGTCTATTGCGTAGAGAACACGCTCGACCGATGCCTGGAAAGCATCGTCAACCAGTCGTATGCTGACTTTGAAATCATCTTAGTGGATGATGGCTCACCCGACCGTTCTCCTGCCCTGTGCGATGCTTGGGCACAGCGAGACCCACGCATCCACGTCATCCATCAAGAGAACAAAGGACTGAGCTGTGCACGAAATGCCGGTATCGAGAAGGCGCAGGGAGGCTTTCTCACCTTCATCGACTCCGACGACTACATCGAGGCTGAGACCTTAGCCCAAGTGATGGCAGCGATGGCCGACAACGACATCGTGGAATACCCCGTCGATGGCTTCTGCGGAGGTCCCAACCCCTTCCTATTGACTTTTCAGCCAAAGGTCTATGACGATATGGAGGACTACTGGCTCAACGGAAGAGCCTACGAACACGCCTACGCCTGGAACAAGATCTACCGACGCACCCTCTTCGACCATGTGCGCTATCCCGAAGGACGTGTGTTTGAAGACATTCACACCCTACCCCAGCTCCTGCAACAAGCCCGTCGCATCGCCACCACCGACCAAGGAGTCTACCACTATTGCTGGAACGACAAGGGCATCACAGCCACTGCTGACAGACAAGCATTGACCGACCTCTTAGAGGGTCATCTGAAAGTGAAATGGGTGGATGACCGTTCCTATATGCGCATGCTGAATATACAAATAGATGTCTATGAACGAGGTGGAGAGATCCTGCTCCCCAAACGAGACATCCGCTTTTCATCTCTCAACTCTCAACTCTCAACTCTCAACTCTCAACTCAAAGCCCTCCTCCTCAAACTCTTAGGCGTCAAAGGCGTGTGCCAACTCTTCCGATTTCTCCACACTCACCACTAACCTCTTACCTCTTACCTCTAATTTCCTAACCTTGTATAAAGATTGAACAATATGTACTTCCATTCCCAATGCCAATGCAGGGGGAAGTAACCCAATGTCCGCATTGCACCCACAATCTCCTGTCGGAAAACCTTCGGATGCCGCTGACGAAGCAACAGGCGCAACATATCCACTGCCAGATAGTCCAACTTAGACTGCATGCACACCCTCAACTCAGGATCTGCATCTGCCAACCCATCCAGTTTCCGAAGAATCTTCACCAAGTCGCGCAACCGCCGCTGCTGCTTTTCCACATCCGTCGTCGTCGTGATGCTCTCAGCATGAAGCAGACGCTCATACCAATCCACATTCAACGCCTTGAACGACCCGGCCTTCACAAAAGCCCTCACCGTGAAATCCTCGTCCTCATGATAGATGCCCTCCGTAAACTGCATCTGCTCCAGCTCCAGAAACTCCCTCCTGAAGAAATAAGCCACCACGCACGGCATCAGATTGCGTCCCTGCATGAACTTGCGGGCAGGCTCATACAGTTTGTTATATTCAGGCACATACCGACGATACGGCATCCGCTTTCCCTGCCTGTCCTTCTGCAACACATTCACCCCCACGATGTCCACTTCCTCACCCTCCAGCACATCCAACGGAGCCTGTGCCGCAAAGAGATGGTCGTCCGCATCGACAAAGCACACATACTTCCCCTTTGCCCCACGCATCCCCGCATTGCGAGCCGCACTCAGCCCCCTGTTCTCCTGCGAGATCACCGTCACCTCCACATGTTCACGACCATACGCCTCCAGCAGCGCCGCCGTTCCATCCGTCGAACCGTCATTCACGACAATAACCTCATACCCCCTACCCCGCATGTTCAGACGGCTGATGCTGTCGAGACATTCCCTCAGGTAAGGCTCGGCATTGTAAGCAGGTATGATGAATGAAAGGAGGATGTTCATGAGCTATGCGATATGTGGGGCAAAGGTACGAAGTATTTATGAAACTGCAAAATGAAAAACGAATTTAGCGCACAGATTGGGAACAGAGAACGTTCATGCGGATGCGGTTGTTGCCCTTGTGGACGACGACCGTCTCGGTGGTATAGTTGTCTTTCCTGCATTCGAGTCGGTGGGTGGGATCAGCGATACGTAGCGAGAACTTGCCAGACGCGTCGGTTTTGGTGTAGTTGACAGCATTGCCCACTCCATCTATCTCTGCGATATAGACATCGGCGATAGGGGTCGGATAGTCGATCACCTCGCCTGTCACGATGTCACCAGCCTTGACAGAGAAGTAGTCCGTCGGGTAGATCTGGTAGTAGGAATAGCGTTTGCGGATGGAGGCGAGGACATTGCTGTAACCTGCATGGGCGATACGAATCTTATGGGCAGGATTAGCGATGCGCAGTCTGAATTCACCATTCTCGTCAGTGGTGACAGGCTGTCCGACCACCGTACCCTGTTCTGTCACTTCACACACTTTAGCGTTCTCGATGGCGACGTAATCCTCCACGTCTTCTTCCGTCCACACCCTTCCAGAAATCACGTCGCCAGCCCTCAGTTCCTGAGAATACGCTTTGTCGTCTTTGGTCATGATCTCAACGACACCATTTCTGCCCTTCTCTCCCCAGATGGCGTTGGCTGCCGCATCTTTCAGAATGGTGATGGACGCCATGTTGGTCGTATCGACATTGGCGATCTCGGCATACTTATCAGCATCCCAGCCTCGAAGAGCGGCAAGTGTGACAGGTTCTTGTTGCCCCACATAAAGGGGGATGAGGTTCCCTTGTTGGTCGAGATTGACAGGAATGCGGTCAATGACCAGCAAGATGTTGGTCACTTCCTGATGGATGGAGTCAGCAGCTAGGGTCAACGGCTGTGTGTAGGCAGTCCCTACGGGCACATCCGGCACCACCTCTTCCTCTTGGGGAAAGATGTCGAGCGGAGCCTGCGTGATGGCCTCCTCCACCTCTTCCACCAGCTGTGGCTTGGCAAAGGCGGTAATGGCAAAGGCGGTGAGCGGCAAGAGGTAAAGCACCTTGAGCGCCGCCAGTTTGGTTGATTTCTTTTTGAACATCATCATCATACGTTTTTTAGTTTTACTTTCGTTGAATGCGTTCACCACAGGCTGCAGTCCCGAGCGAACGGCCTTTCTTATAATGAGCTCATTGTATTCCTTGAGGTTGACACCCGTATCGAGCACGGCGCGGTCGGCTTCAAATTCGTGCACATCCGCCAAATCTTGTCGGAGCATCCAAACGAAGGGAAGGAACCAAAGCATGCGGCAGGTACATTCACACAGCAGCTTGTCCCATGAGTGCCCTCTTCGGATGTGAGCCAGTTCGTGTGTCAGGATGGTGGCTCTGGCATCGTGTGCATCAGCAGGAGACAGGACAATCCAACGGAACCAGCTGCACGAGTTCTTCACGTCAGGACTGATTGCCACATGCACCCAAGCCGGCACGTCCGACGCAGGGAGACGCTTGGCACGACCAACAAGCAGACGGAATCGCCCAAGCAGATAAAAGTAGTGCAACCAACACACCAACATTCCTATGATATAAATGATGAATGTCAGGCGAATCCACGAGAAACGGGGTGCAGGCACCTCCCTCACCTCCTCAGAACTCGGCATAGCCGCATAGGCATCTTCTTCCAGCACCAGCACCTCGACACGCTCCACTCCCTGATTCAGCACCGTGGATTGGGTGGTGGTAACATGAAAGGCAGGAAGCAGCACACTCATCACAAGGATGCCGAGCAGCACCATACGGTTCAGCGTGTGGAAGGTCTCTCGACGCAACCAAAGGCCGTAAAACGAATAGAGCAAGGTGAGCGTCACAGCCCATTTCAGGATGTAAATGAAAAACTCTGCCATCATGACGATTCCTGATTACTGTTCATCAAATCTGCCAAAAAACGCAACAGTTCGGCTTCACTCAGCTTTTCCTCATGCACAAACTCCGACACCACACTGAGATAATCGCCCGTGAAGTACTTGTCCACAAACGAACTGATCTTCAACTTCCCATATTCCTTCTGCTCCACAGCAGGGATATAGACATACCCCCGTCCCTGGGAACGATGCGTGAGAAAACCCTTCCGTTCCAAAGCCTGAAACGTGTTCGAGATGGAGGTGATCAGCGGCTGCGGCTCCTCATAGAGCGCCAGCACATCACGAGGCGTACACTCACCCAACTGCCATATCTTCTCCATCACCTCCTCTTCTTTTACCGTCAATTTCATCATATTCAACACTAATTTATGTTATGACGGCACAAAGTAACACCCTTTTCTCGGATTATCCAAACATCACCCCCTTCTTTTAACATCCATTAGATGTTGAATCGTGTAGTTGCTGGAAAAGCTTTTACTTTCAGTGCCATAGTTGTTTGATTTTAGTTGGTTAGTTGGTTGGTTGGTTAGGTTGGTTTGTTAGGTAGTTTGTTAGGTAGTTTGTTAGGTAGTTTGTTAGGTAGTTAGTTAGGTGGTTAGTTTGTTAGTTTTTTGTGGGTCAACTGGGGGATTTTTTTTCTTTAGTTAGCGCGCTATTTCTTCTCTCAGATTTGACGATGCAAAGATACAACATCCACATTGCAGTCTACGAATAAATCCTCACTTTTTTTCAAAAAAAATGCACTTCCATCCTGCATGGTGTGTCAAGAGTGTCACGTGTCAAGAGTGTCATTAAGGATTTTCGGATGCATTCACCGTCATAATATATATTATAAAATAATATTTATTATGGGCTGAAAAACACCCTCTCAATCAGAAATCGTTAATGACACTCATGACCAATGACATTCATGACACATGTATTGTCTGTAAATACATATATTATTGACAAAATGTCAAGAAAATAGAAGAAAATGAAAGCAATTGTTGGATTAGTTGTAAAATGTAGGGTGTTTTTTAATACTTTTTACGTAGATTTGCCAAAAGAATGGCATAATGAAAAGAAGTGATTGACGAATCATTCATATATCGATAACTAGATGAAAAAGATTCTTTTTTTGTTTTTGATGGTTCTGTGTGGAATAAGTGTATCGGCACAGGAAGAGTATCACATCAAGAATTTCGGAAAGGCGGATGACTTGAGAGTGCGCAGTAGGGTGTGCTTCGCTCAAGTCAATGGATTCATGTGGATTGGAACGACGAATGGCGTGATTGTGTTCGATGGTCGTCATGCTCACTTATATCCCATTCCTGACCCAGACGGGATGGGTGGTTTCTTCTGCCGTGTCACCGACATTCAGGTGGCACCCGACGCCTCCATTTGGGTGGGCACAAAGCGTGGTATCTACATGTTCAACATCACTACGGAGAGTCTGGATCCGTTCCACGTCAAGGGATTGCCAAAGAATGCTAACATCTCCCAACTTCGTGTTGACTATGAGGGACGGCTTTGGGCATTGGTGGACAGCCGCGTGTATGTGGTGGATGTGAAGAAGAAGACGGCGGAGAGGGTTGGCAACGAGCTGTTGATGCCGTGTTGCCTGACGGTGGCCCACGATGGCAAAGTGTGGATGGGCGACAAACAAGGTGTGCTGTACAGCTATGATCCGAAGAAGAAACGAATCCATTCCTATGCGGCCAAGCCTGAGGGTCAGGATAGGTTTGGCAGAATCGAGAGCATCACAGAGATGAAGAACGGTTTGCTGGCATTGGTGACAAGCTCAGAGGGAGTTTATCAGTTCAGCCTGAAAACGCACACGTCTAAGTTGCTCTTCTCGCATGACGATAAAGGCGTTCCCATCATTGCCCACACGTCTATCACTCCTGATGGGGAGGCGCTGTGGATTGGTACGGAGCATGGCATTGTGATTTATCACACGCAAGATGGCAGTATGACCAGTCTTTGTCAGTCTAACATATCTTCCAACTCACTGTCGGGCAATGCAGTCCACTCGCTCTTTGTGGACAGGGAACGTGGTGTGTGGGCTGGCACGTTCTTTGGTGGCATCAACCGCATCAGCATCTCATCGCAGAACTTCAACACGTTTACGCCTGAGAGTGAGAGTCATGATGTAGACGTGGTGCGCGAGATGTGTGAGGATTCGCAGGGTCAGTTGTGGGTTGGCACCGAGGATGGTGGACTGTATGAACTGAACCGCCAGGAGGGCAGATTGCAAGTGGCCGATGTGGCTTGGGGCGGGGAGTCTGTCCCCTTTAATGTACAGAGTTTGATGATGGTGGGCGATGACTTGTGGGTGCTGACCATCAGTAATGGCATCTATGTGGTGGACACAAAGAGCCGTCAGTTAAAGCGCCACTACACGAAGACAAACGAGCAGGACAAGGGCTTTGCGCTGGGCGGCGTCAGCATGTGCCAGCAGAACGGCACCATCTTTGTTGGTTCGTGGCAAGGTGTGTTCATCTTTGACGAACAGAAGGGTTCGTTCGACCTGATGCCCGAACTGGCTAACACGTATGCACACCATCTGCATGCTGACCGACATGGCGAGGTGTGGGTGGCGACCTTCGACAGAGGCTTATGGCGCATCCATCAGAATAAGGACATGTGGGGTACCCAACAGCACAAGGGGCAGTGGAAAGCTGAACGGACTTCCTTCAGCTATGCCTGCACGACAGTAGTGTATGAGGACTCGAGGGGCTACTACTGGGTGGGCACCGACAATCGCGGCTTGATGGGTTACGATGCCCGAAGTGGGAAGACGAGACAGCTGACAGTGTCGAAACATTTGACACAGGAGTCCGTCAACAACATCATGGAAGATGACAAACACAACTTGTGGCTGAACACGTTCGACGGACTTTACAGTTACAACATCGATAATGGGTCGCTCCGCCACTTCACGACTGACAATGGTCTGCCGTCGGATTACGTGAACTATTCTGCGGGCTATATTGGCAAGAGCGGCAGGGTGTATGTGGGCACCTATAAGGGTCTGGTGAGTTTTGATTCCAATATGTATAATGCGTCAGAAGAACATCTGACTCCTTATATCCTGAATCTCTACATGAATGGCAGGTTCATCCTTCCTGGCGACAGCACCGACATTCTAAAGCAGACCCTCTACACAACCAAGAAATTGACCTTGAAGTATAGCCAAAACACGTTCGCCATCAACTATGCCACACCTGTCTTCCAGCATGGCGTCAACGTATGGTACAGGTATCGCCTCAATCCAGATGAACCATGGGTGCTCAATCGTCGTGCAGACATGTTGCAACTGACCAACCTGGCAGTAGGCACTTATGACTTGGAAATTCAGGCCAGCTTCAACCCAGAGGTGTGGAACGGCGATGTGGCAAAACTGCGCATCACCATTCTGCCTCCTGCATGGTTAAGTCCTGTTGCCATTGTGTGCTATGTGCTGTTAATTGCGCTATTGGTGTACGGTGTCATGTGGTACCTCAAGAAGAGAAGAACCGACAAGTGATCCACATCCGCAACAGAAATGGAAATAAAAGCCATTTTATTTTGTACTGTCTGGGGTTTGTGCTACCTTTGCATCCAAATTCTGACGGTATGCTGTCCATCCTTATTCCCACACGTGACTACACCTGTTATCAGTTGGTGGCTGACCTGCACGAGCAGGCAGAGGGCTTGGGCATTCCCTATGAGATACTGGTGGCAGAGGATGGAAGTCGTTCACAAGTGAACATCATTGCCAACCACAAAATCACGGAACTGAGCCATTGCCGACATATCGTCAACAAGGAGAATGTGGGACCTGCCAATATCCGTAACCTGCTGGCACGGGAGGCGGCATACGGCTGGATCATCTTCATCGACAGCGATGCGAAGGTGGAAAAGGAGGATTTTCTTGCCACCTATTATCAGCATATCGGGAAGGCAGACGTGGTGGTGGGCGGCTTGCTGCACCAGCAGGAGAACTACGATCCTCACCGTTCCTTGCGTTTCAAGTATGAGAAGGAGGCGGACGGTCATCGCAGTGCGGCAGAACGGAGTCTGCAACCGTACAGCAAGTTCACCACTTTCAATTTCATGATGCGACGTTCCACCTTCCTCTGCATCCTATTCGACAAAAATTGCCGCAGTTATGGATATGAGGATGCTCTCTTTGGTGTAGAACTGAAGAAACGGGGCATCAGCATCCTGCACATCGACAATCCACTCATCCATACGGGACTGGACACCAACGAACGATTCCTTGAGAAGAGCGAACAAGCCCTGCGCACGCTGAAGGCGCTGGGTGGACGGATGGAACAGCACAGCTATGTGGGAAGGGCATACCAACGACTCTGCAAGTGGCATCTGGGTGGAGCAGTCAGAGCCTTCCACGCCTTGTTTGGCGGTCTGCTCAAACGGAATCTGCTCTCCACACATCCCCTGCTCCTTTTCTTCTCCCTCTATAAATTGGGCTATTACGCCACCTTGAAGAAATGAAATCCTTTCTGGTCAAAATAGGATGTTTCACCTTGGCGTTGTTGGCGATATTGACAGCGATGGAGGTGTATGTGGAAAGCATGCCTAACATCGCTCGCGATAAGCACCAATGGATGTTGCAGCACTCCAATGAGGTGAAGACGCTCGTACTGGGCAACAGCCATAACCTCTATGGCATCCGTCCTGACCTGCTGGGAGAAGGGGCGTTCTCGTTGGCACAGCAGTCGCAGACGTATCGCTACGACCAGTATCTCCTGCAGCACTATCCGATGAAAGAACTCAAGACCATCATCTTGAACTTCGACTATTCCCTCCTGTGGGAAGACTTTGAAAGCACACCCAAAGAAGAATTCCAAGCGATGCGCTATCGCATCTACATGGATTGTGACATTCATCCCCGCTTGAGTTGGTATGGTTTTGAAGTGATGTATATGCCATTGGTCACAGAAAAGCTACGCAGTCTTTTCACCCCAGGAAGGAATCACTGGGACCACCTCGGATGGGCAACGGAATACACGAAAGAGGCACGTCCGCAGGATTGGGATGACGGAAAGAACAGAGCTGAAGCGAACACTCACCACGATACTGACATTGTCAGCATGAATGAAGGTATCCTACGTGACATCTTCGACTATTGTCAAAAGCACCACATCAAGGTCATCCTGCTGAACACACCCGTGTCTGAGACATTCAGGACGTACGAAGACCCACGACAGCGAAACATCAACACCCAAGTACTGAACAGGTGGCTGCACGACTATCCGACCGTGAACTATCTTGATTGGGAGGCCGACCCACGCTTCACCTCCGACGACTTTTATGATTCAGACCACCTCAACCACGAAGGAGCCCAAAAACTGACCAAGGCTGTCTTGGCTGAAATGCTCAATCTTCCATCGTCAAATTGTCCATAACACCATGTTGTTCAACACGCTGACATATTTACTTTTCCTTCCGATGGTCTTCGCCCTGTACTGGGCGGCAAGAGGGGTGAAGGCACAGAACTGGGTGGTTCTGCTGGCCAGCATGGTGTTTTATGGTTGGTGGAGTGTGCCCTGTCTGGGACTGATGGTAGGTACCTGCCTGCTCAACTACCTCTTCATCCACCAGATGCAGAGAGCGAGAAAGCGGAAGGTGTGGATGATCCTGTCGCTGATGCTGAACTTTGGCGTGCTGGGCGTGTTCAAGTACTTCAACTTCTTTGCCGATAACCTCGCCGCACTCATGAGCCTGTGGGGATTTCATGCTGATATGCCCACCCTACACATCATCCTGCCTGTGGGCATCAGTTTCTACACCTTCCAGTTGTCTGCTTACGTGATTGACTGCTACAGGAGAGAGATTGAACCCACCCGTTCCATCCTGCAATTCCTGACGTTCATCTGCTTTTTCCCACAACTTGTGGCTGGTCCCATCGAACGAGGGAAGAACCTGTTGCCGCAATTCAGTAGCCAACGTCGGTTTGACCACACCCAAGCGACTGAAGGACTGCGACTCATCCTGTGGGGACTGGTGAAGAAAATGCTGATTGCCGACAATTGTGCAGCACAGGTCGATTACATCTTCTCCAACTATGCTACGCTCAGTCTGCCCACACTCTGGTTGGGCGCCCTCTATTTCACCTTCCAAATCTACGGAGACTTCTCGGGTTACAGCGATATGGCGGTAGGCTCAGCCAAGCTGTTTGGCATCAACATCTCGCAAAACTTCAACAAACCCTACTTTGCCACTTCGATGCAGGACTTCTGGCGCAGGTGGCACATCACACTCATGGGGTGGTTCAAGGACTATGTTTACATCCCGTTAGGCGGTAATCGGAAGGGGAAGCTCAGAAGGGAACTGAACATCCTGACCGTATTCCTGCTCAGCGGTCTATGGCACGGCAGCAACTGGACGTTCGTCCTTTGGGGCGCTTATCATGCGCTGGTGTACAAACTGCCCGTGAAATACATCACCTTCATCGCGGTGCTCATCGGTTGGGTGTTCTTCAGAGCCGAAGATGTGGGAATGGCATGGGGTTACCTCAGCCACATGTTCAATCCGAACTGGATGGCAGCCCCTGAATGCAGCAAGATGCCGCTGCTGTTGATTGCTTTGCTTGTTATCACCGAATGGTTGATGAAAGGGGCTACACACCCCTTCCAATGGAAAAATCAAGGATGGCAATCCTCTCAATGGATTCGAATGGCATGTTATCTGATCGTCTTTTTCGCGACCATCATGTTGGGCGGAGAAAAGGTGCAATTCATCTATTTCCAATTCTAACCTCTCACCTCTTACCTCTTACTTCTTACCTCTATCACCTCTCCGCTATTTCCCATTCATCACCAGAAAGGATGGTGATGATGATGTCTTTGGGAAGCACGAACTCATACAAGTAATCGGCAAAAAGATCATTTTGGTAAAAGATGCGCAGACGGTACGTCCCCAAATTAGGTATATAGATCTTGCTCTTCTTGAATGTTCTGGTGCTCACCTCATCCTTAGCAAGGGTCAGACCCTGCTTTTGCATCGTGAAAATCCTGTCAGGGTTATTCACATCTTCCAGTCTCAGGTAGAAGTAACCAGCCATCTCCGCATTATGGTTCTTGAAGGTAAGGCTGAACTCTGGATTGGTGTTGTGTATCATGTAGTCGGGGAAGTCGTAGTCCTCCAATGTCAGATAGGCAATGGAAGCGGTGTCGCTGCTGAGCGTCACGTTCTCCCCAGTCACTTGGGCAATCAGATAGTTAGGTCTGCCGGTCGTGGTGCGTGCCTCTCGCCACTCCTTCCCTCCGTCGAGCGCGTTGTCACGATACATCGGCACCATCGTATAAACCCCATCCTTCACCTCGGCGGGGAAAGCTATTTGCAAGGTGTCGGTATAGGTGGTGTCCTCCACCTCTTCCAACTGGAATTCGTGGTCATAGACATAGAGCGGACACACCAAATCACCGTCCTGTTTCAGCATGATGGCCACAGAATCACCCAGAAGATTCCAACCCACATTGGAGAGGTCATGAACGGTGACCGACACATTCTTGCGAGGATAGACAGGACGTGAATTCTCTTCTTCCTTCACGGCATTGATATACTGAAAGGCGAAGTTGTGCCGTTCGATACCTGTGGCGCGACCATCGGCAGAAGGCATCACACCAATCGTGAAAATCTGCAGAAGATTCATGCCATTCTCTGGACTGTCCTTGTCATACCACGTGGGGTGGTCAGGAACCATATAAGGCAGATACGACCATCCGTCTTCCTCATTATCGGGATTACCCACATGCAGATGGAACCAGTCGTTCTCATCGTAGCCGTCTATCACGAAAGCGTGACTTCTCACATTGTTGCCACCAGCAGCCAGCACAGGACGACCCGCCGCCAATTCCTTCTTCAGGATCAGGGTGATCTCCTCCAACGAATAGAAGTCACGGAAAAGCATCTGAATGCCTCTGTCGTAGTCAAAATAATTCGCTAAGGCGATGGGCTGATAAACGGAACGAGTTCCACTCGTTACTGCCCCATATATCATATTGACGGCGATGCCACAATCGCTGCTCAACAGGGCGATGGCATCGGCTTGGGCTGAGATGTATTGTCCTTCTTTGTAATGATCCAAGATATTCGGCCAGTCGTAGGAATGTTCGCCAAAGTTCGCAGAAAGCTTTTGTCCGCAACCCTTGACATCCACATATTCATAAGAACCCGTTCCCTTTCTTGGCCACTCCCAATAGTGCATCACCTGCGTCATCGCAGTGGCCACACAACCCACCAAGCAGCGCTTGCCATCCTTGTCCAGCGGACACATATTATTATTAGGGGTGTCCTGATACCAGCTATCCTGAAGTATCGGGTCCACACGCTGAGGAAGCGCCTGATCCTCGACGTAGAATCGGCTGGATCGGCAAATCATTCGCTGGGCAAGACAGTTGACAGTTGACAGTTGACAAATGACCAAAAATATAAGTACAAGTAACTTTCTCATTCACTCCTGTATATAAATCCGTTGAACACGATTGCTGATGCCTGTGAGCACCTCGTATGGGATGGTTCCCAGCGCATCGCTCAGTACTGTGACCGGCAAGTTGTCGCCAAAGATTTCCACTTGGTCGCCCTCCTTGCAGTCGATGCCCGTCACATCAAGCATGCAGACATCCATGCAGATGTTGCCCACATAGTCGGCTTTCTGACCATTCACCAGGCAGTAGCAACCCCGATTGCCGAGGTGGCGATTGAGTCCGTCGGCATAACCGATAGGAATGGCAGCGATGCGGCTGTCACGGTCGAGGACGGTACGGCGCGAATAGCCGATGCTGTCTCCCTTAGGCACATCGCGAATCTGCAAGATGGTAGTCTTGAGCGTCGCCACATTATTTAATATATGGTTGTTGCGGGCATTGATGCCATACAATCCCAAACCCAGACGCACCATATCAAGGTGGTATTCCGGGAAGTGCTCGATACCTGCGGAATTGCAGATGTGGCGAATGATCTTATGGGAATAAGCTGCCTGCAACTGACGGCTGGCTCGGTCGAAGAGGTCAAACTGACGATGAGAGAACGCATCGAACTCGTCACCATCGCTACCTACGAAATGACTGAACACAGAGCAAGGAACCAGTGCCGTCTGACGGCTCAGACGTTCGATGAGACGCGGCATATCCTTCTCCGGATTGAAGCCCAGGCGATGCATGCCCGTATCGAGCTTGATATGGATGGGGAAGTTGGTGATGCCCTCCTTCTCAGCAGCATAAATCAGTTGTTCAAGCAGGTCGAAACTGAACACCTCGGGTTCCAAACTATAGTCGAACAGCATCTTGAACGAGGTGGTTTCCGGATTCATGATCATGATGTTGGCAGTGATGCCCGCCTCACGAAGGTCGGCACCCTCATCAGCCACAGCCACAGCCAGGTAATCCACACCATTGTCCTGCAAGGTCTTGCTCGTCTCCAACGAACCCACACCATAACCGCTCGCCTTCACCATACACACCATCTTTGTCTCAGGTTTCATGAAACGGCGATAATAGCGCACATTGTTGACAAGGGCATTGAGATTCACCTCAAGGATGGTCTGATGCACTTTCAGCGTCAGGAGGTCGCTCACCTTGTCGAACCGGAACTGACGGGCACCCTTGATGAGGATGAACTCATTGCGCAACCGCTCAAACACCTCGCTATGAATCAGGGCGTCAGTCGTGCGGAACATATAATGCTCCATCGGGAAATAGCCCTCACAAGCTGTGAGCTCCTCGCCCACACCAATCACCTTCTCAATGCCACGCGAGGCAGCCATCTGTGCCACACGCGAATAGAGGCTACGTGGTGTTTCTCCACTCTGAAGGATATCACTCAGAATCAGCGTCCGATGCTGTTTCTTCGTCTCAGGACGACGGCTCATGAAGTCAAGCGCGATGTCAAGTGACTGCACATCAGAGTTATAGGAATCGTTGATCAGCGTACATCCATTCTTGCCATCCTTCACCTCCAGACGCATCGCCACCTGTTCCAACCGGCTCATGCGTTCACAAAGCACACGGATGTCGCCCGTGAACACGGTCAACGCTGTCGAGAAACACGTGATGGAGTTCTCGATGGAGGCATCATCAATGAAGGGGATGGTGTATTGACCAATCTGTCCCTCATGTTCAAACCATATCGTGGCATGATCGTTGTCCTTCTCCACCTGTCGCACCTGTAAGCTGACGCGCTTCACACGCTCAGGCAAGGTTTCCGCACATTGCAGGATGGTCGCATCTTTCGAATTGAGCACCAACGTCTTGCAGTCCTTGAAGAGTTGCATCTTCTCAGCACACTTGATGCCATAACTCATAAAGTTCTCCTGATGCGCCGCACCCAAATTGGTCATCACACCGATAGTGGGTTTGACGATGCGTTCCAGCTTCGCCATCTCGCCCGACTGCGAGATACCTGCCTCGATGATGGCAAGGTCGTTATGGGGATTAATGAGCCACACACTCAACGGCACACCCACCTGGCTGTTGTAACTGCGAGGTGAACGGCACACATTGAAATCGGGTGAAAGTAACTGGTACAGCCACTCCTTCACTGTCGTCTTTCCGTTTGAGCCCGTAATGCCAATCACGGGGATGTCCAACTGACTGCGATGATAAGCTGCCAGATCCTGCAAAGCCTTCAAAGGTGACTTCACCATCAAAAAGTTACAGTCCTTCGTCCCTTGAATGGGAAGGCTCTCCACCACGAAGTTGCGCACACCTCTCCTGTACAACTCCTCTATATACTTATGTCCATCGTTCTTCTCCGTTTTCAATGCGAAGAAGAGCGTCTCCTCCGGGAAACAAAGGCTTCGGCTGTCAATGAGCAGCCAATTGATCTTCGCCTCTGTCGTCCCTTTTCTCTCTGCGCCAATGACTTGCGCAATTTCATCAATCGTGTATGTCATTTACTATTTGACAATTTACTATTTACTATTTGGCGATGCTGGTGTCGTGCCCACTCTTTTGTTGCCTTTGCCACAGCATCTTTTGTTTTGTTATCAAAGTAAGTGTCTTGGAATCGTTGCCAGATATACTCAACCGCCTTTTCCGATGGATGTATCATATCATCTGCATAGAAGCGGTAGTCGCGCAGTTCATCCATCATAATTTCATAGGAGGGAAAGTAAAAGCATTGACTATTTGACGATTTACCATTGACGATTTCATCTACCCCTTGGAGCAAAATCCCCTTCGAGACCTGGTTCACATGGTATCCATCACGCTTATGACGAATCGGACTAACGGTGAAGATGACCTTCAACTTCGGATTCACGCTCTCCAACAGTTGCAGGAGCATCTCCCACTGGTCAACGATGTCATAAGAATTCAATCGTTCCCTCACAAAAAGGCTGTCTAACTGTTTGTGGCAATTGGCCACCAACATGCCCGTCTCCTTCAACCGATAGATGATGGCTGTGCCCATCGTGACAATCAGCACATCTGCCTCCCGCAGGAAATCAGCCACACAATGGGTGGTGCCGTTGATTCTTTCGACAAGTGTTGCCACATCGAGTGAGGAGAAACTGCTATGATGCATCCACGAATGCCACATCCCATCTGATTCACTCTGAATCAGTTCTACGGAATCGGCAGTATATTCTTTCTCACTGATGCTTCTCAACAAACTTGCAGCGATGCTCGCAGGATTGTAGAGTGTACCAAAGGGATTCACCATCGCCTCAAAGCCGCCTCGCACCATCTTCTCCCCTATCTCGTCAGCAAAGCACGAACCCACCAGCAGCACCTTCTCACCAGCAGCAATCTTCCATTCCGATGCAGGAATGTCTATGCGGGTCATCAGTTCCATCTCCCCCGTCAATCGCCGTAGTAAGAGAACTCCTCCTTCTCGCCGTCAGCTTTCGTGAAAGTACCCGCGTATGTCTCCCCACAATGCAGGAGTTCGCCCGACTTGTCATATTCACCACCACTGGTGTATTGACCCTCGTAGCGACCTGCAAATGCCTTCGTGGCAGGGTCGTAGGCATCCACCACCATATCGCCCTCAATCTCCTTAAAGGTACCGCCATCTTCCAGCGCTTCATTCTCCTCCTTGGTTTGCTTGTAACTGACCAGACGGAGCACATAGATGGTGTCGGTGTCACCGAGATTGTCCTGCACGAATCGGCTCTCATCGCCATCCACAATAAACAACTTGCAACCACCGTCTTCCAGAAATCCTGCCACCAGCCACGTGGTGACATTTCCCTCCGGCTTAAGTGCATTGTCCAACGTACGTGGCAATTCCTGTGCCACAGAATCACTATCCGACGAAGTGCCATTCACCGACTTCGCCACTTCCTTGCAAGCCGTCATGCCACTGAGCATCAACACTGCAACAGCCGAGGCAACCAACATCAAAAATGCCTTTTTCATATTATTCTGTTTTTAATTATTTTGCAAAGGTAGTGAAAGCCGAACACAATACAAAATAAAACGGTTTTTATTTTTATTGTTGAGGTGCATCCTACCTCCGAGCGAAGCTCAACGGTACAATTACGTGAGAGAAATACCTAAATCCCGCAGCACAAACAAAAGAAAAGAGGAACTTTTCATTTTTCATCACTCATTGTTCCAAGGGGCAAGGGGCAAGAGGTTAGTTTAGTGTTGAGTTCCTAACGTGCAAGGTATCCTCTCGCTCCTTGCTCCTTGCTCCTCGCCCCTCGCCCCTCTCACCTCGCCCCTCTCTCCTCGCCCCTTGCCCCTCAATTGTCAACTCCCTTAATCTCCATCAGGGTCGTCCACCAGCGTGCCACCGCCGCCGCCGTTGTTGCCACCGTTGTTGCCAGTGTTGCCGTTGTTCTCACCACCCTCGTTCTCGTCCTCGCCATCCTCGATGTCGCCGCTGTCGGAGCTGGTCACGCGCTTGAGCACGTTGCCGTC
>CADCIO010000032.1 GCA_902801475.1 uncultured Bacteroidales bacterium
TCTAAATACTCTAGCAATTGGGCGAATACGTATTTGTCTTTGTTCATCTTGCAGCCATTCAATTTGGCTGCAAAGGTACAAATTCAAATCCGTGCACCCCTAAAACTACTCGTAAATGACTTAATTTCAGCGATTTCAAAGAACGATTAGTCCACTTTAACGGGACAGTAGTGTTATGTCATTAATGGTTTCAAATGGGTCTGAGATGATCCGATATAATCCATCAACATCCGCTATTGAATCTTCAAATTCGAGGGGATTCTCTTGGTTTATGCGCTACAATTGCTCGAGTATGGGAAATGTACGTGCACTGACATTGCATAAGGGAGAGATCATCCTTTGTTCAGATAAAGGAATTTATTTCTCTAAATCTTCGGGTAGGTCTTGGTCAATGCGGAATAGTTCAGAAAGGAATTTCGTTGACATCCAAGACATGGGGAACGAGTTGATTGCTACCACCTCTGACGGTCATGTCTATGCTTCCTCATCAGGTGGGTTCGGTTGGTTTAAGCGAAGATAATAAGTGCATGCACATCGAGTTATGATACGAACCATATTACTTATTCTATTCATGCTGAACATGACTATGATTTTTGCTCAGAAGGTGTATCGTGGCACATCTTCGTATGCTTCCGATATCGTGTGTAATGTGGAAAAGGGGAAGGTGTATCGCGGACAGTCGCGCTATACATCTGACATCATCGCTCGCTTCGATGGCACAAACCTCTATCGCGGTAATAGCACTTACTCCAGTGACATCATCATGACTTGGCGTGATGGCAAGATTTATCGCGGTCGCTCATCTTACCAAAGCGATGTTCTCGCTACCTGGCGCGATGGCAAGATGTATAGCGGTACATCATCCTATCAGTCTGACATCCTATTCACCTATCGCGACAACAAGGTCTATCGCAAGAATGAATCCTATCAGAGCAGTATCCTCCTCACCAGCTCCGCTCTTCTTCACCCCATCATACTATACATGTTGCTTTACAATTTATAATTTGCAAGAGAAAAGAAAGAGAGTTTTTGAAATTTTCTCTAAATGTGACTATATTACCAATCAACAATTCATCTAAACTAATTCATTGATATGAAAGGATTGTCAAAATCACGTTACACCGCTTTCTGCCAGTGCCCCAAGAACTTGTGGCTGAAGGTGTTCAAACCTGAAGAGGCAACAGTGGATGCTGGTGTGGAAGCACGTTTTGAGAGCGGCAATGAAGTTGGCGATCTGGCTATGGGTCTCTTTGGTGATTACAAGGAAGCTCATGCTGAAAAGCCTGATGGCGGTCTTGACCTCGCAAAGATGGTGGAACAGACCCGCCAGTGGATGCAGGAAGGCGTGGAGACTATCTGCGAGGCATCGTTTACCTACGACAGGGAGCATGTTGTGGAGAATGTGACATTACCGCCAGATAAGCCTTGGTTTACAAAATGGAGAGAGTCACATTATTGTGCTGTGGATCTTCTGCGCAAGAACGGTGATGGATGGGACATCTACGAGGTGAAAAGCACCAGCTTCCCTGAGTTCAACGGAAATGAGGCGAAGTTGGAGAAGTATGCTCCCGACATCGCCTATCAGAAATGGGTGTTGAAGAAGTGTGGCGTCAAGGTGACGGGCACTTATCTGGTCTGTCTGAACAGCGATTATGTGCGACAGGGTGATCTTGACCTTCAACAACTTTTTGCTGTCATTGACATGAAAGAGTTGGTGGAGAATGAACATTGTGCGAAGCCTTACAAATGTGCCTTCCTCGACTATTGCAAACGTCAGCACGGCATTCCGGAGGACAAACCGACCGTCTTCGACCTCTATCGCATGTCGTTCAAGAAAGCACTTGACTATTATCATAATGGGCAAATCCTTTTCGACGATCTGGCCTCTGTAAAGCTTAACGATAAACAACAGATGCAGATAGAGGCAACGCAGACTGGTCGTGAGTACATCAATCCGAAAGGCATCAAAGAGTTTTTGGACAGACTCACCTATCCGCTCTATTTTCTCGACTTCGAGACGATGCAGGATGCTGTGCCACAGTATGATGGGGCAAAGGTTTACGGACAAATCACTTTCCAGTATTCCCTGCATATCAAGGAGAGTGAGACAGCTAAGTATGAGCATCGTGAGTTCCTGGCTCCAAGCGACGGCAGCGACCCTCGTCGTCCTTTAGCGGAACAACTCTGCAAGGACATTCCTATGGATGTCTGCACCTTAGCATATAATAAGATGTTCGAGTGCGGGCGCATACGCGAGTTGGCAGCTTTGTTTCCCGACCTTGCTCCGCATCTGTTGAATATCGCTGATCACATCGTTGACCTCATCGACCCCTTCCGAGCTGGTGACTACTACGTTCCTGCAATGGGAGGCTCGTTCTCTATCAAGAGTGTGCTGCCAGCCCTCTTCCCCGATGAGCCAAGTCTCAACTACCACAACCTCGATGAGCGTTGTCAAAATGGTGGCAATGCCATGACGCTTTTCCCTCGCATCCAGTTCATGGAGCCAGAAGAGGCAGCTGCCAGTCGTGAAGCCCTTCTCCGCTACTGCGAACTCGACACCTGGGCAATGGTGAAGGTGTGGGAGAAATTGAAAGAAAAAGCCATTTGAATTTTTCTCGAAATGTTACTATATCATCAATGATAATCAAATAAACCAAGGAATATATGGCAAACCAAGAAACTTGTAAGAAACTTATTCTGGACTTTTATAAATTACCAGAATATCAAAAGCTTAATGCATATTACATGCAGAGCACTGTCTTCAACGTTTTAGGGGTACAGCGCAGTGAGAACAGACATAGTGCATTCTTAGCTTGGTTGCTCAATCCAAGTGCATCCCACTCGTTGAAGGAGATGCCTTTGAGACAATTCCTTGCTCTTGTTGCTGCGAAGGCTGAAGATGAATGGAAATGCTATTATGATGTCGTTCGTCAGCATCTGTTGGCAGGGAACTACCAATTGTATGTGGATAGTGTCAAAACAGAACAATCTATTGTCGGGCTCGCCGAAGATAAGATAGCAGAATTGGATACTATCGTTGAAAAAACAGAGAAAGGTCAGTTCAGTAAGGGCAACCAAAATCGCTTTGACATTTGGATGCTGCTGCGTATCAAGTTCACCGATGAACTGGATCGTGAACAGAACTGGACAGTGCCTGTTGTTGTTGAAAACAAGATATACAGTTCGGAAGGTAATGCTGATGATCAGGATAAAGCTCAGACTATACGTTATCACAGAGCTATGGGCGTATTGCAGAATGTGGTCTGCAATGATAATTTCTGTCAACCACTATTGGTCTATCTCACTCCTTCCGATGTGAAGAAAGGTCCGGCGGCGCAATCCTTTATTCATCTCACATATCAAGAGATGCTCGATCATGTTATACAACCTTGTTCCATATTGACCTCCGTGCAAGGAGTTGGCGCTGAGGCTAATGTCTTGATAGATGGTTATATTCGTAATCTAAGTTGTCCTTCAAACAGGGATGAAGAAAAAGAAAGGGATTATTCCATTTTGGCTATCGCTGAGACAGAGAGTCAGAATTTGGAAACGCTGTTTCTGTCGGAGGCTTTTGAAACGGCTCTTCATGCTGTGTTCTCCGAAAACACATTATCGTTGCTTAGTATTCCTACGAGGGAAGAACCTGATGACCTTCCTTTGTATGAACAGTTCTGGAATGCCAACGAGAATCTCTTCAAGATCGTTCTTTACAATCATTTCAAAAATGACAAAGAAAAACTGACCGTTGTCCAGAAGATTGTTAAGGTAAGCAATCGTGACAATACCCGTTATTATGTCGCCACCAAACAAGGTGAACCATGGCTGAACAAGAAGGCGGCTTCTAAAAGCGAAACATCATTCCTCATCTTCGAAGCTTATTGTCTGCTGCGACAGGAACAGAATACATCTGGGGAACTAACATTAGATGATTTGCGTGGTGAGTTCGACAGTAGTCTTAATTCCTACTATCACAATCGCTTCCTCAAGTATCTTTTTTATGACTTTGAAAAAGAAGTCACCGTTGATGTGGAATCGAGCAAGTACTTTGGGAACGTCATTTGTCCAGAGAGTGATAGTTGGGACTTCTATTGGGACGATGCACATCAATTACGCTACGTGGAAGGTGATGTGCGTAGTGTGAAAATGTGGCGAAAGGATGACTTCGATCGTCTTGTGGATAAAGCAAGAAAACTTGGTATCGTGGTGGAGCCGAAGGAAGATTAGAAATAGTTGCCTTGTTTTTTGAATTTTTCTCGGAAAGTGACTATATTACAATCGATAACTAATCTAAAAAACCTCACGATGCATAGGGTATCGTAGAAAAAATCTAAGTGGGCTGTTAAAAGCTATTGATTATACATGTATTGAGATATGAAACGAACAACATTACTTATTCTATTCATGCTGAACATGACAATGACCTTTGCTCAGAAGGTGTATCGTGGCACATCTTCGTATGCTTCCGATATTGTATGTCATGTGGAAAAAGGGAAGGTGTATCGAGGACAGTCGCGCTATACGTCTGACATCATCGCCCGCTTCGATGGTACAAACCTCTATCGCGGTAATAGCACTTACTCCAGCGACATCATCATGACTTGGCGTGATGGCAAGATTTATCGCGGTCGCTCATCTTACCAAAGCGATGTTCTCGCCACTTGGTGCGATGGCAAGATGTATAGCGGTACATCATCCTATCAGTCTGACATCCTATTCACTTATCGCGACAACAAGGTATATCGCAAGAATGAATCTTACCAGAGCAGCATCCTTCTCAACAGCTCCGCTCCTCTTCACCCCATCATACTATACATATTGCTTTACAATTTATAATTTGCAAGAGAAAAGAAAGAGAGTTTTTGAATTTTTCTCTAAATGTGACTATATTACCATCGCAAAACCATTAAAACGATAGCTTATGGGCAATAACAAGACATTCAAAAAGGTTGATTTCTCTGAATATGAGGGGAAATACAACGAGGGCATCAAAGAATTGATGACCAAGACCCCCAATAAAATTGATGTGGATACGATGAGAGCGAACCTGTATGGCTATACCTTCACCCAGGATTATGCCGACAGGGAGATTCCTGACGAGTTCAGCATGGACTATTGGGCAGAACTATCTGACGAGGATGTGCTCACACCTCAAGAAGAGCTTCTTTTGAAGACTCTCAATAGCACAGGCGATGGAAAGACTCCAGAAACGGCACTTTGTGTCATTGACGTATTCCAAGAATATGAATACATGGAGCGTGTGGAGCCATATTCAGAGTTGGAGAGGAAAATGCAGGGGTATCGTGATGGAGTAGATTGCATCACCTTCAAGCCAAACAGCTATGGGATCGAGAAATTGTATTTCGACATCAAACGCCGTTTTGAAGTGGGGTACAATTAATAGTACATGCATCGAGGCAACAAAAAAGTTGCCTCGATTTTTGAATTTTTTCTGAAAGGTGTCTATATTGTATTCGTAATCACCAAAACAATATCATTATGAGTACAACAACTATTACCACCAATTCCAACAAGAAGTTCAACCAAATTCTTAACTTCCTCAACAAGAAAAGGGTTTCCATCCTTCCATCATTAGAACCCCTTTCCATCACATTTATCACCAAATCTCCCATTCAAACGAACAGTCTTCTCCATCAACTCACTAAAAATCTTCATCTCTCACCTCTCCAGCCTTCCCTCGCCCATGTGGCGTAGGGCTGGAGGGCTGCTTATGTCTTTATATTCATGTGTCATAAAAAATAGTCATCAATATGGAAAAGAAAACATCTTCAAAGAAAAAGGCGAACAAGAAGTCGTTGCCCACCTTGTTGCAGGCTATTGAACGCGTGGTGGAACTGGCAAAAGACTCAAGAATGAGTGATGAGTTTATGCTGGAGGCTGCACCAGAGATTGGATTGCTGGCTGACAGTTATGGCATCACAGAGCGTCAGGCGGTGCTCTTCTGCATCTGTATGGAGAAAGGGCCGCGCCGTGTGGATTATGATGATCTGGCTTCATACTTGGATATAAATAAAATCAGCGTGCTGAGTTATGCCAGTGACATTGATGCGTTGGTGCATCGTCGTCTGCTGAAGTTTCGTGATGCGAAGGATGAGGACGACTTTGACATCCCTACAGCTGTCATTCGTTGTCTGAAGCACAATGAGGTGTATGAGTTGCCTCGACGCACAGGATTGGACTGTGGTGAGCTTTTCGAACTGCTCAACATGTGGTTTGAGGATTTCCGAGACGATGCGATTTCTCTGAACGAGTTGCGTGAAGAGTTGTCTAGTCTGTTCGAAGAGAACAAACAGGTGGGCTTTGTGCATAAACTGAATGAATATGATCTTGCAACCAATGACTGGATGATTGTCACTTTCTTTTGCCATTGTCTGATAAATAATGACGATGATGATATACGTTTTGGTCAGTTGGAGGATTTGTTTGATGACAAGGCTTCCTTTATCAGAGCCAAAGCCAGCTTGCGCAGTGGTGAACATAGGTTGATAACCAAGAAGCTGATTGAACATCGTTGCGAGGATGGTATCGCAGACAATACGCGTTATAAACTGACGGAAGAGGCCAAGCGTAATCTTTTGGCAGAGATGAACATCAACGCGACAGAGGAGAAGTTGGCTGATGTGCTCAAGGCCAAAGACTTGACGGAGAAGAAGATGTTCTACGTGGAGGAGAATCAACAGCAGGTGTCAGAACTCCAATCATTGCTGTCGCCTGAGAAATACAAAGAGATACGTGAACGGATGCAGCAGACGGGTTTCCGCACTGGTTTTGCTTGTCTGTTTTATGGCGGTCCAGGTACGGGCAAAACGGAGACTGCTTATCAACTGGCTCGCCAGACAGGCAGGGACATCATGGTCGTTGATGTGCCCAAAATCAAAAGCAAGTGGGTGGGCGAGAGTGAGAAAAACATCAAGGCGTTGTTCGACCGTTATCGTGAACAGGTGAAACGAGCTTATACCAATGGCAAGGGAATCACGCCCATCTTACTTTTCAATGAGGCTGATGCCATCATCGGCATCCGAAAAGAAGGAGCACAAAGTGCTGTGGATAAGATGGAGAACAGTATCCAGAACATCATCCTGCAAGAGATGGAGTCGCTGGATGGCATCATGATTGCCACCACCAACCTGACACAGAATCTTGACACTGCCTTTGAACGCAGATTCCTCTACAAGATAAAGTTTGAGAAACCCACTGAGGAAGCCCGTGCTCATATCTGGCATTCGATGATACCCGATCTCAAAGATACCGATGTTCACGCATTGGCATCGAAGTATGATTTTAGTGGAGGCCAGATTGAAAACATCGCCCGTCATTATGCGATTGACAACATATTGCATGGTCAGAACGAAGATGTGCTTCCAATGCTCATACGCCATTGTGACAATGAACGTCTGAGTCAAAAGAATGTACGAAAAATCGGATTCTGACGATGGGACAACCAAGAGGATGCCTAAATGTTACAAGTCCTAAAATAAATGATACATGAAAGTAGGTCGGTTTTGTGAAAAAATGCGTAAATTTGCAAACTAAAACCTAACCTGTGGCAAGATGAAGAGAATCTGTTGCTTTTTACTGATCATATTTTGCTGTTTCGTGTCGGCTGTTGCTGTCGATTTGAAGCAGTTCCGTGTGGTGTTGGTGGAAGACGATGCGGCTTTGGTGAAGAAGGTGGCGAATGTGTTCGCAGAGGATGTGGAACGGGTGACGGGTGTTCGTCCGACCGTGAGTACGTGTCTGAATCCGGATCCTCATCTGGCGCTTGACTTCTACGCAGGCGAACAGCTGGTGGTGATTGCCACTGTAAAGGGACTGGAACATTTGAGACTTACTGACGAAGTGGGTGTGGAGGACATTCGTGGTGGATGGGAACAGTTCAAGATTGTGACGAAGGGCAAGAGACTCTATGTGGTGGGCAGTGATGCGAGGGGTGCAGCGTATGGTGCGTTCCATGTGAGTGAACGGATAGGTGTGAGCCCTTGGTATTGGTTTGCCGATGTGCCTGTGCAGAAGAAGGCTTCGCTGAACTATAAAGAGAACTATACATCGAAGGAACCGATGGTGAAGTATCGTGGTGTCTTCATCAACGATGAGGACTGGGGCTTGAAGACATGGGCAGAGAGGAACTTCGAAAGGGAATTGAAGGATATTGGCCCGAAGACTTACGATAAGGTGTGTGAACTGCTGCTGCGCCTGAAGGCCAATATGTTGGCTCCCGCCATGCACACTTGTACGGGGGCTTTCTATAGCCATCCTGAGAGTCAGGTGAAGGCGGCAGAGTGGGGCATCATGATTACCACCAGTCATTGTGAGCCGTTGTTGTTCAACAATGCCGCTCCTTCGGAATGGAGTAAGGAACGGGATGGCGAGTGGAACTACCTGACGAACAAGGAGACCATCTGGAAGAAACTGGACAATCGTATTCGAGAGACAGCGCAGTATGACAATATCTACACGATGGGTATGCGTGGACTGCACGATGAGGCGATGAAGGGTTCGACCGACCCGAAGGTGAGGGCTCGCACGTTGGAACAGGTGATGGCAGACCAGCGTCAGATTCTGGAGACGCATAAGAAAAAGAGTGCCACACTGATTCCACAGATTTTTGTGCCCTATAAGGAGACGCTCGACATCTATGATGCTGGGCTTCAGGTGCCAGAGGACATCACGCTGGTGTGGCCTGATGACAACTTTGGGTATATGAAGCGTGTGTCGAACGAGGCAGAACGTCAGCGCAAGGGTGGCAGTGGTGTCTATTACCATTTGAGTTATCTGGGAGTGCCCCATGACAATATATGGATTTCCACGACAGCACCTATGCTGATGTACGAGGAACTGAAGAAGGCGTATGATGCAGGTGCTGACCGTTACTGGCTCTTGAATGTGGGTGACATCAAGCCGATGGAGGTGGAGATGCAGCAATTCTTCGACATGGCTTGGGACTTGAATGCATTTTCCTATCAGAATGTGAACCGATATCAGGCACAATGGCTTGCCTCTGTTTATGGCAAGCAGTATGAGAAGGATTTCCAGTGGGTGCTTGACCATTACTACCGTCTGGCTTGGCAGCGCAAACCAGAGTTTATGGGCTATGAGTTTGAATGGGACAACAACGAGAACAGCCGATTGCATGATACGGATTTCTCTTTCGAGACAGGAACGGCACAACAGCGTTTGGCTGACTATCAGGCCATCAGCGACCGTGTGGATGCCATTCAAAAGGCATTGCCACTGGCGTACCGTCCTTCCTTCTTTGAGATGTTGGGCTATTCCGTGAAGGGGGCTTATCAGATGAACCGCAAATTCTTGATGGCGCAGAAGAACCATGAAACGGGTAGCGATGAGGCAGCACAAGAGGCTACAGCTGCATTTGACAGCATCAATGCCTTGACCCATGAATACAACACGCAGTTGGGTGGCAAGTGGGATCAGATGATCTCGGAGATTCCACCTGGCTATACAGCTAAGTATCACCAGATGCCCGAGTTGGTCAAGGCTCCTACGAATGCATACCGTTTGCCGAAGAATCAAGAGAGAACAGAATTTGTCAACAAACTGAATCTGAAGAAGGTGAAGGCGCAGTTACCGTTCCGCCTGATTGAAGGTATTGGTATGGATTGGGTGGGATTGCAGTTGGGCGAACCTTTGGACAAGGTACAGAATCCAGCCAGCCTTTCCTCGTCACACATTGATTTGGCGTTGGCGAATGATATGGCCAATGGCGATTCCATCACGTTATGTGTGTCGGTGGTTCCTTTCTGGCCTATTGCCACCGACCGCAGTAACCGCTTTGGTGTGAGTGTGGATGGATGCCAGCCTGTGGTGTGTGAGAACAAGTTTGAGGAGTGGGGATGGAGCTGGAAGTTGCAGGTGATTGAAAATAGAAAGGACTTTGTAGTGACACTGCCGATTGATCGCAACAAGAAGCTTCACACTTTGTCGTTCATCATTGGCGACCCTGGGCAAATCGTACAGAAGATAACATATAAATAACATAAACATGAAAATGAATCATTTTGGACAATGGGTCATGATGACCCTCCTGTTTGCGAGTTTCTCGCTTTTCGCTAAAGCAAGTGTGCAACCTGACAACGACCAGCGGCTGTGGTATGACCGTCCTGCTACGGTATGGCTCGAAGCCCTGCCCTTGGGCAACTCACGCATGGGTGCTATGGTCTATGGAGGTACAGAAACTGAGGAAATCCAGTTGAACGAAGAGACGTTCTGGAGTGGAGGCCCTCACAACAACAACAGCACCACCTCTTTGCAATACCTGACTGAGGTGCGCAGTCTTATCTTCGATGGTAAGGAAAGGGATGCAGAGAACTTGATCAACAAGGAATTCATCAAGGGACCTCATGGTATGCGTTTCTTGACGGTGGGCAGTCTCAATTTGGAGTTTGGACATCAGGAAGTGAAAGATTATGTGCGTGAGCTGGACTTGCAGACGGCTGTCAACACCACTTCCTATATATATAATAATGTGAAATACACCCGTCGTGTCATCGCTTCGTTGGCTGATGGCGTGGTGGTGGTGAATGTGAAGGCGAGCAAGAAGGGTGCGCTCAGTTTCACAGCTTCGCACAAGTGTCAGTTCCCATTGACGGTAAAGGCTGAAGGTAAGACCCTCGTTGCCACCATTCAAGGTGTGGAACAGGAAGGGATTCCTGCCGCTCTGACTGCTCAGTGCCGCACAGATGTAAAGGCTGATGGTACTGTGAAAGTGGATGGCGAGACCATCAAGGTGGAAGGTGCGACAGAAGCTACGCTCTACATCTCTGCTGCCACCAATTTCGTGAATTACCACGATGTTTCAGGTGATGCCGCCAAGAAGAACGAGCAGTTCCTTGCGAATGCAGAGACGATGAAGTTTGATCAGCTCCTGAAACGTCATCTGGCTGAATATCAGAAGCAATACAACCGTGTAAAACTCTCGTTGACCTCATCGGACAACCAGAAATTGCCTACTGACCAGCGTTTGGACAAATTCTACAACAGCACTGATATGGGTATGGTGGCGCTGCTCTTCAACTATGGCCGTTACCTGCTTATCTCTTCTTCACAGAAAGGAGGTCAGGCTGCCAACTTGCAGGGTGTGTGGAACGACAAGCGCAATGCCCCTTGGGACAGCAAATATACCATCAATATCAATGCGGAGATGAACTATTGGCCAGCAGAGGTGTGCAATATCTCTGAGACGGCTGAACCACTTTTCACTATGACGAGAGATCTTAGTGAAACAGGTAAAGAAACTGCCCGTGTGATGTACGGTTGTCGCGGCTGGGTGGCACATCACAATACAGACCTCTGGCGCATTGCAGGTCCTATTGATGGTGCCGCATGGGGTATGTTCCCCAATGGTGGCGGTTGGTTGACTACTCATTTGTGGGAGCACTACCAATACACGCTCGACAAGGACTTCTTGCGTGAGTACTATCCTGTGATGAAGGGAGCTGCAGAATTCTACCTCGATTTCATGGTGGAGCGTGATGGCGAATTACTCGTTGTGCCCAGCACTTCTCCTGAACATGGCGGTGTCGGCAAGCAGTCCACGATTTGTGCTGCATGTACAATGGATAACCAGATTGTACGCGATGTACTTACACAGGCATTGGCAGCAGCTCAAGTGTTGAATGAAGACGCTGATTTTCAAAAGAAACTGATGAGAGCCATCCCAATGATTCCACCTATGAAGGTGGGCCAGTACGGACAGTTGCAGGAGTGGCGTGAAGATCTTGATGACCCGCGTGACCAGCATCGTCACATCTCCCATCTCTATGGACTCTATCCATCTAATCAGATTTCTCCTTATGCCACCCCTGAATTGTGGAAGGCGGCTGGTGTGACCCTCCAGCAACGTGGTGACCAAGCGACAGGTTGGAGTCTTGGCTGGAAGACTAATTTCTGGGCACGTATGCTTGATGGTAATCATGCTTTCACGATTATCAGCAATATGCTTCGCCTGTTACCTAATGAAGGTCGTGAACGTGAATATCCCAATGGACGTACTTTCCCCAACCTCTTTGATGCACATCCACCTTTCCAGATTGACGGAAACTTTGGTGTGACAGCAGGTATTGCTGAGATGTTGATGCAGAGTGACCCCATCACGGCGGAACGCCCAGCTATCCATTTGTTGCCTGCTCTTCCAGATGCATGGAAAGAGGGTAGTGTAAGCGGACTTCGTGCCCGTGGCGGTTATGAAGTGAGTGTTGCATGGGCAAATGGCACACTCAAAACTGCCACGATCAAGGCTCAACAGGATGGAACACTCCGTTTGCGTTGTAAAGATACTTTGACTGCCAAGGGGCTGAAGCTTGTGAGCACCCATGATGGTGTGTACGAGTATGAGATGCCTGTGAAAGCAGGAGAAATCGTAGCTTTAAGCCATTAAAATAGAGATTCTATAGACTATATATTAAAAAAGAAAATAATCCTTAAAATCCTATTAAAAAACTAACAAATGAGAAAAATCTTTTTTGCAATTCTCTCGTTCTGTGCGCTCACGATGAATGCACAGAACCCGTACCTCCCCTTGTGGGAGCACTTGCCAGACGGTGAGCCTCGTGTTTTCGAAGACCCAGACAATCCAGGCAAGTATCGTGCTTACATTATTGGTTCACATGACGTGACTTACACCGCTTATTGTGGTAATGATGTGCGCATGTGGTCTGCACCTGTTGAAGACCTCAGCCAGTGGCGCGATGAAGGTCCTATCTTCTCTCACTATGTGGATGGCAGATGGGATACGATGTATGCTCCTGACCTCGTGGAGGTGAAGGACAAGGCAACAGGTAAGAAGACTTATTGGCTCTATCCTCACTCTCGTGGATGGCGCCGTACTCCAATGGTATGTAAAGGTGACCGTCCTAATGGTCCTTTCACCCCTGTCAATCTGACTCCTGATGGTCGTCAGTGTGTAGAAGGTTCGCTCATTGACTTCGACCCATCTGTGTTCATCGAGAACATCACAGACAAGAAAGATCCTGACTACGACAAGGGTTATCGTGCGTATGTGTTCTATGGTTTCCAGCATTCTACAGCTGTTGAACTTGACCAGAACACGATGTACAGCAAGCGCCAGGGTACTGACCCCATTGACCCATTCATCCCAGCCAGCAGCGCTGATGGTCGTCTGCTCGACAGAGCCGGTAGCGAGTATAAAGCCCTCTACAAGGGTCAGAACCCACTCGACTTCAACTTCTTCGAGGCATCTTCTATCCGTCAGGTAGGTAACAAGTACGTGATGGTGTTCTCTGGCTATAGCGGTAAGGAATACGGACTGGGCAACACCAACTCTGCGCTGCGTTATGCCTTTGGTGACTCTCCACTGGGTCCTTGGCGTTCAGGTGGTGTGTTGGTTGACTCTCGTGGTGTCGTGGTGAACGAGGATGGTTCTAAGCTGATCACGACCAATGCAGGTCACAACACACACGGTTCCTTGCAGGAAATCAATGGTCAGTGGTATGTGTTCTATCACCGTCCTCCACGTGGCTTCGGCAATGCGCGTCAGGCAATGGTGGCTCCTGTGAAGATTGAATGGGACAAGAAGCCTGTTGCTCAGGGTGGTGTTGTGAAGATTACGGGTTACGATCCTTATGCGAAGAACAACGAATGGACTGCTAAGGCAAGTGACGGTAACACCTACACAGGTGCAGAGGTTACTTCTGAGGGCTTCCAGATTTTCGGTCTGCCTCCATACGCTTACTATTCTGCAGGTTTGGCTTGTTTCATGTATGGTCCTAACAGCGGTCAGTGGATGCAGGACAACCACGACGTTTGGAACAACTCGATGGATCTCGCTGGCATTCAGAATGGTGGCATCATCGGCTTCAAGTACTTCGGCTTTGGCGGTCTGGCTCAGGACACCAAGGGTGTGAAGGCATTTGCAGGTACGAAGAAGGGCGACAATACCACAATCAATCTCAGTCTGACACCCAGTGGTAAGGGTGCTTTCAAAATTCACGTTAAGTTGGATGATCCTTGGAAGGGACAGGAAATTGGTGTGATCGATGTTCCTGCTTCAGCTCCTCAGACAGCAGGCATGGTCAACTGTGTAGTTCCTGCAGTCGAGGGACTTGCTGGCAAGCACGCCATCTATCTCGTGGTGGAAGGCGATGAAATCAAGCAGCCAGAACAGCCACAGGGTCGTCCTCAGTTTGGTGGCGGCAGACAGCAGCAGGGTCAGCAGCGTCCACAGGGTCTCTTCGATCTCCATGGAATCAGCTTCGCAAAGGGCATGGGTGCACCAGCTCCTGTTGTTCCAACCATCACTGTCACTGTTGATGGCAAGGAAATCAAGCTGCCTACAGCGCCTATGTTTGCAACTAACGACAATGGTTTCATGATGGCCAACAACTATCAGGCATACGCACCATTGAAGGATAATTCTGTCATCAAGGCAACAGCCTCTGATCCAGGTGTCACCTTCGAAATTGGTAAGGTATCTAATGGCCGTGCTATCGTGAAGGCTACGTACAAAGGTCAGACCAAGAATTACTTCATCAACTGATGTAAAATCATTGAATAACAACTTCAAAGGGGGGCAACTGTGCTGGTTGCTCCCCTTTTTATGCATCGTTTCCATCAATGCGCAAAAAAAGACTTCCCCTTCATCACGAAGAAGAAGTCTCTCATCTGAATACTAAACTTTTTTTACTAACCTATTTATTATCAATTTTTCTGCTGCAAAGTTACGGACTTTTTACGAGATAGGTTTTCTCGCATGTTTCAACTTTTTTATTTGGTGTTACTAAGTACTTTTCTTCCCTTTTTTCGGCAAAAATGCAATAAATGTATCAAAAACCAAACATTATGCAACGCTATTGTAAATGAGGTCGGAGGTTTTTCCGTACCTTTGCACAAAATGCTATTCCAAAACTAATCAACATATGAGAAAATTACTATCCGCAGTCTGTTTACTGATGGCAACCATTGCCGTAGCACAAACAACAACTCCCGATGCTTTGCCTGAGGTGACGGCATCAACTAAGATTAAAGTGAAAAATCCGTTCATCTGGGCTGATGCTCCAGACCCTGACATCATTCGTGTTGGTGACTATTATTATTTGGTCACGACGACTATGCACATGTTCCCTGGTGCTCCCATCATGCGCAGTAAGGATCTGGTGCATTGGGAAACGGTGTCTTATCTCTTCGATGAGATTAAGGACACACCCCGTTATGACCTGAAGGAAGGTACCGTGTATGGTCGCGGACAGTGGGCAACCACTTTGCGTTATCATAAGGGCACGTTCTGGGCGCTCTTCGTGGCGAACGACGACCCTCACAAATCCATGGTGTTCAAGACGGACGATCCCGCCAAGGGCTGGAAACTTCACAGCCGCTTGCCCGCCTATCACGACTCATCGCTGTTCTTCGACGATGACGACCGCGTGTATGTATTTTCAGGTAGTGGCGACATCACGCTGGTGGAACTGAATGCAGACCTGACAGGTGAGAAACCTGGTGGCATCCGCAAGAAACTCGAATTGAGAGGCAAGCCACAAGGTCTGCATGAGGGCAGCCGCGTGGTCAAGCACGATGGCATGTACTACCTGCTTTGCATCGCATGGCCTGGTTCGGGTAGAGAAGAGATTGCCTATCGCAGTAAGAACATCGAGGGTCCCTACGACTCCAAGGTGATTCTGAAGAGTAAGCTGGGCGGTTTCAACTTTGCCGGTCAGGGTACCATCGTGGACGGCAAGCATGGCGAGTGGTATGGCGTGATGTTTCAGGACCGCGATGGTGTGGGACGTGTGCTCACCATCGAACCTTGTTCTTGGATTGACGGTTGGCCCGTGCTGGGCACCAAGGGTGATGGCATCATCCCAGAGGTGATGACACTCGACGGTGACTGCGAGTGCCACAAGGAGCCAACCTATGCCGTGATTGAAAAAGATTATCAGTGGAACCACAATTATATCAAGGCGGATATCGCTCCACTGCCTCAGAAGGGTGAAAAGCCTGAATTCGGAAAGCCTATGCGCGATCCAGCTACTTATCGCCAGATTACTTCATGGGAAGGGGTGGTGCTGAAGACCTCACAGGTGTGCAAGAGCATTTACGATGCCCGTAACACACTCACTTGGCGCACATGGGGACCCACCTGTTCAGACACGATCTGCATCGATGCCCGTAAGATGAAAGAAGGAGATTGTGCAGGTTTTGCAGCATTAAATGGTGATTCTGGTGTGTTGACGATTAAACTAAATGGTGGTCAGTATAGTCTAACCATGAGTGAGGAGAATGTGAGCTTGTCGAACAACACCAAGGAAATCACCGATGTGAAGGTGAAAGAGGTGGAGACAGTGAAGCTGCCTAAGGGCAAAGTGGGTAAGATTTATCTCCGCATTGACGGTGACTTCGACGACTTCAGCCGCAAGCGCGATACGGCTAACTTCTACTACAGTTTGGACGGAAAGACTTTCACGCGGATAGGAACGGCTGACTACAAGATGCGTTTTGACTATCGTCGTCTTTTCATGGGTACTCGCTACGCTGCTTTCTACTATGCAACCAAGCAGGTGGGCGGTCAAGTGAGTCTAGAATTGAAGCGTTGACACATTAATTATATATAATTATTATAGTAATTACTAAATCTTTTAAAAACTAATCAATGATGAAGAAAACTATCTTTTCAGTGGTTCTGGCATCTTTGGCGCTGACAGCTTCGGCTCAGTTTGGCCGCAATCCAGACACCAACCCAGACAAGGGTTACAAGGACACTTACCAGGGTTACTTCACCGTGGGTGTTGCAGTGAACATGCGTAACATCAACGACCCTCAGACGGTGGAGATTATTAAGAAGAATTACAACAGTGTGACGGCTGAGAACGACATGAAGCCTATCTCTGTTCATCCAAGAGAAGGTGAGTGGACTTGGCAGAATGCTGATGCTATCGCTAACTTCTGCCGTCAGAACGGTATCAAGATGCGTGGTCACTGCCTTTGTTGGCACTCTCAGTTCTGCGACTGGATGTTTACCGACAAGAACGGTAAGGAAGTGACAAAGGAAGTGTTCTACGAGCGTCTTCGTGAGCACATCCACACTGTGGTGAACCGCTATAAGGATATTGTGTATGCTTGGGACGTTGTGAACGAAGCCATGTCTGATGGCGGCGGTGGCGGCGGTGGTTTCGGCGGTTTTGGCCGTCAGCAGAACCCTTATCGTGAGAGCCGTGCTTACAGACTCTGTGGTGATGAGTTCATTGCTAAGGCTTTCCAGTTCGCTCATGAGGCAGATCCTAACGCTATCCTCGTTTATAATGACTACAATGCTTTCCAGCCTGCTAAGCGTGATCGCATCTACAACATGGTGAAGAAGATGCAGGATTCAGGTGTGCCAATCACAGGTATTGGTATGCAGGGTCACTATAACTCTTACGGCCCAGATGAGTCTGAGGTTGAAGAGGCTATCAAGAAGTACTCTGAACTGGTGAAGCACATCCAGATCACTGAGCTTGACATCCGTCTGAATGAGGAGATGGGTGGTCAGCTGCAGTTCTCTCGTGGTCAGGAAGGTCAGGCTCCTGCTCACCTTGTGACCATGCAGACCGACCGTTACATCAAGTTGTTCCGTCTCTATCGTAAGTATAAGGACCTCATTGACAACGTGACATTCTGGAACGTATCTGATAAGGACTCTTGGGTTGGTGTGAACAATCACCCACTGCCATTCGACGAGAATCTCCGTCCTAAGCCTGTTTACTATGCTATCAAGAACTTCGATCCTGCATTGGATAACGTAACTCCTCTTGAGGACTTCCAGCCCAACGAACTCAACCAGCCAGGTCAGCAGTATCCTCAGGTGAACTCTCAGGGTTATGCTCGTTTCCAGATTAAGGCTCCACAGGCTCGTTCGGTCATCGTCAGCCTCGGTCTTGGTGGCAACGGCGGCACTGTGCTGAAGAAGGGTGAAAACGGTGTTTGGACTGGTACAACTGACGGTCCTATGGATGAAGGTTTCCACTACTATCACATGACCATTGATGGTGCAACTGTGAACGACCCGGGTACGAACAACTACTATGGTTCTACCCGTTGGGAGAGCGGTATTGAAATCCCGGCTCACGACCGTGACTTCTATGCACTCAAGAATGTGCCTCATGGCAATGTAACAGAGATTCTCTTCCACTCACCAAGCACCAACGCTGAGCGTCGTGCCTTCGTTTACACGCCTGCTGAGTATGACAAGAATCCTAAGAAGAAGTATCCAGTGCTTTATCTCCAGCATGGTTGGGGTGAGAACGAATACGCTTGGAGCAACCAAGGTCACGCTGGTCTCATCATGGATAACCTCCTCGCAGAGGGTAAGGCTAAGCCATTCATCATCGTGATGACTTATGGTATGACCAATGATGCAGGCTTCGGCACACTGGGCAGCTTCAACTACAAGAACTTCGAGACAGTGCTTGTTGACGAGTTGGTTCCATATGTGGACAGCCACTTCCGCACCATCGCTAAGAAGGAAAGCCGCGCTATGGCAGGTCTGTCAATGGGTGGTATGGAGACCAAGAACATCACTTTGGCTCGTCCGGAGGCATTCGACTTCTACGGACTCCTCAGTGGTGGCACATACGCTCCTGCTGACTTCGAAGGCAAGGCTAAGCCAAAGCTCATCTTCACTTCTTGTGGTTCGAAGGAGAATCCTGACGGCGTGAAGAAGTCTGTAGAGGACCTCAAGGCTGCTGGTTTCAATGCTTACTCTTACGTGTCAGAGGGCACAGCACACGAGTTCCTCACATGGCGTCGTAGCCTCAAGGAGATGGCTCAATTGCTGTTCAAGTAATAGAACGAACACGGATCATACGAATTCATACGAATAAATGAGACCTCGAAGGCTGGAAAGCTTTCGGGGTCTTTTTGTTTCCTGTAACATCCTGAAATCGCCATATACAGGCGCCTCCCCCTATATTTGTAACCTATCGAAAAATACATGTAACATTCTAAAAACCCCTTTTTTTGCAATTCCCATAACTTTGCAGCGGAAAATGTTGCGTAAAAGGCACGACCAAATTTATTTAACCAGAAACTTATAAACAAACATTACAAAAAACAATTAATAACCAAATTTCATTTAACCAAAAACTTTTTTTAGTTATGAAGAAAAATTACTTACTGATTGCAGCTGGTCTTTTAGGTGCCGCTTCCTTGCAGGCACAGACCGTTGTGGCATCACTCGACTTCGAGGATGAATCCCAGAAGGGTGCATTCAAGACCGAGTATGCTCTTACACCAGAACTTGGTTTCTTTGGTGACTGGGTGAATTACAAAGACACTGACGAGTGGGATGAACGGTCGAAAGACGATCCACACAGTGGTGAGTACTGCTTCATGGCTGCCAACACAGGCGCTATCGGACAGACTTGGGATCGTGGTTTCAAGTTGAGCTTCCCCATGAAGGTGGAAACTCCTTACCGTGTCAGCTTCTGGGCTAAGGTTGACCCATCTTATCAGGGTTCTGATGCAGGCGGCGGCAGAACTTTGGAGAGCACAGAGCTTACTTCTTGGCTCTCAAAAGGTATGGAGAACTATGACAAGTCCATCCTGAGCTATGGAATGGATCACAAGAATGGTCCAAGAGATGGCGTTCTGTTCAATGGTGAGTGGCAGCATGTGTCATACGTTGTTTATAACCCAACGGCTGAGGCAATGGATGCAACCATTCCATCATGGCAGGGTGGTGGTGAATTCCCCGCAAGATTTGGCGGTCAAGCTGGTGAAACTTACAGATCTCACTTCGAAGATAAGCTTCCTGAGGTTTACTTCTTTATCGCGAATCTGTTCTGTCCTGTTACTTATTACCTCGATGACATCGTGATTGAGGAAGGTGTAACAGTACGTGAAGTGACCTATAGCGATGAAATCATCAAGGTTGACTTCGGTTATGCAACAAACATTGCAACTCTTGCTAAAGCCAACAAGGGCACTCTCTCATTGGATAAGGATCTTGTTACCGTAACTATCAACGGCGAAGAAACAGAGGTTGTATATGTTGAAGGTAAGGAAGATGGTTTCCTCTATATCAATGTAGCTGCACAGATGTTTGAAGATGATGAAGTGGTTGTAAGCTTCAAGGGCTCTGAAGAAATGCTTTATTCTTCTGCCAACCGTCCAAGTTCTGACACAACAGGCAACGTCCAGGTGTTCGGTTTCAAGGACGAGAAGGCCTATTGGGATGAGACTGTCGAGACAGTGTTTGCTGCTTGGGGTAAGCCAACTATGAAGAGTTCTGTTCCTGTGAACAACTCATTCAACTTGAAGGCTGAAGACGTGAAGGAAGTTACTGTGAATTTCGTTTCTGCAGTGAATACTAAGAACGCAAGCGCAGTGCTGATTAAGGGTGCTCAGAAAACGAGCTTGACAAGTGCAATGCAACTCTCTGAGGATAAAAAGACCATTACGATTCCAGTGTCTGGTTTGACTGATGGTGCATATAAACTGGTTATTGAGAACCTCAAGAATGAGAATGACGAGTATGCTGAAGAACCAGCAGAAGTCAATTTCGAAATTGGTGAGCCTAAGGGCGATGCAGAAGAGAAGATTGCTGTAGAGTCTGACTACACTGGTTATGGTCAGGATGCTCTTCCAATCGGTTATAGCGGTACAAGTGACAATGGCGAGCGCCAGAGTACATCGGCTGAGCCATATACTGGTGGCGGCGCTCCACGTATTATGGGTGCAACCGACCACGTGAATCATGGTATCTATTGGGGTGCTCGTGGTGGTTCTAAGGGTCTCCTCCAGTTTGGTAAGTATGCCGCTGAGTTGGCTATTGGTGGCCAGCTTCCAGAGGGTATTACAGACGAAGAAGCGCTCTATCTTGATGAGGGTACTTATCTCTTGACTTTCCGCAATGGTGCATGGGAAGACCACACTCAACCATACGCTGTAAGAGTGTGCAAGCCTGGTGATGAAACACCTGACGTGATTTTTGAAGAAACTGGTATCGTGCCAGATTCAAAGATTCTGCACGAAGGTGTTAACATCACAACTGATGCTGCGATTAGTCCAATTGAGTATGAGTTCGCGGTTACAGAACCTGGTTACTATTATGTAGAATTTGAAGGAAACACTGGTTGGCAGTGCTGGATTCTCACTTCTCTCTCTGTTACATCTAAGCCAGCTTCTTCAGGTGCAGCTGCCATGAAGAAACTGAAAGATGCCATTGAGACTGCTCAGATGAATCTGAATGGTGCTGATGAGAAGTATGATGGTACTGCTAAGACTGCTTTGGCAGAGGTTATCAAGAAGGCACAGGAAGGCACATATACCAATCCTCAGGAAGTTACTGAAATGGTGAAGGAACTGAGTGCTGCAAGCCAGAAACTCGCAGAGCGCAAGGCAAACTACGACAACTTCGTGAAGAAGCTTGCTGATGCTCAGTCTTCAATCGAGGCACTCGAGGGTAAGTATAAGACCAATGCAAAGGTGAAGGATGCTGAGGCTATTATCAAGAAGTATGACGGTGTTGATCCAAAGGGCTTCTCTGACAGTGAACTCGCTGCCGCTTCTAAGGATGTGGATGACGTTCCTGGTATCTTGAACAACATCAAGTCTGTTGTTGATATTCTGACTTACCGCGCTATTCAGGCTTCAGATCTAGGTCTTAAGCTGAGTGTTGATGAAAACGTAATTGATGCGCTTGATGCTCTCTCTTCTGACGCTACAGATGATATTGACGCAGCAAACAAGCAGATTACGCTTGCACTCTATGAGTCTATTGCTGGTGGTATTGACCTCGATCCTCTGTATGAGAAATCATATAGCTCTGAAGTGGATGAAGAATTTGACGAGACTGATCCAGAGTCTGTTGCAACGCACGATGCTGATGGCCACAAGCTCATTCTTTCTGGTATCCCAGTTTCTGGTTACGTTAGAAATCCAAATTTCTATACTACTGCTACAGACGCCTCAGTCGTTGACTTCCCAGGTTGGACACTCGAAGGACTTGAGTACACAACAACTAACGACGAAGGTGAAGAAGAAGTTCACACAGGTTCTGCTAAGATGACAACAGCTGCTTCTGCTAGCAACCCAGCGGTTACTGCTTCACTCAATGGTTATGGCCAGTCTGCTGAATACAAGTTCTATCAGGTAATTGAGAATATCCCTGCAGGTGAATATATGGTGAACATCCAGACTCGTACTGCTGCTAAGAACAATCCTGATAGTGATGGCGAATATGGCTTCTTCAACGCTCAGGACGAAAATGGTGTTTGGGATAAGTACATCTTCGCTCAGGTGGATGACGAGGCTCCTATTATGGTTCCATTCACAGTGGGTGCTTACAATGATCAGGGTTATGCTACTTATATTCCTGGCATTAAGATTAAGGATGGTCAGAAACTCACTATCGGTGCTGTTGAACACTTGGTTTCTGGCAAGGCTTCTACTCATACTTGGAATGAAGAGTTGGGTGCTTACGAGCCAGCTGCATTCTGGGACACCAACACTTGGGTGAGAAATGCAACTCTCTATTTCACTGCTCCTCTCGAGGGTTACGACTACGCAGCTGCTGCTAAGAAGGTGGCTGAGGAAATCGCTACTGAGATTGTGACTGTTGAGGAAGCTGCTCCTGCTGAGGGCGAAGTGCTCTACAACGTTGCTGGTCAGGTGGTAGATGAGAACTACAAGGGTATCGTAGTTACTGCAAGCGGTAAGAAGTACCTGAAGAAGTAAGACGATCGTTCAATACTGAACATACAATCTATTCATGGTGGCTGTATCTCTCGCAGATACAGCCACCTGTTTTTTCTTTCCCCTCGCATTCCAAAAGCTTTCACTAAGCCAAGTTGAAAAAAAACTTAATTTATTTTGTATTGTGCTCAGTTATTCGTAACTTTGCCCCCTGAAACAAGTACTACAGATACTGAATACTAAACTTGACAAACTAGCTGATGAGAATCTTTATACTAACAATTCTGTTCTCCTTTTGGGGCGCACTAGGGTTGAGTGCCCAAAATGTTTTGTTCTTTGATTCAAAGAAAGGACTCTCCAATTCTGGTGTCCGTAATATTTATGAAGATAGTCGCCACAATATCTGGATCACGACATTGAGCGGTTTGAGCCGCTATGATGGCGTGAAGATGAATGTCTATCGCCACGAGGATGGAAATCCTTCCTCGTTGTTGCACGACGAGAGTACCTGCGTGATGGAGTATGACCGAAATCATCTTTTTGTGGGAACCAACAGCGGTGTGCAGATGTACGATTATGAAACGGATAAATTCACCAAGATACCCATTGTTTCAGAATCGGGAGATACCGTCGCGGCTCGTGTAGTCAGCATTGCCCATATTGGTGAGAAGCGTTTTATGATGTGTCTGACTGCAGGTGGACATGGTGAACTGGAGGTTGCAAAAGATGGTTCGATGGTGTTCAGACGTCTGACGAAGCGTCTGGCAGAGACCAATAATGCCATCCCCATCCAATTCTTTGAAGACGCGAAACATAACCTTTGGCTGGTGAATGCAAGGGGACAGATGTATCGTAAGACGCAGAAGGGCAACCTGAAAGTCTATGATGAAGCGCGGAACGTGAAGAAAATCTGCCAAAGTACCTCAGGAAACCTATATGCTGTCAGCATCGATGATGGTCTGTACTATTATGATAAAGCAGCAGACCAGTTCCGTCAGGTGGCTACTGGGGCTGATTTAGGCGGAGCTGTCTATGGCTTCAACGCATGGACGGATGGACGTATGTTCATTTGTACGGATGGCGGCGGTTTGCGTGTGTATGATGAAAAGACAGGTAAGGTGACGCTGAGCACCATTAAGGTGAGTGATTTTGATTTGGCAACCAGCAACGTGAAGGATGCCATCTGCGACTCTTATGGCAACGTGTGGGTGGGTATTTACTGGAAAGGTGTGATGATGAAGCCTGTGAGCCAGTCAGCGTTTGAGTATGTGGGACAACATTCTATCACCAAGAATACCATTGGCACCAACGCCATTTTTTCTGTAGCAAAGGCTCCTAACAATAAAATATGGGTGGTGGTGGATAATGATGGTTTGTATCAGATGTCTGCCGACGGAACTTCTTCCACCCATTGGGGCAAGGAAACCAATCCTGAGATGCCTCGTTCCTTCACATCTGCCTGCAATGTGGATGCCTCCACTGTGCTGTTAGGCACATTCATGGGCGGATTGTGGAAGATGTCAGGAGGACGTTTCTCGTTGTTAACTTCTGACATCAGCTTGATATTCGACATCCAGCCTGCAGAAGAGCAGGGGTGCTATTGGATTGCGACAGTGGGTAATGGAATCTTCTATTACAATTACGCAACAGGAAAGTACATCCATTATACTCCTGATTGGAACAGTGGCGATGAGGGAAGACGTATCATCGGAAATGCCTACACTTATGCTGTCATGCCTTTGGGTGACAAGCTGTTTGTGGGTACATCAGGTGGATTGACCATTTGCCATTTGGAGAAGAATGGCATCATCAAGAAGGAGAGCACCAATTTGTTGGATGGTCTCGCTGTGCGTCATTTTGCCGTCTCTGCCGATAAGAGCACTGTCTGGATTGCTACCAATAGGGGACTTGTCCGCATGGATGTAGCGAGCCAGGTCACTTACACCTACACGAAGGAAAATAGCGAACTTCCTGTCAATGGAATAGAGTCGTTGTGCTTCTCTGGCCATCAGTTGTGGATTGGCACCGTTATGGGGCTTTCTTGTATGGATGTTGGAACAGAGCATTTTGCCACTTTCTATGCTGACGACGGTTTGCAGGACAATGAATTCTGTCGTGGTGTTGTGTTGTCGATGGATGGAAAGATTTACTTTGGAGGCATTAGTGGCTTGACTTATTTCGACACGAAAGGAATGGAGAGATGGCGAAATGGTGGACACCGGTTGCATTTGCGTCTGGTTGATGTATTGGTGGATGGCAAGACGGTGCATAAGGGTGATATGTCGGGCAGTTATGAGATGTTGCAGGGTGTGGTGGATGATTGTGCACGACTGGATTTGTGTCATACAGACAATCAGTTCACCTTGGAACTGGATGTGATAGAATTGAACAATCAGCATGTGGTCTATGAATATAGCGTGGATGGTGGTGACTGGGAGAATCAAGGTGGAAATAACTCACGTATCGTCTTTGCTAACTTGGCTCCAGGTGTCTATCATATCAAGGTGCGTGCATTGGCAATGGGAACCATGAGTGAGGAACGCGAGTTTGTTGTCACGATTCATCCTGCATGGTATTCTTCTATGTGGGCAAAGATGGTCTATCTCCTTTTGTTCCTTGCCTTGTGTTGGTTCTTCTATGAATATGTAAGACGTCAAGTCAGATTGCGTCGCGTCATGGCACGTAACCGCCAGCAGCACGAGCTGAATGAGGCTCGTATGCAGTTCTTCATGAACATCAGTCATGAGATTCGTACACCTATGACCCTGATTCTGGCTCCGCTGGAGAAGATGATTGGTCGTGACAAGGATCCTGAACGCCAACGCAACTATCTGCTGATGAAGGAGAACTCGAAGCGTATCCTTCGACTGATCAATCAGATGATGGATGTGCGAAAGATTGAACAGGGCAAGTTCCTGCTCGATTATCATCCTGTGGAACTGGTGGAGTTCCTGCAGAGCATCTATGATGTGTTTGCCGCCAATGCACAAAGTCGCAACATCCAGTACGAGTTTATACACGATGTGGATCGCTTGCAGGTGTATGTCGATCCTGACAATATGGACAAGATTGTGATGAACCTGCTGTCGAATGCCTTTAAGTTCACGCCTGATGGTGGTAAGATTACCTTGCTGCTGAAGGACAAGGGCGCTGATTTTGAGGTGCAGGTGGCAGACTCTGGTGTCGGCATTCCAGATGATGAGAAGCAGAAGGTGTTTGAGCGCTTCTACTCTGCCAAGCATCAGAATGGCTATATGGGTACGGGTATCGGACTGAACCTGACCTCTCTGCTGGTGCGCTTGCACAAGGGTACCATCACCATCAAGGATAATGCAGAAGGAAAGGGAACCTTGTTTGTGGTGAATATGCCTGTGGGAGATGAATCGCTGAGGGTCATCAAGCAGGAGGCTTTGCAGGAGGTGCAGGAAACGCCAGAGGTGGAAGAGAAGGATACGGCATCTTTGTTCAGTTTCGAGAAACCAGTCGATACGCATCGGAAGAATGCTTTGCTGGTGGAAGACGATGAGGCCATCCGCCAGTATGTACAGGGAGAGCTGTCGTCTGACTTGGTGGTGCAGTTATGTGCCAACGGACAGGAGGCTTGGGATTATATCGTGGCACATCAGGGTAAGGTCGATATCGTCATCAGCGATATCATGATGCCAGTGATGGACGGTATGACGTTGTGCCAGAAACTGAAGTCCAACTTCAACACCAACCATATCCCTGTGGTGCTGGTGACAGCATTGGGCAGTGATGCCGACCGCATTATAGGAATCTCCAATGGTGCCGATGCATACGTGTCGAAGCCGTTCAACATCGATGTGCTGCGTACGACCGTCATGCAGTTGCTGAAGTCGCGCCAGCTCTTGCAGGGCAAGTATCATGGCGACAAGCAGCAGGAAGAGCATATTGACAAGGTGGAGATGGAATCACCTGACGAGAACCTGATGAAACGTGTGATGAAGGTCATCAACGAGAATATGGACAATCCAGAACTGTCTGTCGAACTGGTGGCAGACAAGGTGGGCATCAGTCGTGTGCATTTCTATCGTAAGATGAAGGATCTGACAGGACAGGCTCCACGCGACTTCGTCAAGTACGTGCGACTGAAAGAGGCTGCACGACTCTTGGCAGACAAGAACTACGACATCACCGGTGTCAGTGTCGCCACTGGTTTCAAGTCCCTTTCAGCCTTCTCTACCAGTTTTAAGGCTCTCTATGGACTCACCCCGTCGGAATGGGTTAAACAGCATGAGGAGTAATCTTCTACAGAATCTATAGTACCTATAGCTCTATAGGGTAGTGTAACAGAAAAGCCGAGCTTCTCACGAAGCCCGGCTTTCTCGACTAATTAACTAACTAACTAATTATTAACCTATTTATGCTTTACTAACTTTTTCTGGTGCAAAGTTACGGACTTTTCACAACGTGCGTTTCATCAAATGTTTCAATTGTTTCTTTATATGTCACCACCCCCAAGTTTCAGTAGATGTAACAAAATTGAAAGAAAGTGTAACATTAGTGACAAAAGTATGCTTTTATAGCCCTAAAAGGGCGTTTTGGCAACATAAATGGGCTAAAATAGATACAAATGTAGTGCTTTGGGCTTTCAATTTTGATTATTTTTTGTAACTTTGTAACCACTATTTTCAAAAGAAATGAAATCAATGATGAAATTTTTTACTACCATTTTGGCTTTTTTGCTGACAATTGAGCTTTCTGCGCAAAGCCGTCAGACATTATTTGACGATGGTTGGACCTTCACTCATGATGGTAAAACGATCAGTGTAAACCTCCCGCACGATTGGGATATTTATACCCAACCCAATTCTGGTAAGGGTGCCACTGGTACAGGTGGTGGCTGGTATGAAGCTGGCAAGGGCGAGTATCGGAAACAGTTCAGCACTCCCCAGGCTGGGATTGTGAAGCTCCATTTTGAGGGAGTCTATCAGAAGGCAGAAGTCTTCATCAACGGACAGAAGGCTGGACAACATGGTTATGGTTACACACCTTTCACGGTCGATGTAACACCTTATTTAAATAAAGACAAGCAACCCAACGAGGTGCTGGTGAAAGTGAACAATGCAGAGCAACCCAATTGCCGTTGGTACTCTGGTTCTGGCATCTATCGTCACGTGTGGTTGCAGACCATGCCGCTTCTGCACATTGCGGAGAACGGTGTGTTCGTCACCACCCCAGAGGTGGCAGACGGCAAGGCGATGGTGCAGGTAAAAGTGACGGTGGAGAATGCTTCAGATCAGCAGCGAAATGCAACCGTTGTGGTGGGCAGCCGTCAGATGATGGTGACGGTGCCGGCTCATGAGTCCAAGGAGGTCACGACGACCTATACCATTACCAACCCGCAACTGTGGTCACCAGAGCATCCTTACCTTTACACGACCCATGTGGAACTGAAGGAGGGTGGGGCGACTATCGACAGCAAGTCGGTCAAGCATGGTGTTCGTACCTTCACCTACGATGCAGAGAATGGTTTTGTGCTCAATGGAAAGAACGTGCTCATCAATGGTGCCTGCGTGCATCACGACGATGGTGTGCTGGGTGCGATGGCTTTCGATGCCGCAGAGATTCGTAAGGTGCGACTGATGAAGGAGGCAGGATTTAACCTGATCCGTACTTCGCACAATCCTACCACTCGTGCTTTCCTCGATGCCTGCGACTCCTTGGGTATGCTGGTGATTGATGAAGCTTTCGACGGTTGGCGCACTCAGAAGAACCCCTACGATTATTCGACCATGATAGACTCCTGCTATCGTGAAGACATTCATGCGATGGTGGATCGCGACAAGAACCACCCCTGCGTCATCAGTTGGAGTATCGGTAATGAGGTCATCGAGCGCAAGGACATCCGCGTGGTCTATACTGCCCGTCAGTTGAAAGCCGCCATTCTGGAGATTGACAACACCCGTCCTGTCACAGAGGCGCTCTGTGCGTGGGATCGCGACTGGGAAATCTACGACCCGCACTTCGAGGTGCTCGACATTGGTGGCTACAACTATATGATTCATAAGCATGCCTCAGACCACCAGCGCGACCCCAAGCGTGTGATGTGGCAGACGGAGAGCTATCCACGTGATGCTTTTAGAAACTGGGCAGTAGTGAACGACTTCCCCTACGTCATTGGTGACATCGTTTGGACGGGTCTCGACTACTTGGGTGAGTCAGGTATCGGACGTTATTATTATACAGGTGAGCGCGAGGGCGAGTCTTGGATTGAAGGCGGACAACCCGAATGGCATGGAGCCTATTGTGGTGATGTCGATATCACAGGTTGGCGCAAGCCCATCAGCCATTATCGCGAGATGCTCTGGAGCGCATCTTCACCTCTTCTATACATGGCTGTGAAGGAGCCCAATGGCTACATCGGAGAAATCAAACAAACCTCTTGGACTGTATGGCCCACTTGGGAATCCTGGACTTGGAAAGGTTGGGAAGGCAAACCCATCGAGGTGGAGGTCTATACCAAGCAACCAGAGGTGAAACTCTATCTGAACGGCCAGCTTGTGGGTACGAAGCAGGTGAATCGTGCCACAGAGTTCAAGGCAGTCTTCACCCTTCCTTATCAGCCAGGCGAACTGCGTGCTGAAGCAGGTGGTCAATCTGTCACCCTCAGCACAGCTGGCGAACCAGCCCGTCTGCGTCTGACACCAGACAAGCAGGTGATGCAGTCGGGTGGTCAGGACTTGACCTACGTCACCGTCGAGGTGGTTGACAGTAAGGGAAATGTGTGTCCTGAAGCAGCCATTGCCTGTGAGGCGAGTGTCAAGGGAGCAGGTCAGCTCTTAGCCTTTGCCACAGCTGACTTCAAAGATACGGAAGCAACTACCTCGCCACGTGTCACTACGTGGAAAGGACGAGCCCTGCTTGTGGTGCGCAGCAACAAAACGAAGGGTAAGGCACAGCTCAGCATCAAGAGTGCGCTGCCCACTGCTGCACTCACCATCCAGTCTCGCTAATAGGCATTGCACCTTATGAGGGAATTGTTGATTGAGGTGTTTGCCGCCATGAAGGGCAACAGGATGCGCATTGCGCTGACGGGATTTTCCATTGGCTGGGGAATCTTCATCCTGATTGTGCTCATCAGTTCGGGACGCGGACTCATCAACGGCATGTACTACAACTTCAGGGAATACAATGTCGGCGTGGTGACTGTGACACCTGGACTGACATCGCAACCCTTCGAGGGACGCAGCCAAGGACGCACCGTCCACCTCTACGAAGAGGATGCTGCAGCCCTGCAACAACTATTTGGCGACACGGTGACGAAGGCCATTCCTGTGGTGAGCCATGCTGTGCAGGCCTGCTGTGGCGAGGAATATGTCAACACGGTGGTCGATGGCTATGCGTCGGGCTATGCCATAGCTCCTAACATCCGCATCGTGGCGGGGCGCGACATCAACGACCTCGACATGGTGCAGCAACGCAAGGTGTGTGTGATACCCAAGGTGTTGAAAAATATGTTCTTCAGAAACGATACTACGGTGGCGGTGGGTCAGAAACTCTTGCTCAATGGCATCAGTTTCCAGATTATCGGTGTCTATGAGCCTGTGTTGGCCACCAACACCACGCGCGCCATCGTCGCCCCGCTGAGCACGGTCAAGAGGATATGGCGCCCCGACGGAGAACTGAGCCGCCTGTTCCTGCAGACTGCCCTCCTGACCACTACCGACCTGAACCGACAGTTCAACGCACATGTGATTGGTCACCTGGCCGCCCGGAAGGATTTCGCGCCGACCGACAAGAAAGCTATCAAGATTGACAATCTCTACGAACGCCCAGTGCTGATCAGTAACATCATGGACGTACTCATCATCTTTGTCGCCATTGTGGGTTTGGCTACGCTCATGTCGGGCATGGTCGGCGTGTCGAACATCATGCTGATTTCCGTCAAGGAGCGGACACGTGAGATGGGCATCCGAAGGGCTGTAGGTGCGAAGACACGCCATATCGTCGCACTGGTGCTGGCCGAGTCGGTGGTGATTTCGGTCATCTTCGGTTATGTGGGCATGATGGTTGGCGTGGGACTGATGGAATTGATGGCATGGATATCGGAAAAGACAGGCAATATCGATACGTTTTCCGACCCCACCATCGAAGTGTCCCATGCTGTTGTGATAACACTCATCATGGTGGTGGTGGGACTGATAGCCGGCTATGTGCCAGCCAAACAAGCGGCAGGCATCAGGCTGACTGTAGCGATGGAGCCAGGCGGGAGCCAGACGAGGCGCAGGCTGATGACGGCTTTCGGTGTGTTCTGGGGCATTCTGTTGCTGACATTGCTCGTGGGTACTGGCACGGGACTTGACAACGGCATCGTCAGCAAGGTGAAGAACCTATCCCCCAACGAATTGTTTTTACGGCCACAGGAAACCTCCATGCCCTATCGGGGATTCGGACGAGGGCGCAAGTGGTTGCTGAACTCACATGACAAGGAACTGATTCGGGGACGCTTCGGACAGATGGTGAAGGCGTATAGCCCCGTCAACTATGCTGGTTACCAGAATGTTGTCATAAATGACCAGAGCCATCCATTCCTGGTGTCGGGGGTTGATCCTCAGTTTGTCAGCCTGATTCCGCAAAGGGTCACGACAGGTCGCTTCATCAACGACATCGACATGCTCGAGCACCGCAAGGTGTGCGTCATCGGTGAACATGTGGCCGAAGTGCTGTTTAACAGCCCCGAAGAGGCCATAGGTAGCAACATCAGCGTCAACGGCATGGCGCTGACGGTGGTGGGCGTCACCCATTGCACCAATCGCCATATACTGATCGGCATTGACCTCTCAGAAAGCGTGCTCATGCCCCTGCCCACAGAGCAAACTGCCTACGGTCGTGGCGACGAGATTGATTTTTGCTCTGTCACGATGGACGATGCCTTTCCCATGGAACAGCAGAAGGGGCAGATTGTGGCTCTCATCAAGGAAAACCATGTCATACACCCCGACGACGAACTTGCCATCATGTCACCGACAGTGGGCGAGGAGAGTGTCATGTACAACAACGCAATCACAGGTGTGAATATCTTGATTTGGATTGTCGGACTGGGCACGCTCATGGCAGGACTCATTGGCATCACCAACATCATGCTCGTCAGCGTTAGGGAGCGGACACGGGAGATTGGCATCCGCCGTGCTGTCGGAGCCACGCCACGCCACATCATCAAGGAAATCATGCTGGAAAGTCTGGTGTTGACGTTGGGGGCTGGACTGCTCGGACTGTGTGTGGGCGTGTGGTTGTTGCATGGTGTGGACAATATGTTGCCTCAGGGTGACGATACCGTCATCTCACGACTCCACATGCCTTTCTGGAAAGCCATCATATCGCTGCTCATCCTTGTGGCAGGCGGTCTGCTGGCAGGTTGGATACCTGCCCGACGGGCAATTGCCATCAAGCCCATTGAAGCACTGAGGGAAGAGTGAGGAGAGTTGAAAATTGAGAGTTGAAAATTGAAAATTGAAAGTTGAAAGTTGGGAATATAGAGATATAAATAAGATATGAAGAAAACATTTAGAATAATCGGTTTATGCCTTTTGGCACTGTTCGTGGGCTACACGCTCTACTTTCTCTGGCAGCAGTCGCAGCCTGTGCCCACGGTCTATGAACTTGTTAGTCCTCAGCAACGTACCCTTGTGAAACGGACTACCGTCGCCGGCAGTATGGAGGCTCGTCGTCAACTGGCTGTAAAGTCTCAAGCTACAGGTGTCATCAGCCGTCTGCTGGTGGAGCCTGGCGACAAGGTGAAAGCTGGCGACTTGATTGCTACTGTGAAGATTATCCCCGACATGGCACTGCTCAACGAGGCACAGAGCCGGGTTGAGGCGGCACGCATCCATTTGGCAGAAGTGCAGCGTGAGTATAATCGTGTGCATTCGCTTTATGAAGATGGCGTGATGAGCCGTGCGGATGAGGAGGCGAAGAGCAGCCAGCTGGCATCGGCTCGTGAGAGCGTCACTGCCGCAGAGTCACAAGTGCAGGTCATCACCCGCGGACAGTCAGCCCGTTCGGGTGGCATCAGCGTTACCGACCTTCGTTCCACCATGACGGGTGTGGTGCTCAGCGTCCCAGTCAAGGAAGGGGCTTCTGTTTCAGGCACCAGCGCCTTCACCGAAGGTACGACGGTGGCCAAGATTGCCGACATGAGCGATGTCATCTTCCGTGGTTTCATCGACGAGACAGAGGTGGCCAAGCTCAAGGTGGGCATGGACATGGAACTGCACCTCGGTTCCATGCAGGAAGTGACCATTCCTGCCAAACTCGACTACATAGCACCCGAAGGCGAGATGCAGAATGGTGCGAAGATGTTTGAGGTGAAAGCCACTGCCAGTATTCCTGCCGACGTGACCATCCGCTCAGGCTACAGTGCCAATGCAAGCATCGTGTTAGGTACAGCTCCCAACGTGCTGTCGTGCGACGAAGCGGCCATCTCGTTCGAGGAAGGTAAGCCATATGTCTATGTACTTACATCTGACCCCAGCGACACGGATCACCAGCAGTTTGAACGCCGTGCCGTCACCATTGGCTTGTCCGACGGTCTTGTCATTGAACTGAAAAGCGGTGTGAAGGCTGGAGAATTACTCAGGGGGAATCAGAAGAATTGAAAAATTGAAGGATTGAAGAATTGAGTATGAAGAAGTTCCTATTATTCATCATCGCCAGCTGTCAACTCTCAACTGCCAACTGTCAACTCACTCATCAGTGGACGCTTGATGAGTGCATGGACTATGCCATAGCGCATAATGTGGAGATCAGACACCTGCAGCATGAGCAACAGCGGCGCCAGATCAATGTCCAGTCCAGCAAGGATGCCCGCTTGCCACGATTCAATGGCGAGGTAGGCGGCTATTTCCGAACACTCCATTCTGGCGACGGCGACCGGTTTGATGCCAATGCATCGCTCCTGGACATGGGGCTGATGGGTGCGGTTCCCCTCTATACAGGCAGCCGCCTGTCGAGTCAGATAAAGGCCAACAAATATTCGCTCATGGCAGCTTCTGAGGACGTGCGATCAGCAGGGAAGGACATCAAGATACAGGTGGCAGCCGCCTACCTGCAATTACTCTATTATAAAGGTGAGGTTTTGATTGCACAGCAACGGCAGGAAGTCTCGCAGTTGCTGTTGCAGCAGGCCAATTCACTGTTTGACAAAGGCCAACGACCTAAGAGCGATGTCGTGGAGGCTCAGGCCATGGTGAGTCGCGATGAGGCATTATTGACAGCGGCAGAAGGTGAGGTGGCAATGGCGAAGCTTGACCTGCAGCTGTTGCTGAACCTGCCCGATTCGGTGGACTTCGACATCTGTGAGCTTGCCGACTCCCTTTCTCACCTCTCACCTCTTACCTCTCACCTCTCAACCCTCACCTCTCAGCTCTCATCTCTCAACCACCAACTCTCCACCTCCACCTTCCACCCTGCCGTACAGTCGGCCAACTATAGCATTCTGCAGGCTGAGCAGGGAGTGAAGATGGCACGTAGCGGTTACTTCCCGACACTTTCCTTGGTAGGAGAACTCGGCACTTCTTGGACGAATCTTGACGGCAAGATATCGCATAGCGGACAGATTCCCCTGACCTCGTTGGGAATAGCTAAAAACCTTAGTTACAAATTCAACTACGAACCGGAATGGAAGCGAAAGAATTTCTTGTATAGTTTTGTGGGGCTAAGACTCTCCATACCCGTCTTCAATGCTTTTGAGACGAGGGCACGTATCCGCACCGCCAAGGTGAACCTGGAAGATGCCAAGCTGGCATACGACGATGCACAGCAGCAGGTACGGAAAGAAATCCGCCAGGCTTGGCAGAGTGCGGTCACTGCACAGAAACGCTATGAGGCAGAGGCCAAGTCTGAAGAGGCCAACGCATTGTCCTACCGTTATGCACTGAAACGCTATGACGCTGGCATGGCCACCCTCTTCGACCTCAGTCAGAGCCACCAGCAGTGGTTCGCTGCTTCAGAGAACACCCTGCGCCAGAAGTACGAATACATCATCAGGAAGAAGATATTGGAAATACTTACAGAACAATAAGAACAATCATAACAACATTACTAATCATATTTTAATCAAATAAAAACAATCACGACCCCGTTACTGAGGTCGTGATTGTCATTCTTGCCGCATGGAGCCTTAGCCCAGCGCGTGGGCTGGTTGTTGGTTTGTTAGTTTTGCTTCTTCTTGTTCACATGAATCGGTGTACTGTTCGGGAAGGCGATGCTATAAGCTTTATCGAGGGCTTTGAGGTTCACTTTGCGCATACCAATGCCTAAGCAGACCGACACTATGGCTCGGAGCAGTTCACGATGCATACGAGGATGGAGCGATGGAGGGGGCAGCGCATCGTAACCACAGACGGCTTCTTCGTCAATGATCGTGCGTTGGCAGACCTCCCAGATGAAATCATCGTTGGCTTGGGTGCCGAACCACGACTTCAGGATGTGGCGGATGCAGAAGCGCTTGTACTGACCTGCCAGAAGGCGCCTCGTGCGCTCCAGCTGTAGCCAGAGCTGCACGAAGCATTCTTGGGTGTTTTTGATGGTAATCATATCAGAAATTGATTTTGACCAAAATGACCTTGACCAAATGACCACTCACTAATGACTAATCACTAACGACTAATCACTACATCTTACGATACTTCCCATCTCCTTCCAGCACCACAAGCCCCTGCTTGCGCCAGTTCTTCAGCATCTGGCGAACCGTGTTGTGGTTCACGCCGGCACCCTTCACGGCCACCGAATGCTGCATAGCCTGCTCGAACGAGAACTGAACATCCAGCCGCTCAAAGATAGAGTCGTTCTTGCCGCGCTTCATTCGCTCGCCGGTCAAGTGGCCTACATAGTCGCGACTGTTAAAAGCATTCTCGATGCGGTCGCGGAAGAAGTAGAGCGCGTTCTCCAAGAGTGAGTCGGCAATCACATCGTAGGCCTCCAGCATCGTGGGTGTCTGCGCCTTCAGCAGCATTTCCTTCCAGAGGTTGGGATGCTCCTTCAGATGTGCCTCCGCACCATTCAACCCGTGCTTCTGAATCAGTCCTTCACACACCTTGCAGAGCATCAGGCAACAGACCATTCGCTGAGCCGTCACGCAGACACGGAAGCGCTGACGAGCACGAGTGCGGTCGTCATTCTTCATCGTCTCCAGTCGGATCCGCTCCACCCACTCACGACCCTTTGCCTCCAGCTTGGGCAGCAC
>CADCIO010000033.1 GCA_902801475.1 uncultured Bacteroidales bacterium
TGACACCCGTTGTCACAGCCTGTTGCTGCTCGCCCACGTCCGGTTTGCGCAGCACGGTGGGTATAATGGCCATGCAGATGTCCTCGGCCACGTACTTCCTGTTGATTTCCTTCAGGCGCGCCATCATTTTCGGCTCGATTCGTGTAAAAAACCTGCGGGGATGTGTAGGCCGTAAGGTGCACGCTCGTTGGTGATGTAGGCTCCTGCACCACCCACCATGTTTTTCAGTTTGTTGAAGATCTGTTTGCAAAGGAAATAACATTTTTTTGATTTCATCGATTATAATTTCCCCAAATCTTGTGTAGAGTTGAAAATAATGCGTATCTTTGCACTCGTAAGCCCTGATTGCAGTTCCTGTCGTGGAGCAAAATGACAAAATGAGCAGCACTACATAATGGAAAAGCGACACTGACGTAATGATTCACAAAGTGGCTGTGGCTGAGGGATCGACTCCTACCAAGAGGTGGCTGAAAGAGAATGTAACGTATGGCCACTTTGATGATGATTTGTGGGTATTATTGCAAAACAAATTCTGGAGACAGCAACTACGTGACTACATTGTGGAGCATAAACTGACAGATGATAATTGGCTTGGTAGAATTGCTGCAGAGGAGCTTGGGGCAATTGTAGTGCTACTGATTGCAGCGTAAAAAATCAGAGCATGTCTCACGATTTGACACAATATATATGTAAATTTGCAATTGATTAATAACTCAAAACATAGAAGATGGCTAAAGATTTAACAACATCAGAAATTGACAGGCAGAACATACTAAACAATTCTGTCGCATTACCCAAGATTAAAGAAGCTCTTGGTGTTAGTGCTTTGGAGTTTGATGGTCAATTTGTTCTTACAAAGCAAATGGTAGCAGACTTTTATGAAGTAGATGTAAGGACTATTGAACGTCAGTTGACAGCTAACGAAGACGAATTAGCTTCTAATGGCTACAAAGTACTAACAGGTAATGCACTGAAAGATTTTAAGTTACGACATCTAACCGACATTGATGTCGGTCAGAAGACAAAGGCATTGGGCATCTTTGATTTCCGTTCATTCTTAAACATCGGAATGCTGCTCACGACAAGTGAAAAAGCTAGAATTGTGCGCACCCGTATTTTGGATATTGTGATTGCTACCATTAACGAAAAGACTGGTGGCGGTACTAAGTATATAAACAGGCGTGACCGTGACTATCTTCCAGCAGCAATTCAAGAAGAGAATTACCACAAGAATTTAACTGACGCTGTTAAAGATCACGTCGACGGACACAAGAATTTTAAGTATGCCCAAGTAGTGGACCACATCTATAAGGCCGTATTCTGCGAAAAAGCCAAAGAATATAGGAAGCTATTAGATTTAAGTGAGAAAGACAATGTCAGACGTACGCTATATGCAGAAGTCCTAAAATGTGTATCTTCTTTCGAGAATGGAGTAGCATACGAAATAACAATGAAAGCAAAGAGTCTTAACAGAAACCTCACAATTACAGAGGTTGGTGAAATTACCAAACAACTCGCAGAGCATCCATTGCAAGAGCCATATGTCTATGATGCAAGGCAAAAGATGGCGAGTCGTGATCTTGCTTTCCGTGATGTTTTCCATGGAAATATTGCAGAATACCTAAGAGCAGTAACACCTGAAGAATTTGATCGTTTCATTGGAAGCAAGTCTCTTGATTTCGATGCGATTATGGAATTGCCTGAAAATCAGGAAGTGTTGAAAATCTTAAAGACCGACAACAATGAATGATATTCAGTATATAACATGGGATGAACTGCTTTACGTATATGGTAAAACCGTAGAAGAAAGCGGTGGAGGTTTTGCTGGGCTTAGAGATAAAGACAGATTAGATTCTGTATTGGTTTTTATCCAAAATGACATGTTCTACCCAACTCTTGAATCAAAACTATCGTTCCTGGTTTCTCGTATTTGCACAGGACACCTATTTTCAGATGGAAACAAGCGCATGTCCCTCACGCTGGGTGTTTACTTCCTGCACAAGAATGGTTATTATTGGGCTGCAACAACTTTTATGACACACATGGCTGCTATTATCATGCATGTGGCAGCTGGTAATATTGACGAGGAGATGCTTGCTCGAATCATTCCCCATGTTATAAAAGACGAGGATTTCCCGGAAGACCTTCAGTTGGAAATGGTAGAGGCTATGAGTAAGAATGCTTTATACGATATAGAATAAAAATACAATAATATGGCAGACATAAATGATATCTTGGTAGTTGTTAACAAACTGGCCAAAAAGAATTATTATATTCCATCCTATCAGCGAGGCTATAGGTGGGAAAAACAGCAAGTGACTGAATTGCTCGATGACATTCTTGACTTTTCTGAAAACAGAGAGGATCAAGACTATTATTGTTTACAACCGGTTGTCGTGCGCAAGTTGTCTTTCGACAACATTGAAACATACAACATAGGAAATGAGAACGGTGAGGAATGGTATGAGGTTATTGATGGTCAACAACGCCTCACAACCTTAACTCTTATATTGCACTATTTCAACGAGCAATTTATTGGAAAAAATAAAATCTCAGAACCAAACATCCAATATGAGACGAGAGAAACTTGCCTCGACAAAATTTATATTGACGAAGAAACAAATCTTGCATGTTGTGAAGGAAAGGACAAATTGAGCAATATCGACTTATATCATGCCGTTAACGCGTATCAGTATATTCATGATTGGTTTACTGAAGAACGTGATCCGGAACTTGACAATAATAAAATCATGTCGGTATTCCGGACAATGGTCAAAGTCATCTGGTATGAAGTGAATGATAGTTCTGATGCTATCGAACTCTTTACGAGAATCAACATGGGTAAGATTCCGCTGACTAATGCAGAGCTAATTAAAGCCCTATTCTTACGCCGTCGCAATTTTGACTCCAACAAAGAGTTAAGACAAATTGAGATCGCCAAAGAATGGGACAACATAGAGTATGCCCTTCAAAATGATGACTTTTGGTATTTTTTGAACAAAGAAGGAGAAAACAAACCAGCACGTATTGAATACATTTTTGATATGATGTTCAAACAGGAACAAAATCGTGCAAAGGATAAGGGGAACCTTGATAAGTTCAATAAACAATATGGAACTGATGAATACAAAACTTTCCGCTTCTTCGCTAAGAAATTCAATAAAGTTTCTATCAACATTGTCAAAGAGTGCTGGGAAGAAGTGCAAAACTATTTTTCTGCTCTGAAAGAATGGTTTGATGATCCAGTTTATTATCATTATATTGGATACCTTATAACCTGCGGAGTTACCATTGTTGATATATATTCTATGTATGATAATTCGCCAAAGGACCAATTCCTTCAGAGAATTATCGATGCCATTAGAAGCATCGTCAGAGATGTGCACTACACGGTTGATGGTGATGATGTTTCCTTTGATCTTAGTTATGTAAAAGACAAAGAACTAATTAGAAAGCTCCTACTTCTTTTCAATATTCAGTATATGATTATCCATAACTCTAAATCTGAACATTGGTACATCCGCTTCCCATTCGATCTCTATAAGAAACAAAAGTGGGATATTGAGCATATAAACTCGTTTACCACCTATGAAATCACTAAAGGTGAAGAACAGGTAAAGTGGATTGATACAGCTCTTGAAGATCTTAGGAGTCTCGGTATCAATATTGAAGAGAAGGACAATTCGCTCTATGAAGAAATTGAAAGATTCAAATCTAATACAGTCAACAGCCTCTTCCCCAGCATCAAGTATCGATTAGCTAAACATGCAGGCGAAGATGTTGATGAGGACGAAGATGTAAAGAACAACATTGGCAATCTGACTCTTCTTAACGCAGAAATAAATCGTGGCTATGGCAATAGCCTGTTCGTGACTAAGAGAAAAGTCATTATCAACAAGGATAAAGAAGGATGCTTTATTCCTATCTGTACCAAGAATATATTCCTTAAATACTACGATACAGAAGGTTTAAGCAAGACGATATGGACTAAAGCCAATCGTGACCATTCTAAGTACCTTCTCGAAATCAAAGAAACATTAAAAGATTTTATAACAAAAATTGAGAAACAATAATATGGAAGAAAAATATAGTTTCAAAGAGTTTCTAACAAAAGAGACTTATATTGGTATAGATCCTGATACTGAAGAGGAAGTCATGGGCGTTGTCAGTAAAGTTGAGATTCCAATGATTCAACGTGATTACGCTCAAGGACGTGTTAAAGAATATAAAGGAACTGATACTGTTATAAATGATACAGGCAGCAAATTCCTGAAATCTATTTTCAATGCATTAAAAGACAATGCGGAAATGGAATTGGAATTCATTTATGGCTCAGTGGAAGAGCGGCCTATCATGAAATCCCATGAAAAAGAATATGCCTATATTCCACTTGATGGTCAGCAGCGTCTTACTACTTTATTCTTGTTGTACTGGTATTTGGGAATGCGCGAATTATCAATAGAAGCTGATGAACGGAAAAAGCATCTGGATTTATTGAAAAAGTTTACCTATCTGACACGTACCTCATCACGCATCTTCTGTGAGTGCATTTGCGACAATGAAAAGATGGAGAAAATGAGTTTTGGAGCCAAGAAGCCATCATTGCTTATCGAGAATTGTCCATGGTTCTATAAGGAGTACAAAAAAGATCCAACAGTAAAGGCTATGCTTGCCATGATGGACCATATTGACATGCTCTACAATACAGGGAGCTCAGAAGGAGCAGAATATCTTCCTAGACTTGAAAATCTGAGGTTTTACGCTTTCCCACTAAATAAATACAAGTTGACGGAAGACCTTTACATAAAGATGAATGCTCGAGGTAAACAACTCTCTGGATATGAAAATTTCAAAGCCGACCTAATCAACTGGATGAAGAGTAAAACTAATTCTGATTATTCTCGTTTTAATAAGGATGTAACCTATCGTGGTCGCGAAATGAAATACTATATGGCATTTGCCCAAAAAATGGACAATGAATGGACGGATATCTTTTGGGATGCCATTAAGGATAATGAAAACATAGAGTCTTCATTAGATGGAAAGATTGTGGACAATATGCTTATGCGTTTCTTTATCCGTTTCTTCTTCAACGAAAGAATATTGTATCTTCAAAAAACTACAGACTTACCGGATGAAATCATATCAAGCGATGAAATTGTCAATTATTTCTATGGAGATAATGGTAATGATGTCAGCGTCGTATATAACAACAATGATTTTGAGGATAAATACAAAAAGTGTTTATCTTTCGAGGTAATCCGCAAGATTGAGGCTTTCCTTGATGGAATAATTGACAAACTCAACATTATCAACAGAGAATTTTTGCCATCATGGCAGAGAGACAGCAAGAGTAAAGTTGAATCTTTCTATGCACAGAAGATAAGCTGGCAGGGGCGTATTATTTTCCAGGCCACACTAAATTACTTCACTCAAAATGTTTTTGAAGAAACAGCCTATTGCGATTGGATTAAAACTGTTTGGAACTTCGTTGTTGACCCAACAATCCGTAACATCAAAGACAATATCGGTACTTTGAAATTTATCGACGACCTTTCGGATCATTCTGATAATATAATCGATTGGATGGCAGTAACTCCAGAAGGATCTCGATTGAAGACCCAGTTTGCTGAAGAGCACATAAAAGCGATGTTAGTAAAGAAAGACCCAGAGTGGAGAAAGCTATTGATTGAAGGAGAAAAGCACTCTCTATTGAAAGGAAGAATACTGTTCTTACTATCAGACAAAGAGAATACGAACAAAGCAATATATAAGAAGCATCTTGAAATTACTAGATGCCTCATTCCCAATAGCAAAAATGACTATCTCTGGATTCGCGCAATCCTGTCATATATTGAAAAGTACAATATCTCTGCTGCCCCATTGACACTATCAGATGTTCGTGAGAATTGGAAGACAATTATCAGCGACAATTTGATGGCCCCCATGCAATCATTGCTTAATGATTTGCTATCTTATATTGATGAGAATAAGTTGACTATTAATGGCGAAATTATTAAGTCTCGATTGCAAGAGATATGCAACAATTACGAGATAAAAGATGGCCTTGAATGGCTTTATCCTCTTGTTTCCTGGCAAGCAGGTAATCAAACTCTATTAGGTACAGATAAAAGTAAAGAAACATACTCAGAAAGCAGGAAGATTGAAGAGCGAGAAGGCAATGTCTATCTTTGCTACAAAACGACGCTACAGCCTGATAGTTGTATTTTGCTAACAAGTGCTCGAGATAAAATTATTACTCAGGTCCTGCCTTTAACAGATAAGGAATTTGAATGGATGTACACATCATACCATTGTAACATACATGATACATTCTTTCGTGGAATTAATGTCACTCTTTTCAGAAATAAAGAACTAAATGGCATTGGTTCTCTTAAATGTGCTTATATCTTTAACTCAAAACAAATAATAGTAGGAGTACGATATTCAGACAATCCTGTTATTGCTGACGAGGATAATCACGCTACGTGGGCTTGCTCTAAGATTTTTGATATTTCAGGGATAAAATCAAATGAAAGTATTCAAGCTATAGTAGAGCAGACAGAAAATGAAGTATTCAATCTTGACAATCAAGACTCTCTTCTATCCAAATTTTCAGACGGAGAACGTTACAATGAAGTTCAAGAGGGGGAAACCCAAGAACAAAGTTCATCTCCCAAAGGACTTCGTATTTTATTCCCTAACGGGGATGTGATTTCCAATCGTTGGGCAATAGAGGCCTTTATTGATACCTTGAAACGTATAGGGTTGGAGAGAATACCTCCAGTTGGTATTAAGCACAGTGGTTATAATCTCGTTTGTACGGACAAACGACCTAATGGTAATTGGCAGCGTGAGATAAATGGCTGGTATATTTACTCAAACATTAGTAATGATGTTAAGTGCGAAGATCTCAGAAAAATTTCAAACTCACTCAATTTAGGATTAATAGTTGAGGACGGTATCGAATAGAACTATTGCAAGTGTGATCTCAGATTTTTTTCTGAGATCACTATTTTATAAGAACTTGTCCCACAATATGAGACAACATCAGTCTAAATTTGCATCCAGAAATGATATTCTAAACACAAATTGGTTATAAAAATGGCAGAAGGCAAAAAGAGTTTAAGAGAAGACAGGAGGCTCGACCTTGTTAGAGGCTCTCTCATTGGTGGTGCTGCTGGTGATGCATTGGGTTATACTGTAGAGTTCGACCGTTATTCTGAGATCATTTCCAGATATGGTCAGCCAGGTATTACGGAGTATGAGTTGCGAGGTGGTGTTGCTGAGATAAGCGATGATACGCAGATGACACTCTTTACAGCTAACGGAATGCTGATGGGACTGACTCGCGGATATATGCGTGGTATCGGTGGTATTCCTGAGTTTTATGTGGAATACGCCTACCTAGACTGGTATGACACACAGATGAAGACGTATAACGAAGTGATGAAACAGTCTCGACATACTTGGCTGAGTGCTATTCCTAAGTTATACGTGCGCCGTGCTCCTGGAAACACCTGTTTGACTGCTATTGCCGACATGAAGAAAGGACGTACACCAGATAACGATAGTAAGGGTTGTGGCGGTGTGATGCGTGTAGCTCCATATGGACTGTTCTGTGCTTGTCATAGTGTCAGGTACACTATAGAGGAGATTGACGTGGCGGGTGGTGAGATTGCCCGTTTGACCCACAAACATCCACTGGGATGGATACCTGCTATGGTACTAACACATATTTTATATAGACTGGTAAAGAACACGCCATTGGCAGGATTGGACAAGACTCAATACAGGAAAGTCTTCGACGGTATCGTTAATGAGGCTCTACAGTTGTTGCCAACAATCAAAGTGACGAATAATGTTTCTGAACTGACTTGGGACGACAAGAAGCCTATCGGTGAAGTGTTTCATAATGCTGTAGAACGGCAGAGAGAACTTGTGGAACGTGCATTAATGCTCGCAGACAATGAGCTAAGTGACGTGGAGAACATCAGCAGCCTTGGTGAAGGATGGGTTGGCGAAGAGACACTGGCCATTGCCATCTATTCAGTAGCCCGCCATATTGACAGCTTCGAGGATACGCTAGTGTGTGCCGTCAACCATGATGGTGACAGCGACTCTACAGGAGCTGTGGCAGGGAACATCATCGGGGCTATTGTGGGTTACGATGCCATTCCATCAAAGTTCAAGAAGCATCTGGAACTACATGATATCATCCTCGCTGTTGCTGATGATCTCCATCAGGGCTGTATTACAAGCGAGTACGACAGGGATATTACGCCAGAGAAAAATCAGTGGATAGAAAGATATTGTGAAATGATGCCAGCAGGAATCAGTTACTAATAGGCTAACCATAACAAACTTAGAATAAGATGACGCGACAGCATATAGTTTTTCTGACAGGAGCAGGCATAAGCGCAGAAAGCGGACTTGCTACATTCCGTGGCAAAGATGGCATGTGGACTAATGAGGAGTGGGTACATCTGGCTAGTACAGATGCACTTTACAATGAGACGCAGAAATGTCTCGACTTCTATAACTGGAGGCGGAAGCATCTGGCAGAAGTGGAACCCAACGTGGCTCACAAGATAATTGCGGAATTGGAAAAAGAGCATAAGGTGACAGTCATCACGCAGAACGTGGATAACCTGCATGAACGGGCAGGCTCTACAGAGGTGATTCATCTGCATGGTGAGTTGAGCAAAGTTTGCTCGATGGACAATCGGACAACATGCGTAAAAGAATATCCGTTGACCACTCCCATCATGGTTGGTGATAAAGCGGAAGACGGATCACAACTACGGCCTTATATCGTGATGTTTGGCGAATATATTGATAGTATGAATGTAGCTATCGACATCGTTAGCATGGCTGATATCTTCGTAGTCATCGGCACCTCGCTGAAGGTCTATCCTGCAGCAGGATTCATCAACTATGCCCACCATGAGGTTCCCAAGTTTGTGATTGACCCAGGAGAAATGAATCAATGCACCGATTTGGGCTTCACTCACTTCAAGACAACGGCCACAGAAGGCATGAAGATGCTGCTGGAGGCGTTTAAGAAATTATGATATAATTAACAAGGACAGAAATCAGATAATTGTGATTTAAGATATGGACAATTTGACATTATCAATAACTAAGATTGGTGACTTGCTACTTGAAAATAGAATCACCAGAAAAGAAAATGGGAAACCTATCGAAAACGTTAGGCTTACCATTCCTGAGTACCAACGTCCCTTCAAATGGACTGCACGTAATGCAATTCAATTGCTTGACGATATTCTTGAAGCAAGAAACAGCAATAAGGAGGTGTATCGTGTGGGGACGCTTATCTTGCATAAAACCAAAAACGACAATGGGCAAGATGTATACAATATTGTGGATGAGCAACAAAGAACGATTACTTTTTCATTGTTGCTTCTTGCGTTGTATGAACTTCAATACCTCCTACATATCCCTTTTATGATAGAATTGTGATGTTCTCGAAATCATATAAGGATATAGAAAAACGTCTAAAAGCATTCCAGTACAAATAAAACAAAGGGAAGAAATATGTCCGATTACTTATATGCAGTAATTCCATACAACAAAGGCGTTACCTTATATAGCCCTGACGAACTTGAAGAAGGTCGCAGTTATCCCGTTATTCCTGAATTGAAAGGCATTGATTCAAAATATGCTGAAGGGAATCGCCTTAAGTTGTTTGCGGATTTCCTCATGATTAATACTTGTGGCAGACAGTCATGGTTTACCAATAACGAGGATGGCTATAGTCAGTTAAGGGCAGAAATTTATAAAATAGCTTTGGCTTTAGGTGCTCGTGAGGTTTGGTACGTTGCAGAAATGGCTACAGATGAGATGTATGATAAGGACTTCTCTTTTGATAATTGGATTCATAGTTTCAAAGAAGGTGCTCGACATGCTGCAGAGCTGAATGTAGATGCACTGAAAGACCGGTTTATATGCACCTATTATCATGATGACTTCTCTGATATCATATTAGAGAGACTTACACCATTAAACTACACTGAAGAAGATGAGGAGGAGGAAGAAAACCATATAATCACTCAATTCATTTCACTCCAGGACGATGGAACAATCAAAATTGAACTGAAAGATTCCTGCTGGGATGACATTTCTACAGTGTCAGCCCGAACACTGAAAGAGGCCAGTGACAAAGTCCGACAAAAGCTGTGTCAAAATAGAAATAAAGGTTTACAGCTTGTCTTCGAAAGTGATGGTATTGAGCGAACACTGATTCAACAATATATCAAGGCTCTTGATTTGGCGTCTTTAAAGCATCTTGAACAGAAAGACAAGGCAGGTATGCCATATTTCGGTCATATCGCTCGTGTGTCAAATGCCTGCAAGACAGGGCCGGCTAAAGTGGTTGCGCTTCTACATGATATCATAGAAGATACTGATGTTACTTCTGAGCAACTGGAAGAAGCAGGCATGCCTGAGTTTGTCATAAAAGCTGTATTATGCCTTACACGTAAAAACGGTGAGCCATACGAAGATTTTATCCGCCGGGCTGCAAAAAATCCTATTGCAAGGGAAGTGAAAATAGCAGATTTGGAAGACAATATGGATGTCCGAAGATTAGAGAATGTAACAGAAGACGATTTCAAGCGCATGGATAAATACCTGAACGCGTGGAAATATCTGAAGAGTTATACGAAATAAAACAGGAATACTATGGCGACAGATATATGGATACACTTAGAGCATAGAAGCAGAAAGAAGAATAAATATGTCTATGACTTCGAAGCAGATGGCGAGCGTATATATGCTCTGTTTGGTGCATTGGCAGGGGCTAGAGGGCCAATAGATCCCTTGTATAAACCTCGTGGTTTGCCTAATGATGTATCTCCTGAAGTCCTGGAAGAATACAGGCTATTTGAGGGAGATGCTCATACACCGAGTTGGTTGAATACAGAAGAGTTTCGGAGATGCCTTGACCTGACAATCACAGTTCTGTCAAAAAAAGGAGATGAGGAGAACGTCAAAACATGGCTTCAGGTTTACGAAAAGACCTATGAGTACATGAAGTATTGTGATGACGAAGGAGAGCCAAGTAGAATGGTATTTTGGTTTGACAACTAATAATGCATAAATATTTAACATTGTTCAGACATAATATAGGGTAATATGATTATTGATAAAGAATACCCAGCAACTCATTCGATGGACACAGCATGGTTTGCATGCGACCTTGATGGGAATGTTGCTATATTCCAGTTTGAGGAAGACGGCCCAGGTCCGATTCCTTTCACAGACATTCATACAGATGAACTTATATCATTGTTGGGAGAGGACATAGAAGGTCTGCCAATGATGCCCTTCAATAAAGCACAAATAGAAGAATTGAAAAGCAGCTTGAAGATTGTACACACCATAGAAGAAATAAGTTTCGGATGCAACATCCTTATAAATCCAGCTAAGGTTAAAGAGTTTGTGAAAGCAGGAGCAAGATTTGATTTGTGTTACTCAATGGAAGAAGGCTTCTACCATCTCGAATACTTGGAAATAAAGCAAGAAGAGGTAATAGAACAAATGATAAAGAATGGAGATATCCTCGGAGCACAAGAATGTGACATCGAATTGTATTTCACAGACTGGAGAAAGGATTGTTCAGAACATCGCCTTGCACATTTCCCTTTCTATGTGTATGAACAAAGCCGTTGCATTAACTACCCTCCAGAACGGGTCGTTGTGCCCAAGTATCCCATGAAGGTTGGGCAAATGTCAGAAAGGGCAAAGAAGTATATGTTCTCTTTGCCTGTACGATTTGAGGAAAAAGAAGGTATAGAGCCTTCAGAATTTATTGACTCACAATGCTGGTCGTTTTGTAATGATACAAAGGAAGTCAACGGCATAATGTATATGCAAGTTGCATTAACCGACGGTGGATTTGGTTATGTAAAAGTAATGCCCTACTCCTCTAATCAAGGTGTAAGTGAAGAATGGAAATCAGCTCCACGTATTATCAACAAAAGTGACAAATATATTGACGTAGAATAAAAGCATATGATTATTGACAAGGAATACCCATCAACTCATTCCATGTCAACGGCATGGTATGTTGCAGATGAAGAAGGAAATGTGGATATCATAGATATAGAGCACAATGGGCCTGTACCTATTGGAGAGTACCATGAAACCTGTGTTAATGATATTTTCTGGCAAGACTTCTCCTCTGAAGGTGTGGACACTATCAGGAACATATCTCTTCTTCCTGAGCAGATTCTTCCTATGCTGGAGCCTAATGATGAAATGGGGGACTGGGAGATAGACAAAAATGGTTGGCATAACTATGAGTGGTCCGATTTGCTTTTTAGAATCGACATGACGAAGTATGACGTTTTCAAAAAGGCACTCTTTTTAAAAGATCATGATTATTCCTATCGTCCTGTTTGTCTATCCAAAGAGATGGGATTATTCTTTGCAGATTTCTTCGATAACAAACTGGGCGTGGACTTACTTGTCAAAAATAATGTGGTTTTAAAGAAATATCACATGCCTTATTACGAGACTCCCGACGAATATGTCGAATATGGGGAAGGCGAAATTGACGAGGAATACGAATCTCTGAGAAAAAACAATCAGAAATTCCCCGTATTCATTTTTTGGCAAGGGTATTCTCCAAGTTTTCGTCCTGCAGTTCGTATAACAGCTCCTAATCGTCCTATACGGTATCTCTATAGAATATGTTTATGATGGGAAAATCTGGAATGAACTTGCAAAGAATGATCATGAAAAGATTTACTATCATGTTGGGAGTCGTACAATAATGGATGAAAAGACAATGCACGATCTTATTGAAAAAGGATTGTCAGAGGAATATGACTACCAAAAACATCATGGAATGAAACTCAAATAGTATGATACAAATTGAACTACTCTCAATTGATCTGTCCAACTATTGCTCAAAGCAATGTTCGTTCTGCTATAATCATAGCAGACGAGAGGGTAAGACTGTGTGGAAGCCGTCAGAGGTAATTGATTTCGCTTCTGATTGCATCAAGCATGGGGTGAAGGCTGTATCGTTGGGAGGGGGAGAACCATTTGAATATGATGGCGTATTTGAAGTGATAGATGCACTTTATGCACAATGTTACTTGTCTGTTACATCCAACGGGCTACCACTGGAAGATTCTAAGATATGGGAATTACTGTGCCAGCATAAACCTGACAAGATTCACCTTACCATTCATCAGCCAGATAATAATGAAGAGGTATCGAGGGTGGAAAAACGTTTAACCGAGATTGATTCTATTGGAATAAAGCCTGGACTAAACCTGTTGGTTGGAGCAGACAAAGCTGAATATGCAAAGGTGGTATATAATCGGTTAAGCAAATTACTGAACAACGACCAGATTATCCTGGTTCCTCAGCGCTTTTCAAATACACCAACTCCTAAGCAGTTAGCATCGGTGGCAGATGGAAAGCCTTTTCAAAGTCCCTCCTGCCTGCTGAAGTGCCAACGTCCAAAGAATTTCTGTTCAGTATCATGGGATAAGAAAGTGAATTCATGCAGCTTCGCATCAGGAAAAGTATCGTTGGATAGTCTTGATTACAAAGGATTGGAGAAAGCATTGGGCAGCGTAAACTGGAAGAGTTGTATATAATAAGAAGGATATGGAATACGTTTACAAATATCCAAGACCAGCGGTTACAGCCGATTGCATTGTTATTACGAAAGAAGCAGATGCTTAACACCGATTATTTGTTATGAGAAAGGCAAGCTGTCGTTCAATTGCGAAACAGAAGGTGTTGAATACAAGTCGAGCATCACAAACAGCGACATCAAGGAATATGTCAGGCCTGACATCGACCTGAGCGTGACCTACCACATCAGCGTCTATGCCACGAAGAATGGCTATGAGGACTCTGATGTTGCCACTGCCACACTGTGTTGGATAGACGTTCAGCCGCAGACAGAGGGCATTGAAGTGGCCACCACGATGCAGAGCATTGAGGCCCTACCTGTGCTGATTCAGACGAATGGGCAGGTGGTGAGCATCACGGGAGCTGCTGAAGGCACAGAGATAGCTATCTATGATGTTGCTGGCAGGCTGGTGGGCTCTGCCAAGGCTTCTGTGGGAACTACGGACATCAGCACTTCGCTCCGCGACAAGGACATTGCCATTGTGAAGATTGGCAGCAAGAGCGTGAAGGTGGTGATGAAATAGTCGCGCAGTTTGAGAATAGCAAGAGGCGCAGGGGAAAGGAAATCCTCTGCGCCTTTTGTGTTGAGTTAGTGGAGTGTCATGTGGCATTCAGGAACCAGGCGAAGGCTTTGGCCATGCGACGCTCTGAATCGATGAAGTGGTTGCCGGGGTTCCATTCCAGGTGGGTGGTGATGCCCTGCTGGGTGAGGAGGGTGTGCTGCTGGCGGATGGCATTGCCCACCTGAGCCATGATGGGGTTTCGGGTTTTCTCTTCCTTGTCGCCCAGACTGAGATAGATGGACGGGGCATGGGGTGTGTGGTCGGCTGCATACTGAGTCCAGCCAGGATACCAGACGGAGGGGGATGCAGCAGCTATGCCTTCAAACTGGGAGGTCTGGTAGGCTGCCCAGAGGGCAAAGAGTCCGGCCAGGGAATAGCCTCCGAGTAGGCAATGGGTGGCAGGGCCCATGAGGGGTGGCAGGGCTGGGAGGAGCTCGTGGAGGATGTAGTCCAAGGTGTCTTTGGCCTGGTCGCCGAAGGGTTGCTTGCCAAACACGGGGGGTGAAGGCCAGGGAGTGAGCTCGCTGTTCCAGTCTTCCACCATGAAAGCCACGAGCGAGAAGGGCTTGGGTGTGAAGGCTTGTATGATGCTGACCTCTTGCTCCAGGAGGTGGAGGTCGTGGTGGTCTACGGGCTGGATGAGCAGATGGTGGGCATCGGGCTGAATGTAGAGGTGGCACTCCCGGTTTTGGATGGTCTTGATTTGCTGCATGCTATGGGTTGTCTGGTTGATGGTCGTTGTTGTTATTTCTCGTACATGCTTGCCTTGCGGGTCCAGGTCATCTTGATGTGGGGTATGCCATCGAGGATGAAAGGCTCTGACGACTGGTGGAACCCTACACGCTCATAGAAGCCTCGGGCATACTCCTGGGCCTCTATGTCGATGAGTTGGGCATTGAAATGACTGACCGCTGCCTCTATGGCATGGAGCATGATTTCACGGCCATAGCCCTTGCCCCGCTCTGTGGTGATGACACGGCCAATGGACCACAAACACCTCGCTACGCACCCTGAGGAGTTCGTAGAGTTCAGCAAGGGTCAGCTGGTAAAATGCTTTCTTGTGGATTTCCGCCATTTCTATAGATTGGTTATTTTCGATGCAAATATACAACTTTTCCAGCAAATGCCATTGCGCTGGCAAAAAATTGGTGGTTTTTGATGGTTTTTATTGCGACAATCAGAGAAAAATGTGTAACTTTGCAGCATGAACGACAACAAGAGAGCAACGCTTGAACTGGGTACGAAGCCTGTGGGCCGCCTGCTGTGGCAGTACGCTGCACCTGCCATTGTGGCCATGGTGGCCAGTTCGCTTTACAATATAGTAGACTCCATCTTTATCGGTCAGGGTGTGGGTGCATTGGCCATTTCTGGCCTTGCCATCACTTTCCCCTTCATGAACCTGAGTGCTGCCGTGGGAGCCTGTATCGGTGTGGGTGCCAGCACCTATCTCTCCGTGAAGCTGGGGCAGAAAGACTATTCCATGGCTCAGCGCATCCTGGGCACATCGCTGGTCTTGAAAATCGTGACAGGCATCATCTTCGGTGCCCTGGGCATCTTGTTTCTCGACCCCATCCTGTATTTCTTTGGAGCCACGGAAAACACCATCAGCTATGCGCGCGACTACATGCTGGTGATCTTGCTGGGCAATGTGTTCACCCATCTCTATTTCGGCATGAATGCCCTGCTCAGGGCAACCGCAAAACCGCGCCAGGCCATGTATGCCACGCTCTTCACCGTGGCCTTGAACACCGTGCTCGACCCACTCTTCATCTATACCTTCCGAATGGGCATCCAGGGAGCAGCCCTGGCCACCATCCTTGCCCAGTTCATTGCCATGTGCTGGCAGCTGTGGCTGTTCAGTAACCCCAAGGAGCTGATACACTTCCGGCGAGGCATCTATGGGCTGGACAAGACCATCATCCGCAACATACTGGCCATTGGCATCTCACCCTTCTCGATGAATGCCTGTGCGTGTATCATTGTGATCATCATCAACACAGCCCTGGTGCGCCATGGGGGTGACTTGGCCGTGGGAGCCTATGGAATAGCCAACCGCATTGGCTTCCTGTTTTTCATGATCGTGATGGGCATCAACCAAGGCATGCAGCCGATTGCTGGCTATAACTATGGTGCCAGACAGTGGGACCGCATGTTGCACGTCTTGAAACTCTCCATGATTTTCGCCACGCTGGTGATGGCCATAGGCTGGCTTGTGGGTGAATTGCTGCCCTACCCTTGCGCCAGACTCTTCACACGCGACGAGGAACTCATAGCCATAGCAGCCCGAGGCATCCGCATCAACATGCTGGTGTTCCCCATGATAGGCTCGCAGGCTGTCATCACCAACTTCTTCCAATCCATCGGCAAGGCAAAAATCAGCATCTTCCTCTCGCTCTCACGACAGATGATCTTCCTGCTGCCCCTGCTCATCATACTGCCACCCATCATGGGAGTAGACGGTGTGTGGGCGGCTTTGCCTGCCTCCGACACAGTGGCCTTCATCGTGACCTGGATCATCATGATACGCTATATGAGGAAGTTTAGAGAGATGAAGGTTGAAAGTATTCATCAATGAATGATTAGGAATTATGGACAAGAAAGACAATATCATCATCACCGTGGGCCGACAACTGGGAAGCGGTGGACACACGATGGCCAAGATGCTGGCAGAGGACTTCGGTTGCAAGCTCTACGACCGGGAGCTGCTGAACCTTGCTGCCAAGGAGAGTGGCTTCGCGGAGGAGATATTTGAGCAGAACGACGAGCAGAAGGGGTTCCTGAAATCGCTCTTCCACATGCGTGCCCCACATGTCTCCGACACCAACTTCTACAACAGCCGCTTCTCGCAGGAGAGCCTTTTCCTGTTTCAGAGCGAGGCCATCCGCAAGGCAGCAGCAGAAGGACGCTGTGTGTTTGTGGGGAGGTGTGCTGACTATGTATTGCGCGACAGAAAGGATGTGGTGAACATTTTCATCACGGCAACCCTTGAAGACCGCATCAAGGCAGTGTGTGAGCGGCATCAATGCGACGAGGAGACTGCCAGGCACATCATCAAGGACAAAGAGAACCAGCGTGCCAATTTCTACAACTACTACACCGGCAAGCGCTGGGGGCATGCTGAAAGCTATGACCTCTGCATCAACACCTCGCTGGTTGGCATGGAGAAAGCACGCCAACTGATTAAGCAATACGTCATGGACTTCATAGGATGATTCGATGATGCCTGATGGGTGATCACATCTCATCTGTTGTCCCTCACAACAACTTTCCTGCGGTTCCGTATGTTGATGCCCTTCTGTGGACGTGAAAGCCGCTGTCCCTGAAGGTTGTAGACAGGGGCATTTCCCTCTCCGAATATATCTCTCCCCTCTAAAACCACATCAATCCCCGTCGGAATAATCATCTGGCGGTATTCCACAATGTGTTGGTCAATCCATTTCTTTCGCCAGGCAAACCACTTGTGAGCATACTCAATGCTTTCGTCGAAAGGCTTTCGGGCCTCCTTCCAACGGATGGAATCCAATACAATGGCCTGCTCCATGGGTTGTGCCAATTCTGAGTGTCGCAGATCCTCAAGCCATGCGTCCATCTCGTCGAAGAATGTGGGTGCAAGCTCATCGTACAGACGTACATACTCTTTCAGGAAAGCTTGGTTGGGGTTGTTGAACAGGAATCGGAACACAAAATAATTGTGTTTGGTAAACCATTGGTTGGCAAACCAATCTGTGGTATCTGGCATTACCGAATCAAAGTCCCACAGGCATGGCATTTCAACTTTTGTGGTGTCAGAATAGTCGTACTTCGTAAGGAAATAGTTGCATCCCCTCCAATCTTTAAACCCTAAAAGGTCATGGGCTAGCAACCACGTAGCAAACGAAAGCACATTTACATATTCGGGATAAGAGCCATCGAGCACGGAAGACTCCACCCGATGAATCATTTCCGAAAACTGCTCTATCTGTTCTTCAGTGATCTCATCCTGATCAGGATACTTAAACGTATATTGGACGTATGACTCCAAAATGTCTGAAGGCACAGCGACATCTTCATTCCAGAAATAGGGATCATACTCAAAAAGGTATCCTTCTTTGGAAATATTGATGCGGCAATCGGTGTTACGCCTGACCGATTCCATCAACAGGTAGTTGCCTTTGTATTCGCCGTTGAAAATCAAATTGACATGCTCAAAGGCTGCCACGAAGGGCATTCCCAGCATCTCTGCCACTTTGCTCCCCACGTCGGCTTTGATGTCTTGGGTCGTCAGGAGCAGCCAATTCTTGTCGTAGAAGCGCACATCACCCCTTCTGAGCATATCGTTCTTCTTCTCCAACTTCACCTTGTAGGGTTTCTTCGGCATGCGGGCCGTATAGTTGCCACGAATGTTCACCCTCATGCCGCTCACATCCTCTTCATACTCCCCACTGTCGAACATGAGAGAGTCGCCAAGCGAGATGGTCACCCGACCCGGCACTTTCGTTGCTCCCGTGATGGAATGACCATAGCATCCTTCGGGCGCATCAATGGAGTAATAGTGCGGAAACTCGCGATTCACGGTGTTGATTTCAACCACAGGCAGACCCATTGCCCGCACTTTGGCAAGGATGGTATCCTCGCGACCGGTAATCTGCCGAGGGGCATGTGTCTGTCCGAACACACTTACTGCAATGAAAGCCAACAACAAAGCGATACTTCTCTTCATACAGCCAATGGGTTATTTTTTTGCAAAAATAATGCTTTAAACATAAATATCCAAAAAAACGATTCTATATTTAACAGAATATGTGTATTTTTGCAACACTTATTCAACGAAAAGCAGAAAAATGAAGACCATCGGCATCATCAGCGACACCCATGCCTACTGGGACGACCGCTACCTGACCTATTTTGAACCCTGCGACGAGATATGGCACGCAGGCGATTTCGGCTCACTTGAGATTGCTATGCGGCTGAATGAATTCCGTCCACTCCGTGCTGTCTATGGCAATTGCGACGGAGGCGACCTGCGCCAGATGTTCACCGAGAAACTTAGATGGCAATGCGAGGGAGTTTCCGTACTTATGAAACACATTGGAGGCTATCCCGGCCATTATGACCCCAGCATACGGAGCCAAATCTACACCAACCCACCGCAACTCTTCATCAGTGGACATTCTCACATTCTGAAAGTGCAGTTCGACAAGCAACTCCAACTGCTGCACATCAATCCAGGAGCAGCCGGAATGCAAGGGTGGCACAAAGAGCGGACACTCGTGCGACTCACCATCAACGGCAGTCGGTTCGACGACTGTGAAGTCATCACCCTCGGCCAAAAATAACATGTCGGTCAGCATAAATAGAAACAGGTAGTGAGAGAAAATAGAATTAAGTGAATTTTTTCGAGAAAAAGTTTGGCGGTTTCCTGAAAAAGCAATAATTTTGCAGCCGTTACTGATATCATGAGAAAATCAATACTCCTCGCGTGAGCGTAAGCATTGATGTCACGGGTTTACCTAAGAATCCGGGGGATCAAAGCATTTGTGCACTCACCCCCCAGAAAACATGATTTGAAAAACAAGCCATCAGGGAAAACTATCCCTGTTGCCCGCATTGATTATTTAACCTATTAACTACAATATTTATGGAAATGAAAGAAGCTTTTGCAGGTACACTCGAATCGGGCGACATCCTGGTTCGCATTGCGCCTGCCGAAAACAAAGGGCTGGAGATTGACCTCGAAAGCACCGTGGCCTACCAGTTTGGAAGGCAAATCAAGACCGTCATTACCGAGACTTTAACAGGTCTGGGCATCAACGATGCCAAAGTGACCGCTACGGACAAAGGTGCCCTCGATTGCACCATCCGCGCACGTGTCACCGCTGCTGCCGTCAGGGCAACTGGCAAGGACGTTTGGAAAGACTAACCTTAAAAAACCAAAAATCATGCAGAGATTAAGAAGAACCATGATGTTCGTGCCAGGCAACAACCCCGGCATGATGTCGGATGCCTTCATCTATGGCCCCGACTCGATTATGCTTGACTTGGAAGACTCGGTGACGATGGCTGAGAAAGACACCGCCCGTCTCTTGGTATACAACGCCCTGAAAACCATCGACTACGGACAGACGGAGATGGTGGTGCGCATCAATCCGCTCAACACACCCTACGGAAAGAAGGACATCGAAGCTGTCGTGAAAGCAGGTGTACATGTCATCCGTATGCCCAAGACTGAAACGGCAGAGGAAGTCGTGGAGGTGGAGCGCGAGATTGAGAAGGTGGAGAAGGAAATCGGTTGCCTCGGACGCACCCAGATCATGGCTGCCATCGAGAGCACACTGGGCATTGTCAACGCCTACTCCATCGCCGTAGCATCGAAGCGCATGATGGGTATCGCGCTGGGTGCAGAGGACTACTGCGCCAACCTGAAGACACAACGCACACAAGGCGACAACCCCAACTTCGGAATGGAGCTGCTGATGGCACGACAGATGATCGTTGTGGCAGCACGTGCTGCAGGCATCGACGCCCTCGATACCGTCTACTCCAACCTTAACGACATGGAAACGTTCCGTCGCGAAGTAGAGATGATCAAGGCTCTGGGATTCGACGGCAAGTCAATCATCAACCCGCGCCAGATTGAAATCGTCAACGATGTGTTCACACCGAAACAGAAGGACATCGACAAGGCCCTTGCCGTTGTAGCTGCCATCAAGGAAGCTGAGAAGAAGGGTTCGGGCGTCATCGCCGTCAACGGAAAGATGGTAGACCGTCCCGTCGTCATTCGCGCACAGCACACCATCGAACTCGCCATCGCATCAGGAGTTTTAAAACAGGAGGACATTGACAATGAATAACATCATCGCACAGAGAGCAGCCCTCGTAGAGCAGGCTGCCGCCCAGATGGGTAAGAATATATATAATGGTACGCGCGAGAAGGATCAGACTGCTCGTACTGAGAACCAGAAAGAGGGTGCCTCGTCGAAGGTTTGCACACTGGAAGAGGCTATCCGCAAGAGCGGACTGAAGGATGGTATGACCATTTCGTTCCACCACCACTTCCGCGCCGGCGACAAAGTGGTGAACCTCGTCGTCGACAAATTGGCCGAGATGGGCTTCAAAAACCTGCATCTGGCTGCTTCAAGTCTGCAGGATGTCCACAAGCCCCTGATTGAACACATCAAGAACGGCGTGATTACAGAGATCAGCACCAGTGGACTGCGTGGCGAACTGGCCAACGAGATTTCGCGCGGACTGATGGAAAAACCCGTGGTGTTCCGCTCTCACGGTGGTCGTGGTTCGGCCATTGCCAATGGCGACCTGCACATCGACGTGGCCTTCCTTGGTGCTTCTTCTTGCGACGCAGCCGGTAATGCCTGTGGATTCTCGCGCTCTGAGAATGCCAAGAGCATCTGCGGATCGCTGGGCTATGCCCTGCCCGATGCACGCTATGCCGACAAGGTGGTCATTCTGACCGACGACCTCGTGCAATATCCCAATACACCCAATGCCATCTCTGAGCACGATGTGGACTTCGTCGTGGAAGTAGAGAGCGTTGGCGACTCATCGAAGATTGCCTCCGGTGCTATCCGCGACACCAAGAACCCACGCGACATCCTGCTCGCCAAGCAGGCTGCCAAGGTCATCATCAACAGCGGCTACTTCAAGAATGGATTCTCCATCCAGACAGGTTCAGGCGGTGCTTCGCTCGCTGCCGTGAAGTATATCCGCGAGAGCATGATTGAGCAGGGCATCAAGGCTTCGTTCGCACTTGGTGGCATCACCGCCCACATGGTGAAGATGCACGAAGAGGGATTGATCGACCGTTTGATTGACGTACAGTCGTTCGACAAGGTGGCCGCTGAATCGCTCATGAACGACCCGATGCACAAAGAGGTATCTGCCAGCGAGTATGCCAGTGCCGACACGCCGGGATCGGCCACTCACTATCTCGACATCGTCATCCTCTCTGCCCTTGAGGTAGACGTCAACTTCAACGTGAACGTGCTCGTGGGTAGCGACGGTATCATCCGTGGCGCCGTGGGTGGACATCCCGATACTGCTGCCGACTCTGCTCTGAGCATCATCGTTTGCCCGCTCCTTCGTGGTCGCATTCCTTGCGTGGTCGACGAGGTGACAACACTCATCACTCCGGGTGCCACCGTCGATGTCGTAGTGACAGAATATGGTATCGCCGTGAACCCGAACCGTCCGGAGATTGCCGAGCGTCTGAAGGCTGCCGGCCTGAAGCTCGTCACACTGGAACAACTGCGCGACCATGCCCTGAAGGTGATTGGCCAACCCGACCCACTGCCTTTCGGCGACAAGGTGGTCGGTGTGGTGATGAACCGCGACGGATCGGTGATGGATGTCATCAAGAACATCAAAGAATAAGAAATGGAGATAACGCTTGAAGAGTTGCTGGGCAGTCGCGACGCCCGCCATGCCATGCAAGAACGTCTGATGCAGGAGCATCCGGACAAGACATTGGTATGCCTGACGGTGGTGATGCCCGGCAGCATCAAGCGCAACGAGCAGTCGCTTGTCGTGGCCAAGGCAGCGGTGGAGGCACTGAAAGAATGCTTCCACCCCCACGAAGGGGAACTCCTCGAGCGTGACCTGACTACGGGCTACGAGGCATATCTGCTCACAAGCATCAGTAGGAAAGAGGCCAAGCGGATGACGTGCAAGATTGAAGACAGCCATCCGCTGGGCCGCCTTTTCGACATGGATGTGTTCGACGAATCGGGTATTCCCATCCCTCGGACAGCCGTTGGCAGCGAGCCGCGCCGTTGTCTGCTCTGCAACAACGAGGCACGCTACTGTATGCGCAACCGCACTCACACACAGGAAGAGTTGCAACAGCACATCAACAAAATCATCCACGACTATGTACACGGAGTTTGAACTGCGCCAATTGCACCTGTCCATTCCCCGCCAACGACAGACGGTGGAACAGTTCCTGCAACAGAACGGACTGCGCATAGACGGTTCCATCAACTACTACGCCGGTGTTTTCTCACTCGACGGCGACACGATGGTGGCAGGTGGCGGATTAGACAGTGCTGGTGTCATCAAGTGCGTAGCCGTGAATGAAGACGTCAGGGACGAGGGACTGTCGGCACGCCTCATCTCCCACCTCATCAGCGAAGCCCATCAGCACGGATTCGATAGTGTCAGGCTTTTCACCAAGCCTCAGAATCTCCAGCTCTTCAAGAGCTTAGGCTTCCATCTGCTGGCCGAGGCTCCGGAAGCCATTCTGATGGAGACAGGCAACGGATTGCAGGACTACTGCCGTTCTATTGCTGCTCATGACATCATTCACTCCTCGCTCCCTGCTCCTCACTCCTCGAAAAGTGGTGTCATCGTGATGAATGCCAACCCCTTCACCAAAGGCCACCAATATCTTGTGGAAATGGCGGCAAAGCGTGTTTCCCACCTCTTTGTCATGGCGGTGAAGGAAGACCGTTCGCTGTTTTCCTCACAAGAACGGTTAGAGATGATCAAGGCTGGGTGCCGACACCTGCCGAATGTCACGGTGGTGGAAGGCAGCGACTATACCATCTCGGCCACCACATTCCCCACCTACTTCCTCAAGAAACTGACCGATGCAAGCGACACACAGATGTTGCTCGACATCGACCTCTTTTGCAGACACATCGCACCAGCTCTCGGAGCAGAGGTGCGTTTTGTGGGAACAGAACCCAACGACAAGCTGACTTGCCGCTACAACGAACTGATGCAACAACACGCCACCATTCGTGTGGAGGTGATTCCAAGACTTGAAAACGACCATCAAGCCATCAGCGCATCTACCGTCAGGCATTACCTGGCAGAAGGTTCTTTCCGAAAGGCTGCGGCCATTGTGCCCATTACCACCCTACCCTATCTCATCGCACACCTGGCGACACAGGCCCTGCAGACGGAACTCGACACCACGCCGAAACCCGGACTGGTGGACTGCCAGGACAATGGCGCCCATACCGACATGGACCATCAGCTGATGGAGAAGAGCATACGCGCCCTGCATCCCTATTTCGTGCAATTGGCGAAAGCAACTTTCAACCACGAAAAAACTGACGTTTCGTCGCTGCAAGCCATCGGGCTGGAGGCAGAAGACTGTATGTTCAAGGCTACCAATGGCGTCAACACCCACAAAGGGGCGCTCTTTTCAATGGGCTTAGCCATCGTGGCGGCCTCCCAACAATCGAAGGGTGAGAAGCTCCAAGAGAGCATCAAGAAACTGGCTTGCCGATTTCCCAAAACAGAGGGTACACACGGCCAGCAAGCTGTGGAACGCTATAGCGTGAAAGGGGCATTAGACAATGCTTGCGAAGGGTATGAACAGCTCTTCAACGACTGGCTCCCGTTCTATCAGGGCATTCGTCAAGAGCAGTATGCCTGCCACAAGACACTGCTCCGCATCATGGCCACCCTCGACGACACGAACATCCTGCATCGGACTGATGCGCAAACGGCACAATGGGTGAAACAGCAAGCAGCTGATGCCCTGGAACATTTCTCTGTGGAGCGGCTCCAGAGCATGAATCGCGACTTCATTGAGCGGAATATCTCGCCCGGAGGAAGTGCCGACATGCTCTCATTGACGTTGTTTGTCTATTCAATATTTAATTAATCATAACCTTATTAATAACTAAAAATCAAAACATTATGGTAGAAGTAATCCAACAGGGAGTGTATCTCCTGAATGGTACAGAGATCAAGAAAGACAATGCCGGGATGCCCACTCCCGACGAAGCCCGTGAGAACACCATCACCTATGGCATTCTGCGTGCACACGACGTGGATGGCTCGAAGGGCAACAAGATGCGCATCCGCTTCGATGCAATGGCTTCTCACGACATCACCTACGTGGGAATCATCCAGACAGCACGTGCCAGCGGCCTTGAGAAGTTCCCCATCCCCTATGCCATGACCAACTGCCACAACTCTCTGTGCGCCGTCGGTGGCACCATCAACGAAGACGACCACGTGTTCGGTCTCTCTGCTGCCAAGAAGTATGGTGGCATCTACGTACCCGCCAACCAGGCTGTCATCCACCAGTACGTGCGCGAGGAAATGGCCAAGTGCGGTAACATGATCCTCGGTTCCGACTCTCACACACGCTATGGCTCACTTGGCAACATGGGTGTCGGCGAAGGCGGTGGCGAGCTGGTGAAGCAGCTGCTGAAGAACACCTGGGACATCAATGCTCCTGAAGTGGTGCTCGTATGGCTCGAGGGTGCACCGAAGAAGGGTGTCGGCCCACACGACGTGGCTATCTCGCTGGTGAAGGCTACTTTCGAGAGCGGTTGCGTGAAGAACAAGGTGCTGGAGTTTGCTGGCCCCGGTGTGAAGAACCTGCCCATCGACTTCCGTAACGGTATCGACATCATGACCACCGAGACCACCTGTCTGAGCTCTATCTGGATTACCGACGACGAGGTGAAGCACCACTATGAGATCCACAACCGTCCGCAGGACTTCCGTGTGCTGCAGCCGGGTAAGGTGGCTTACTACGATATGATGATTCGCATTGACCTCTCCACGCAGGAGTCGATGATTGCCCTGCCCTTCCATCCCTCCAACGCTTACACCATCCATGAGCTGCAGGCCGATCCCGTGGGCATCATGAAGAAGATCGAGGAAGAGGCTCAGAAGAAGTTCGGCGACAAGGTGGACGTCCATCTCGTCGATAAGGTGCGCGACGGTAAGGTCTATGCCGACCAGGGTATCATTGCCGGTTGCTCGGGTGGTACCTACGACAACCTCTCTGCTGCTGCTGCCATCATGAAGGGTCAGACCATCGGCAACGATTACTTCACCATGTCGGCCTATCCGCAGTCAACACCGGTTTACCTCGCTACCACACGCAACGGCATTGCCGAGGAACTGCTCGAGGCAGGCGTGGTCATCAAGCCTGCATTCTGCGGACCGTGCTTCGGTGCCGGCGACGTGCCCAGCAACAACGGACTCTCCATCCGCCACACCACACGTAACTTCCCCAACCGCGAAGGTTCAAAACCAGGTCAGGGTCAGCTCTCACTGGTCTGCCTGATGGATGCCCGCTCTATCGCCGCCACAGCTGCCAACGGTGGTGCCATCACCGCAGCTACTGACATCGACTTCGAGGACACGCACAAGCGTTACGAGTTCGACGCCAACATCTACAAGCGTCGTCTGTTCTACGGCTTCGGTCATGAGGATGCCAACGTGGCACTGAAGTATGGCCCGAACATCAAGGACTGGCCCAAGATGTACCCGATGCAGGAAAATATGTTGGTCGAGCTGGCTGCCGTCATCCACGATCCTGTGACCACCACCGACGAGCTGATTCCTTCAGGCGAAACTTCATCCTATCGCTCTAACCCCTTGAAGCTCTCTGAGTTTGCCCTCTCACGCCGAGTACCGGAGTATGTGGGTATCAGCAAGCGCATCCAGAAGGAAGACTTGGAGCGTCGGGCTGGCAACGTGCCGCAGAACGTAGCCGATGCCCTGGCCAAGGTAGGTGCCAAGGCCGAAGATACTTCATTCGGTTCGTGCGTCTTCGCCAACCGTCCCGGCGACGGCTCTGCCCGCGAGCAGGCTGCTTCTTGCCAGAAGGTGCTCGGCGGCGACTGCAACATCTGCTATGAGTATGCCACCAAGCGTTATCGCTCCAACTGCATCAACTGGGGTATCGTGCCCTTCACCATCGCCAAGGAGACGGAATTCCAGTATGAGCCGGGCGACTTCGTGTTCGTTCCTGGCATCCGCGAGGCCATCCTCGGCGGCAAGGAGGAAATCGATGCCAAGGTCATCACCAAGCAGGGCGTGAAAGACATCCACCTCTACTTCCAGAACCTCACCGCCGACGAGCGTCAGATCCTCGCTGACGGTTGCCTCATGAACTATTACAAGAATAAGAAATAAAAATAGAGTGGACAAGTTAACGAGTTGACGAGTTGACAAGTTATTAGCTGAAGACTCGATTAAGGTTACAAGCAACTCGTCTACTTGTTTACTTGTTAACTTGTCAACAAAAAAAAGAAAAACAATGAAAGAAAAGATTCAGATGACCACTCCGCTGGTCGAGATGGATGGCGACGAGATGACTCGCATCCTGTGGAAAATGATCAAAGACGAACTGATTCTCCCGTTCGTTGACCTGAAAACCGAGTACTACGACCTGGGCCTGCCCAAACGCGACGAGACCCGCGACCAGATCACCATCGACTCCGCCGAGGCAACGAAGAAGTATGGCGTGGCTGTGAAGTGCGCCACCATCACTCCGAACCTCAAGCGCATGGACGAGTACAAGCTGCACGAGATGTGGAAGTCGCCCAACGGCACCATCCGTTCCATCCTCGACGGCACCGTGTTCCGTACACCCATCACCATCCCGAGCATCAAGCCTGCTGTGAAGAACTGGGAGAAACCCATCACCATCGCCCGTCATGCCTATGGCGACGTCTACAAGAGCGTGGAGATCCGTGCCGACGAGCCGGGCGTGGCCAAGATGGTATTCGAGGGCGAGAGCGGCAAGCGCGAAGAGGTGGTCATCCACACCTTCAAAGGCCCCGGCGTGCTGCAGGGCATGCACAATGTGGACAAGAGCATCCGTTCGTTCGCTCACTCATGTTTCAAGTTCGCCCTTGACATGAACGAGAGCCTCTGGTTCTCCACCAAGGACACCATTTCCAAGAAGTACGACGCTCAGTTCCGCATCATCTTCGACGAGGTGTTCCAGGAGTACAAGGAAGAGTTCGACAAGCGCGGCTTGGAGTATTTCTACACCCTCATCGACGATGCCGTGGCTCGCGTCATCCGTTCGAAGGGCGGTTTCATCTGGGCTTGCAAGAACTACGACGGCGACGTGATGTCCGACATGGTCAGCACAGCCTTCGGTTCGCTCGCCATGATGACCTCAGTGCTCGTCAGCCCCGATGGCAACTACGAGTACGAGGCCGCTCACGGCACCGTGACCCGCCACTACTACAAGTACCTCGCAGGCGAGGAGACCTCCACCAACCCGATGGCTACCATCTTCGCTTGGAGCGGTGCCCTGCGCAAGCGTGGTGAGAAGGACGGCAACAAGGCTCTGATGAACTTCGGCGACCAGCTCGAGGCAGCTTGCTTCGACACGCTGAACGAAGGCATCTGCACTAAGGACCTCGTGAACCTCATGGAAGGCATTGAGCCGAAGGCCGTCAACTCGGCTGGCTTCATTGCAGCCATCCGCGAACGTTTGGAGAAGCGTTTGGCTTAATCCTGCCACTTCTTCAAAGACATCATGGCAAAGGGTTGTTCGCATGGGCGTTCTCCCTTTGCCATTTTTGTTTGGCTTTTTTTGACAGGTTAAAATTTGTTTTATCTTTACACGTATTCGCAAAAAGTAGTAATTTTGCATCATTCTTTGTAAAATCTGATTATTTATTTTAGATTATGAGAACAAAAGTTACTTTTCTTTTGGTCATTGCCACCATGTTGTTGGCATTAACCGTTCAAGCTCAGGATGTCAGGCAGGCCGTGATGGTGAAATAAACACTCCGCCACCTCTACGAATCGCCCTGTAAAACGCTTGCAGGGCGATTTTTTTATGAAAAAGACAGGAAAAGTGTTTGACATCAAGATTTTATTCGTATCTTTGCAACCGTGAACATGACAAAGAAACGACATCTCAAGACTTGGTTGCTATTGGCAGTTTATGTGCCAATGCTGCTATTGTCGTCGCTTCATGTCCATGAGGGAGGTATTTCTCACAGCGAGGTGGAATGCTCCGACTGCGTGCACCACAGCTGTCATGGCCACCTCACACAGACCGCAACATGGGTGCACGACTGCGTGCTTTGCGAGTTCTTGACGCTCACGATGCTGACAGCTGCTGTGATGGCTGTCACGATATATGTTCATGTATGTAAGAAAAACCGCGCCCAGCTTTCCATGGGCCACATCGCCGCCTGCTGGGACCACATCGTAGCGCGTGGGCCTCCATCGGTCTGATGCCCACCGACTTTTACATACATTTTTTTATTAACATTTCATCAATCACAGAATGAAAACAAGATTTATCATTCTGCCATTGTTGTGTTTATGCACGGCAGTGGCAGCACAAGAGGATATACATACCAATCATCACACAGAAGACTCGACGGATGTGTTCTTCCGCCATTTGAATCTCAATGAAGTGACGGTGACGGGCGTTACAGGCGACACCAAACTGAAACACGCCACCGCCCCCGTGAGTATCGTCACGCCACAGGTGCTGAGGGCAACAGCTTCAACCAACATCATCGATGCCATCGCCCACCAACCGGGTGTCAGCCAGCTGACCACGGGCGGCAGCATTTCGAAACCCATCATCCGCGGCTTGGGATACAACCGCGTGGTGGTGATGAGCGAGGGAGTGCGCCAGGAAGGTCAGCAGTGGGGCGACGAACATGGCATCGAGGTCGACGGCAGCAGCGTGGGCTCCGTAGAAATCCTGAAGGGCCCCGCCTCGCTGATGTACGGCTCCGACGCTATGGCGGGCGTCGTCATTCTGCATGCCCAGCCGACACTCGCCGAGGGAGAGATGCGCGCCCATGTGAGTTCGGAGTATCAGACCAACAACGGACTCTTTGGCTACAACCTCTCGATGGCAGGCAACCAGAAGGGCTTCGTGTGGGATGCACGCTACAGCGACAAGATGGCTCATGCGTATAAGAACAAGTACGACGGCTACGTGCCAGGCTCACAATTCCGCGAACGTGCCGGCAGACTGATGCTGGGCTTGAATAAGTCATGGGGCCACTCCCGACTGGCTTGGACGGCCTACCACCTGACACCGAGCATCATTGAAGGCGAACGCGACCCCGAGACGGGCGAACTGCTGGGCTCGTCGGTATCGCCAAAGAGCTACGGCAAATCCCTACCCTTCCAACAGGTGAAACACTACAAACTGGTATGGGACAACACGCTCAACCTCCCGTCGGGCTATCTGAAAGCCATCATGGGCTATCAGCAAAACCGCCGACAGGAGTTCGAAGAGTCGGCCGACGATTACGAATTGTTCTTCAAGCTGCATACGATGACCTACGACCTGCGCTATGTCACCAACGAATGGGACGGATGGAAGTTCTCAACGGGCATCGGCGGCATGTATCAGAAATCGGGCAACGAAGGCGAGGAGTACCTCATTCCCGACTATCGCCTGTTCGACTTCGGCATCTATGCCACTGCCTCGAGAACCATAGGCGAACGCTGGACGCTGAGCGGCGGCGTGCGCTATGACCACCGCCGGCTGCATGGCTACGAGCTGGTGGAGGACGGCGCTGTGCGTTTTCAGGATTTCGCGCGCCATTTCAACGGCCTGACGGGCAGCATCGGCACAGTCTGCAACATCAACGAGCATTTCAACCTGCGAATGAACCTTGCACGCGGTTTCCGCACACCGAACATGAGCGAGCTCGCCTCCAACGGCGTTCACGAGGGGTCCATCCGCTACGAATTAGGCAACGAGCGACTCAAGGCAGAATACAGTCTGCAGGCTGACCTCGGACTCGATTTCACCTCGCGCTACGTTTCGGCACAGGTGGCGCTCTTCGCCAACTTCATCGACAACTATATCTTCACCCATCGGCTGAACCAGGAAATCGAAGAAGGCTACCTCACCTACGCCTATACGCAGGGCGATGCCCGACTGCTGGGCTTCGAGGCAGGCATCGACATTCACCCCATCCACTCCATCCATCTCTCAAACACTTTCTCGTATGTCGATGCGCAACTCACCTCTCACCACTCACAACTTACCTCATCGAACAAATACCTCCCCTTCACACCGGCACCCCGGTGGACATCGGAGCTGAAATGGGAACTGACCCACCACTCGCACACCACGGTCAATCATCATCACACGACAGATGCTGCCCACCGTTCGTTGCTCAACAACCTGTTTCTGGCTGCCGGACTGGATTGCTTCCTCAAGCAGACGCACATCTACAGTGCCGACAACACGGAGACGCCGACGCCAGCCTATGCCTTGCTCAGTCTCTCGGCAGGCGCCGACATCCAGGCGAAAGGGCGCAAGGTGGCCGAACTCTACATCACCGCCGACAACCTGCTGAACAAAGCCTACCAAAACCATCTGAGCCGACTGAAATATGCCGACATCAATGCGGTCACAGGCCGAAGTGGTGTCTTCAACATGGGGCGCAACATCACCTTCAAGCTTGTAGTGCCCATCGAAATATCCATCAGCCATTAATATCAAAACAAAAACATGAAAAGGATTTTACTATTATTAGCCACCGCCATCCTGCCTGGCAGTATGCTTGTGACACAAGCACAGGAACCGCCCGTGCAGGAACAGAACGACTGGATGGCTCGTCTCGACGACAAACGACTGGTGGCCGACCTGTCGCTGCCCGGCACCCACGATGCCGCCACCGCTGAGGGATGGTCAGGACTCGGCACCATCTTAGGCGACCTGACCGCCCGCGCACAGGAACTCACCATTGCCGAGCAGTGGGCCGTGGGCGTGCGCGTGTTCGACATCCGTCCGCAGAAAGATGGCGACGTGCTGCGCTGCATGCACGGCATCTGTGGCACATCGCTGCTCGTGGGCGACTACTTCGCCAAGATGCGCGACCTGCTGGCCGCCTCCCCCACCGAGTTTGCCATCGTAGCCACGAAGATAGACACCTCCGAAGGTGAGCCCGAACTGGCAGAGTGGGCACCCATGTTCTCCTCACTCATCCAGAGCGACTCGCTGCGCGAATGCTTCGTGGAGTTCAGTCCCACACTGACCGTCGGCGACCTGCGCGGCAAGATCCTCCTGCTCTCACGCAACAGATATGCCGACATACCGCTGGGTGGATTCGTCGACGGATGGTCGTCAGACAAGGACTTCGCCAACCAGCAGGGCGGTACCATCACCGGCGCCGACGGCAGCAGCTGTCCGCTGTGGATGCAAGACTACTACCAGCCCAACGAAGACCGCGAGGGCAAGGACGAAGCCGTACGCCTGATGCTCGACGCCGCCATGAACCGCGACCTCACCGGGAACCAGCCCGCCTGGGTGATGAACTACACCGCAGGCAACACCCAGACGTTCTTGTCCGACGGCTACCGCGACAATGCCGTCTATGCCCACCAAGTGGTGCTCGACTACCTGGCCGATGCCGACCACAACGGCTCCACGGGCATCATCTTCATGGACTTTGCCGGAGTAGACACGACGACAGGCAGCAGCGACACCACCTACGAGGTGAAAGGCCTGCAACTGGTAGACGCTCTCATCGCCCAGAACTTCCGCGCCGCCGCCACCGCCATCCACGATGTTCACCAGCCGATGTTCCACGCCCACTCCGACTCATGGCACGACCTGAACGGACGCAAGCTGGCCAAGCAACCGACCACCCCCGGCATCTACCTGCACCAGGGACGCAAGATCATCATCAGATAAAAAGCATTTCCACCCCCCCTCCGTGTTCGAGTTTTTTCGAGGAGCGGGGGTGTTTTTTTTCGAGGAGCGAGGAGCGAGAATAGTAATGAGGCGCAGCATCCGTGCAATCCTTGGTTCATTAATCAAGAATTTGAGAATTAGAGAATAATTCGTTCAATTCGTGGTTCATTAATCAAGAATTTGAGAATTAGAGAATAATTCGTTCAATCCGTGGTTCATCAATCAAGAATTTGAGAATCAGAGAATAATTCGTGCAATTCGTGGTTTATTAATCAAGAATCAGAGAATAATCAGTGAAATCCGTGCAATCCGTTGTTTAAAAATATATTTAGGCAATAACATAGAAGTTAACCCGAAAAGGTTCGCAGGAGTATGAACGCCCCTCAGCCTCCTGCATGACCTCCCCTCACCCCTCCTGTAGGAGGGGGATAGTTTGCTGTGACGCTCCTGTAGGAGGGGGATAGTTTGCTGTGACGCTCCTGTAGGAGGGGATAGTTTGCTGTGACGCTCCTGTAGGAGGGGGATAGTTTGCTGTGATTCTCCTGTAGGAGGGGGGACTGATTAGTTCCTGCGCTCAGTACTAACTATTCCTCCCCCTACAGGGGGAGATAGAGGGGGTCACACATCCCCTACAGGTGGCTGATTACCCCACCCCCTCCCCTTAAAAAGGGGCGGGGAGTGCCTACGGAGTCCAACCTATCAGGCTTTTGAAAGGAAGTGCCTACGTGGCAACCTATCGGGCATTTATCCCAACCCCTAATATCCAATGAGCGTACATGTGTCGCCCAGTAAGAGGGGTGTGTACATGTGGGCGCAGCAGCTCCCCGCCCCTAAGCTACCCTCTCCCTTTGGAGAGGGGCTGGGGGTGAGGCTGGGAGGGGTTGGGGTGGGGTCCAATGGTAGATCATAGCCTGAGCAAAAAAAGCCACGCACCCAGATGACTCCAAGTGCGTGGCCTGTCAAAGAGAGGGAAGCTTAAGGTTCGCCGCCTTCGCCGCCTTCTCCGTCGTCGCCCTCATCCTCCTGAGGCTCAGGCAGCACCGTGTTCTTGGGCGCCTCCTGGATGTGCCAGGCAGAGGTCATGGGCGAAGAGTACACCTTCGAGTTGGCATCACGGGTGCGGAAGGGCAGGAAGTTGATCTTCACCCCCGTGATGTTCTTGGCAGCGTTGAACTCACGGACAGTCACCGTGCCTGTAGACTTCAGGCCAGCTCGGAAAGTGCCCAGTCCGGAGAGCTTGATGGTGTGAGAGTTGCCCAGTTCGCGGGCCATCACCTCGCAGAGCTCCTCAATCACGGCCTTCACGTCCGATTTCTTCATGGAGCAGTTGCGC
>CADCIO010000034.1 GCA_902801475.1 uncultured Bacteroidales bacterium
ACACTGCTGCCACAACGACGAACTGCTGAACGGTATCCTGAAAAAGGAATGGGATTGGGATGGCGCCCTTATCAGTGACTGGGGTGGCACCACCAATACGTTGGAAGCTGCCACTGGCGGCTTGGACATCGAGATGGGTACCTATACCGACGGCAAGACCAAGGAAAGTGAATTTGGCTATGAACAATACCATTTGGGTAATCCTTTCGAGAAACTCATCAACGAGGGCACTGTGCCTATGTCTGTGCTGGACGAGAAGGCAAGTCGTGTCCTGCGCACCATCTTCCGTACTTCCATGAATCCTAAGAAGGTAATTGGTAGTCAGTGCTCGGAGGCTCATTATGAGGTGTGCCGTCAGATTGGTGAGGAAGGTATCATCCTCTTGAAGAACGACAGAAACATCCTGCCATTGGATGCATCGAAATACAACAACATTTTGGTTGTAGGCGAGAATGCCACACGTTCGTTGACACAAGGTGGCGGTTCTTCAGAACTGAAGACCCTGCGCGACATCAGTCCTTTGGAGGCGCTGAAAAAATGTTATGAGATAAAGGTGGACTATGCCCAGGGCTACTATTCAGGACGTGCGATGTACGACCGCGTGGAACGCCTTGACGCCAAGAAGCAGGCTGAACTCAAAGCTGAGGCTCTGGAACAAGCGAAGAGTGCCGACCTCATCATCTTCATCGGAGGTCTGAACAAGAACACACGTCAGGACTGCGAGAATGGTGACCGCGAAGGCTATGATCTACCTTATGGCCAGAACGAGTTGATTGCAGAACTTGCGAAGATTCAGAAGAACATCATCGTGGTGACGTTTGGTGGCAATCCCTATGCTATGCCTTGGTTAAAGGATGTGGCAGGACTGGTTCATTGCTGGTATCTGGGCAGTGAGGCTGGTACAGCACTCACCAATGTACTGAGCGGAAACGTATGTCCAAGTGGAAAACTGCCTGTGACCATTGCTCAGAAGTATGAGGACTACCCCTATGTGCAATACGGCAAGGAGGCCTATCCTGGTGTGAACAAGGAGGTATATTACAAGGAGGACATCTTCGTGGGCTACCGTCACTTTGCCACCAACAACGTCAAACCACTCTTCCCCTTTGGCTTCGGACTGAGCTACACCACCTTCGCCTATGGTAAACCCACTGCTACCATAGAGGGCGATAACGTCATCGTGCAGACCACCATCACCAACACTGGTAAGGTGGCAGGCAAGGAGATTGCACAGGTCTATATCACAGCACCCAAGAGCGACCTCCCACGTGCTGCCAAGGAACTGAAAGGCTTTGCCAAGACTCAGCTCCTCGAACCTGGCGAAAGCGAGACCATCCGAATCAACATCCCCAAAGAGGAACTCAAATATTACGATGAGACCCAGCATGGATGGGCGCTCACAGAAGGTACTTACACCATCAATGTAGGTGCCAACGTCAATGACATCAAAGGTAAAGTAAATGTAACTCTTAACTGATGCAACATCTCTTCAAAATCCTTCTCATCTCATTAGCCCTCCCCTTTTGGAGGCTAGAGGGCTATGCCCAAGAGAATATCACCTTTTCTCCTCGCATCAAGACCTTGCAGGTGAAGGTGGATGGCGAATGGAACTCGCCTTCTGTGGTGTTGCTGAGTCGTGGGCATCATGTGGAAATCAGCTTTGACGACCTACAACCGCAGTATCAGCGATACACCTATACCATCACACACTGTAATGCAAACTGGACACCCAGCGACCTGCTGACCAGCGAGTACATGACAGGTTTTGAAGAACAACGCATCAACGACTACGAACCTGCCATCGGCACAGAAATGCACTACTGCCACTATTGGCTGACCTTGCCGAATGAGGACACGCAATTGCTGGTGTCGGGCAACTACCGTCTGAACATCTTCGAGGACGGAGAGGCCGAACCGATTGCACAGGCATCCTTCTCTGTATTGGAACCTCGTGTGGGTGTCGAGATAGAAGTGACTGCCAATACAGACATCGACACCTACGATTCCCATCAGCAGGTGAACTTCTCTGTCACCCACAGGGGCTATTCCATGAGCAATCCTGTGAACGAACTGAAATATATCGTGCGACAAAACCGCCGATGGGACAATCACGTGGAAGATCTGCGTCCTACACTGATGCAGGTGGACAAGCTCATCTTCAACCATAACCGTGCCCTCATCTTCCCTGCTGGCAATGAATACCGCCGTTTCGAGATTCTGGATGAGTATGTGCCGACCATGCGGGTAGAACATATGGAGTATGATGACACCTACTACCATGCTGTGCTCTTCACTGATGAACAACGCATCAATTACCTGTATGACGAAGACCAGAATGGGCGTTACTATGTGCGCAATGATGAAAACTACAACAACGACACGGAAAGCGACTATTTCTTTACGCATTTCACATTGCAGATGCCGAAGGTGCCTGGAGGTGAAGTGTATCTGTTTGGCAACCTGACCAACAACCGCATGGAGGAGGCTTACAAGATGGAATACAACCTCATCGACCATCAATATGAGCTGATGACACCCTTGAAGACAGGCTCCTATAATTATATGTACCTGTTCAAACGTGATGGGGAGGACGTGGGGCTGACACAACCTTGTGAGGGTGACTTCCATCAGACCGAGAATGAGTATGAGGTGTATGTCTATCATCGTCCCTTCGGAACGAGATACGACAAATTGGTGGGATTTAAGAAGTACAATTTTAAAGGACATTAAGTGTGATGATAACGTCAATGAGAACAATCTTAATCACTCTATTACTGGCACTGCCTTGCTACGGCAATTCGCAGAGTCTGCAGAGTCAATTAACCACATGGGCAGAGAAATATACCCGTTATGATGCCAACATCAAACCTTCCACAGTGGTGTCGTGCGATATAGACAATGAGAATGAGCGTATCCGCATCGTGTTGGGTGGCGGTTTCCAAGAACAGCATTTCACACCAGAAGTGGTGGAGCGTGTCTATCAGGACATCCGCTCTTTCCTGCCTGCAGGACAAAAGAAATATGATGTCGTGGTGGAGACGGATGGACGAGCCATCGAAGACTTGGTACCTAACTTCTTCAGGAAAGGGAAGAAAGACCCTTCACGACTCATGGGAGAGACCTACAAAGGGGAACCTTGGGTGAAGAATATCTCCCGACCTTATACTGCCATCAAGGGATTGGAGGGAAACCACATCGCCCTGTGGCAAAGTCATGGACGTTATTACCGACAGGAAAAGGATGACTGGTATTGGCAACGTCCCCGCCTATTCTGCACCACCGAAGACCTCTTCTCACAGACGTTTGTCGTTCCTTTCATCATCCCCATGCTACAGAATGCAGGGGCTGTGGTCTTCACACCCCGCGAACGGGATTACCAAACCCATGAGGTCATCGTGGATAATGACCAACCCCACAAGAATGGCAACTACCTCGAGTCGTTCAAACGCATACAAAAGAAACTGAAATGGCAAAAGGCTGAAGGACATGGATTTGCACAATACAAAACAGTGTATGAGTCGTGTGACTCACCTTTCACTGACGGTACTGCCCGTTATGTACCCACCGTCTCTTCACCCAAGGATGAGGGCATAGCGCAATGGATTCCGAACATCCCTGAAGAGGGCAAATATGCAGTCTATGTGACCTACCCCACCTGCAAGGATGCGGTCGATGATGCCACTTACACAGTCCATCACAAGGGTGGAACAACCCAGTTCAAAGTGAACCAGCAGATGGGTGGTGGCACATGGGTCTATCTCGGCACCTTCGAATTTGATGAGGGCGAACACAACTATGGTATGGTGTCACTGTCCAACCTGAGTCGTCACAAAGGTGTGATTAGTGCCGATGCCGTACGTTTTGGTGGCGGTATGGGCAATATCGTACCAGAGGGGCATAACGGCAGTGTACGACCTTCTGGCTTACCACGTTGGGCAGAAGCTGCCAAGTATAGCGTACAGTGGTATGGCTTTCCATATCGCATTCATACTGAACCATTTGGCGACAACGACTACAACAATGACATCAACGCACGTTCTGCTGCCATCAACTACCTTTCTGGTGGTTCCGTCACCAATCCTACACGGGAGGATGGACTCAAAGTGCCACTTGACATCTCTGTGGCATTCCACACCGATGCCGGGGTGAAGACCGATGATGCCTTTGTGGGTTCATTGGGTGTCTATATGACAGATTTCAACGAGGGTAAGACTGGTGCAGGCATGGACCGATATGTGTCGCGCGACCTCATCAGCATGTTCCTCACCAACTTCACCACCGACCTGAAGAAATACAACTGGCAAGTGCGCCAACTCTGGAACCGAAACTATGGTGAGGCTCGTGCGCCCATGCCTCCTGCCTGCATCCTCGAGATGCTCTCTCACCAGAACTTTGCCGATATGCGCATGGCCTACGACCCACATTTCAAGTTCGACCTCTCACGCTCGGTCTATAAGACCATTGTGAAGTATATCGCCACACTCTACAAACGCGATTATGTCATCCAACCCTTGCCTGTCGAGAACTTCTCTATCACGTTGAATGAGGCTCAACACACAGCCACCCTATCGTGGTCGCCTGTGGATGATCCACTCGAACCCACAGCGAAAGCCAAAGAGTATATCATCTATACCCAACGTGGTCATCACAGCTTCGATAACGGCATTATCGTCAAGGGAACATCTCACACCATTGAACTCAATCAAAATATTGTTTACTCATTCAAAATCACTGCATTAAATGAAGGTGGTGAGAGTTTTCCTTCAGAAACACTTTCGTGTGGCATCTCCTCTAACAACAAGGGTACGGTACTGGTGGTCAACGCCTTCTCCCGACTCGAAGGGCCACAGGTCATCAACACTTCCACCACCTGTGGATTCGACCTCGATGCCGACCCTGGCGTACCCTATGGTGCCTACACCGGTTTCTGTGGCAGACAACGCTACTTCGATCGTTCCAAAGCTGGCAGTGAAGCCTCCGATGGACTCGGTATGAGCGGTATGGAATTAGAAGGACAGATGATGATGGGCAACACCTTCGACTACCCCGTCATTCATGGTCATGCCATCTTACTCACAGGCAACCACTCCTTCACCTCCTGCAGCGAACAAGCCCTGCTCGATGGTAAAATCGCCCTCTCCGACTACCCCATCATCGACCTTATCTATGGTACCCAAAAGCAGTTCAACAGCCGTACCAACACCCTCGTCGAAGACTACTACAATAAGGGCGGTAAAATCCTCCTGAGTGCAGCCAACCCCGGCTGTCCCTCCATCGGCGGCACCGTCACCTCACAACTCTCACCTATCACCTATCAACTATCAACTATAAGTGGTTGTGGTCTCACTTTCGACATCTACCGTTCCATGAATCCTCATAGCTACTGCGTACCTTCCCCGTCAGTACTCACCCCCACTGACCCTGCCTTTGCCATTCTCACCTATGCCAATGGCACCTACGCAGCTATTGCCCAACAACAGCGTTTCGTCCGTCTCGGTTTTCCGCTCGAAAGCATCACCGACCGCAAGAAACTCAACGCTCTCACCAAAGCATTCCTCACGTTCCTCGAATAACGCTAACCCCTAAACGCTCAACAATGTTCCTACCCACCACCAAAAAAGAACTCGAACGCCTCGGCTGGGACTCTCTCGATGTCATCATCTTCTCAGGCGATGCCTACATTGACCACCCCTCTTTTGCAGCGGCGGTCATCGGTCGTATTCTGGAGGCGGAAGGACTTCATGTGGCGATAGTTCCCCAACCCGACTGGCATGGTGACTATCGTGACTTCAAGAAACTGGGGCGCCCGCGACTCTTCTTCGCCATTGCCCCTGGAGCGATGGATTCGATGGTGAACAAATACACCGCCAACAAACGCCTGCGTTCCGAAGATGCCTATTCACCTGACGGTCGTCATGACCTCCGTCCTGAATACCCCACCATCGTTTATACGCGTATCCTCAAGGAACTCTACCCAGATGTACCTGTCGTCATTGGTGGCATCGAAGCCAGCCTGCGCCGACTCACCCATTACGACTATTGGCAAGACAAGCTGCTTCCATCCATCCTGCTACCTTCGGGAGCCGACCTCCTCATTTATGGCATGGGCGAGAAACCCATGATTTCTTTGGCACAGCTTCTGGTGGAACAGGACTGCGAGATTGACGTCAAGATGTTCCGCAACCTCATGGCACGCTTCCCTCAGAAACAGACCGTCTCTCTCCTACCTAAAAACGATATCCCTGGCGGCATCCGTCCCGATGACATCCTCCTGCATAGCCATGAAGAATGTCTGCGCAACAAGCGTGCACAAGCAGAGAATTTCCGCCATATCGAGGAAGAATCGAATAAGTATCAGGCGAAGCGCATCATCCAAGAGCAAGGAACACCTCCTACTTCTAACCTCTTACCTCTAACCTCTCTCTATGCCGTCGTCAACCCACCCTATCAGCCTCTCACACAAGACGAGCTGGATCACTCCTTCGACCTTCCCTACACCCGTTTGCCGCATCCTAAATACAAGGGCAAGCGCATTCCTGCCTACGAAATGATCAAGTTCTCCGTGTGTCTGCATCGTGGATGCTTTGGCGGTTGTGCTTTCTGCACCATCTCTGCCCATCAGGGCAAATTCATCACCTCACGCAGCAAGGAGAGCATCCTCAAGGAGGTCAAGGCCATCACCCAGTTGCCCGACTTCAAAGGTTACCTCAGTGACCTCGGTGGTCCCTCTGCCAACATGTACGCCATGCACGGCAAGAACCTCGACCTGTGTCACCAATGCAAACGTCCCTCCTGCATCCATCCCAACGTATGCAAGAACCTCAACACCGACCACTCCGCCCTGCTCGACATCTACCATGCGGTGGACAAACTCCCGGGCATCAAGAAGAGTTTCATCGGTTCAGGCGTCCGCTACGACCTCCTGCTTCACGACACTGGCGACGAGCGCATCAACCGCATCAACCGTCAATACACTGAGGAACTCATCACCAAGCATGTCAGTGGCCGTCTGAAAGTGGCACCCGAACACACCTCCGACCGTGTGCTCGGTATCATGCGTAAACCTTCTTTCCAGCTATTTTACGACTTCAAGCGCATCTTCGACGAACTCAATCGTCGCAAGAACCTGCACCAGCAAATCATCCCCTACTTCATCAGTTCACACCCAGGCTGCACAGCCGAAGATATGGCAGAACTCGCCGCACTGACCAAAGACCTCAACTTCCAGCTCGAACAAGTGCAGGACTTCACTCCCACCCCTATGACCGTCTCTACCGAGACCTGGTACACCGGTCTCCATCCCTACACCCTCCAACCCGTCTGGTCAGCCAAGACACAAAAAGAAAAGCTTGCCCAGCGTCAATTCTTCTTCTGGTACAAGCCCTCCGAACGTCAAAACATCCTCCGTCTTCTTCGTCAGATGGGTCGCCCCGACCTCATCCGCAAGCTCTTTGGTTCCCGCTAACCTCTTACCTCTTATTTCTCACCTCTTACCTCTAACTTCTTACCTCTAATTTCTCCTCTCCCTCCACAACTGCCACGAGTTCACCACATTGTGCCATATCGAATAAAACCCACCAGCCAATGCTGTCACGGGGTTCAGGAACGTGTACCCCATCCATATCGCAAACACCGTGTTCTTCTGTCCGAGGCTCTGCGTACCCGCTACAGGTTCCCCATGTTTACGTCCAATCAATCTTCCCAGAACGAACTGCGCCACACAACAAACGAGTGATGCCAGCGCAATGCCCAGCATCGTCCAGAATCCCTCCTCACTATGCACCAACGCCTTCACCGACACACCAATGGCCAACGACAGCGACACTGCCCACAGGTTGAACGCCAAGTTTGGCTGACGTAAGATGAATGCATGGAACTTCGGGAACAGATGCCGCACGAACCATGCCACCACCAGCGGCATGATCAGCAGCGGGAACACCTTCGCCAAAATCAATAGGAATGCCATCTCGAACGTCATTCCCAATGTGCCACTCTCATGCAAGAACGGCACCATCGCAGGCACCAACAGCGACACCGCCATATTGATCAAACACGTATAACTCACCACCACATTCGCATTTCCATGCAACCTCGTCGTCACCACCGCTGCCGCCGTTGCCGTAGGACAAATCATACAGATCATCGCACTCTCCATCACCACACGCCCCGCCATATCCGGCATCCACACAATCAGCAATCCCATCACCACGAAGCTCACCACCTGAATCGCCAACAACTCCAGCATCCATGCACGCGGCTTCAGTTCCTTGATGCTCATCCGACAAAAACTCACAAACAACATACAAAACAGCAACGCAGGCTGAACATACCCAATCGCCCTGTTCACCACCTCATGCGTCCCGTCCAGCGCAGGAATATTCACATAGATATAATATTCCGCCACACCAACCGCCATCGCAATCGGCAACATCCAATTCTTCAAGAAACCAATGACTCTCATACGTTCTATTTTCAACTTTCCAGCCGCAAAGTTACACATTATTCATAAAAAACTCGTAACTTTGTCCTCAGAAACCCAAACCGATGAAGAAAAAGAACGACATCATCATTCCCAATGGGCTCCACGAAGTCCTTCTACACGCCTGTTGTGCACCCTGCTCCTCCGCCATCGTCGAGTGGATGCTCCAGCACGACATCCGCCCCACCATCTTCTACTTCAACCCCAACATCTACCCTCGTGAGGAATACGACATCCGCAAGAATGAAAGCAAGCGACATGCGGAGAGTCTTGGCATCCGCTGGATTGACGGGGACTATGACCATGAACAATGGCTGCGACAAGTGAAGGGATTGGAGAAGGAACCAGAACGGGGCTCCCGATGTCTTCAGTGTTTTCGTATGCGGCTCATGGCCACTGCCTTACAAGCAAAGGAATTGGGTATTTCTTACTTTGCAACCACCCTCGCCTCTTCACGTTGGAAGAGCCTGGAGCAGATTTCCTTGGCTGGATTAGCAGCCCAAGAGGCAGTGGAAGGCACCACGTTCTGGGCACAAAACTGGCGCAAGGGGGGACTCCAAGACCGCCGCAACCAACTCCTCCGCGAATACCAATTCTACAACCAACAATACTGCGGATGTGAATTCAGCATGAACAACAAAGGAAATTCTATAGATTGCCCACCCCCATCAGAACAAGGGTAAAGTGAGTACAAATCGAGCACCTTTCTTGTAGGTAGTGTCGAGATCAAATGTACCACCCATCAATTCTGCACCACGACGGATGAGAGTGAGGCCGATGCCCAGTCCCTCGCTGTAGTAGTCGAGTTTGAAAAATGGAATGAAGACACGTTGGGCGTTCTCTTCAGAAATGCCAATACCAGTATCAGTAACAATGAAATTGAGATTATGCTCATCTTTCAACCGACATTCCAGCGTGATCATTCCTTCCTGGGTGAATTGGTTGGCATTGTCGAGCATCTGTTTCAGCATCTTCGGTAAGGCATCGGATATGGCAGGAATGGTCAGCGAATCGGGCACATGCGTGAAGAAGTTCATTTTCACTGTATCTGGACATTTGAGTCTAATGCCTGCCATCGTCTTGCGGCAAAGATCGTTACAAGCGAATCGAGTGTCTTTCGGTACACTGGTCGTATTCTCGAGGAAGGCTGCAGTCAACAGTTTATCAAGAATGCCCTTGATATTGTTGGAGTTCTCCTGCATGGCATCGATGATAGTTTCCAGCTCTTCGTCAGGAATGGATTGATGTCCCATGCGGAGCACCTGCGAGAAGCCAATGATGATGTTGAGCGGTGTACGCACCTGATGGGTGAGGTCCTGCATGAAGGCTATCTTCTTTCCGAGGGCCTCCTGTGCCTGTCGATTAGCAATGACCAGTGCTTCATTACGCTGTTCTATCTCGTCATTCACATGTTGAATGTCATTGATGTAGCCTGAGATATATTGCTGCATGGTGCCAAACATGTTCTGCAATTGTCCGACAGGGTCAATACGTTCACTACGAGGCATGCGCTCATCGAAGTTACCTGCAGCGATGTGGCGAGCCTGACTTGCCAACTGATTGACGGGTTCGATGGCACCATTGATGATCTGGTAACAGAAGAAGAGGAGCATCATCATTCCGATGGTGATGATAACCAATACGATGTAGAACAGGCGGTTGTAACCACGGAAAATCTCATCCTCAGGATATACGATGGCGATACTCCATTCTGTCTTGGGCAACTGACGATAGAACACATAACAGTCTTCCCCATTGATGTACAACTGTTGTGTACCAGACTCACCCCTCAACATGGTATTACCCAGAGAAATCAAATCGGCATCACGGTCGGGGTCGGTGTCGGTGAAGACGGTTTGACGTACCAATTTACTCTGATCGGGATGGATGAAGTATGTACCCTCCCTACCCAACATAATGCAATAGGAACGTTCTGACGGCATTTTGGCTGAGATGGTCTGGGAAAGCCAGGTGATGGAGAGGTCTGTGGAAATGACACCAATGCACTGTCCATCATTGTCGAGAATAGGCATCGCATAGGAGGTGATCATCTCCTGTTCGATACTACCATCATCGTCCTCATAATCATCGAAGAAAGGATCCACCCAGCAAGGTCCATTCTCACGTTTGGGCATCAAGTACCACTCCATATCTTGGTAGCGATATTCCTCACTACCCTCTTGTTCGGTCTCGACAAGACCATTCTCCCGATAAGAATAGGAAGAGAAGTACTTACCTTTTTCTTCGAAGTAATAAGGTTCAAAGGCGATGGAGCACCCATTGAAATTGGGGTTCATCTCGATGAGACGATGAGAATAGATGTCGATGGAGTCAGGATTGAGGTGTGTGCGCACCAGCCAGTTGGTGTTGTTGGTGGCAATCTCCACTTCGTCCAAAATCTCATTTACTCTCAATGCTGTGTTGTTCAGTACTTGAGAAGCTCTGCGCATGGCATCATCACGCACATATCCACGCGACATAACATACATGGATCCCAGCGACACCACAAAGATGAACACCGCGAAAGACACGATCAAAAGACCGATCCTCATAGAGAGGGAATGCCGTATTAATGTGATGGGATTGCTCATGTTGTTACGGGGTCTTCGTTTGACAATGGAGTGGAGGATTCACTGGATTCGTGGTAAGCGCCAGAAGTTCCAGACTCATCTGCAGCATCGAGAATCTGGTTGAGTAGACTGGTGACTGTCTCCGTATTTTCGAGCATACGATCCACATGCTTCGCCATCTCTTCCTCGGAGAGATTCTTGTACTCCTGACGGATGAGGTCATTCTCATCAGCAATGATATTGATGGGGGTCAACATCTTGTCTGTCATGTTGTTGATGACCGCCGTCTTCATTCGGTCATCTTCCTTCGCCATTTCAGCCGCCTTCTCCAGTTCTTCAGTACGTTGCGTCAGTGTCTCTGTAGAATGACGAATCTTCTTGATATAATCATTCAACGACTTCTGCATCCTGAAGAAGCTGTGTTGCAACTGTCCAATCTCATCACGGCGCTTACTGTCTGGGATGGACACGTTGAAGTCACCCCCAGCCATCTTTTCTGCCGACAAGCCCAATTGCCTGAGCGGTTTCAGATTGTATCTGATGACGAACACACAGAAGAAGAGCAGCAGGCAAAGTCCCAGGATGGTGATGAACATCAAGTTCTTCTGCAAACGATTGTAAGGTTCAAAGATGTCGCTTTCAGGACACACAATCGCCACACTCCAACCTGTTTGGATGAAAGGCTTGTAGAAGACATAATAATCCTGACCATCACGATGGAGCACTTGATAGCCACTTTCACCACCAATCATCGCCTTACCCAGTGCTGTCATATCAGGATCGGGCTCTTCCAATGTAGAAGTGAAGATTGTCTCGTAGAAAAGTTTGGTGGAATCGGGATGCACCAAGAAAGTGCCACCTCTACCCAACAGGACACTATAAGAATTGGGGAAAGGTTTGGCATCCAAAATGGTCTTGGAGAACCATGACAGCGACAAATCGACAGACAGGATGCCGACCACATGATCTTCCTTGTCGTGAATAGGCTGGCAGAAGGAAGTCACATATTCATCCACTGGAATACCTCCCACATCCTCATCGCGGAACGGCTCCACCCAATAGGGCTTATTGAGCAACTTCGAAATGAGATACCAGTCCATATAGTAATATTCATATTCCTCACTACCCTCCTGCTCGGTCTGTATCGTGTCGCCATTATTATTCGAATAAGCAGAGAAGAACTGTCCTTTCTCTTCATAATAGTAAGGTTCGAAAGCGATGGAACAACCATAGAGGTTGGGGTTGTTTTCCAATATCTTACGGCTGAAGGTAAACATAGAGTCAGGCGTATCGATATGCTGCTCCACCAACCATTTCATGTTGTCGGACGCCACCTCCACATCGTGCAAGGTGCCTTCCACATAGAGCAACGTACCTTCCAACATCTGTGTCGCCTTCTCCATAGCCTCATCCCGTACAGCCATGCGTGAATAATGGAACAAAATGCCCAGTGCCATGACAAACAGGAGCATCACGCAGGACACCACCCAGAAAGAGAGTCGTGCTGACAACGAACGCCGTATGTATGTGACTATGTTCATTTCGCCTTCTTTGTAGTAGTTTCTGTCTTTGTGGTCTTTGCCGTCTGTCCCATCAGTTCCCCATAGGTCACTTCCCGATCTATTGTACCAAAATCCTGCATCAAAGTACAGGCCTTCTTCAGCATCTCAGGACGTACACGGAACTCACGCCTTCCAGAATCAGGATCCAACTGCAAACGCAAGATTTCTTCCAACATCAATTTCTGAATGACACGATTGGTCTGCACATGAGCATCACGGACATACTTCATCACGATATCCAATGTCTGGTCTGGATGTAAGGCAGCCCATTCCCACCCTTTCTTGCTGGCTTCGGCAAAGCGCTTCAGCTGATCGCGATGTGTGTCATAATAATCACGTTTCACATACACTCCATTCTCCTGAATGTTGTAACCATGATCCTTGAATCGAAAGACAGATTTCTCAGGCATATCGAAACCTGCCTGCTTCAGCAACAGATATTCATTGTAACTGACGGCAGACATCAAATCGACGCCACCCGACAGGAATACATTCACGTTACCGGTGAAGAACACCCATTCGTAGTTCATCTGGCACTTCTTGGACATGATGAATGCCAGATAGTTGGGTTCCGACACGTAAACAGCAATACGTTTCCCTTTCTCCTCCATGGGGTTCTTACCCCATCGTGACACAATCAAGTAACTGCTGTTCATGGAGGTCTGAAGAATATTGACCAATGGGGTACCATTGGCTATGATATCGATAGCAGATATCATGGAAAACATGCCTGCTTGGCACTCATCCGTTTCCAAACGATGATAGACCGAACTCGTCAATGTAGGGGACTGGATGATCACATCAAGTCCTACATCCTTGTAGAAGCCCTTCTCTTTCGCCACATAATACCCTGCAAATTCTGCCTGAGGAGTCCATGCCGTAGTGAACACAAACTTCTCAGCCCTTGTCATGCACATGCAGAACCAGAGCAAGCAAAAGACAAGTATGCCTTTTTTTTGACCTATCATCTTGTTTCTCATTTTCACTTATTCATCAAGGTTTTCAAATCGTTCATCTTCACTTTGCTTCTTCCTCTTTCTTTTGCATCTCCTCTCTGGTGGGGAAATGCCCCAGCCATTTCATCTGTCGAAGGCACCACGACTGTCGGCGATACATGTAGTTGGTCGGTGATGCCGAATTGAATTTGATGGGATTTGGCAACGTGATGGCAATCATCGCGCATTGATTTCTTGTAAGGTCTTTGGCGGAACAACCAAAATGTTCCTGTGCCACCGCCTCTGCACCATAGATGCCGTCACCCATCTCGATCGTATTCAGATAAACTTCCATGATGCGCTGTTTGTCCCACATGAATTCCATCAAGATGGTAAAGTAGGCCTCCACACCCTTTCGGAACCATGCCAACTTCCCTGAAGAGGATGTTGGAAAGAGGAACACGTTTTTCGCCGTCTGCTGACTGATGGTGGAGCCTCCACGGAAACGTTCACCCTCAGCACGTTCTTCTATTACTTTTTGAATGGCATCCCAATCGAAACCATTGTGGATGAGGAAATTCTGGTCTTCGCATGACATCACCGCAAGCGGTAAGTCGGCAGACATCTCCTCGAGCGGCACCCATGAATGGTGCCATCTGATGGTCTCTCCCCTGCTCACCTGCTCGTAAGCTCTAATGAACATCAGCGGCGAGGTGTAAACAGGAATGTAGCGGAACATCAACACCAACAGGACACTTCCCGCCAATAAGACGATGAGTATCCACTTCACGATGTTTCCCAATTTGGAAAAGAACTTCCCCATTGATTGTCGTCTTATTGCATGTTGCAGGTGCACGACCCGAAAGTCCTGCACCTGCCACAATGGTGTTTACTGCAATGTGCCTTGGTTGGCAGCGTTAATCATCGCCTCTGACGCATAGAGATAGATCTCCACACGACGGTTCTGTGCCTTACCCTCCTTGGTGGAATTGTCAGCCACAGGGTTGTTCTCGCCAAAACCAGTGCTACTCTTGATCTGCGTAGGAGCGGCACCCTGAGCCAGAATATAGGACTTCACAGCGTCAGCACGATCCTGACTGAGCTTGATGTTCTTCTGGAAGCTCTCCTCTACTGTAGAGCCCTTGAAGCCAGTGTTGTCCGTATAGCCCTGAATGGCGACGTCGCAGTCTGGATATGCCTTGAGCACATTGTTAGTGAAATCCTTGAGGTTGTTCATGGCTGTAGCGCTAAGAACTGACTTACCTGATGAGAAGAGGATACCAGAATCGAAGGTCACCTTCACGGCATCCAGACCGTTGCTGTCCTTTACGCCTTCCACCTGAGCATTCTGCACCTGCTCAGCAGCAGCCTTCATCTTGTCCATCTTCTTACCAATCAGGACACCTGCAGCAGTACCCACAGCACCGCCAATTGCAGCACCTGCCAAGGTTCCACCAGCATTTCTGCCAATCAGGTTACCCACCATAGCACCGATACCTGCACCAGCGCCACCACCGATGAGTCCACCCTTGGTCGTGTTGTTCATACCACATCCCGAAAGGACAATGAGTGCAGCCATTAGCATTGCACTAAACTTAGACTTCTTCATAATTTTGCCTGTTTTTTTAGTTATTATTAAAAATGTGAATACAATTCATTTGTTGATAGATAAAAAAGTATCATCAAGTGCAAATATCGAAACTTTTGTTGATATATCCAATCATTCAAGCAAATAATATTTAAAAAAAACTGATTTTTTCGCAAATAATCAGTAATTTTGTGGCTCGAAATGAATTTTCATCAATTAAATTGACAGATAAAAAGAAAAAATGGCAACAGAACTGAAAGACCTGACCAAGCGGTCAGAAGATTATTCAAAATGGTATAATGAACTGGTGGTGAAAGCAGAGTTGGCAGAACAAGCTGACGTGAGAGGTTGCATGGTGATTCGTCCCTACGGATACGCCATCTGGGAGAAGATGCAACGTGTGTTGGACGACATGTTCAAGGAGACAGGTGTGCAGAACGCATACTTCCCCTTGCTGATTCCGAAGAGTTTCTTGAGTAAAGAGGCTGAACATGTGGAAGGCTTTGCCAAGGAATGTGCTGTGGTGACGCACTACCGTCTGAAGACCAATGAAACACACGACGGCGTAGTAGTGGATCCGGCTGCTAAACTGGAAGAAGAACTCATCATCCGTCCTACTTCTGAGACCATCATTTGGAACACCTATAAGAATTGGATCAAGTCGTATCGTGACCTTCCTATCCTGTGCAACCAGTGGTGCAACGTGATGCGTTGGGAGATGCGTACACGTCTGTTCCTCCGCACTTCTGAGTTCCTCTGGCAAGAGGGTCATACGGCGCATGCTACTCGTGAGGAGGCAGAAGAACGTGCCAAGCAGATGTTGAAGGTGTATGCCAAATTTGCAGAGGAATATATGGCTGTACCTGTCATTCAGGGTGTGAAGAGCGAAACCGAGCGTTTCGCAGGCGCTCTCGACACTTACACCATTGAAGCCATGATGCAGGATGGCAAGGCATTGCAGAGCGGTACCAGCCACTTCTTGGGTCAGAACTTCGGAAAGGCCTTTGACGTGCAGTTCCTCAACAAGGACAATCAGGTAGAATATGCATGGGCTACTTCATGGGGTGTATCCACCCGTCTGATGGGTGCCCTCATCATGACCCACTCGGATGACAATGGTCTGGTGCTGCCTCCAAAACTGGCTCCACTGCAGGTTGTCATTGTTCCGATTGGCAAGGGTGATCAGATGGCAATGTTGGACGAGAAGGCAAAAACGATTGTGAAGAACCTCAAGGCTATGGGCATCAGCGTGAAGTACGACAATGCCGACAACAAACGCCCTGGTTTCAAGTTTGCAGACTACGAGTTGAAGGGTGTGCCTGTACGTCTGGTACTGGGTGCCCGCGACTTGGAAAAGGGACTTGTGGAGGTAATGCGCCGCGACACGTTGGAGAAAGAGAACGTGTCCATCGAAGGCATCGAGACCTACATCAAGAACCTCTTGGATGAGATCCAACAGAACATCTATAAGAAAGCTGTCACTTATCGTGATGCACATATCTACGAATGCGACAATTACGAAGAATTTAAGGAGCGCATCAAGGACGGTGGTTTCTTCCTCTGCCATTGGGACGGTACAGAAGAGACGGAAGCTCGCATCAAGGAAGAGACACAGGCAACCATCCGTTGTGTGCCTTTCATGTTCGAACAGACAGAGGGTGTTGATATGGTCAGCGGCAAGCCAGCCAAAGCCCGTGTACTGATTGCAAGGGCATACTGACAAAATGGCGACCCTGATCAGCTCAGGCATTTGTTTTGTGAGGAAGCATTGTTTACATATCAACAAACGATTAATTCCATTGAATGAATTACAAATATTCTGACAGAATCACACGCATACTTGGGTACAGCAAGGAAGAGGCGCTGAGATTGAACAACGACTACATCGGTCCAGAACACTTGATGTTGGGACTGATTCGTGATGGAGAGAGCCGTGTCATCGATGTGCTCAGGAGGAAATTTTACGTGAACATCCCTTCCATCAAGGAGGTGTTGGAACGTACAGTGAGGGACAATGGCACCACCTTGCTCTCTACCGACATTGCCCTAAACAAGCAATCGAACACAATCATGCGCCTGGCAGTACTGGAAGCCCGTCTGCTGAAAAGCGAGGAGAGCGATGCAGAACACATGCTGCTGGCCATGCTGAAGCAGAATGACAACACTGTGGCACGTGTGCTGAACGACTGTGAGGTGACCTACAAGGAACTGTATGATTCGTTGACCACACAAAAGGCTCCACTACAACCTCAGAATGATATTGACTTCGACGAAGAGGATGAAGAGGAAGAGGATGCCCCACCACCATCCAGCGGAGAAAGCGCACCATCCAGTTCCAATGCCAACACCACGACAAAAACCACCAAGAAAGGCAATTCCGATACGCCCGCGATTGACAAGTTCAGCTTCGACCTGACCAAGGCTGCTGCAGAAGGGAAATTGGATCCTGTGGTGGGACGTGAGGTGGAGATTGAACGTCTGGCACAGATTCTGTCCAGAAGGAAGAAGAACAATCCAGTGCTGATTGGTGAACCTGGTGTGGGTAAGAGTGCCATTGTGGAAGGCTTGGCCGCACGCATCAACGAACGCAAGGTGGCACGTGTGCTCTTCAACAAACGCATCATCAGCCTCGACATGTCCAGCGTAGTGGCTGGCACCAAATATCGTGGACAGTTTGAAGAGCGTATGCGCAATATCATCAACGAGTTGCGTGCCAACCCAGACATCATTGTCTTCATCGATGAGATTCACACGCTTGTGGGTGCAGGTAATCAGGCAGGTCAGATGGATGCTGCCAATATGATGAAACCAGCTCTGGCACGAGGTGAATTGCAGTGTATCGGAGCCACAACGCTTGATGAATACCGCAAGAGCATCGAGAAAGACGGTGCCCTCGAACGCCGTTTCCAGAAGGTGATTGTTGAACAGACCACGCCTGAAGAAACGCTCACCATTCTCCATAACATCAAAGACCGTTACGAAGCACATCACAACGTCAGCTACTCTGACGAGGCACTCATGGCGTGTGTCAAACTGACAGAACGTTACGTGACAGACCGCAGTTTCCCCGACAAGGCCATTGATGTGTTGGATGAAGTGGGTTCGCGCGTACGTATTAAAAATATAAGTGTTCCTCAAGAAATCGAAGACAAGGAAGCCGAACTCACTGTCCTCAACAAGCAGAAGGAAGATGCTGTCAGGGATGAGAACTATGCCCTTGCAAGCACCTACCGTGATTGTGCAAAAACGGTCACGGAAGAGTTGGAGATGATGAAGAAACAATGGGAAGCCACCCTCGAAGACAAACGACAAAAAGTCACAGAGGAACACGTGGCGCAAACCGTTTCCATGATGACCGGCATCCCTGTCAGCAGAATGGCCAGTGCAGAGGGTATCCGCATGAAGGGTATGCGTGAGGAGCTGAAACACAACGTGATAGCACAAGATGCAGCTGTTGACAAACTCGTCAATGCCATCCAACGTAGTCGCGTAGGTCTCAAAGACCCGAATCGTCCTATCGGCACCTTCATGTTCTTAGGTCCTACAGGTGTGGGTAAGACATTCCTCGCCAAGAAATTAGCTGAGCACATGTTTGGTTCTTCCGATGCCCTGATTCGCATCGACATGAGCGAATACATGGAGAAGTTCACCGTCAGCAGACTGGTAGGTGCTCCTCCTGGATATGTAGGCTATGAAGAAGGTGGCATGCTCACAGAGAAAGTGCGTCGCAAGCCCTACTCCATCGTCCTGCTCGATGAGATTGAGAAAGCCCATCCTGATGTGTTTAACCTGCTGTTGCAAGTGATGGATGATGGTCGTCTGACAGACACACTGGGTCGCACCATCGATTTCCGCAATACAGTCATCATCATGACCAGCAATGTAGGCACACGTCAACTCAAGGACTTTGGACGTGGTGTCGGTTTCTCCGCGATGGTTGGCAAGGACGACAAGGAAGTGTCACGTTCCGTCATCCAGAAGGCCCTCAACAAGCAGTTCTCACCTGAATTCCTCAACCGCATCGATGAGATCATCACGTTCGACCAACTCGAATTGGACGCCATCCTCCGAATCATCGGCATCGAACTCAAGGGACTGTACAAACGCGTGGAAGACCTTGGCATGCACCTCGACATCACCGAAGCAGCCCAGAAGTTCATCGCAGAAAAGGGATATGACAAGCAATATGGTGCTCGTCCACTCCGTCGAGCCATTCAGCAACACCTCGAAGACCGCATCAGCGAGATGATTGTAGAGGAAGAAGTGACCGCTGGAGACACGATTTTGGCCGAGCTACAAGACGATAAGGTGGTAATCTGCAAGAAATAAAAGAATATTTTGCCTCTTCCATGAAAAAAAGTGGCAAATTCTTTGTCAGTTTCTCAAAATATCGTACCTTTGCACTCGCTAACGGAAACAGACATTCCCATAGCAATCCAAAACGGTGCGTTAGTTCAGTAGGTTAGAATACATGCCTGTCACGCATGGGGTCACGAGTTCGAGTCTCGTACGCACCGCAAAGACCAACAGTTTTCTGAGGTCTATAAATAAACAGAAAACACTGGTGCGTTAGTTCAGTAGGTTAGAATACATGCCTGTCACGCATGGGGTCACGAGTTCGAGTCTCGTACGCACCGCACAAGAAAGAGGGGTTCCCATCGGAATCCCTCTTTCTTGTATGCTATGAACAATGTCTAATGGGTATAGATTTGTTTAAACATCAACCTTCTGAGAAGTGCATCATCTTGGCCAGATACTTGCCGATGATGTCAAATTCCAGGTTGACGCGTGTGCCGACCTCAATGTCGTGGAAGTTGGTGTTGTCGAAGGTGTAGGGGATGATGTTGACCTCGAATGAGTCGTCCTGCGAGTTGCAGACGGTCAAGCTGACACCATTGACGGTCACACTACCCTTATCAACAGTCATGTAGCCTTTCTTCGCCATTTCACGGTCGAAGGCATAGCGGAAACGGAAGGTGTAGCTGCCCTGTTGGTCAATCTTTGCCACACACTCAGCGGTCTGATCCACATGACCTTGCACGATATGACCGTCCAAGCGTCCATTCATCATCATCGAGCGTTCCACATTCACCTTGTCACCCACTTTCAACAGTCCCAGATTGCTCCTATCGAGCGTCTCTTTCATGGCTGTGACAACATACTTGCCATCGAATATCTTCACCACGGTGAGACACACACCATTGTGCGCCACACTCTGGTCAATCTTCAGTTCGTCCACAAACGAGCATGTCAAGGTGAAATGCACATTCTCTTGTTCCTTCTCAATCGCCACGACGGTGGCAAATTCTTCTACGATTCCGCTAAACATAATCTTAATAATTATAAAATATGTATGCAAAGATACGGATATTTCAATTATCAATTATCAATTATCAATTAAAATAATTACCTTTGCAACAAAAATCAAAACAAATCAAGCAAAATAGTCAAAACAAACAATGAAACGAAACATTCTTTTGCTGGCAACATTCCTGATGGTTGCATGTCCACTTTTCTTCTCCAATTGCAGTAACGACCCTGAAATGGATGCTGTTCCGCCATCTTTCAAGGAAGTGGTCATCAACCCCAGCAAACCCAATATGGGCGACACGGTGACGGTCACCTTGAAATTCCTGTCGCAAGGCAAATCTTGGTATAAGATAGAGTATAAGTGGACACTCAGTCGCTATCAACAGGAAGCTAAATACAACGTGAAGGGAGAGGGCAGTTCCCTCGAAATGAAAGAACCAACGTTCACGTTCGTGGTGCCTGACACAGCAGGAATGTACACATTGAGAGTGAATCCTGGCACCGTTCAGGCATCCAGCCTCTTCGCCAACGGAAGTCCATTTGGAAGTGCCAGTCTCGAAAACAACAGCGTGACATTCACCGTCAAAGCTGCTGAATAAAAATACAGACCCCTCGACCAATTAACGGACTAACTAATTAATAACCAAAAACTTTTCCATTATGAAACAATCTTTGATGGCAGCCATCATGACGATGATGTCGCTGTCCGCATTTGCCAATCAACCAGATTCTGTATGGGTGCGACCCGATGTAAAGAACGGTACACGTGACATGCAGATTGCCTATTCCATCGACAAGAAGCATTGGACACACGTGTCCTGCAATCTCTTCGAGAGCGACTACGGCACATGGGGCAGCGAAAAGAAGCTCTACTACCCTGTCCTTTCCTATGACGGAAAGATCTATCGCTCCGTTTTCATTCCCAATCTCAAGAATGGGCAGATTGCTGTGACTGAATCTGAAGACTTCGCACTTTGGAAGCCACAGGACTATCCCTACATCTCATCTGACAGCGAGTTCCAGAAGATTGTGGCCACGCAAGAGAATGTGTCCAAGACCAATATTATCCGCATTCCATACAGCGGTTTGGAGAACCTCCTGAACAAAAAGATGCGCAATGACCGCAATGGCGCTTTGGAACGTGACAACTTCATCACATCAGGTGCCAACATTGCCAACCGCACAGAACCTATCGAGGCTACATTGAGCGTGAATTGGGATGACCGCAAAGCCATATCGTCCGACCTCATGGGCATCTTCTTTGAGGATATCAGCTATGCTGCCGACGGAGGTTTGTATGCCGAATTGATTCAGAACAGAGATTTCGAATATACAGCCGATGACCACCGTGATTGGAATGCCAAGACGGCATGGAGACTCGAAGGTAATGGCACCACATGGGACATCGAAACAAAGGCTCCTATCCACAAGAACAACGCCCACTACTCTACCCTCAAGACGATCACACCTGGCGCTAAACTCATCAATGAAGGTTGGGACGGAATCACCCTCGAAAAGGGCAAGAAATACAATCTCTCTCTTTTCACGAAAGGTGCTGGTGCTTTCCGTGTGAGTCTGGTCAATAATGGTACTGTCGTTGCCAGCAAGACCTTCAAGGCAACCAAAGAATGGCAACGACAAAAGGCCGTCTTAACGACTTCATCATCAGCAGACAAAGCAGAATTGGTGATAGAGCCGATTGAAGCCTGCAATATCGACCTCGACTTCATTTCTCTCTTCCCACAAGAGACCTTCAAGGGACATGCCAACGGACTTCGTAAAGACCTTGCCGAAGTGATTGCCGACCTGAAACCACGCTTCGTCCGCTTCCCTGGTGGATGTGCATCTCATGGTCAGGGCATCAACAACATCTACCATTGGCAAGCTACTGTAGGTGACCTCTGGGAACGCGAGCCAGCCATGAACATCTGGAGCTATCATCAGACACGTGGATTGGGTTTCCACGAGTATTTCCAGTTCTGCGAAGACATCGGTGCCGAGCCACTTCCTGTACTTGCAGCTGGTGTGCCATGCCAAAACTCTTGGAAAGGTGGAGCGGGTCAGCAGGGAGGCATTCCTTTCGAGGCGGACTTGAAAGGCAAACCTTCGCCTTACACCTACATGGGCAAGCCTCTCACGATGGAAAGTTATCTGCAGGAATTGCTCGACCTCATCGAATGGGCAAACGGAGATGCCAAGACCTCTGAACTCGCCAAGATTCGTGCCAAAGCGGGACATCCCAAGCCTTTCAATCTCAAGTATCTGGGCATCGGAAACGAAGACCTCATTGGCGATGTGTTCCTCAAGCGCTACCGCTTCCTGATTGATGGCATCCGAAAGGCACATCCTGAAATCACCATCGTCGGCACCGTTGGTCCCTTCTGGGAAGGCAGCGACTACGAGTATGGATGGCAAGAGGCAAAGGCGAAGAACATCCCCATTGTGGATGAACACTACTACAACAGCATCAGCTGGTACTTCCACCATCGCGACTTCTACGACAACTACGATCGTAATGGCACGAAGGTTTATCTGGGCGAATGGGCATCCAAAGGCAGCAACGTGGTCAACGCCCTCATCGAGGCAGCCTATCTGACCAATGTGGAACGCAATGCCGACGTGGTGGTGATGTCATCCTACGCCCCACTCCTTGCCAAAGAAGGGCATACGAGCTGGAACCCCGACCTCATCTACTTCAACAACAAGGAGGTGAAGCCCACAGCCAACTACTACGTGCAACGTGCATTTGGTCAGAACAGCGGCGATGAATACATCTATGCTGATCTGCAAGTGAACGGTGGTAACGACATCAGAGAACGAATGGACTATTCTGTGGTGAAAGACAGCCAGACGGGTGACCTCATCATCAAAGTCGTCAGCCTTCTGCCCAAGGCATCCAACATCAAGATCCAGTTGGGTGAAGAAGCCCTGCAGGGTTACAGCACCACAGCTGATTTGACAGTCTTATCGAAAGAGAACGAACCTGACCGTCAACGTGAATGGGATGTGAACACAACCCGCACCCTCACCATCGGCAGCGAGTTCACGCTTGACGTACCAAATTATTCCGTATCCATCATCCGCATCAAAAAGGCAAAAAAATGAAGAAATATCTATTAGGACTCATGGCATCGCTGTTTTTCAGCCAATGCTTTCATGCACAAGAGAAGAGCACCCAATACACGCTTTACCATCCGAACGACACCAATATCCAGTATATCGGACGCATTGATGACTCTGATCCCATGCATCCAGCGTTCACCTATCCTGGTGTACAGATTCGTACTGGATTCACAGGCACTTCGCTGGAGATGATGTGCAAACTCCATAGCGGCTACTTCATGGTGGAGATTGACGGAGGCGAGCCTTTCAAGGTGTCCTTCCTCGGAAACACCGTCTCAAACCTTGCCAATGGATTAGCAGACGGCACTCACCAAGCCATTGTCACCTACATCGGCGAGGGTTACGAGAACGTTCCAGAGTTTCATGGTTTCTTCGTCGATAAAGGCAAGACACTTGCTCCTGCCGCCCCATTGCCCACACGCAAGATAGAGTTCATCGGCAATTCCATCACTTGCGGCTATGGCATCGAAGCCAACTCTGAAGCAGAGCACTACACGGAAGAGACAGCCAACTTCTACTACACCTATGCTGCCCGCACAGCTCGCAACCTCAATGCGCAAGCCCTTGTGGTGGCACGTAGCGGTATTGGTGTCTATCGAAGCTACAATGGTCCGAAGACTGGCGACAAGGTGAACATGAATACCGAATACCCCTATACATTATTATATAATAATCAACAGAAGTGGGACTTCTCGCGCTATACCCCCGATGTCGTCTGCATCAACCTTGGCACTAACGACACCTCCACTCAAGGTGCCGACTCCGTCCTGCTTCTCAATGGTTTCAAGCAACTCTACAAACAGGTGCGCAGCCACTACCCTAAAGCAAAGATCGTTCTCCTCTGTGGGTGCATGATGAACGGTCAGCAACTCCTCTCTGCCCAGCAAGCCATGAACACCACCGTTGACTATGCCCACCAGCAAGGCGATGCAGAAGTCTATCGCTTCGACTTCACGCCCCACGACGGCAGTCTCGGCTACGGCGCCGACTGGCACCCCTCCATGCGACAGCACGAGAAGATGGCCAACGAACTCACCCCCTTCCTACAGAAACTCATGAAGTGGTAATGAATTTTCGAATAAAAATGTGAAAATGTTTGGTGGGTTTGGGAAAATGTCGTAACTTTGCAGCCGATTTATGCCGGAAAGGCTCGAACAAGTGGGTACAGAGTGGTACTCCGCCTGCCGGTGGAACCCTAAATAATTCAAAAACAAAATGTTCGTAATTGCAGAAATTCAGGGTCAGCAGTTCAAGGTTGAAGAGGGCAAGAAGCTCTACGTTCACCACATGCAGAATGTGGAGACCGGTGCAACTGTTGAGATTGAGAAAGTGTTGTTGGCAGACAACGACGGTGTAGTAACAGTAGGAACTCCCACAGTGGAGGGCGCAAAGGTTGTGCTCGAGGTGCTGGTTCCACTCATCAAGGGTGACAAGGTGCTCGTGTTCCACAAGCGTCGTCGTAAGGGCTACCGCAAGCTGAGAGGCTATCGTGACCAGTTCACTCAGGTTCTCGTTAAGTCTGTTGTAGCATAACAAGCTCACACGCTTGACGTTTTCAAAAAACTCAAATCGTTTAACAATCTAAGACAGTTTATTCAACATGGCACATAAAAAAGGTGTAGGTAGTTCTAAGAACGGCCGTGAGTCACACTCAAAACGACTCGGTTTGAAGCACTTCGGTGGTGAGACAGTTAAGGCTGGCAACATTATCGTTCGTCAGCGTGGTACAAAACATCACCCTGGTAAGAATGTAGGTATTGGCAAGGATGACACACTGTATGCACTGATTGACGGTGTAGTAGTGTTCAAGCGTGGCCGCGAAAACCGCAGCACAGTATCTATCGAGCCAGTAGCTGCTGAGGCTTAACTACTTTTGAACAAGAAAAGTGATGGGCAATGGTCAATAAGGCTGTTGCCCATCATTGGTTTGAATAAAACATATAAGACTTATAGGGCCAATAGGATTTATAAGACTTATAGGATTATAAAAGAGATGACGAAGAAAGAACGATATGCGCGATTCATGGCCTACTTCCAAGTGGCGATGCCAGAGGCAAATACGGAATTGCATTACAACAATCCATTTCAGTTGCTTTGTGCTGTGATGCTGTCAGCACAATGCACGGATAAGCGGGTGAACATGGTGACGCCAGCTTTGTTTGAGGCATTCCCTACCCCTGAAGTGATGGCAAAAGCCACGAAGGAGGAAGTGCTGCACTATGTGAAGTCCGTAAGCTATCCGAACAGCAAAGCAGAGCATCTGGTGGGAATGGCAAAGCTCTTGATGGAACGGCATGGGGGTGAAGTGCCTAACGACTTTGACGCCTTGGTGGCATTGCCTGGTGTGGGCAGAAAAACTGCGAATGTGATGCTGAGCGTGGCTTTTGATAAGGCAAGAATGGCTGTCGATACGCATGTGTTCAGAGTGAGTCATCGCATCGGATTGGTGTCAGACAAATGCACCACACCTTATTCAGTGGAGAAGGAACTGGTGAAGAACATTCCAGAGGAACTGATCCCGAGGGCACACCATTGGCTGATTCTGCACGGACGGTATGTGTGCAAGAGCCAAAGACCCCAATGCAAGGATTGCGGCATCAAGGATTTCTGCAAGGAAGGAATGAAGCACTAATAAGGCTTCATGGAAAGGCTACAACGCCAGAAGGATATATAATAACAATGTGCCGTTATACAGGAATCCCTTCAGCACATAAAGCACAGTGCCATCGTCGCCCAACAATGGAAGGATGCCCGTATAATCGAGACAATTGAGAAACTGACTTGCTATGAAAAGCATCACGAAATAGTTGGGAATGGCCGCAAAGAGGGACGCATGTGCCTGCATGAAGTCACGCATGGTGGTGAAACGCCCAGAAGTGTAGCCATAGACATTGCCGATGATGATGGCGAGGCAAGCCAACAAACCGAAGAGTCCCTTAGAGAACGCAGAGTTGTGGAGGGTGCCGAATGCGCTGAGGAGCACAGGGTCAGGCAACAGCAACAACAATGAGAACAAAATCAAGACAACCACGACAGACACTCCCGTGATTTGCAGCGCACGCCGCTGTTTCAGAGAGATGTGAGAACGGAATGCTCTCAGAATGCCTGATTCCCGTAGTACACTGATTGCCATCAAGCCCAGCATCAGTTTGGCGATATGGACAGATGCAAAATTAGGTACAATGTTGACACACATCCAACGAATGCCACGCGTGGTTAGCAACCCCTGCACACCATCCACATAGACACTCAGCACCCACGAGATGAAGAGCAGGAGCACAAGAGCAATGAGCATACCCCAGAAGAGGTATTTCAGGAGTCGTTGGATATGGTCTTTGTACGTCATTCGTCGTCAGGTTCGAGATTATCGATGTCGAGGATGCGCAGTTCGATAGCCTTCGTGGCAAGACGGGTGGCATTGACAGGCTCGTGGTCTTCGCCAAAGAGACGGTTTGTGAGGTCGTTCTGACGCTTCTCAATAGACTTCACACCAAATGGCATACCTTTCAAGCCAGCAATCATGTCCTTCGTATAGCCCAATGCCAGATGACGGAGGAAACGCTCATCGTACTCATCAATGTCATAGTCAAGAAAAGCCTCCTGACGCATCGCCTCATTGAGGACTGACCTGCGGAAGCGTTGCAGAATCTTCTCCAAGATGGGCTGATTAAACACCATGCGTTTGCCGTTCAGCACACTCTGCACATCGCCCTTCGTGAGCAGTTCACCACTCTTCAGAATGATGCCGTCAGTACCTGCATCGAGGGCATCCACCCAGAGCTTCTCATTCATGATTTCGCCCGTGAAGATGAGCACATGTACATCGGGATAGCGACGACGCAACTGTTTGCACACATCCACACCAGCCGTTGTAGAGCCACCCAGACCGAGGTCGAGCAGCACGAGGTCGGGCTGACTGTCGCGCATCAGTCGCCAGAGTTCAGTCTCATTCATGGCAGTGCCGACAATCTCTGCCTCAGGAATCTCCGAACGGAATATTTCCACTGTGCCCTTCATTTCGAGGGCGACATCTTCAACAATAATTACTTTAAATGGATCCATTATTTTTAGTATTTAAGTTATTTCTACACCATTGGAAGGGTAAAGACGAAGCTCGACCCGTCCCCATTGTTCTCCACATAGATGCGGCATCCCCGACGTGAGGAGTAGGCATCGTGCTCCCTGACTATCTGGCGACAAATCATGTACTGCGCTCCAGAGAGCGTGTCACTCTTCGCGTCATACTTCACATTATCTATATAGAAGAGCTGCGGAATGTCCTCTTCTGCATATCGATACTTCGTGTCCGTGAATGCAAATTTAGCAAAACCGTCCGAAACATCAAAATCCAACAGCAAATCTCCACCAGATTCATGCTCAAAATAGAGGGAGATGATGTTGTCGAGAAGGGTTTGGATGAAAATCTTATCACCCTGTATCGCCTGTCCTGATGCCTCCGACACCTTCAGGGATGTCCTGCTCTGCGCCTTCTTCTGCTGCTTCTTGAACGAGCGCTTTGCCATCTCGCCAATATCATGGGCAGAAATCATCGTACGCTTGAACAGCACCTTCTCCACCTGCTTGCCAGCACAAGTGCTCAGGATGTTGAACACCTCTTTATAATACGAAAGCAATTCATCAACATCATTGATGGTGGCATCATCGACAGAAGCATCAACGTCAGCCAGTGCCACATCCACAATCTGCTTGATACGGTTCGGATAGTACATCGTCTCATGCTTCAGGGTCGAGAGGCAGTTGTCCATAATCTGATTCCTCACATACACCTTCTGCTGCTCGTTGTCGATGCGCAGACGTTCATCCTGTTTCAGTTCCAGCAGCTCCTTCATCTCATCCACCTTGTAAGAGGAGAAATAGGCATGGATGCTCATGAACTGTGCCACCAGATTGATGATGAGCGACTCTTCGTCCTGCAACTTTCCATCAACGAAATGCACACCCATCACACCCGTCACCTGGTCGTCTGTACCTGGCACGAACATGGGATAAGCACGGAAACGTCCATTGTTGCTGATCACCTCCTTCTGCTGACGATAGGCCGATTCCATCATGCTCTCATACACATTCCGTTCAGCCACAACGCCTGTGAAGAAGTACTGGCTCTTGCCCGACGAGTCTTTCGGAGGCACCATCATGCCTACCGTGTCCGCCATCTTGATGTCGCTGAGGTTTTGATGCAGCACATCGGGCAACGTCTGTTCTGTTGCTGTGAAGACGTTGTTGTTCAGCTGAATGAACTGCCTCAGATTGAAGATGAACAGCTGCGTGTTGCGATAGTGCAGGAAGAAATAAGTAGCCAGCACCAGGAACAGCAGTACGCCCAACAGGATTGCCGTTGTCTTCTTGTTGCGGTTCGCCATCTTGATGTCGTTGCAATAATTCTCCAACGTTGGGTCTGTGCTCGTCAATTTATACAGCCTTGTGAACACCTCATTATTATAATGATAGAGGCTATTCCTGTTCAATGACAGGGCCGCAATCGCCACCTCGTTTCTGATGCCGATGATCAGTTCATAATCTGTGTCCATGCCTGACATCCACCACTCCACTTCCGCCATCTCAGGACCTTCCAGCGTCATCAGATGCTTACCCTTCGGCACCTGCTCCAGATAGTATCGGTTGAAGCACTCAATGGCAGAATCAGCATACAGTATCGCCTGTTCGTAATTGCCCATCACATTGGCTGTGAAGATGCTGTCGGCATACACTTCCGCATCAGGTAGATGCACTTCTGCTTTCATCACCAGACACTGCATCAGCAAAACCACACACATCGCCAGCTTCAGCACGCCCTTCGGCAATCGGAAGAAGAAACGGCTTCCTTTCCCTATCTCGCTCTCCACTCCAAACTCGCACACATGGAACACAGCGTTGGTCTTCTTATACTTTCCGATGATGCCTTTGCAGTTCATCAAACCGAATCCGAAGCCCTTGTTCTGCTGGATGTCCGACGCATTCGCACCCTCCGTTCCTATCTTACTCGAATCATACACCTTCGCATTGTTCAGCGTATCAACATCCTCTGCCGACATACCATGACCCGTGTCTGTCACCGACACCTCCACATAGTCATCCTTTTCCTCTGCCGACAATTTCACCTGTCCACCTGCTGGTGTATATTTTCGTGCATTGTCCAAGAGCGTGTTCATCATAAAGAGTGTCAGCGACTTGTCTGCCTTCACCACAGCCTCCGTCTCATCCACCTTCAAGGCAACGCCCTTGATGTCGAAACTCTTCGTGCCATGACGCAAGGTGTCGAACAACGGCTTCAGGGCAAAGTTCTCGATGTTCAGCGTCACCATACCCTGACGTATCTTCACCCAATGACCCAACACATCGTTATAGTCGTTGATTTTGTCAATCAGTTCGCTGAGATATTGGAATCGCTCACGCACCATCTCTGGCGTGGCATTCTTGTCCGTCTTCAACTTGTTGATTTCATGCAAAGCTCTATCAAGGAAAGGGGTGATACCATTCACAATCGACATCGAGGTCAATTTCTCGATATACTGACGCTTGTTCTCCTCCAGACGCTTCTCAAACACAAAGGTCTCACTCTCCAACCGCTGTTCCTCTTCTGAGAACTGAATATACTGCAAGCCCTTCTGCTTCATCCAGTCGTAGAACACCAGCAGCACATGGAACAGTTCCTTGTCCAGCCCCTTCATCGTCTGGTAATCCACCTTCGTCCAGTCCTGACCCTTCACTTGTGGGAACAGACGTTCCACATCCGCATCAGCTATCCTATGCAGTGTCTCTTCCAAATCCTCCTCATCCTCTATCTCCTCCGACAAAGCAGACGACAGGTGTTTGCACACCTCTATCACCTTGCTCAGCATCCTCACCTTCTTCCGATACTCTTCACGGCTTCGCTTGTTATACACATACAACAACCAAGCCAGCACCACAATGGCGACACCAAACACCCACAACAAGAGGTTCAGCGTGTGCTCTTCCTGCTTCAGATGCCCTTCCTCTTGCACCACACGCAGATCCTGACGGGTGGCATCCAGAATATCAAAGTAAATGTTATGGTTGTAGTCAGATTCTGCCTTCAAACCCATTGCACCAAAGACCACGCTCAACTGCTCCCTCACCATCGACATCCATTCAGGCACAGCCACCACATCAGGATTCATAATCCAGCGCATCTCTGTCGATATCGTGTCTTCCGCATTGGTGGTATAAACATACAGTCTCTCCTGATCAGCACCTTCAGTTGATTGGCTATTTCGTGCCATCTTCTGATGATGCTTGTTGATCAGTTCCAGCGCATCTTCCATCTGCACAATCGCCAAACTGTCCTCCCCATTCCTCAAGTAATAATCGGAAAGCGTGACCTGCACTGTTGTCTGCACAAAGTCATTGCCATACATCTGTGCCAATCTCAACGCCCTGTTGGCTAACCTATATTCCAAAGGCAAAAAGCCGAACTCGCCAATCAGTTCCTCAATGAACACCCAACGTGAAGGTTTCAGTTCGCCACTCGTCATGATGGACTTCGCCAGACCGTTCAGCGCTGAAATCTCAAAATAGACATTTCCGTTCTGACGGCTCATCGACAGCAAACGTATCAGGTTGCGTTGCATCTCATCCGCAGCATCAGCCGATTTTTCGTCAGTGAAGTTATAGATGGACTTCAAAAACAGGTATGTAGATTGCTTGGTCGAGTCATTCGCAAACAAATCCTGATGCGTTTCAAGCCAGTCATATTCCTCCTTCACACCCTCGTCCTGACGCATCTTGATGAAATAATTCATCGACACGAAGTGATACTCCGTCTGCACCCCGTTCCACACCACCTTCTGATGCTCTGTCATGTCCTCACACTCCTCTTCCACATTCGCCATGCGCTCCTGAGCATCACTTCGATAGTCATAGAACTCCTTGCTCATCGACAGCATCAGACAGACCGACATCATGTCCACATCCGCCATGCTGCATATCAGGTCGTTGTTCGACTCCTCCAGCACCTGCTGATAGCACACCTGTGCCGAATCATAATCCATCCGCATGCCATACACATCGCCCTTGTTCAGCAATGCCTCGTGCAAACCGTCGCGATAGGTGGATGTGGCATGTCCATCCAGCACCTCATTCACATAGTCCGAAGCCTCGTCCAGCGAACGGTACTTCGCATAATACGCCAGCATATTCAGCGAATCCATCTCGCTCTGCTGCACATCAACAGTTGCCTCTCCACATGCCACAAGGCAGAGGAGAACAGCCTGTACGATGATGATGGATAATATGCGGGCTTTAAGTCGCATGGATGCAGGTTTTAGGTATCATGAGTCATATAATCAGTGCAAAGATACAAAAAACTCCCAACTCCTAACTCCAAACTCCCAACTTTTCTTTACCTTTGTAACAAATTATAACAAAAGCATGACATATCAAGAGACAATCAACTATCTGTTCACGTCGGCACCCCTGTTCCAAAATGTCGGAGGCGATGCCTACAAAGAGGGACTTTATAACACCCATCAGCTCGATGAACACTTCGGGCATCCCCATCAGCACTACAAGACCATCCATGTAGCTGGCACCAACGGAAAGGGCTCCTGCTCGCACACATTGGCAGCCATTCTGCAAGCATCAGGACTCAGGGTCGGACTCTTCACCTCGCCCCATCTGGTGGACTTTCGTGAGCGCATCCGTGTGAATGGCGAGATGGTCAGCGAACAATATGTCATCGACTTTGTCGAGCAGCACCGTTCCTTCTTCGAACCCCTCCACCCTTCTTTCTTCGAACTCACCACAGCGATGGCATTCAAATACTTTGCCGAACAACAGGTGGATGTGGCAGTCGTCGAAGTGGGTCTGGGCGGTCGTCTGGACTGCACCAACATCATCTCACCAGAGGTGTGCGTCATCACCAACATCAGCTTCGACCACATTATGTTCCTGGGCAACACCTTGGCTAAGATTGCCGGCGAAAAGGCGGGCATCATCAAGACTGGCATCCCTGTTGTGATTGGCGAGGTGGTCAAGGAAACACGTCCCGTTTTCGAGGCTAAAGCTCAGGAGATGAATGCCTCCATTTACTTGGCAGAAGAAGAGAAGGAGGTCATCAAGCATCGGTTTAGCACAAAAGGAGGAATCAACTACGACACAAGAAATTACGGAAGAGTCTATGGCGAACTTGGAGGCTATTGTCAACAGAAGAACGCCAGCACCATCCTCTGTGCTATCAGCCGACTGAAGGAACGTGGTTTCCGCATCTCCGACGAGGACATCAAGGAAGGCTTTGCCCATGTCTGCGAGATGACTGGACTGATGGGCAGATGGCAGACCTTGCAGCGAGCCCCACGGGTGGTTTGCGACACAGGTCACAACGTGGGCGGTTTCCGATGGATCACCAAACAACTAAAGAAGGTACACGCACCTATGCGCATCGTGTTCGGCATGGTCAACGACAAGGATATTAGTGGCGTACTCGCCATGATGCCCCAACATGCCACCTACTACTTCTGTCAAGCCAGCGTGAAACGTGCCCTGCCTCATGAGGAAATCCGAAAGAAAGCCAAAGCCTACGGACTCAAAGGCAAAAGCTACCCCACCGTCCTTCAGGCTTACCAAGCCGCCCTCGCCGATGCTCAACCCGACGACTTCATCTACGTAGGCGGCAGCAGCTTCGTGGTGGCTGACCTGCTGTCCTCACTCCCCCTCCATTAAATCTCGCTTGATTCGTTCAGACGTCGGTATTGACGCTGCAAAGTTACGGACTATATCATGTACACGCAAATCCGTTTCCAAACTATCTGCTTTTTTGGAAACCGTTTCCAATCTTTCTAATTTTCTGGAAACGGATAGGCTTCCGATGCCCACAAAGGCTCGCAATGTCAGCAGACATCACCCCGATCAGTCAGCAGACAAAGCCCCACTTATTGACTATAGTCAGGCGAACCTCACGACCAAAAAGGTTAAAAGGTTAATTGGTTAATTGGTTAATTTTTCAATTTTGAGCCGTGCGTGTACCTTATTATATATATATTATAT
>CADCIO010000035.1 GCA_902801475.1 uncultured Bacteroidales bacterium
AACTTATCCATGTCACCTGTTGACGTGGTTCGCTCCACACGATAGGTTTCCGTGCTATGCAGCAGTTCTTGTATTTCGTCTTTTGTTATCATTTGACTTACTTCTCTTGATTGAATTCTTCCTGTCTCACCAACTCCTGCACAGGCACTTCAAGTGCATTGGCTATTGCAATGAGAGCTTCAAGGCTGGGCTGGGTGGTATTGGTGACCCACTTGGATACTGTAGCAGGATCCTTGCCGAGTTTGTCGGACAGCCACTTATTGTTCAGGTCGCGTTCAGCGAGAACGACTCTTATACGATTTAACTTTGCCATGATAGATTTCTGTTGTTTGACGGCAAAGTTACAAAAAATAATCGAGACAAATGCTGATATGTTCAAAAAACTCTATAATTAAGCCATAATTTGATTAAAAGACCAATCTTTTGACGAATACAGGACAGAAATCATGTATATATTATATATAATGTGTATCTAAATACCATTTGGTCTTCTTAGTGACAATCCCCATTCATGATGGAAGCAATGAAAGTTCGGAGAAAGGTTCGAGAACATCCACATAATAGAGAACCGGCGAAAAACATATATAAGATAGGCAAACTTGAAGAAGGAAATCCGAATCAAAAGAAATCATCAGGTTTGTGATTTTTTCTGTGTTTTCTTTTGGTTGTTTGGGGAGAAATCTGTACCTTTGTAGTAATTTTGTAACATATTGATTATCAATGGATATTTCCATTTTTGCGACATGTGTGCAACATCCAGTGCTAACGCATTGATAGTCAGTTAAAGTCGTTTTCGAGGAGGTTAAATGAGACGCATAAGTAAAGACATAACAAAACACTGTCAAATGACGTGTAGCTCAATGAGTTACACGCCATTTGCTTTTTATGGGCTCATGTTTTCTATGTGCTTATTGTTGTTACCAAGGAAAATTTTCTGGGTCGTTCACTTCGCTTGATCGCATGTTCTGGTTCAGGGCGTTGATGGCTTGCATGTCTTCGTCAGAGAGGGCAAAGTTCAGTATTTCCAGATTCTCGGCGAAGTGGTTGGGTTTGGCGCGAGGAATGGTGATCAAGCTGCGGAATCTCAATACCGTTGTTTAGCTTCATGTTGATGTGATGTTTTAGTAATTCTCGGCATTGATTTCAAAATAAGCTTGCGGGTGGAAACAGACGGGGCAGGTGTCAGGGGCTTCGGTGCCGATGACAATGTGACCACAGTTGCGGCACTCCCATACGCTGACGCCGCTCTTGCGGAATACCTCTGCAACCTCGACGTTGTGCAACAATGCACGGTAGCGCTCCTCGTGGTGCTTCTCGATGGCAGCGACACCCCGGAACTGCTCGGCGAGTTCGTGGAAACCCTCCTCATCGGCTTCGCGAGCAAAGGTGTCGTACATGTCTGTCCATTCGTAGTTCTCACCTTCGGCAGCATGCAACAGGTTCTCAGCGGTGGTGCCTACACCACCCAGGTGCTTGAACCAGAGTTTGGCATGCTCCTTTTCGTTGTCGGCAGTTTTCAGGAAGAGGGCGGAGATTTGTTCGTAACCGTTCTTCTTGGCGACAGAGGCAAAGTAGGTGTACTTGTTGCGTGCCATACTTTCTCCAGCAAAGGCAGCTTCGAGGTTCTTCTCTGTCTTTGTGCCAGCATATTTGTTGGTGGCGGGTGCCTCTGCCTCGACAGCGACCTTCACGAAGTCCGATGCAGGGTGTTTGCAGATGGGGCAAATGAAGTCGTCTGGCAGTTCCTCGCCCACATACTCATAGCCGCAGATGTTGCAACGCCAAATGGTCTTGCCCTCAGCAGTCTTTCCTACAGGCTGTGGCTTGGGTTTGATGTTGGACTGATAATAATTATAGGTGGCAGAAGGTACGTCGGCAAGCACTTCCATCTCTGTGACAAGACCGATGAAGAGCATGTGTGTGCCGAGGTCGATGGCTTGCTCCACATCGGCAGAGATGAAGGCGTTGGTGCCACGAGTGATGGCGAAAGTACCGTTGCTGACACGTCGGCAGTCAGTGAAGTCGGCAAACTTATTGACCGTGCGTCCACTCTGGAAACCGAAGTGCTTGAACAGTTCGAAGTCGGCAGCCTCGCTGATGATGGAGGCAGTGAAGCGTCCCGAACGTTGGATGAGTTCAGTGGTAAAGTTACCCTTGTTGAGGGCTACAGAAATGCGGTTAGGCTGTGCAGTTACTTGTGCTACCGTGTTGCTGATGCAACCGTTGTCTTGCCCGTTGTCACAGGTCGTGATGACGAACAGGCCGTACTGGATGTTGAAAAGGGGATTGCTCATAATGTTAGTTTTTTATGTTTATGTTGTTTTGGTAATCTGAGCCACAAATTTAGTTTATTTCTTTCGATTCCGTACTATCTACAACAAAAAAGTTGTAAAAAAGCCTTCTTTTTAACAAAAAACAAGCTATTATTTCGACGAGAAGGTGGAATAGGAAGTGTCCCTATCAGAGAATGCCGATGATGTCACGAAGTGAATGCACCTCATAGGTGACAGGTTCAGAGGCAGGGTACTCAGGAAAGCGATTGAAGTAAATCGTGTCGAGCCCTGCCTTTTTTGCGCCCATGATGTCGGTGTTGAAGTTGTCTCCAATCATGATTGTGGTCTCAGGAGAGGCACCCGATTGCTGAAAAGCATAGTCGAAGAATTGTTGGGAAGGTTTGTTGGCTCCAGCATCTTCGCTGAGAATGATGGTGGTGAAGTGGTCGAAGAGTCCACACGAGTGAAGTTTCTTGTATTGCACTTCGTGGAAGCCATTGCTGCACATGTGCATCCGATAGCCTTTGTCACGAAGGTAATCCATCAGTTCCTTGGCACCATCGACCAAGCCCGACTTGATGGCACAGAGGCTTAGGAACTTGTCGCTGGCCTTGAGGCAATAGTCGTCTGTGGGGTTAAGGCCCTTGCCCAAACTCAAAGGATGACGGAAACGCTCAATGATGAGGTAACGACGCTCGATTTCTCCTTTGGCATATTGTGTCCACAAACGAATGTTGGTGCTCCAATAGTCGTCGTAGAAGACTTTGGGGTCATCGAAGTACTGATCCAGATGCAAAAACTCGTACAACTCACCCAAAGCAATGACTGCATTGCCGTGGGTGTCGTAGAGCGTGTCATCAAAATCGATGAAAAGGTCGGTGTACTTCATGCAAGAATGACTTCAGTCCCTTATTTTATTTGAAGATGGCGTTGAAGCATTTGTCGGCAGCACCAGCATTGGCGTTGATGTAACTACCCGCAGCTTCACCTGCTTTCTGAAGGTCTTCAGGGTTGTTGATGAAGTTGTCCATCAAGGCAGCGAAAGAGGCATCGTCTTGATATTCGAACGAACCACCACAAGCCTTGAGCGCCTGTGCTTCACGGAACTTTTCGTTATTGGGACCAAAGAGCACAGGGATGCCATATACAGCAGCTTCGGGCACATTGTGGATGCCCACGCCAAATCCACCTCCCACGAGTGCCACCTTGCCGTAGCGATAGATGGAAGAGAGTTTGCCAAAGCAGTTGATGATTAAAGAAGACCCTCTCTGTCCTTCGGACATCTCCCCCATAATGGGGAGACCATTCGGCGAGGCTTCCAATTCCGTATATCTTACATGACTGAATCCGTTGTCTTCCAGCAACTTCTCGATGTCCTTCAGGTGTGTCTCACTGATGACATGAGGAGCGATGATGAGTTTCCAATCCTTATGCTTGGCGAAGTAAGGGATGTAGATTTCCTCGTCTGGTCCCCATGAAGAACCAGCGATGAAACAAGGAGCGTCACCGGCAAATTGCTCCACCAATGGGAGTGGGGCTGCTGCATTCTTGATGGCGATGACACGATCAAGACGGGTGTCACCCACCACTGTCACATTTGTGATGCCATATTCTGCCAATAGCTTTTTGGAACTCTCGTTCTGCACAAACAGGTGGTTAAACTGACGAAGAGGTTTGAGAGTTGGATATTTGCCGAACATGTGCCACTTGAAGAAATATTGGTCAGGACGGAAGATACTGCTCACACTATAGGTCTTAATGCCCTTGTAGTGACAAGTAACCAGATAGTTTGTCCAGAACTCATACTTGATGAAGATGGCAATCTCAGGATGTGCCAGACGCAAGAACGAGAGTGCGTTGCCTGGTGTGTCGAATGGTAAATAGCATACAAGGTCAGCCCCTTCGTAATCCTTTCTCACTTCATAACCTGAGGGTGAGTAGAAGGTAAGCAGAATCTTGTATTCGGGGCATTCCCTGCGCAGACGCTCCATGAGGGGACGTCCCTGTTCAAACTCACCCAATGAAGCCGCATGGAACCAAACCACACGGTCGGTCTTCTTGATATGGCGACGCAAGAGCAGATAGGTCTGACTGATGCCCACTACCATTTTTCTTGCTTTCTTGTGGAAGAGGGAGGCAATCAGCATGCCCAATACAAATATGTATATTCCTATCGAGTACATTAGCCGAGTGTTTCGATTGCAAATTTCATTCTCTTGATGACCTCATCCTTACCCAGGAAGGCAGAGAGTTCGTACATGTCAGGTCCTTGTCCTGTGCCCACGAGTGCCACACGCCAAGCGTTCCAAGGTTTGATGCCCGTCTCTTCTGTCCAAGGGTCGATGATGGCTTTTTGTCCTTCCACGCTCCAGTCGTTGATGCCTTCCAGCACCTTCATCATCTGCAGCAATTCGTCAGCTGTCGTTTCTTTCCAATTCTTGCGGATGAACTTGTCGTTCTCTTTGTCAAATTCCGTTGGAGCCACAAAGAAGAACTTCGTGAGTGGCCACAAATCAGATGGGAAGGAGATGTTACGCTTTTTCTTATTACCTTGACCATCGGTGTATTCGATGACCTTCAGTTTCATCATTCTCACCACTTCTGCCTCTTGCTCAGTGGTTGCTTCGATACCGTTCTCCTTCAGCACCTTGTCGAAAGCGGGACACCAATCTGTGTCAGGACGCTGAATGAGGTACTGGTGGTTGAACCAAGCAGCCTTCACATAGTCGAACTTGGCGCCATTCTTCGAGCACTTCGAGAGGTCGAACAACTTCACCATCTCATCCAATGTCATCAGCTCTTGGTCATTGCCTGGGTTCCAACCCAGAAGTGCCAAGAAGTTCACGACAGCTTCTGGCAGATAGCCCTTCTCGCGATAACCTGAGCTGATTTCGCCACTCTTAGGATCGTGCCATTCGAGTGGGAACACAGGGAAACCAAGTTTGTCGCCATCACGCTTCGAGAGTTTGCCGTTGCCAATAGGCTTCAAGAGCAATGGCAGGTGGGCAAAGCGTGGCATCGTGTCTGCCCATCCGAAGGCTTCGTAAAGCAACACGTGGAGTGGGGCAGAGGGCAACCATTCCTCACCACGAATGACGTGAGTAACCTCCATCAAGTGGTCATCTACAATATTTGCCAAGTGATAGGTGGGCAGTTCGTCAGCACTTTTGTAAAGCACCTTGTCATCGAGAATGGAAGAGTTAATCTTCACTTCACCGCGAATGAGGTCATCCACCAGCACATCTCTTCCTGGTTCAATCTTGAAACGTACCACATACTGTTCGCCATTGGCAATCATTCGTTCCACTTCCTCCTTAGGCAGGGTGAGTGAATTGCGCATCTGACCACGTGTCGAAGCGTCATACTGGAAATTTTCCACCTCCTCACGCTTCTTGTTCAACTCCTCTGGGGTGTCGAAGGCATAGTAAGCCTTGTCGTTGTCCAACAGCACCTGCACATATTTCTTATAGATGTCTCTGCGTTCGCTCTGACGGTAAGGACCATAATTGCCTCCAAAGCTCACGCCCTCGTCAAATTGGATGCCGAGCCAGTTGAATGCTTCGATGATGTACTCTTCGGCACCTGGCACAAAACGAGTGGAATCCGTATCCTCGATACGGAAAATCAAGTCGCCGCCATGCTGCTTGGCGAAGAGATAATTATAGAGAGCAGTGCGCACACCGCCAATATGAAGAGGTCCCGTGGGACTTGGTGCGAAACGCACCCTAACCTTTCTTTCTACCATTTGTGTTTTTTGTCTTATATATGAGAGTGACCCAGCCCATGAGCTGGATTTGGGTGCAAAGGTACGGATTTTAATTCATAATTCATCATTCATAATGAATTTTTTCTTACCTTTGCACGCTGAAATCAATACATCTTTATATATGACGTTCAATTTTAAGAAGATTCTGCCAGACGTATATTGCATTGCCTTGTTTGCTGCGATAGCGTTTGCGTATTTCATGTCGCCTGTGAGCAAAGGCTATCGTTTGGAGCAGCACGATAGTGGTGCAAACGATGGTATCAATGTGGAAATCAATGCATATCGTGATGCACATGGGGGTGAAACCCCTCGTTGGGTGACTAGTCTCTTTGGTGGCATGCCCACTTATCAGATTGCCCCTTCGTACGACTCCACCAAGGCGATGTCGTTTGTGGAAAAGGCATATCATTTGTGGTTCCCTGATTATGTTTGGTACATCTTTGCCTCGATGTTGGGTTTCTACATCCTGCTGAGGGCATTTGATTTCCGTCATTGGATGGCAGCTTTGGGTGCTGTGGTATGGGCATTCAGCAGCTATTTCTTCATCATCATTGCCGCAGGACACATCTGGAAGGTGATGGCATTGGCGTATATTCCTCCCACGATAGCTGGTATTGCGTTGTGTTATCGGAAGAAATACCTTTTAGGTACGATTGTGACAGCCATCTTCGCAACCTTGCAGATTCAGGCGAACCACGTTCAGATGTCCTATTACTTCCTGACGGTCGAACTTTTGATGGTGGTAGCCTTCCTCATCCAAGCTATTCGTGAAAAAGAGTTGGCTTCCTTTGGCAAGGCTACTGCAGGCGTTGCTTTGGCAGCTGTGATTGCTATTTGTCTCAATATATCCAACCTCTACCACACCTACGAATACTCAAAGGATACGATGCGTGGCAAGAGTGAACTGGTGAAGCAGGGCAAGACGGAAGACCAGACCGACAGCGGTTTGGAGCGCAGTTACATCACAGCTTGGAGCTATGGCATTGACGAATCGCTGACCTTCTTGATTCCTGATGTGAAGGGTGGGGCAAGTATGCCACTTTCCATGAACAAGGTTGCCATGAAGAAAGCTGACGGTCAGCTGGAACAGATGGGCATCTATGGTGCCTTCACGCAGTATTGGGGTGAGCAGCCAGGCACGAGCGGTCCTGTTTATCTGGGTGCTTTGGTGTGCATGCTCTTTGTGATGGGCTTGCTGATTATTCCCAATAAGAACCCATTGAAATGGGCACTCATCGCAGCAGGTTTCCTGACACTGCTGTTGGGATGGGGTAAGAACTTCATGCCGTTCACGGATTGGTTTATTGACAACGTGCCGATGTACTCAAAGTTCCGTACTGTGGCAAGCATTCTGGTGGTGGTAGAGTTTGTGGTGCCTTTCATTGCTTTGTGGGGATTGAAATTGTGGGTAGAGAAACCTCGTATGAAGCCCCTGATGATTGCGACAGTCTTTACGGTGGTCATCTGCTTGATTTATGTGATGGCACCAGGACTTGGACACGATTGTTTGAGCACCAGCGACAAGGATGCTGTTCGTCAGTATGTGGATGCTGGTTACTTCGATGCAGCCTTTGGTCAGAATATCCTTCACAGCATCTCTGACATGCGTGCAGCGATGGTGAGTGCTGACGCTTGGCGCAGCATCCTGTTCATCCTGTTGGGTGTCGGTGCCATGTGGTGGTACGCGAAGAAACGGGGACAAGGAGCAGGGAACCTTGGGCAGGCGAGTCTTTTGAGTGTGGCGCTCTTGGTCATTTGTTTGGTGGATATGTGGGGCGTGAACAAGCGTTACCTCAACGACGATATGTTTGTGGAGCCACAGGGCGTTGCACGTATTCAGAAGACGGAAGCCGACAAATATATTATTGAGCAGAGTGGAGACGGTCGTGACTATCGCGTGCTGAACTTCACGGTCTCCACGTTCAACGACAACAACACGAGTGCCTTCTACAGTTCCGTAGGTGGTTATCATGCTGCAAAATTGCGTCGTTACCAGGAACTTATCGAGGCACATATTGCTCCTGAGATGTCGAAGGTGTATGAGGGCTTGCGTATGGCTCCAATGGACACGTTGACGATGATGGAACGTCAGACGCCTTATCCGATTTATGACCTCTCTGTGGTGAATACCGACTCGCTCTTCCCTGTCATCAATATGCTCAACACTCGTTGGTTCATCTTGGGTGCTGGCGAGAAGGGTGAGGTGAAGATGCCTGTGGAGAATGTGACGGCATTTGGAAATGGTTGGTTTGTGACCGACATCCAGTGGGCTGCCAATGCGAATGAGGAATTGGACGCGCTCTCGAAGGTCAATCTTCGCAATACGGCTGTGGTGGCGAAGAACGACTTTGGCTTCCTGAAGGCTGGTGGCGAAGGTACTGTCAAATTGACATCTTACGAAGCTAATGAAGCAAAATATGAGGTGGAATCTGCCCAAGGTGGTTTGGTGGTCTTCTCTGAGGTCTATTACCCAGGATGGACAGCAACCATCGATGGACAGCCTGCTGAGTTGGGTCGTGCCAACTATGTATTGCGTGCGCTCAATGTACCGTCGGGCAAGCATGAAGTGGTGCTCACGTTCAAACCTCAGAGCATCCAAACCACAGAGACCATCGCTTATGTGGCATTGGCTGTGCTCGTGTTGCTGATTGTGGCAGGTATTGTGTTGAACCTGAAAAAGAAAAAGGCATGAAAATCTCGTTGTTGCAGAATGACATCGTGTGGGGCAATCCTACAGCGAATCAAGAAAAGATAGAAGAAATCCTTTGGGGACTCGACAAGAGTGACCTCTACGTGTTGCCCGAGATGTTCTCCACCGGCTTTGCCGTCAATCCAGAGGGCATTGCCGAGAAGGACGAAAGTTCTCTCACATGGATGAAGAATATGGCAGCCGAACTGAAAGGTGCCATTTGTGGTAGTGTGGCGACTGAGGTGGATGGACGTTATTACAACCGCATGTACTTCGTCAAGCCCAATGGCGAGGTGATAACATACGACAAGCACCATCTCTTCACTTATGCCGACGAGCATTTGCGTTATACACGTGGCAATGAACGTGTGGTGGTCGAGTTTCGTGGTTGTCGTTTCCTTTTGCAGGTCTGCTACGATCTTCGTTTCCCTTGCTTCTCACGTAACAACGAGAAGATTCCTTACGATTGTGCGCTCTATGTGGGTTCATGGCCTACCAGTCGCTTGGCTGTATGGGATACTTTGCTACATGCTCGTGCCATCGAGAACCAATGTTACGTGGCTGGTGTGAATCGTATTGGCGAAGATCAGAGTGGTCGATATAGTGGCGGCACCCTGATAGTTGACCATTATGGCAATACCGTTGCAGCCTGCCCGCTTGACGAGGATTCTGCCATCACCGTCGAATTGGAACTTCAGAAACTTCGTGAGTTCAGACGGAAATTCCCTGTGTTGAAAGACGCGGATTGAGATAAAGAAGGCTTCACTTCGTCATGAGGTGAAGCCTTCTTTTTTATTTGTGCGTCTTTCTGAACTCATCCAGTTGCTTGAAGCAATGTCTGTCAATGATTTCAGCGAGTTTGCGGTCGTGGTTGTGGTGTAGCTTGGGAGAGTCGCCACCAAACTCCATCAGTTCGCCGTTCTCTTTCGTATAGGGTTTCCAATTGAGGTGCCATTTGGCAGTAAAATCTTCTTCCCTGATGTTGGGATTGCCGTCGTGAGCGAATTTAGCCCATACAGCACTCATGTAGTTGGCCCATTTTTGGTTTGCTGAGACGGTGGAATCTGCCAGCTGATTCTGGTAGTGGTGAAGCACATCGAAGCAGTACTTCAACTCTGCACCATGAGCAGAACCTTTGAATTCCTTGTTGCGTGACACATCATTCACAGTGAACATATACATATATGTGTCTGCCTTGCGCTTGCCACCAATGGCGTCAGCCGTGATGATGGTCTTGGAACGGAAGAGCCAGTCGATGCTCAACAGGTCTTGAGGCAGACGTGCATTGGAACGCGCTTTCTGTGGATATGCTTCCTTGAATGCCTTGATATATGCCTCGGTCTCATCGCCAAAAGTCCTTTGCAACTCTGCACGAGCCTCTTCCAATGTTATGGGCTGGTTATAACGTTGGCGTTGCAGTTCATTGAATGTCGTGCCAATCAGAATGGGAATGTTATCGCTGAAACTTGGGAAGTCAGGTTGGAATGGCTGCTGCACCATCACCTCGCCATCAGGAGTAGGGCCGAATCCCCACATCATCGGAGTGCCTGGACGACGGGTGCCAATGCTGGCTGCCATCGCGCGCTGACCGGCAGCATACAACTCCTGATAAGGCACATCCTTGATCTTGTCCACATCCCTCTTGTCGATACCTAATTCCTTCAGCACGGCTTCACCCAGTTCTTCTGTCATCGCCTTCGTGTTCACGTTCAGAATCGTGCCACTCATGATAATCGCCTTGTGGAACAAGCCCTTGGCAGGAGGCATACAGAGCAAAGAACCAACCTTGCCACCACCACCAGACTCGCCAAAGATAGTCACGTTTCCAGGGTCGCCACCAAACTCCTTGATGTTGTCGCGCACCCATTGCAATGCCTGCACCACATCGAGCATACCCACATTGCCAGAGTACTTATATTTCTCGCCACAAGTGGAGAGGTCAAGGAAACCGAGGATGTTCAGACGGTGGTTCACGCTCACCACCACTACATCCTTCTTCGCCAGCAACATGCCTGGATCCCAAGCCGAAGTGCCGCTGTCAAAGCCACCACCATGCAACCACAGCATCACAGGCTTCTTGCCCTTGCGATTTGTTGTCCACACGTTCAGCACACAGCATTGCTCCGACATCTCATCTTCCGACATCGGACGGTTCGACTGCTGCATCGCCTGTGGTCCCCACTTGCCACATTCTCTCACATCCTTCCATTTCTCTACAGGCAACGGAGGCATGCAACGTTCCACCTTGGCGTAAGGGACACCCAGCCAAGCCATCGTCTCTTCCTGCATAATGCCCTTGATGGGACCCGACGTGGTGTTGACCACCAGTTTGTCCTCTTGCGCCATACACATAGTTGCCAAACACATCGCAACCATTGTCAATATCAGTTTAGTCTTCATATAAGTTGGTTTGTTAGTTTGTTAGCGACTAATCACTAAATGATGTGCAAAGATAAGGAAAAGTTGGGAGATAAACAACATTTCCCTCAAAATCCTTTGTTGATTCAGTATAAGAAAGGCCTCCTAAAAAGAGGTGACGGCTCTCTTACCTTTTGCCGACGGCAATCCATTGCTTTGCCGTCACCTCTTTGATGCTTTGCCGTTAGCAATTTAAAAACGCCCTCTTATTGCCCAATAACCCACCTCTGCTGAGAAATAGTCGTGCTGCCCACTTGCCATTGCAACATGGGGCTTTTCATGTCTTCATGAAGAAAGTTTTGCGTTTTTCTAGAAAAAAAATGAAGTTTTGTTGTGTGGTATTGGAAAAAGAGGTATCTTTGCACTTATATCGTATTAACACTTAAACAAACAATAGTATTATGGGATTTTTAACTAATGACAAACTTGTGATTGTAGGTGCTGGTGGTGCTATCGGTTCTACGATGGTGCAGTTGGCGCTCACGATGAAGTTGACACCTAATGTGTGTCTGTATGATGTGTATGCTCCTGGTATGGAGGGTGTGATGGAAGAGATGTTCCATTGCGGCTACGATGGCGTGAACCTGACGGCTACCACTGATGTGGCTGAGGCGTTCAAGGATGCCAAGTACATCATCTCTTCTGGTGGTGCTCCTCGTAAGGCTGGTATGACTCGTGAGGATCTCCTCGCTGGCAACTGTAAGATTGCTGAGGAACTGGGTCAGAACATCAAGACTTATTGCCCTGACGTGAAGCATGTGACGGTGATTTTCAACCCTGCTGACTTGACAGGTCTGGTGACTTTGCTGTACTCAGGCTTGAAGCCAGGCCAGGTGACTACGCTTGCAGCGCTCGACTCTACTCGTTTGCAGTCAGCTCTGGCTAAGAAGTTTGGTGTGAAGCAGTATGAAGTGACAGGTTGCGCTACATACGGTGGTCACGGTGAGCAGATGGCTGTGTTCGGCAGCGCTGTGAAGGTGGCTGGCAAGCCTCTCAACGAGCTCATCGGCACTCCTGCTTGCACACAGGAAGAGTGGGAGCAGCTGAAAGTGGATGTGACGAAGGGTGGTGCGAAGATCATCGAGCTTCGTGGACGTTCTTCATGGCAGAGCCCAGCTTACTGCTCTGTGGAAATGATTCGCTCCGTGATGGGCGGCGAGAAGTTCCGTTGGCCAGCAGGTACTTACGTTTGCAACGAAAAGTACAATCACATCATGATGGCGATGGACACTACCCTCGACACGAACGGCTGCACCTACAAGATGCCTACTGGCACCGCTGAGGAGATGGCCAAGCTGGATGCTTCTTACGAGCACCTCTGCAAGATGCGTGACGAGCTGGTAACGCTCAACATTGTTCCTCCAATTTCTGAGTGGAGCAAGATCAATCCAAACTTGTAATGTGAAAAAGTACGGAAAGTATACGCTTTTAGGTTGGAGTTGGCGCGTCCTTCTGGGGATTGTGCTAACTCCAATCTTCTTATTTCTGTTACTTTTCGTGCTGATTTATTGTCCTCCTGTTCAGAAGTTTGCCGTTGACAAGGCGGCAGAGATGCTGAGCGAGGAGATGGGCATGGAGGTGTCGGTGGAACGTGTCCGTCTGAAGTTCCCGCTTGACCTCTCGATGGGAGGTGTGCTGGCGATTCATGAGGGCGACACCGTGCTGGATGCCAGAGAGTTGGATCTCACCATGAAACCATTGCCCTTGTTCCAGTTGCAGGCAGAGGTGGATGGTTTTCATCTGTATGATGCCAAGTTGAACACGAAGGGAATGATTGATGCGGCTATCATCAAGGGAAACCTTGCAGAACTGAGTCTTGATTCCCACAGTACGGACATAAAGCAAGGGCTTGCTGTGGTAAACAAGGCGCTGTTGAGAGATGCTGATTTGCAGGTGCTGTTGAATGATTCTGTGCCAGAAGACACGAGTACGATTGACTGGCGAGTACAGCTGGATGATTTGAGTTTGCAAAAGGTGAAGCTAGCTGTGTTGCTGACGCCCAATGCGGACAGCACGTGGGTGACAGCAAACCTTGGTGAGATGCAGACGAAAGCCTATATCGACCTGAAGGAGAGTGCTTATCGTGTGGATTGGCTTGATATGAAGGAATCTGCGATAGCGTATGACCTTCAGAAGGAACCTCGAAAGCCCCAGCAATTTGACTCGAACCATTTGCTTTTTGAAGACGTCTGTCTGAAGATAGATTCGCTCTCGTATGTGGGCGATGATTTCTCGATGAATCTGCGTCAGCTGGCTACCAAAGAGCAGTCAGGGTTGACCATTACAGAAACGCAGGGTAGGGTGGAGATGGATTCACTGGCTCTGACCATTCCCCAACTCCACATGAGAACGGAAGATAGCGACCTGTCCCTGGCTTATCGCATGGACATGAATGCCTTCGACGATGAGAATCCAGGCAAGTTTTCTTTGGTGAGCGAAGGTCAGATCGGAAAGGGTGACGTCCTCTATTTCACTCGTATGGGTGGTGCAGACACGAAAGATGTGTGCACGATGCTGAATAAGGAGTTGCCTGTGCGTCCGCTCGAGGTGCAGTTGCAGGCAGACGGCAATCTCCAGACTCTTGATGTGAGTCAGTTGCACCTGAAAGTGCCAGGCAAGGTGGTTGTTGATGGTTCTGCAACCCTTTGGGATGTGGCGAACGACCTATCCTTGCAAACCAAGTTGAAAGCCAAGGATGCTTATGGCGCTGCTGTTGATTTGGATGGTGGCTATGTGATGGCATCTGATGCTTATAGGGCAGATATGACATTCTCCAATCTGGTGGTGAACAACTATGTGGCGATGGACGAACGCACCGTTCTTTCTGGCAAGGTGAAAGCCAACGGACGCGGCTTCGATTTCCTTTCGCCATCTACCACATTTGATGCTACAGCCAACCTGACGAATGCCTATATGGGCAAACTTAACCTCAGCAATGTCAATGCTGATGCCACCCTGAAGGGAAGCCAATTGCAGTTGGCATTGACGGCTGACAACGACCAAGTGCAGACAGATCTCACCTTCGATGGTACGCTGAAACGGAACTTGATTGAGGGTGTGCTGGACTTGAATCTTCCTTATGCCGATGTGCAGAGCATGGGTTTCAGCGAGGATGTCTTGACGACCAGTGCTACGGGCACCATGCAGTTCTCCTACAATATGGATAAGCTCTTCCAAGTGGATTCTCATGTTGATGTGCTCAAATTGAAGATGGGCAACGACAGCATCAACACGGATGCGTTCTATCTCTTTGCTGAGGCGTTGAAGGACACCACTTCGGCTACTGTGCGTACAGGTGACCTCGACTTCGCCTTCTTCACTCCCAATAACCTCTTCAATCTGATGCCGAAGGTCGAGAAACTTCAGAAGGAAGTTGTGAAACAGTTCAAGGCTCGTGAGGTGAACCTCGATATGCTCAAATCCTACTTGCCTGAAATGACTCTTCATATCACAGCAAAGAATAACAATCCGCTGTCTGATGTTTTGAAGATGTATGGCATTCGTTTCAATGAGTTTGCTGCTGACATTCAAGCATCGCCATTCAGCGGATTGAGAGGTGATGGGCACGTGTATACTTTCAAGAAGGATAGTGTGAGGGTGGATACGGCTTTCTTCGAGTTGGCACAAGACTCCACGAAGTTTGACTATCATGTGGGTATGCAATGCAGCGACCAACCGCTTTTGCCTGCCTTCCGAGCGAATTTGGATGGCTATCTGAAAGCCAATGAGGTGGATGCTCATCTGACTTACTTCGACAAGAAAGACCAAAAGGGTATTGACATAGGTGTAAGAGGTTTGGCGAATGATTCGTGTGTCAATTTTAGCCTCTATCCGCAGACACCTATTATTGCACATAGAGAGTTCTCCATCAATAGCGACAACTACATCACGACCCGTCCTAACCGACCTATCATGGCTGATGTGCGATTGACGTGCTTATCAGACAGCAGCTATCTGGCGGTGTATGCTGATGAGAGTGATATTGGCAAGCAAATCGCCAATGTGATTGTCAACGACCTCAATATCGGTGAATGGCTGAAGGTGGTTCCTCTACCAGGACTTCCTAAGATGGACGGTATGCTGAATGTGGATGCCACCTATATTGACCAAGGGGAAAACTTCATGGTGGAAGGTGTCATGAATGCAGACCGATTTGCTTACGAAGGCATGAACATGGGTGATCTGTCCTCGCGTTTCACCTATATGCCACAGGGCGATGCACGTCATGTGATTGATGCGACCGTCGGTTATAACGATAGGGATGTCTTGCAGTTGGATGGCACCTATAATGCTGAAGGGGAAGGGGCACTTGATGCCGACCTCGCCTTTTTGGATGTGCCGATGGATATGCTCTCTCCATTTATGCCCGATCAATTGCTGGGTTTCAAGGGAGAGATGGCTGGTGGCATGAAGATAACAGGACCGATGAGTGCCCTCCTCTTCAATGGCGCTTTGTTGCCCAAGGATGTCCACCTCCTTTCCGTTCCGTATAACATAGACCTCAGGTTGGCCAACGACAGCATCGTCTTCAATAATAGCCGTGTGGACTTCGACTCCTTCAAGTTCTATGGAGCCGATGCCACCAATCCGTTGACCCTCAATGGTTATTTGGATTTCTCCAACTTCGACGAACTCTTCATGTCGCTCTCGCTCAATGGACGTAACTTTAAACTGATTGAGGCTAAGCCTACCAGAAATTCCTTGCTCTATGGCGACATGTATGGCGACTTCTTCACGCGTGTCATTGGCTCAACGAAAGACTTGACTGTGCGTGGTCTTGTGCGTGTGTTGCCCACCACTAATATCACCTACATCATGTCGGAGACGGCACTCTACCAAACAGACCGACTCGAAGACATTGTTACCTTTGTCGATTTCGATGCTCCACCACCTCCCAAGGAGTCTATTCCGAAGAAGACCTATATGGGTATCGATATGAACCTGGTGCTCAGTATTGAGGATGGAGCCAGGCTGCGTGGTGAGTTCTCTGCCGACAAGCAGAGCTATGTCAATGTGCAGGGTGGTGGTAACATCACGATGTCCTACACGCCTGAAGGTGTGTTCAACATGCAGGGACGCTACACCATCAATGAGGGTGAGATGAAGTACACCCTTCCTGTCATTCCACTCAAGACCTTCTCCATCCATCCGGGTTCCTACATCGAGTTTGCAGGTAAGCCTGGTAATCCGCTGCTGAACATCACAGCCACAGAACGCATGAAAGCTACTGTTTCAAGGGAGGACGGTTCTTCTCGAACGGTACCATTCGATGTGGGTCTGAAGATTTCCAACACCCTGCAGGATATGGGTTTGGAATTCATCATCGATGCACCAGAAGACCAATCCGTGCAGAACGAGCTTGCTGCCAGCTCTGCTGAAGACCGCAACAAACTGGCTGTGGGTATGTTGGCAACGGGTATGTATTTGTCCAATTCCAATGGTAAGGGACTTGCTGCAGGTAATGCGCTGAGTGGCTTCTTGGAGGATGAAATCAACAAGATTGCAGGCAATGCCCTCTCCACGATGGTCAATGTGAGTGTGGGAGTGGGACAGACTGTTCGTGAAGATGGTTCAAGGCGAACGGATTATTCTTTCCAGTTCTCCCGCAAGTTCTTCTCCGACCGTCTGAATGTGATCATTGGTGGTAAGGTAAGTTCTGATAACAGCACTACTCGTCGTGAATCAGGTGCTTACATTGATAATGTGTCGTTGGAGTGGCGACTCGACAATGGTGGCACTCAATACATCCGTCTTTTCCACGAGAAAGACTACTCCAGTTTGATTGAGGGTGAGTTGGACAGAAATGGTGTTGGTGTGGTGCTTCGCAAGAAAGTGGACAATCTTTCCGAACTCATTTTCTGGAAACGGCGCAAGAAGGAGGACGTGCAACAGGAGGACAACACTAACCCAGAGCAAACTAAAGAATAGATACATGAAGGCGTTACGATACATATTATACATATATATAGTGGGCATGGTCGTGGCATGTTCCACCACTTCCCATCTGCCAGAAGGGGAGACGCTCTATACGGGTGTGAAGAAGATGAAGGTATATGACCAGAAGGGAACGATGGCTGAAGATTTGGCAGTGACGGAAGTGAAGGCTGCATTGGCATACAAGCCCAATGGCTCTCTCTTGGGCAGCTCGTCCAAGCGAAGCCCTCTTCAGGTGGGTCTTTGGATTTACAATGCCTACGTTGATAAGCCGCGCACAGGATTCAACAAGTGGATGTTCAACTCCTTTGCTGGCACTCCTGTCACCATCTCCAGCGTGTCACCTGAAACGCGTACCAAGGTGGCAACGAACATCCTGCAAAACTATGGATACTTCCGTGGTGACGTTGATTATAGCCTCATTGACCAGCGTAAACCTCGTACTCAACGCATCGCTTACGACATCCATTTGGGTGAGCCCTACCTCTATGACAGCATCCGCTATGCCTTCCGCGACAGCATTCAGGACAGCATCCTTCATGCCACAGAGAAAGAGGCCTACCTTCATCAAGGCGACCAATTCTCCACGCTGAACCTCACCAACGAGAAGGATCGTATCGTCAGCGCGTTTCGCAACAACGGCTTGTATTACTACCGTCCTGATTACATCAACTACTTTGCCGATTCCACCAACGTCCCCTATCGGGTGAAGCTGCTCGTGGTGCCTGGCATTGATTTGCCTGATGCTGCTTATCGTCAGTTCTATTTCGGCAACACCAGCGTCTATATCCGTAAGAGCCGCACCCGTACTGCTAACCAACAACGTCGCAGAGACAGAGCTATCAATGTATATGATGACTCCATTCAGCGACGTCGGCTGAAGGTTGCTTATCAGGGCGACCGCCTTCCCATCGCCGAACGAGTGATGTTGAAGAACTTCAAGTTCCATCCTGGACAGATGTTCAATCAGTCACGTGTCGATCAGACACTGACCAATCTTCGTCGCATGGATATCTTCTCGAATGTCAAGTTCACCTTCACTCCGCGTGACACCACAGGCGTGAATGACACCATTGACACCCGTCTCGAACTGACGATGGATCAACTGATCAATGCCGAGACGGAATTCAGTTTCACCCATAAGTCTAATTCACAAATCGGTCCTGCTGGAGGTATCACCATTTCCAAGCGAAACGCCTTCCGTCATGGCGAGACCTTGGCGGTGGGACTTCGAGGCAGTTACGAATGGACAACGCGTAGGATGTATGGCGAAACGGAGCGCATCAACTCCTATCTGGCAGCGATGGACGTCTCCCTGTCCTATCCTTGGATTGCTTTCCCTTGGCTTAACAAACGCTTCTATAAATACCCCACCGCTACTGAATTCAAATTCACCATAGAGCAGCGCAAACGAGCATATTACTATCGTTTGATGTCCTCCACCATCGAGGCTACCTACGACTTTCAGACGTCCCGCTCGTGGAGTCATCGGCTTACCCCTCTCACGGTCACCTACAACAAGATGCAGAACACCACAGACAGGTTCGATTCCATCTTCTATTTCAATCAAGCTCTCTACATGTCTCTGCAAGATGTATTCGTCCCTGCACAGCAATATACCATCACTTATGACAACACGTGGAATAATCGCATTCGTCACACAATGCACTTTGAGGGAACGGTGAAACAATCGGCCAACTTCCTCAACCTCACCAATGCGCTGCTGGGGTTCGACTATTACCAGAAGGATAAACAGCTGCTTTCCACTCCTTATTCCCAGTTCCTCAAATTCAACTTCCAGCTTAAGAACATCTTCCATATCACAGAGAAGACTTCCATCGCTACCCGTGTGCAACTGGGTGCCATTTGGTCATACGGCAATTCTGACTATGCGCCCTACAACGAACTCTTTTATGTGGGTGGTGCCAACAGCATACGTGCCTTCTCTATTCGTAGTATTGGTCCAGGACGTTTCAAGGATGACTATCTGAATCTCTATCTGGCTCAGACAGGCGACATCAAGTTGGAGATGAATGTCGAATATCGTTTCCCCATCATCAATGCCTTCCAAGGAGCTCTCTTCGTCGATGCAGGAAACGTGTGGCTCATGCGTGAAGACTCCTATCAGGTGGGTGGCAAGATAGGGGATGGAGGATTTTTCAATACACTTGCTGTCGGCACAGGATTTGGACTCCGCTACGACCTCGACTTCCTCATTCTCCGACTCGACCTCGGACTCGGTCTCCATTTGCCTTACGACACAGGCAAAAAATCCTACTACAATATCCCCAAGTTCAAGGACGCTCATGCCATCCACTTCGCTGTTGGCTATCCGTTCTAAAGTGTCTTCTTTATAATGCGTAATTGATGCCTAACTTCCATTCGTGGCTCTTGCCTGTGATGGAGGGGTAGTAGCGGTAGTTTCCATGACGGAGGTAGAATTCGTGATGGAAGGTGAGATGTAGGTTTCTGTAAAGGTAGAGATTGAGATAAAGGCGGTTTTGGAAGATGCTGTGTTCGCCTTTGTCTCCCCATGCTTCAATGCCATCTTCCTGTTGCTGATGATATTCGAATTTATTGTCTGTGTAGATGGCAAGTTTCTCAGGTGTTTCGCCTTTCAGGATGAAGAGACGCATGAAATAGAGGTCTTCACCTACGGAGAGATAACGGTTGAGGGCGAACTGGAAACGGTAGCGGAGGGAAGCACCAGTGCCGAAGTTGTAACGGCGGAAAGGGTAGTAGTCGGCAGAACTGCCACCTAGAGGAACAGCAGAGAGCATGAAATCGTGGGTGAGGGTCGTTTTACGACCGTGACGCTCCACATAGAGTCCTCCTCCAAAACTAGCTGCCTCAGAAATCATAGCGAGGTTGCCAGGAGCTTGTTTCGAGTTCTTGCTATAGTGGTCGATGTATTTGATGTTCTGATAGAAACCAAAATCGAGTTTCCATTGATGTGACATCTGACGTTGGATAGAGCCGATACGTCCGCGAATGTCTAGTTCACCAACCGTTGGGTGCTCAGAAGAGCAATTGACGAGGACATAGACACTAAACTGGTCGTATGCACGTGGGCTTTTACCCTCATCGAGGTGGTTGAAGTGGTTGCCATAGTTGAAACGGAAATCGAGGAAGGGGATGTGCTCGTAGTAACGCTCACCTGCCTGCGGGTGAACGGGCTCACGGTCGTAAAGATAGCGGTCACCTACACCAATCTGGAAGGAATAGGGCATGGGTTCTTCTTTTTTGCCAGCATTGAAGCGGTTGACGCGGAACATCTCGCCTGACATCATACGATGGAGACCACGCACAGGGTTGAGCAGCGTACCTACAATTTCGCGAATGACACGCTGTGGACCTTGTTTAGTGTTATCAAAGAAGATGTCGGACACACGATGGGTGACTTCGCCCATTGCTGCACCTCCAATACCTGTGGAAAGGAGGTCGTTGTAGGCAGGACGGTTGGTCTCACAGAAAACTTCCCACGTGAGAGAACCCACCACAGGGTAGAGGAGGGAAACACCATAGGAATTACCGTGCTCGCGTGCAGCATTGTAGAACATGCTACCATGAAAAGGATGGGAGAATTGGTTGCCTGAAAAGCTGTCATTGTCCCACACCCAGCTTTCTGTGAGGTTCTGACGCAGGCTGGCGTTGGTGACGCGTGCCCAATCGCGGTCAGTCACGAAGTGATCCCATCCCAGCACGAGGGCATTGATGCCAATGTCTTCAACAAGTGCCTGTAGCCCTGGCAGTTTGGGTGCACCATTGGGCTTCTTCCCAAAGAAGTGCAGGGCACAGGAATATGGCGTCAGTGTGTCAGGTCTTTGTAAGTGGGTGCGGATGTTGGTAATGGAGTCGTTCCAGACCGAGTCGGGCTGTATCATGTTGGGCTCGGCAAGGTCAATCTCAGCAGCGTGCAACGGACTGATGCTGCACACAAGGTAGAGAAAAATGGGGTGGATGCGACTAAAATTCATCTGCACGAATAGGGGATGATCACAAATTTGGTGCAAAGTTATAAAAAAGTTAGGAGTTAAGGGTTAGGAGTTGGGAGTTTTTCTTACCTTTGTGGTCAAAAAGGGAAATTATGGCGAAAGATAAGACAGCATACGTATGTAGTTCATGTGGTTATGACAGTCCGAAATGGATTGGCAAGTGCCCTGCTTGTGGAGAGTGGAACACGTTTCAGGAGGTGAAGGTAGGGAAGAAGGCTGCACCAACAATGGCCTCTGATTTCAGATTGGATGTGAAATCCAGTCCCATCTCGATGTCGAAGATTGAGACGGAAGATGAACCGCGCATCAATATGCAAGATGGCGAATTGAATCGTGTGCTGGGTGGTGGATTGGTGCCAGGGAGCATGACACTCTTGGGTGGTGAACCAGGCATTGGCAAATCGACGCTCATTCTTCAAACGGTGATGAGGCTGAAGGGGATGAAGGTGCTCTATGTGAGTGGTGAGGAGAGCGCACGCCAGCTGAAACTCAGAGCGGACAGAATAAATCCTAACCCTAACAGTCAACTGTCAACTGTCAATTGTCAACTGTCAACCGTCATGGTGGTTTGTGAGGCGATGATTGAGATTGTCTTTGAGCACATCAAGACGGTGGAACCTGATTTGGTGGTGATTGACTCTATTCAGACGATGGCGACAGAGACGGTCGAGTCTTCTCCTGGTAGTGTGACCCAGATTCGTGAGTGCGCGGCCATGCTGCTGAAGTTTGCGAAAGAGTCGAACACGCCTGTCATCGTGATAGGCCATATCAATAAGGAGGGTACAATTGCTGGACCTAAGATACTGGAACACATGGTAGATACCGTCTTGCAGTTCGAGGGTGACCAGCACTATATGTATCGCATTGTGCGTGCCATCAAGAACCGTTTTGGCTCGACGGCAGAGTTGGGCATCTACGAGATGGTGCAGAATGGTTTGCGACCTGTGGAGAATCCATCAGAACTCCTGCTGAGCGATGTAAAGGATGGTGAGGAATTGAGTGGTGTGGCTGTGGCTTGCTCCATCGAGGGTGTGCGTCCTTTGCTGATTGAGACGCAGGCGTTGGTGAGCACGGCGGCATACGGCACTCCACAGCGTTCTGCCACGGGTTTCGACTTGCGACGTTTGAACATGCTTTTGGCTGTCTTGGAGAAGCGTGTGGGCTTCAAATTACCCCAGCGCGATGTCTTCCTCAACATCGCGGGTGGCATCCGTGTGACTGATCCTGCTATCGACCTGAGTGTGATTGCGGCCGTCTTGTCGAGCAATGTCGATACGGGCATCCCAAGAGACATCTGTTTCACAGGTGAGGTGGGTTTGAGTGGTGAGGTGCGACCTGTGAGCCGCATCGTGCAACGTATTGCTGAGGCTGATAAGTTGGGCTTCCGAAAAATCATCGTCCCCAAAGCGAATATGAATGGCATTGATCCTGCGAAGTTCAAGATAATGATTGTACCTGTCAGAAAGGTGGAAGAGGCGTTACGAGAGCTGTTTGGGTGACAAATCGCGTTTTTAACGCTTTTTGTGCATATTGTAAGTAATTGATTTCTTGTTTGTTACTCTTTTGGTCTGAAAAGTTGTGCACAAAATTCTTTGTGCTTTCAGATTTTTTCTGTAACTTTGCACCCAAATCCAGCCTATGGGCTGGGCACAACTCAAAAAACTAAAGCACTCAAAGATTATGTCGGTTCAGAAGACAAGGGCACTTCTGGTGGACGTGGCTCGTCAACTGTTTGCCAAGAATGGTTTCGAAGACACGTCAATGAACGATATTGCAGTCGCTGCCAACAGAGGTCGCCGTACACTTTACACATATTTTAATAGTAAGGAAGAAATCTACCTTGCGGTCATCCAGACAGAATTGGAACGTCTGTATGAGCGTATGGAAGAGGTGGCTCGTAAACCCATCCAGCCAGAGGAGAAGATGGTGCAGCTCATTTTTGCCCATTTGGAGGTGATGAAGGAGGCTGTCTATCGCAATGGCAACCTGCGTGCAGAGTTCTTCCGTGATGTGTGGAAGGTGGAGTCTGTGCGCAAGACGTTCGACAAGAACGAAGTTAACCTCTTCCGCCGCATCATGAATGAGGGTATTGATAAGGGACTGTTCGAGATTCGCAATGTGCGTCTTGCCGCTGAAATCATGCACTACTGCCTGAAGGGTTGTGAGGTGCCATATATCTATGGTCGATATGCAGCACAGAATGCTGAAGAACTATATCCCTATGTGCGTAGCATGGTGTTCAAGCATTTCTGCAAAACTCCGAGATATGGGAAATACTAACAAGCCCAGATGCTTGGCATTTTTTAATATAGCAACTTAATATTCATTTATATAAATTTTTAATAATATGGGACTTTTGACTGGTAAGACAGCCCTCATTACAGGTGCTGCACGCGGCATCGGTAAGGCTGTCGCTATGAAGTTTGCTCAGGAAGGTGCAAACATCGCATTTACAGATTTGGTGTTGAACGACGATATGGCTGCAGGTCTCGAAGCTACTCGCAAGGAGATTGAGGCTTTGGGTGTGACTTGTCGTGCTTATGCAGGCAACGCTGCTGACTTTGCTGAGACTGAGGCTGTGGTGAAGAAGATTCACGAAGACTTCGGCTCTATCGACGTATTGGTAAACAACGCAGGTATCACAAAGGACGGTCTGATGCTCCGCATGACTGAGCAGCAGTGGGACGCTGTGCTGGCTGTGAATTTGAAGTCTGCATTCAACTTCATCCACGCTTGTGCTCCTATCATGCTTCGTCAGCGTGGTGGTTCTATCATCAACATGTCTTCAGTTGTAGGTGTTCATGGCAACGCAGGTCAGTGCAACTATTCTGCTTCTAAGGCTGGTATGATTGGTCTTGCTAAGTCTATCGCTCAGGAACTTGGTCCTAAGGGTGTACGTGCCAACGCTGTGGCTCCTGGCTTCATCGAGACTGCCATGACTGCTCAGCTTTCAGAGGAAATCCGTGCTGACTGGATGAAGAAGATTCCACTTCGTCGTGGTGGTCAGGTGGAGGACATCGCCAATGTGTGTCTCTTCCTCGCCTCTGACATGTCAAGCTATGTGTCTGGTCAGGTGATCCAGATCGATGGCGGCATGAACATGTAATCATGCAGGTTCTCTACGAAGATAATCACATCATCATTGTTTCGAAGACGACAGGCGAAATCGTGCAGGGCGACAAGACCGGCGATAAGCCCCTGAGCGAAACAGTGAAGCAATACATCAAGGAAGCGTACGCCAAACCAGGCGACGTCTTCCTTGGTGTTGTTCATCGTCTCGACCGTCCTGTGTTCGGACTCGTCCTGTTTGCACGTACTTCAAAGGCATTGTCAAGACTCAATGCTATGTTTGCAAACGGTGAAGTGAAGAAGAAGTATTGGGCGATTGTCAAGGACATGCCTCCTCAGTCGGAAGGTACGCTGACCCATTGGCTCGTGCGCAATGAGAAGCAGAACAAGTCTTATGCTTACGACCATGAGGTGCCCCACAGCAAGAAAGCCATTCTCGACTATAAGGTCATTGGCAAGTCCGATAACTACTATCTTCTGGAGGTGGATTTGAAGACAGGACGCCACCACCAGATTCGCTGCCAATTGGCAAAGATGGGCTGCCCCATCAAGGGCGACCTCAAGTATGGTGCCAAACGCTCCAATCCCGATGGCAGCATCTCCCTACTGAGCCATTCCATGCAATTGATTCATCCTGTCAGCAAAAAAGAAATTGTCGTCGAAGCACCACTGCCCAACGACAATCTCTGGAGATCCTTTCATCTATAACCTATAACCCATAACCTATAACCTCTCAACTGTCAACTATTCCACCACGTATGCCTTGACGATTCTCACCTCCTTCAAAGGCACCTCCTGCGCATTCGTTTTAATCTTTTGGATGGTTTCCACCACCTTCATACCTTCCACCACCTCACCAAACACTGTATATTCGTTGTCCAGCCAAGGCGCACCACCACGTATGCCATACGTGCGTCGCAAGTCATTTGGATAGGTGATGGGTGGATTCTCCGACGCTTCCCATTTCGCCTCGTCCAACAGCTTCTCTAAGAGTTTGCTCACCCCATCACGGTCACGAGCCTGACGCATAGCCTCCAGCTTCTCTTGGTTCGCCAATTGTTTCTTTCTATAGAGAATCTCCGTGTCGCGCTGCACCCTCGCCAGCTCATAAGAATCCATATCTGCATCCTGACAAGTCCTGCCTGTCACGATGTAGAACTGGAACTTGTCACTTGCCCGCTCTGGGTTCTCCTCATCGGCATCCCTTGCCGCAGCCAATGCACCACGCTTGTTGAAGTGCTTCGGCCACACGATCTCCGCAGGAATCCGCTCAGTGATGGTATCACCCTCTGGTGTCAACTTCACCTCATATCCTTCAGGTCGAGTCTTGGGATCACCCGTCTGAATCATGAAGTCACGAACCACACGATGGAACGTTACACCCGTGTACATTCCCTCCTTCACGTTCTTTACAAAATTGTCACGATGTCCAGGTGTGTCATCGTAGAGTTTCACACGAATCTCTCCAGCGGTGGTCTCCAGCACCACCTCCGTCTCTTGTCCTCCCTCTGTGCATCCCATGCACACGAGGCAGCAAGTCCACAGCAATACGGCAATGATATTCTTCATTTGAATCGTTTGGTTTTTATTTTAGCACACAAAGGTAGGCATAACCTCCCATAATACCAAAGAAAAAACAAAAAAAGTATTTCTTTTATTTTGTATTGTCTAAAAAATGCACTACCTTTGCACCCGATTTAAGAGAATCGGGAAGTAGCGCAGTTGGTTAGCGTACGCGTCTGGGGGGCGCGTGGTCGCCAGTTCGAGTCTGGTCTTCCCGACCATACGGACAAGAGTGGTGTTTTGGATGCCACTCTTGTTTTGGCTTTATACGGAAAGAAGATGCTGACAGAAAAGACATTGGAAAAGCTGCGGATATTGGCAGAATCGGCGAAGTACGATGTGTCGTGCTCGTCGAGCGGCACTGTGCGTGGCGGTAAGCAGGGGATGGTGGGGAACACCGTCGGAGGTGTCGGCATCTGTCACTCCTTTGCTGATGATGGTCGTTGCATCTCGCTGCTGAAGGTGATGCTGACAAACTACTGCATGTATGACTGCGCGTATTGCATCAATCGTCGGAGCAACGACATCAAGCGTGCTACGTTGGCGGTGCATGAGTTGGAGGAGATAGTGATGGAGTTCTACCGAAGAAACTATATTGAGGGTTTGTTCCTGAGTAGTGGGGTGGTGAGGAATCCAGATTATACGATGGAACGTCTGGTGGCGATTGCGAAGGATTTGCGGACTGTGCATCACTTCAATGGCTACATACACCTGAAGAGCATCCCAGGGGCGAGCCGTGAATTGCTGAGTGAGGCAGGACGGTATGCCGACCGAATGAGTGTGAACATTGAGATACCTAACGAGGCGTCGTTGAAGATGCTGGCGCCCGAGAAGGATCACCAGAGTGTGTTCACGCCGATGAGGTTCATTCAGCAGGGGGTGCTGGAGAACAAGGAGGACAGGAAGCACTTGAGACATGTGCCGAGATTTGTGCCAGCAGGACAGAGCACCCAAATGATTGTGGGGGCGACGGCTGAGACGGACAGAGACATCCTGCACATGTCTTCAGCGATGTATGGGCAACCCACGATGCGACGAGTGTATTATTCGGGCTATGTGAGCGTGAACACCTATGACCCACGTCTGCCTGTGCTGAAACAGCCGCCATTGGTGCGTGAGAATCGTCTGTATCAGGCAGATTGGCTGATGAGGTTCTATCAGTTCAAGGTGGAGGAGATTGTGGATGAGGCCAATGCGAATCTCGACTTAGAGGTTGACCCTAAATTGGCGTGGGCATTGCGCCACCCTGAGCAGTTCCCTGTGGACATTAACAGAGATGACTATGAGAAGATCCTGCGTGTGCCAGGCATTGGCGTGAAGTCTGCCTTGCTCATCGTGAACTCCCGACGCTTCAACCGCATCACGTCTTATCACCTGAAGAAGATGGGGGTGGTGATGAAGAAGGCCAAGTACTTCATCACATGCCACGAACTCACAGACGGCTATGCCAACCCCATTGTGGGCATCAACGAACTGCACCCAGAACGATTGAAACCCCTGCTGATTTCGAAGGCGCAACAGAAAAGAGCGGCACAGGAACTGCAACTCACCCTCGACTTTGGGGAAGAAGAAAAGAAAGAAGAATAAATGCTTGTTTACACCATAGATAGAACTTTGGACGGCGTGCTCTCGGCCGTCTTCGATGCCTTCTCGCTGCATCAGCAACCCGAGATGTTGATAGGGAAGGGTGAGCCGTTGCCGCTGTTCTGTGAAGAGGTGCATGAAGTGATGACCGCAGACGACCGGGCACAGCGAGTGTGGGCAGGATTGGAGAAGCGTGTGTCGAAGGAGGCGATGAAGCTGTTGGCTGTGAGTTACCTGTCGGAAATGCCTGAGTTGGATACACCCTTATTCCAATATATATGTAAGGTGTTCAGACAGGCAGAAGGAGCAAGAAGCATCGAACGGAACTTCTCCGATCCAGACGTGCTGACTGTGACGAACATCTTCAGAAAGGTGATGCATGAGCGATTGCGGATGATGCAGTTCGTACGCTTTCAGAAGGCGAAGGATGGAACGTATTTGGGTGTGGTGTCGCCCGACCACAATGTGCTGCCTTTGGTGGTGCATCACTTCCAAGACCGCTTTGGCACCCAACCCTGGCTCCTCTACGATGCCAAGCGCAGATATGGCTTCTACTACGACCAGCAGGAGGTGACGCGCATCACGTTCCAGGATGAGGATGCGCTGCCCTTCGACCTCGACAATGGCAAACTCAATGACGAGGTGCTGAGTGAGGATGACAAACTCTTCCAAGATCTCTGGCGCACTTACTTCAAGGCTATCTGTATCCGCGAACGCATGAATCCGAAGAAGCAACTGAATGACATGCCCAGAAGGTATTGGAAATATATGACGGAGAAACAGGGGTAGTTGATAGTTGATAGTTGAAAATTGAAGTGGCTTATGGCAGATAAGATGACACCCGAACAGCGCAGTAATTGTATGCGCAGAATCAGGTCGAAGAACACGCGACCAGAGATGCTCGTGCGGCGCTTTCTCTTCAGTCATGGCTTCCGTTATCGCATCCATGCCAAGACTCTGCCTGGCACGCCCGACCTGACCATCGTGGGACTCCGCACCTGTATCTTCATCAACGGCTGTTTCTGGCATGGGCACGAAGGTTGCTCCATGTACAAGATCCCCCAGACGCATGCTGAGTTCTGGTCACGCAAAATCCAACGCAATAAAGAACGTGACCACGAGAACCTCCTGGCACTCAAAGCCCAAGGATGGCACACCATTGAGATATGGGAATGCCAACTCAAACCCCAAGAACGTGAACAAACCCTCCAAGCGCTCCTTCGCACTCTCAACTATATAGCACTCCAAAATCAAGGTGCCAAGATGACCTACGACTTTGATGTGGAGGAAGAAAGAAATGTAGCAGCGGAGGAGGAATCTTGAGCGTTTTTCCACTTTTAGTTGTGATTTTTTTAGTTTTTTTCACAAAAATTCGTACCTTTGCAGCTGATTTCACAACTCAAAAAGTACATTCAGTTTGTTCAAGTGGGTTAAAGTGTTATATGAGCGTCATCCCAGAATGGCTCAATTCTTTCGTTTCTGTGTGAATGGCGGTGTGTCGGCTGGCATCCATTATGGGGTGTATGTGTTGATGATGCAGTTCATACAGATAGATATTGCCTATTCCATAGGTTATATTGTGTCGTTTGTCTATAACTTCTTTCTCACGTGCTACTGGACATTCCATGCACGTCCCACGTGGATGCGACTGGTGGGCTTCAGTGGAAGTCATGTGGTGAACTACTTGATTCATGTGGTGCTGTTCCACCTGCTGACGGTGTGGGGTGTTCATCGTTTGATTGCTCCTGTGTTGGTGCTGATGGTGGCTGTACCTACCAATTTCTTGATATTGCGTTACGTCTATAGAACAAAACAAAGAGATGAAAAAGGTGACGATACTGCTTCCTGCGTACAATGAGGAAGCGTCTTTCCCCATTCTCGAGCAGTGCATGCAACGGGTCTTGAACGAGAATCCAGGCTATGAATGGGAGTTCTTGATGGTGAACGATGGTTCCTCTGACAATACGTTGCAGCAGATGGCTCGTCTGCATCAGGAAGATCCAGCACATTGGAACTATATCAATCTGTCGCGCAATTACGGGAAGGAACTGGCGATGATGGCGGGTTTTGACTATGCCAAGGGGGATGCGATGATTATCATGGATTTTGACATGCAGCATCCAGTGGATGTGATACCTGAGATGTTGCACTGGTGGGAAGAGGGGTATGATGATGTGTATGCCACTCGACAAGGCTCGACTGAGACCTGGTTTAAGCGCAAGTCTTCACAATTGTACTACAGACTATTGCAGATGTTCACCCGTGTACCGATTCAGAAAGACACAGGCGATTTCCGTTTGCTCGACCGTTCCTGCATTGAGGCATTGAAGCAGATGCGTGAGGTGGAACGAAACACCAAGGGCATGTACTCGTGGATAGGTTTCCGCAAGAAGGGTGTCTTCTATCAGCAACAGGAACGTCAAGCTGGGGCATCCAAATGGAGCAACAGGGCCTTGCTGAATCTGGCATTGAATGGTATCATGGCTTATACGACGGCTCCATTGAGATTGGCCAGTTTTTTAGGACTGGTCGTTTCCCTTTGCGCCTTCCTCTATTTAATCTATATTATTATTGTCACCAATCTCTATGGCGACCCTGTGGCTGGTTATCCGACCGTCATGGTGACTGTGCTTTTCTTGGGAGGTGCCCAACTGATTTGCATTGGTGTGATAGGGGAGTACTTGGCAAGGGTGTTCAACGAATCGAAACATCGTCCAGGCTATTTCATAAGCAGTTATAACGGATTGAAAGACGGAGTAAAAAAGTAGAGAAGTGATATGAAGAAATTTTTTCAACAACCTTGGCTGAGTGATTATCGCACTTTGTCGATGTTGTGGGGATTGGTGGCATTGTTTTGTATCTACAAGATCGTGCATGGCGGAAATCCTGACTGGGATTATCTGATTTTCACCCACTCCTATGATCATGCGTGGGCAAATATGCCACTTTATCCTCTGTATGAGGAAGATACGAATTATTTCCTGTATGGTCCCACATTTGCAGCTCTCATTGCTCCTTTTGCATGGATGCCCGATTTGGTGGGACAAGTGCTTTGGGAACTCTTCATCACCTTCTTTCTCTTTGCCGTCATTCGCTATTCGTGGATGACGAAGTACCAGAAGGTGTTCATCATGTGGTTCTGTATGCAGGAAGTCTTGAACTGTGTGTTGGATTCAGAAATGAACACGTTGGTGGTGTCGGGCATCATGCTCACCTTCCTCTTGACAGAGAAAGAGAAGGACGGGTGGGCTACTTTCTTCATCGCGATGGGTACTATGACCAAGCTCTTTGGCATCGTTGGTTTAATCTGCGTGTTCTTCTCTAAGCATAAGTGGCGCTTCGTGTGGACATGGGTCGTGTGGATGCTCTTCTTTGCAGTACTTCCTATGTTGATGTTTGGTTTTGACTATACGTGTGGCGAATATGTGGAGTGGATGAAGGCGCTGGCGGCAAAGAACGCCCACAACTTGCTGGTGGATGTGAAGCAAAATATCTCCTTATTGGGACTTGTCCGCAACTTCCCGTTGCCTGACAACTATTCCGACATGTGGACTTTCATTCCTTGTGCGTTGCTTTTCTTCGCTCCAATGTTCAGGAAGAACCAATACCAACACATTGCATTTAGAGAGACGATACTCTCGTCTGCCCTTATCTGCATCTGTATCCTGAGCACCAGCACAGAGGCTTATGGATATATCATCGCGATGGTGGGTGTGGCGATATGGTACACAGCTGCTCCTTGGAAACGTGGCAAGTGGGCAATCGCCCTGATGGTGTTTGCTTTCATCTTGACCAGTCTCACCTCTACCGATCTCTTCCCCAAGCATTTCCGAATGGTGACTTTAGTCCGTTATGCCCTGAAAGCATTGCCTGTCACGCTCATCTGGTTTGTGGAAATGTGGGAACTGTTGACCAAAGATTATGCTGTAAAGGTTGAAGATAATACTCTAACCTCTAAACCCTAAACTTTATACTATGATATTGTTGAGTTTTGATACAGAAGAATTTGACGTGCCTTGCGAACATGGAGTGAATTACGACCCCATCGCTGAGGGTATGGCGGTGTCGATGGAAGGCACCCAGCGTATCCTCGACCTGCTGAAACAGGAAGGTGTACGTGCCACCTTTTTCTGTACCACGAATTTTGCTGAGAATGCCCCCCATATCATCTGGCGCATCCTGAATGAAGGACACGAAGTGGCGTCGCATGGATGTAACCACACCAACCCACAGCCAGAGGATGTCATCACATCGAAAAAACGTCTTGAAGAGTTGACGGGTAGGAAAGTGAATGGCTATCGTCAGCCTCGCATGTTCCCCGTGTCTGATGAGGAATTGGAGCGTCAAGGCTACCACTACAATTCCAGCCTCAATCCAGCTTTCATTCCAGGACGTTACATGCACATCTCTGAACCCCGTACTCCTTTCTGGCGAGGCAAAGTGTTGCAGATTCCAGCCTCTGTCACCCCATGGTTCCGTTTCCCCCTCTTCTGGCTCTCCCTTCACAACCTGCCTTTGTGGCTCTACAAGCGATGGGCACGATGGACATGGAAGCATGATGGACAATTTGTGGTCTATAACCACCCTTGGGAATTCTATGCGCTCAAAGAACACCCTGAATACAAGCTCCCCTTCATCATTACCCGCAATAGTGGCGACGACTTGGCGCAACGTCTGGGTGAAGTCATCCGCATGTTCAAGGGAGAAGGGGCAAGTTTTGTGACCTACGAGGAATTTACGAAACAATATCAACAGAAAAGGAGAGGGTGACCTCTCCTTCTTTGTGTGATCCGCTTGGGAAATTTCTTCGTGATTATTCGTGAAGAGCCTTGACTATTAGAGAATTGAATTTGTCTGAAATACAATAATTTGCGGAATTGTTGATTATGCATGTCTCTTCATGAATAGTCTTATACCTTCCGATTTGAGGGGACAATTGTCCGAATAAATTATTTGTTATACCTTTGCAGTCAGAAAGGGGAATATCCCCTTCAAGTGACTAAAATTGTTTAACATAATAATTTGTTTAAAATGAAAAAGATTACTTATGTACTCCGACCTTATATTCACAAGTCTGGTCGCGTGATGGTCAGAGTACGCTGGAACCATTCAAAGAATGAAACGGTTTTCAGTATAGGATGTAGTGCTGAACACGAAAAATGGAGTAAAGAAGCAAATAGGGCAAAGATTAACACGACGCACATTGTTAATGGAATAGCAATCTCTGCCAAAGAGATAAATGCGCGTATAGAGAATGTACATGACGTGGTTGCCCAAGTCTTCTATCAGTTTGAGGTGGGGGAGAAGAATCCATCTTCAGACGAGTTTCTGATTACATTTTTCCGTCAAATCATGAATGTCATAATAATGGTGTCTGTCCGATAGTAACTCGTCCAGATACTTATATCTCGTCAAAGCATTTTTGTTAGTCGGCATAGTTTTAGGTTATCACATCATAATGTGTTATTGATTTGCAAATATACAACTTATTATTCACTTCCAAACATTTTTGCAGAAAAAAATGTTTTCACAAGGCTTGTGAAAAGTTTTTGTCGGGAAGATTGTATAATAATAGGCTAAGCGTTGGTCGATGAGTGAGGCATTGTCATATCGATTTGTAGGGCAAAGTCTCATCGAATACTAAGGCAAAGTCATTGACGGTTATGGGAGGATGTCATCGAAATAAAGAAAATGGAAACATTTTCCGACAAAGCAGAGAGTTTGGAATAAAGTTACATGGCACAAAAAAAGGCACAAGGTTGTAATGGACTTTGTGCCAAATAGAACATTCACCCCAGAGAACAGGGAGATTCACTCAATATAATCGGGACATTATGTTGACTTAATAGGGACTGTGCCTTTAGGCAAATTATCGTTTGCCTAAAGGCACATGATCATTTGGCTAAAGGCAAACGATTAAA
>CADCIO010000036.1 GCA_902801475.1 uncultured Bacteroidales bacterium
AGCAAGAGGATACCTTGCTCATACATACAAAAATGGCAAACAAGCGAACAGAACATTCCTCTTGCCCCCCGCTCCTTGCCCCTTGCCCCTCAAAAGTTGTTTGTTCACAATGGCGCACACGCAGGAGTCGCTCCACACGTTCTCTGCCGTCTCCACCATGTCGATGATGGTGAAGATGGGCAGGATGATGCCCATGATGCCAACGGGTGCGCCGATGCCTGCCATGAGGGAAAGGGTGAGGAAGTAGCAGCCCATGGGAACACCTGCATTGCCGATGGCGGAGATGACGGCGATGAGCAGCCACAGAAGCATGGTGGGCAGGTCGATGACGGTACCACCGTTCTGCATGACGAAGAGGGAGGTGACGAGGATGAAGGCTGCACAGCCGTTCATGTTGATGGTGGTGCAAATGGGCAGGACGAAACGTGCCACTTCAGGACGTGCCTTCAGACGTGTTTCTGCCGACCGCATGGTGACGGGCAGTGTGGCTGCCGAACTCTTGGTGAAGAGAGCCATGAGCACGGCTGGTGACATGGCTCTGAAGACTTTCCAAGGATTCAATCTTCTGGTCAACAGGAAGAGGGGCAGGATGAGGAAGAACTGGATGAGGTTGCCTCCCAGAATGACTGCCACGTATTTGCCCAAGGAACCGACCGCCACTCCTGCGGAAATCTCTGCGGAGAGTTGTGCGGCGAATGCCACGATGCCCAGGGGGAGTGTCCAGATAAGGGCACGGATGAGGGTGTAGAGCAGTTCCTGCAAACCGAAGATGCCTCGAATAAGGGTGTCTATATTCTCTTGTCCCTTGTTCACAGTTCCTTGCCGTTTCAAGTATGCCAAAGCCAGACCTACTGCCGCACTGATCAGCAGGATGCTCAGTACATTACCTGTGGCGAAAGGTTCCACGACGTTGTTGGGGATGACGCTGAGGATGTGGTCACGATAGGTGACAGTGGACAGTTGAGAATTGACAGTGGACAGTTGAGAGGTTTGAATGGCTTCCGCAGGCAGGTTTTCGGGACTGATGAGCAAATAGAGCACTAACCCCACAGCGGCTGCAGCAATAGTAGTGAGCAGGGTGTAGGTGAGGGTGTGCAAGAAGATGCGTCCCGTCTCTTTCTGTCCTCCCAAAGATGAGAGTGTCGTGATGACTGCCAAGGCGATGGTGGGCACTGCCACAAACTGAAACAGTCGGGTGTAGGCTGTGGCGATAAAGCCTAAGAGTCCGTTCAGCCAGTCGATGTTGAACCAGCCGAGCACAGCACCCACGATGAGTGCGCTTGTCCAGATGATGATATTTTTCATTTGTTGTTTAGTTTGTTAGGGGGTTAGTCTCAAACTTACATTCACATAGACGTTTCTTCCCTTCTGCGGGATGTCGCACCAGTCGGCATAGGTCGTGTAGCGCTTGTCGAAAAGGTTCTCGACACCGGCACGGAGGGTCAGGTCATGTGCTGCAATAGATAACATATATTGTCCGCTGATATTGCCAATGGCCCATGCAGGAGTGCGAGTTTCCCCATATTTTTTTCCGTAGTTGACCTGTTTGCTGTTGCCGCGAACCTCCACCTTGCCCTGAAAACGCTTGTAGGCAAATGTCAAGCCCGATGTGTAAGCGAAGGGAGAGATGAGGGGCAGCTGGTCGCCCTGATCATCACGTCCAACGGCATAAGCCAGTCGGGTGTTCCATGTCAGCCAAGGGAACAGTTTCCAATCGGTCGTGAAGGAGGTGTTGACGATGGTGGCATGGTCGAGATTGTAATATACCTTCACACCTTCGGCATCCACCGTCATGGGAGAGAGACGTGTCTCGAACTGCCCGATGATGTAGTTGGAGAAGAAGAAGGCGTTGGCATCGAGGGAAATTGAAAGCTGAGAGTTGAAAAGGGAAAGTTTGTAGTTTCCGTTCAGTTCGATGGCACTCTCATTCTTCAGACGAGGATTGCCGATGTAGTCATACTGGTCGAAGGTGTTGTTCAGATAATAACCATACGCCTCAGTCACTGTGGGGGCACGACTACCCCAACCTGCTCCAATTGACAGTTGAGAATTGAAAAGTGAAAATTGATAATTGGCGGCGATGCGTCCTGTCACTTGCTGATAGCTCTGCTTCATGCCAGGGAAGAACACCTCCAAGGCATGGTAGCCCTCGTCGTTGTTCAGGCGTTGGGTCTGGAAGGCGAGTTTGGTGGAGACTTTCAGCGACTGATTGTCGGTGAGCGACACAAGGTCGGAGAGTGCCAGTCCCGTGTTCAGCGTACCCACATCAGGCCATGTGACCATATACATGGGTGCTGCACCACCAGGATACATCGTCATGTCGGCAAAGAGACGGTTGTAGTAGAGGTCGTAGTTGGCCTGCACATCGTGCCGTCCGTTCGAGGCAGAGACGAGACTGTAGAGACCGCTCGTCCAACTCTTGCCAGGCATGTCCATGTGGATCTCCACATCGGGACGTTTCGTGTCGTCCATGATATGGGTGATGTGGTTGTAGTATGCTTTCGTCTCCCACGAATTGAGGAAGCCCTCGTACCACGAATGGCGATAGGACAGCGAGGTGATGAACGCCTCCGCCTTTGCCACATCCATGTTCAGGGCAGGATAGCCCACATCGGTGGCACGGTCGAAGATGAAGGTGCCTTCCAGCACATCACGGGTTGTCAGTTTCACACCCGCATTGGCGAAGGCATTCACCTTCTGGAACTGCGAGAACTGCACCTTCCTACCCCCACCCTCTTTGTAGTTGTCGGCATGACGGAAGAAGAATCCGCCATTGGTGTAGAAGCGCCGGCTCGACACAGCCACGTCGGCGCCATAGACCTGGAGGTGACCGTTGGATTCGTAACCAGCATCAACGTTGAGGTGAGAGGTTAGAGGTGAGAGGTTAGAGGTGACAAATCCTGCTTTCCTGAGTTTCAGGTCGAGGCTTCCACCGATGTTGCCTGTCGATTGTGGATTGCCGTTCAGTCCTGAATTGAGGAGGATGCTCTGCAGGTTGCTGCTCTCCACGTAGGAGGTCACAGGATCCATCTTGTCTGTGCAGGCATAGAAGATCTTCATGCCGTCGATGGTGGTGGAGACTCGCTCCGTCGCCATGTTGTTCACGACTGGCTCCCAAGCATACGAGCCACGTCTCACTAAGTTCACATGCGAGAGTTCTGCCAGGTGTTCGTCGATGCTTGCCACCTGACCCTTCGCCGAACGTTTGCGTCCTTCGGTTGCCGCCGATACCACCACCACCTCGTCGATGAGGTGTGACGAGGTGGCGAGTGTGTCGGTTGAGAGTAATATTGATAATGCTAATGCAATCATGATGAAGTTTTTTGTTGTTGAAATTGTTAGGACTTTCGCCCAGCGCATGGGCTGGTTATAAAGTTACGTCCCAGTAGAGCGAGCTGAAGCCATCCTTGAGGTCGTCTCCTCCTGCCACGATGTTGCCTTCTGCGTCCCTTACGGTCAAGTGGATGCGCCAGAGACCGGTCATGGTCAGGTTGATGTTGCCCGTGTAGCTGCCGTCTTTCTGCTTGACGAGCGGCGTGTTGTCGGGCGAGGTGTGGTTGCCCATGTCAGGCATGCGAGGGTCAATCTCGATAGTGAAGGTCTCCGTTGCCAACGCGTAAGGTGTGGTGATCGGATTGCTCTTCTTCGACACATACGCCTGGATGGTGTTCTTGCCCGTCTTCCAATCCGACGGATTCACCAAGGAGAGGAAGTATGTGTCATCGCCAATCTTGAAGTTCTTGAGCCAGTCCTGACCGTCAGGCAGGGCATCCACCTTGATGGCTTGCTTCTGTACACCACCCTTGCTGCCCAGCACCTCGATGTCGTAGGAGAACTGCCAAGAGCCTGCATCGCTTGTGTTCATGAGAAGCGACACCCATCCTTGCTTCACTGCAGGTCTTGTCGTGTCGAACACCTCGAACGTACTGCCCACTGGCGTGCTGTGCCACATATCCATCTTCACCATGTGCATCAGCGGTGTGATATTCTTTATGTCAAAATACTTCACGTAGTTGCCCGTCTTTTTTTTCGTCACCACAAAGTAGAGGTCGTTGTAACCCTTGTGCAGCGTTCCAGTCTTAGTATATGCCCAAACCTCGTACTTTCCGTCCACTTCTGTGGAGAGTTCAGGGATAATTTTGACGGTCTGGATGAACTTGTACACCTGCAAGGCCTCCTCAGCCGAGCAGCAATCCACATCCTTCGTGAGGTCAATTCCGTCAATCACAATTCCCGTTTCATCGTCGTTGCTGTTGCACGACACCAGTCCCAGCGATGCTATCGCTAAAAACAAAGTCATTACCTTCTTGTTCATTTTTCTCTTAGTTTTTTGTCGTTAATCACTTTAGTTGTTTGGTTTGTTAGTTGTTTAGTTTGTTAGTGACTAATCCACTAATTTCCTAATCTACTAATCACTAACTTTCTAATTCTGGTGCAAAGGTACGGACATTTCACCGACCCCGAAATACCCCTCATGCGCTATTCATGTACCATAAATGAGTGATTTTTCCCTTTTCACTTTCCCTTTTCCCCTTAAAATCCCTACCTTTGCAACCAAATAAGAAGAATCATGGCAAACATTCAACCTATTTTTCGGCGTTCAGAACTGCTTTTGGGCAGTGAGACGATGGAGCGTATCGCCCAGAAGCGGGTGATTCTCTTTGGTGTGGGAGGCGTCGGCTCTTGGTGTGCCGAGAGTCTGGTACGCAGCGGCATTCAGCACTTGACCATCGTCGATTCCGACCGCGTATGCATCACAAACATCAACCGTCAACTGATGGCGACTTCTGAGACGGTGGGACAGGTGAAGGTGGATGCGCTCAAGCAACGGCTGCTCAGCATCAATCCCTCGGCAGACATCACGGCCTTGCAGAAGATCTTCACGGAAGAGACAGCTGAGGAGTTCGACCTTGGCAGCTACGACTACATCATTGATGCCATCGACTCGCTCAAGGACAAAGCCCTGCTCATCCTGATGGCTTGTCGGACGAAAGCCAAGTTCTTCTCGTCGATGGGTGCTGCGCTGAAACTCGACCCCACCCGCATCCAAGTGACCGAGTTCTGGAAGGTGAAGGGCGATCCTCTCGCTCGTGCCCTGCGCAACCGTTTCAAGCGCGACAAGCATTTCCCAGCCAAGAAATTCCAGTGCGTATTCAGCGATGAGTTGCTTACCAATCAAGGTTGTCCGCCAAACGACAGCGAGGAGCCAACGTCCTTCCATAAAGTTCAGACGAATGGCTCCCTCGCTCATATCACTGCCATCTTTGGTTTCACGCTGGCAGGTTTAATCATTCAAGATATTAGTACCCAGGGTTCTGACTGATGCCGAGGTCTTCACCACGCATTCCGGTTGGGATAGGCTGACGATAGTGCTTGCCGCGTACGTTGTTGTACTTTGCCACGAGGTGGTTGTGAATCTTCGTGAAGTATGCCTCCTGATCAGCCGTGTAGGTGTTGCCGGTGCTGGTCTTCCAGTCGTTGGGGAAGTGCTTGTAGTTTTTCACCTTCTGGACAGATGAGATGAGGTCCTTCCAACGGTAGGAATTCAGCACTGAGAACTGTTCGTAAGTGAACTCGTAGTCCCATTCACGCTTGATCTGGTCGAAGGTTGGTGCGCTGACCGTTTCGATGCCTGCACGACGACGGAGCTGGTTGAAAGGCTCTGCTGCCTCGCTGTTTTTGCCGAGCTGCACGAGGGCTTCAGCCTTGATGAGGAGCACTTCTGCGTAGCGGATCTCGATGCGGTCAACTGAGTTGAAGGTGATTTCGAGGTTCTCAGCATCTTCGTAGCTCTGGTCAACACCCTTACCGTTAACAGGCGTATAGAATGGGCTGTAGTAGTGGTAAGTCTTGCCGTCCTCTGGGTTCTTGATTTCTACGAAGTATGTTGCTGCCAGACGCTTGTCGTTGGGGTATTCAGCCTTCCAATCGTCGTAGAGATCATCATCCGACACCTCCGTGTGGTTCTGGCTGTAGCCCTGTCCATTCTCACCGTTCTGGAAGGGGAATGTCCATGAGCAGTGGGTCTGGTGGTTACCCTGAGCGTCGTAAGCATCACCGTCGTGAGCAATCGTGAAGAGGTGCTCGTTGGTCTTGCGCTTGTTGCTCTCGTATTCACGTCCCCACAACTTATATTCAGGGTCGAGGGCGAGCTTGCCGCTGTTGATGACCTTGTCGGCATATTCCACTGCCTTCTCCAGACGGCTGTCAGTCTTCGTGAATGCAGGGTCAGCCTGTCCATTGGCGATGGCTGCCACCTCTGCCTGAGAAAGTGGGTTGTCACCCCATACGAGGTAAGCACGTGCCAAGAGTCCCTGTGCTGCCTGCTTGGAAGGGATGCGTGGGTCGCCGTCGTAGTCCTTCAGCAGTGATTCTGCTGCTGTGAAGTCGCTGACAATCTGATTGAACACATTGTCGATGCTCTGACGCTCAGTCGTTGAGCCACCTGCTTCAGTATATACAGGCACTTCACCCCAGAGTTGCACGAGCTTCAGATACGCCAAAGCGCGAAGGAACTTTGCCTTACCCACAGCAGCGTTGTAACCAGCCTGAGAGACTTTGCCGGCCTTGAGCGAGTTGGTCACCGTGGTGATGGCTTCGTTGGCCTGGGTGATGCCGAGGAACAAGTGGTTGAATATCTTGACTTGATACCATGTACTTGGTTCCTGTTCGAAACGGCTGTTCACAGGACCTGCCTCGTTTTCTTCACCCTCGAAGGATGTGAGCTTGTTCGAGTTCAGCTCGATGATGAATGAGAAGGACGATGAGAGTGGCTGCCAGTGACTATACACACCATTCACCAATGAGAGGGCACTCGCGTCGTCTGCCACCACGTTCTCTGGATCAATCTGATTGTTGTTGCTGTTGTTGTCGTCATCTGATGAGCATGACGAGAAGCCTGCCAAGAGGCTTGTTGCTACCAATGTAGCGAGGAAAAGATTCTTTTTCATCTTGTAATCTCCTTTCTTTTTTACCTTAATATATTTTAGTTGTTTAGTTTATTTGTTTGTTGGTTTGTTAGCGACTAATCCACTACCTTTCTAAATCTGGTGCAAAGGTACGGACATTTCACGGGGTAGGAAATCCCGATGATGTGGTATTCGTGTACCAAAAAGAGGGTAGAACGCTTTGCTCTATCCTCTTTTAAGTGTCTTATAATGTGATATTTACACCAAATGCAAATGTTCGTGCTGACGGGTAGGCTCCGTTGTCCGTTCCGCTGCTGACCTCTGGATCATAGCCCTTGTAGGGGGTGATGGTGAAGAGGTTGGTGGCAGTGGCGTAGATGCGAACGGATGCAGGGAAGGTTTTAGGAAGGCGTGGACGATAACCGATGGTCAGGTTGCGAAGCTTGAGATAAGAAGCACTCTGCACGTAGCGACTGTCGATATAGGAGAAGGGACGTGAGGTGGAAGCGAGTGGCAGACTGTTGCTGCCGTTGGTGGGAGTCCATGCATCCTTCACGGTGCTCAGCACATTGTAGGAATCGCCTGTCTGTTCCAGTCGTCTGCCCAGGGCATTGTAGAGTTTGGCACCATAACTGCCTGCGAAGGTGATGTTGAAGTCCCATTCGCGCACTTGCAACTGAGAAGAGAATCCGTACGTGAGCTTGGGCTGCACAGAACCGAGAATCACACGGTCGTTGCCATCTACCTTGCCGTCGTTGTTGGTGTCGGCGAATTTTGCATCACCAGCCTTGGGAGTGAGTCCGTTGACGGTCGGAAGCTTAGTCACATCCTCACCGTTCTGCACGACACCCAAGTACTGCAAGCCGTAGAACGAGCCGAGCGCTTCACCCTTGCGGAGAATCTGCTGGTTGTCTGCCCCCTGAATGACGTTGTTAGTCTTGCCCATGTCGGTGATCTCGTTGTGGTTGTGAGCGAGGTTGGCAGAAGCAGTCCATTGGAGATGGCGACGCTTGAGCAGGGTACCGTTCACAGCCAGTTCAATACCTTTGTTCTCCACATTTCCCACATTCTGAAGCTGAGAAGTCACGCCTGATGCAAAGCCCATCGGCACTTCGAGCAGGAGGTCTGAGGTCTTCTTGTAGTAGAGGTCGAGCACCACGTTGAGACGGCCGTTCCAGAGTCCCAGGTCAGCACCTAAGTTGTAAGAGGCAGTGGTCTCCCATTTCAGGTTGTCGTTGGCTGTGTTGGCCTTTGCATAAGAGGAAGTGCCACCATAAGAGCCCGTGCTGTAGGAGGTGGAGAAGGCATAGTCGGGAATCTCCTGATTGCCCACGAGTCCACCTGTCAGACGCAGTTTCAAGTAGTCGAGATGCTTGGCGCTGGAGAGGAAGTCTTCCTTGTCCACATTCCACGAAAGTCCGAGCGATGGGAAATAGCCCCAACGGTGATTCTTCGAGAAACGGCTGGACTTGTCGGCACGGAAGGTGGCAGTGGCGTTGTAGCGGTCGAGCAAGGTGTAGTTCACACGGGCGATGAGCGAATTGAGTGTGCTCTCGCTGATGCCCGTCTGAGGGGTGTAGATATTGGCACCATCACCCAAGTTGTACTGCTTCAGCGTCTCGTTCGTGAAGTGGTTGGTACGGATGCTGCTATGGGTCGATGTGCTCGTCTGCTTGGTGTAACCAGCCAAAGCGTCAATCTGATGGATGCCCAGTTCTTTCTGGTAAGATAAGGTGTATTCCTGTTGCCACACATCGGTCTGGCGATTACCCGTGCCACCGATACCCTGAGTCGCCAATCCCAATGAGGTATAAGCCCCTGAGAAGTAGTTCTGCGTCAGTTTCTCGCTGTTGAGTCCTACGGTTGCCTTCAACGTGAAATCACCCAACTTGTAACTTGCCCACACGTTGGAGAGCAAGTAGTTGTTCACGTTCTCTGCCACACTCTCCTTCAGGTCATAGACGGGGTTGGAAGCATGGTCGCCAATGGCAAAGTAAGCATATTCGTAAGGATTCGTGAAGTTATAAGAACCGTCTGCATTGTACACAGGAATCACAGGTGGCATCAGCAGGGCATACACAAAGCTGTTGGTGATGCCGGCTGAGTAGGGTGACGAGTTGAACACCTGCTCTTCTGTGGTGGTGAAACCCTGTTGCTTAGAGCGTCCATAGGTGGCATTGATACCGAACTTGAGGTTCTTCTGCAATTCCCACTCGACGTTGGTGTGGAAGTTGTAACGTTGGAAGCCCGTGTTGAGCACGATACCGTCTTGGTCGGTGTAGTTGGCAGAGAAGGCATAGCGGCTTTTGTCAGTGCTGCCATTCACAGAGAGTTCATGTGCCTGCTGAACGGCTGTTCTGAGCACGGCATCCTGCCAGTCAGTACCCTTAACGAGTGCCTTGATCTGCTCGTCGGTATAACCACCCTTATTGCTGAAATAAGTCTTCTGGAACTGTGCCCACTCTGAGGCATTGAGCAGGTCGAGATGCTTGCTCACGCTGCTGAGTCCGAGGCTATAGCCATAGGAGATCTGGGCTTTCTTCTCACCCAACTTGCCCTTCTTCGTCGTGATGAGGATGACACCATTCGCACCACGAGAACCATAAATGGCTGTGGCACTCACATCCTTCAACACCTCGATGCTCTCGATGTCGTTGGGGTTGATGGTGGCGAGGGGGTTGAGACTGCTCTCGATGGCACCGATACCTGTGCCGCTGTTGTTGGCATCCTTGTAGTAGATGAAACCATCGACCACATAGAGAGGCTCGTTGCTGGCATTGACTGAGTTACCACCACGGATGCGGATGCTGCTCTCGGCACCAGGCTGTCCACTGGCTGCGGTCACATTCAGACCTGCCACCTGACCGCTCAACGCACCGTCGAGGGTGCTGGCAGTGCTGTTCTCAAACACGTCAGACTTGACCGTCACCACCGAACCCGTCAGTTGGGTGCGGCTCTGCGTGCCATAACCCACCACGACCACGTCGTTCAGGTAACTGCGTTTCTCTGTGAGTTTCACGTTGATGTCCTCCTCGTCGTCATACACGGTGACGGTCTGGGCACGGTAACCCGTGAAACTGATGTTCAACTTGACCGGCAGGGTCTTCACGTCGATGGCGAAGTGACCGTCAATGTCGGTCGTCACACCCTTGCCGTCGCCGTATCGGACGGTCGCGCCAAGAATACTCTCTCCTGTTGTGGCATCCACGATGGTGCCTTCAATCCTCTGTGCCAAAGCTGCAAAAGAGGTAGCGACGGTCAACACCGCCGCTATAAACAATCTTTTTCTAATCATGATGAATGAAGTTTTTTGTCTGCCCACGCGCTGGGCGAGGGTCTTATAGTTTTTAATGTATTCGTATTATCAATTGTTCTGCGCCAAGAGCCTCAACTGACTCTCCACCTCTTGGTTGGTGAGTTGCAGGAAACCAGCCTCGTGGTTGTACTGCTGACCCTCACGCACCACCCACTGGAGGAAATGATCGATGTCGGCATCGAAATCGTTGTAGGTGAAGCCAATGTCCTCCACAGGGATGAGGTCGATGTCTTCACGTTCGATGAGATCGAGGGTCTCGTCAAGATTACCCGAACGGAGCGCCTCACGCTGACTGGCTTTCACACCCAGGGGCAACAAAGCGAGTTCGCTGCGGAGGGTACGAGAAGAGAGGTCGTAGAGGTTGCTCAGGGCATTGAAGGTGACAGACGCCTTGTCCTCGCTGATGGCATTGAGCAGGTAGAGGTCATCACCAGCAATGCGGTTGCCACGAATGTCGTCAATGGTGCGTCCGAAGTGAGAAGCGAAGATGCCCGACAGCGATGCCTTGCCACTGCCTGAATACACGGTCAGCTTGTCCTTCAACTTGCTCTTCTTACCTTCCACTTCTTCCTCATACTCCTCATCCAGATCTTCTGCCGTGAAGAACAGGCTCTTGATGTCCTTGCTCTTCCACTCCTTCTTCTGGATGTCGCTCAAGAGAGGGTTCTCCGTCGAAGTGACAGGCAGCAGGGCATAACGACCCACGTAGGTCACGTTCACACCCTCCTGATGACGAGTCACCAGCGTAAGGTCGGCATCCGCATTCTTGCCACTCACAAGGGCAATCTGCACACTCGGATTCACGGCCTTGTAACCCTCAATCCAACGTTCCACCAAGACCTTGCTCGCCTTGTTCACTTTCACTGTAATCACACCGTCATTCTGTGACGTTGCTGCACTCACGTTGAGTACCACCGCTGCAAATGCTGCTATCAAAAATGCTTTCACTTTCATCTTTCTTTATATTATTTAATGTGTAACTTCGCGTTGTTTCGACTTCGTTCTGAAATCTGGTGCAAAGGTACGGACATTTCCCCTACCCCAAAATCCCTTTCATGAGTGATATTGCTACCATAAATGTGGTAGATGGGCACTAAAACAAACCATCGATTCCTGTTCCTCGGGAGCCATTGATGATACATGCGCTTTCAATTATGAAACATTCTTTAGAAGGAAGAAAAACTCTTATTGGCTGAAGATGGGCAGCAAGGAAGACGAAACTATGCCCTACCAATCCTACATCTTCAAACCAGAAAAGATAGGATTAGAGTAAACAAAATGAAACGACACAAAAATTGGGGAAGGTTACACTGGGTTGCAGCCTTCCCCTTTTTGAAAAAATGAGGGAAAATTTTGTGGTGTGAGGGATTGTTTGTAACTTTGCCCCCAAACAATATAAATGAAAATGAAATGGGAACAATGAAAAGGAATTTGATATTGGCAGCTTGGACACTGCTTGGAATTGGTGCGTATGCACAAAGTTTGAAACCTGCCATTCCACGGGATGAGAAAATTGAGGCGAAGATTGAAAAGACGCTCGCGAAGATGAACCTTGACGAGAAGATCGGTCAGATGCTCGAACTGAACCTCGACGTGATGGGAAAGATGGCCATTGAGAATAACAGCGAGGGAACTCCTACACCTGTGTGGAAGCTCAATGAGGCAATGCTCGACACTTGTATCTCGAAATGGAAAGTGGGGTCTATACTCAACGCGCCCGGCACACGTGCCCACACAGTGGAACAATGGCAGAAGTGGATCCGTCTGATTCAGGAGAAGTCGATGAAGTATCTCGGTATTCCTGACATCTATGGCCTCGACCAAAATCATGGTGTGACTTATACACAAGGCGGAATACTCTTCCCCCAACCTATCAACCTGGCAGCATCGTTCAATACGGAACTGGCCAAGACGGGTGCTGAGATCACTGCCTATGAGAGCCGCGCTGCCAACTGCCCTTGGGTGTATAACCCCGTGGTTGACCTTAGCCGAGATGCCCGCTGGCCGCGTGTCTGGGAGAGCTTTGGCGAGGATGCCATCGTGAACGCAAAGATGGTGGTGGCTGAGATACAGGGCTATCAGGGGAACGACCCGAATCACATCGACCGATTCCATGTGGGAACCTGCACAAAACACTATTTCTCCTATGGTGCCCCTTGGACTGGCAAGGATAGAACACCTGCCTATGTCTCACCGCAGATGCTGCGCGAGAAATACTTTGAGCCCTTCAAGCAGGCTGCTCTCGCTGGTTCGCTGACGATGATGGTCAACTCGGCTTCCATCAACGGGGTGCCCGTTCATGCCAGCTATGAATACCTGACCAAATGGCTGAAGGAAGATCTCAACTGGGACGGCATGATTGTGACTGACTGGGCTGATATTAATAATCTGTACACCCGCGAAAAGGTAGCAAAAGATAAGAAGGACGCCATCCGTATCGCCATCAATGCTGGTATAGATATGTCGATGGATCCTTATAGCGTGGAGTTCTGTCAACTGCTGAAGGAACTGGTACAGGAAGGTAAGGTATCTATGGATCGTATCGATGATGCCGTTCGCCGTATTCTGCGAGTGAAATATCGTCTCGGTCTCTTTGACGAGCCCAACACAGGTGGTAAGGGCTTTGAGAAGTTCGGTTGCAAGGAGTGGGCAGATGCATCGCTACGAGCTGCTGAAGAGTCTGAGGTGCTGCTGAAGAACGATGGTATCCTGCCACTCGCCAAGGGGAAGAAGATTCTGCTGACCGGTCCTAATGCCAACCAGATGCGCTGTCTTCATGGTGGCTGGAGCTACACCTGGCAGGGATCAAGGGCTGAAGATCTCACGGAGAAATACAACACGATCTACGAGGCACTCTGCAATAAGTATGGCAAGGACAATATCATGCTCGAACAAGGTGTGACTTATAACGAGAACGGACAGTACTATGAGGAGCATGAGCCTCAGATTGATAAGGCTGTGGCTGCTGCAGCACAGGCCGACATCATCATCGCTGCAATCGGTGAGAACAGCTATACAGAAACCCCTGGCAACCTCACTGACCTTTGGCTCTCTGAGAATCAGCGCAATCTCGTCAAAGCCCTTGCGAAGACGGGTAAACCCATCATCCTCGTGCTCAACGAGGGGCGCCCACGCCTCATTGCTGACATCGTGCCACTGGCCAATGCCGTAGTTGACATCTTGATTCCTGGCAACTATGGTGCTGATGCGCTTGCCAATCTGCTCGCCGGTGATGCAAATTTCTCTGCCAAACTGCCCTACACCTATCCACGGGAAATCAACTCGCTGAACACTTACGACTATAAGGTGAGCGAGGAAGTGGGAACAATGGCCGGTGCCTATAACTACGATGCGAAAGTGTCGCTGCAATGGCCTTTCGGCTATGGCATGAGCTATACCACCTATGAGTACTCAAACCTGAAAGTGGACAAGGCGAAATTCACTGCCGACGACATGCTCACGATCACCGTTGACGTGAAGAATACTGGCAGTCGTGCCGGCAAAGAGGCCGTGTTGCTCTACAGTAGCGATCTCATCGCAAGTGTGGTTCCAGACAACAAACGGCTGCGTGACTTCACAAAGGTAGAGTTGCAGTCAGGTGAGGTGAAGACCATCACCTTCCAACTCCCTGCCAAAGCCCTTGCATTCGTTGGTGCCGATGGCAGATGGACGCTTGAAGAGGGAGACTTTGAGTTGAAGATCGGAAAACTTGTGCAGCCTATCCTTTGCACGCAAACAAAGGTCTGGGACGAGCCTAATATATAATTCAGTTAGAGGGCTGTACAAATAAATATAGTATAAAGGGGAAGGTTGCAGGATTGTTCTCTTTTTGTTCAGCAGAACATTTTCCTGATAGCGCCATGTCTCTTGGATAAATTTACCAAAGAAATACCTTCTTCTTGGTATAAATGCAAAGTCACCGTACCTTTGCAGCGACAAAAACAAAAAACTTCATCAACAATGGCTGAAAGACAGATTATATTAGCAGACAATCAGGATATTACACGACTGGGGCTGAAAACCTTGGTGCGAGTGGCATTAAAGGATGTGGAAGACCTGGCTGTGAAGGAATTGAGCCGACGTGCGGAACTGATTGCAGAACTGAAAGAACACCCATCATCAATAGTGGTAATTGACTACACGAAGTTTGACCTTGCCAGCAGTGACGAGTTGCTGAACCTGAGTGAGCGTTTCCCCTTTGCCATGTGGGTGCTCTTCTCCGATGACCTGACGGAACAACTGATCCGTCGGTTGAGTGTGGAACAGCAGTTCAGCATGATCCTGAAGGATGATTCGGCACAGGAAATCGTCACGGCTCTGAAGTGCGCCATCACAGGTGTGCGCTTCCTCTGCCACCAGGTGACGAACCTCCTGCTCACCCCATCGGCTCAACAATCACTGGCAGAACGCGACCAACTGACCGCCACAGAGAAGGAGGTGCTGAGACTGATTGCGCTGGGCAAGTCGGTGAAGGAGATTGCTGTGGAACGCAATTCGAGCATCCACACCATCACAACCCACAAGAAGAACATATTCAGGAAGATCAACGTGAACACCATCTACGAGGCTACTAAATATGCTTTGAGAGCAGGGTTGGTGGAAATGGTGGAATATTATATTTAGAGGTAAGAGGTAAGAAGTAAGAGGTAAGAAGTAAGAGGTAAGAAGAATGAAAAAAGCAACGATAGCAATCAATACGAAACTGCCGAGGCAGGATGCATACGGGGCGATAGCAATGCCGGTGTATCACACAGCGGCATACGAGTTTGAGACGGCAAAGGATATGGCAGATGCCTTCTGTGGCAGAGTATTGGCACCCGACTATTCGAGGGTGATGAACCCAACCGTGATGCATCTGGAGGACACGGTGAAGGCGTTGACTGGGGCATCGAACGTGTTTGCCTTCTGTTCTGGTATGGCAGCCATCACCAACGCGCTGCTGGTCTTTGCGGAGCAGGGCAAGAACATCGTCACTTCGCACCATCTCTTTGGCAACACAGTGGCGCTAATGAACCGCACGTTCACACGTTTTGGTGTGGAGACCCGACAGATTGATTTGCTCGATCTCGATGCCGTGAGGGATGCCATCGATGAACATACGGCTTGCCTCTACCTCGAGATTGTCACCAATCCGCAGTTGGAAGTAGCTGACCTCTCTGCATTGGCAGACATCGCTCACGAGAAGGGCATTCCCCTCATTGCCGACACGACCGTCATCCCCTTCACCCACTTCAGCGCCAAACAGTTGGGTGTGGATATAGAGGTGGTGAGCAGCACGAAATACATCTCTGGTGGCGCCACTTCGTTGGGTGGATTGGTTATCGACTATGGCACCTTCCCTGTAGTGAATCAGCGTATCCGTTTCGAACTGCTCTTCAACGTAGGCTGTTACATGTCACCTCATGCCGCCTATATGCAGTCGTTGGGGTTGGAGACGCTCGATGCCCGTTATCGGGTACAGGCACAGAACGCCCTCACATTGGCAAAGCGACTGAAGGAAGAAGTAGTCAATGCTCAAAATGAAAATCGCCCAGCGCGTGGGCTGGTCAAGCAGGTCAATTACATCGGCTTGGAAGACAACCCCTTCCATGAGTTGGCAGTCAAGCAGTTTGGCGAGACCGCAGGTGCGATGCTCACCATCGACCTTGCCGACCGCAAAGCATGTTTCAGTTTCATCGACCACCTGCAACTCATCCGCAGAGCCACCAACCTCTTCGACAACAAGAGTCTCGCCATCCATCCATACAGCACCATCTTCGGCAACTTTACCGATGAGGAAAAGCAGGCAATGGATGTGAGACCAACCACCATCCGCATTTCAGTTGGATTGGAAGATGTGGATGATATTTTCGAAGACATCGCACAAGCAGCGATACACGAATCAAAGAACTGATGAAGTTTTTTGTCCGCCCCATTGCTGTCTGAGAAGATGGCATGGGGCTTCTTTTAAATAAGAGGTTAGGGGTTAGAGGTTAGAGTTAAAAATTAAAGGAGAAAAATGACATACGATTTTGACAAGCCAGTTGACCGCAGAGGGTCGGGCGATTTGAAGCATGAGGTGCTTCAGGAACGATATGGACGAAGTGATCTGTTGCCGTTGTGGGTGGCTGATATGGATTGGGAAACGCCTTCCTTCATCACCAATGCCCTGAAACAGCGGTTGGAGCACTCGTTGTATGGCTACACGGTGGAGCCCAAGGAGTATTGGCCAACAGTGCAGCAATGGATTGAAGAGCACCACCAATGGAAGGTGGAGCGTGAGTGGCTGACCTACATCCCTGGCATCGTGAAGGGCATCGGCATGGTCATCAACTTCTTCCTGAAGGAGGATGAGAAGGTGATCGTGCAACCACCCATCTACCACCCGTTCTACCTGACACCCAGAGGGAACAAACGGGAGGTGGTGTGGAATCCGCTGAAGGAGATACGAGATGCAGAGGGAAAGCTTATTTCTTATGAGATGGACTTTGAGAACCTCGAAAAAATCTGCACTCCCCGACTGTCAACTGTCAACGCTCAACTGTCAACTAAACGCCCCCGCTTGCTCATTCTGTCCAATCCCCACAACCCTGCCGGCATCGTGTGGGACAAGGAGACCCTGCAACGCTTGGCACATTTTGCCAAGGAGCACAACCTCATCGTCATCAGCGACGAGATTCATTCGGATATGGCTTTGTGGAACAACAAGCACATCCCCTTTGCAACAGTGAGTGAAGAAGCTGCCGAGGTGAACATCACGTTTGGTGCCCCCACCAAGACCTTCAACATGGCAGGCATTGTCTCTTCGTGGGCCATCATCCCCAATCCCCTACTCCGCGAACCTTTCTACCGCTGGCTCTCTGCCAACGAATGGGACGAACCTCACCTCTTTGCACCCATCGCCACGATGGCAGCCTTGCAACAGGGTGAAGAATGGCGACGACAGATGCTGCACTATGTGGAAGGAAACATTGATTTCCTCATCGACTATTGCCAAAAGCATCTGCCACAAATCAAGCCACTACGTCCCCAAGCCTCCTTCCTCGTCTGGCTCGACTGCCGCGACTTGGGACTCGACCACAAGGCACTCCTTGACCTCTTCATCAACAAGGCTCACCTTGCGCTCAACGATGGGGAAATGTTCGGTCCTGGCGGCGAGGGATTCATGCGTCTGAATGTCGGCACGCAACGCAGCGTGCTGCAGGAAGCATTGGAACGTCTCTAAATCGCAGCGCAAACTTCCCCATGTTTATATAAAGAAATTCCGCGGAACTTGTTATGGTTTCGCGGAATTCTTATGGTTGTTTACAACATCACAAGCGTACACCCACAAAGGCGCGGGCACGCCATTTGGTCTGCCGCGTGTAGTCATCATTATCGCCCAAGAGCGTGGTGTTGAAGAGGAAGGTGGAACCAGCAAAGTATTTCTGGCTGAAGTTATAGACGATGGCAGCGCGGGTGTTGGTGATCACCTCGGGGAAATGTGTTTTTCCGTCGCGCTTCATACCATTCTCTTCGATGTCGATGTCGCTGAAGACAATCAGGCTAGGCTGGGCAGAAGCATGGAAGAGCCATTTGCCTGCCACGAGGTTGTAGCCGTAACCACCACCGATGGCAAATGTATTCATGGTAGTGCGTATATGGCCCATCATAGTGGGGGCATCATCAGTGGTCTTGATTCTGCCGCCCTGATAAGTGGCACCTACGAGCCATGAACCTGCCGAACGCTTCTGGATGTAAGACTGCGTGAAGGCTGCAGGGTATGAGAAGTGACGATGGTTGAAGGCATAGTATCCCGTGACGGTGATAAGTGTCAACTTGACATCGCCCTTGCTGACGTGGAAGGTGCCCTTATTGTGATCAATATCGCCCGAAAGCGTCTTGGACTCCTGGTAGTTGGCTTCGAGACCGAAGCGGTTTCCATAGGCGTTGATGTTGAACTCCATGTCCTTGTTCTTGCCAGACAAACGGGCGGGATTAAGCGCCACGCCAGCCGTTATTCCATAATAGGTGGCAGCCACGCTGACGGTTCCACGAGTGTCGGTATTGAGTTTAGCGTTGTAGCGGTTGCCATTCTCGTTGAACTTGGAATGCTGGTAGTAGCCAGAGATGTTGGCCCTCATTTTCAGCGTCAGCTTGCTGTCAGGACGTGTCAGGTAGAGGGTGTCATAGTTCACCTTCTCATAGTTAGTGCGCAGTGCACTTTCGATACGGTCACGCATTCTTCCCTGCTGCTCCTGGGCAGAGGAAACCAAGAACGGAACGCAACAAGCTAAAAATAACAGAGTCTTTTTCATTGCCATATATAAAGTTAGTTATAAAGATTTCATACTTTTGGATGCAAAGTTACGATTAAGTGAGCACAATACAAAGGAAAGAAAAGTTTTTTTCACTTTTATTGTCGAACGTGAGTAAGTTCGACGTAGTCAAAGTTAATACATAAATTCGAGCATTACATTTTCACCGCATCGGGGATGGTGTACATCAGTCCCTTGGCTGCATCATAACACTTCAGTGTCACCGACTCACCTGCGCTGCGTCCGTAGATGTCCAGCAGCGTGATGCCCAAGCCTGAGAGTTCCACCTTACCACGACACTCGTCACCCACAAAGGCGCCCACGATGTTGCCCCTGGCAGGTGTGATGCCAGCCACCGTCAAGAGGCTCTCCACATTCTCCGTCTTCACCACAGGATACTTGGCAGAACCGAGGGTGAACAGAGGGACGTAGTCTTCGTCAGTGCCGGTCGTCACATCCGAACTCAGGTTGATGTTGGCAGACAGCGTGAAGAGGTGCTTCAGCTTTTGGCTGTAGTATTGCAGCGAGGCATGCACCGTTTCCTTGCTGGTCTCGTTGCCATAAGCCTTCATCAAGAACGTGGCTGTACCCGTCAGTTCGCCATCCACGGTGGTAGCAGGATTTGCCAGTCCGCGAAGTTCGCCGTTCACGAAGATGGCCATCATGTCGTTCTCAGAAACGAAAGGCTGCAATGTCTCCTCTATCTGCACCATCAGGATGGTCCAGTTCTCGTAGAGGGTTCCGTCTGGCTCAGACCAGTCAGGGCAATCCTGACTGTTGCTCCAGTCTATCTGCCACTCAGGAGCTTCACTTACTTTCTCCTCGCTATAGGCAGCATTCTTGCTGTCATCGTTGTCGCTGCTGCTGCAAGCCCCCAATACGAGGCTTGCCAGCAGAACGATTGATAAATATATCTTTTTCATATCACTTGATGATTACTTTTTTACCATTATAAATATACACACCCTTCTCCGTTGGCTTATGCTGCAGTTGCAGACCGCTGATGGTGTACCACTTGCCATCCTCGTATTCAACCTGTTCGAAGTTGATGGCAGTAGGCTCATCAGGACTACCGATGACAGCATTCACCTTGAAGGTCATGAGTTCGTTGGTAGAAGCTACGATCTCGCCGTCACGTTCGATGGCAAACCAGATAGGCTGCTGAGCGTTGCCAGCAATGCTGAGGTAAATTGGTTCCGTAGGTTCCGTAGCGATGCGGGTCTCAAGAGTTGGACCGTTGAGCACAACGGCTTCTCCTACCACCTCACCATTCGCGTATGCCACCAGCACATCGCCCACCTCAGTCTCGAAACCTTCGACAACAGCGCTGACACTCATCGTGTTGGGTGACTGTGCGGCAGCTTTGCGCACTGCGCTTGGCGAAGCATCCTCGAAGAAGTTGTTGCCTTGCTCGTAGTACGGATAGGTGAACGAAGCATCGGAAGTTCCCTTGCGGAGCAACATGTAACCCTCACCAGGCTTCATGTACTGCAGACTACCGCGCCAGCGTCCGACGCTGCCAGTCTTGGTGAAGTAAGCAAACTCGGTGTGGCTCTTGATGACATCGCCTGCCTCTGCATAGTCGTAGTAGTCGCTCAGGGCGGTCTCTACGCTTAGGTTCGTAACCGGCGTGTAGCCGATGGCGTTCCAGCCCTGCTTCAAGTCGATGGTGCGCTCGTCCTCATCCTTGATGACGGTGCCCTCAACAGGAATACTGCAAGCCTCCTGCACCTTGATCGCATAAGCCTTCTTCGATGAAATCGGCACGTCCTTTACTTTTCCTGATGCCAACCAGAGGCTATCCTTATAGACTACCGTCGTGTCGCTGCTCATGTCGGTCACGATGTCGCCATTCTGCCAAGGCATGCTGTTCAGCAGCAGGTTCATCTTATCCAGCTGCTTGCTGCTGACGTTGAACGATACCCAGTTCCAGCCCTTCTTCAGGTTGAAGTACTGGATGAAGTTATTGCTTCCGTCGAAGCGCACAGGAGTGTCGGTACCCAGTACTGCCGAATTCGCGAATTTGATGGTGCTTTCTGGTGTCAGCACAATCTCACGTCCGGTGCTGTACTGCCACAGACGGAACTTCAGTTCGGTGCCGTCCTCCTCATTGTCATAAACCGTCAGGAAGAGACCCGTCTCGCCAGTCGAAGTCGAATGGCTGATGTTGGCAAAGCCGTGACATACGTTCTTGTCGTCGAAGACACCCACGATGTCGCGTGAATCGGTATCGAGTTCATCGTACAGATAGACTTGACCGCTGATGCTCATAGAGTGCTCAAGGAGTTCGCCCGACACGCTCTGTGCCCACTCGGGCTGCTCACCCTCTACCGTCAAGTTCAGGTAGAACGGTTCTGTGATGCCCTCCTCATCGGTCAGATAGATGATTTCGTTATACGTACCGATGTTCAGATCCTTGCTGGCTGTTGCCGTGACATAATCCATCATCTGCGGAGCCACCACGTCGCTGTTTTTGTCGAGCGTGAGCCACTTCGGGCAGTTCTCAATCGTGAAGGTGTGGCTGGAAGCACTGTAGTTGTAGAACGGCAGTTCACATTCCTCACCACTACCATACTTGATTGTTGCGTCCAGTTTGTTCACCAGCCACTGCAAGCTGCTGTTGTTCACATAGTAGCAGGCCGTCTGCGGTGAAGCCATCGTGTTACCGTTCTTGTCCTCGATGTCGCGCACCGTCACGTAGATGTTGCGGTGGTTCAGTCGGGCGGCATTCTCGTCAAGCTCTACCAGCAACTGGTTGCCCCTGCCGATGAAGCCGAACTTCAGGTTCTTCACCTCCTCGTAAGGCACCACGGGTGCTGCCGTCGACTGGTCGAAGTGCGTCTTGACGATAGTTTCATCATCGATGAACACATAATCACGTACCAGCGTTTCGGTCGGCTCCTTTGTCTCCGGGTTGAGCTGATAGCGGGGTTGGCCCTTGTCGTCCAGATATATCTTCTTGCTGTAGGCGTAGGGCACCAGTTCCAGGTCGTTGTCCTTCTGACGCTCAATGCGGTCGAAGCCAAGGTAGGTCAGCAGACCCTTCTCGTCACCGTTCGGACTCTTCGTTGCGTAGGTGCTGATGAGCTGCTGCGGCAGTGCCTGTTCAAAGAACAGCAGTTCGTCCACGTTACCCTTCAGCGGGGTCAGACCGTCCTGTCTCAGCAGGGTGTCCGTCTCGTTGACGATGTCGTAGCGGCTGGCACCGATGAGCGGATAGCCGCCGCTGATGCCGCCCAGCGTGTCGGTCTCGAAAGTGGTTACAAGCTCCTTGTCCATGTAGATGTTAGCCACGCTGTGGCCACGGTTCACGGTCATGGCGTAGTGGTGCCACTTGCCGTCGCTCCACTTGCCCGGAACGTCGGCGACAAAACCGTTGGAGCGATATCTCAGCGTGTCGGCCTCAAATCCGATGTGGAACTGGTTCACAGCGCCGTTGTCCTCTCTCAGGCCTCGGCCGTTGGAGAGCAGCGTGCCGCTTCCGTCAGCATCGGTCTTAAACCAGAACATCAGCGTGTAGTCCTGCTCGGCGGTGCGGTTTATGGCGTTCTTATCCAAGAGCACGCCCTTGTCGGCCTTGTCCACGTGCAGCGACAGGCCCTGTGGGATGGCCCAAGAAGCATCAATCAACTTGGCGTTGGCACCCTGGGTATGGTCAATGACATAGTCACCTGAGCCCTCATTCATCGGGTAGTAATCTACAAGATCCTTCTCGTAGCCCGTCAGTCGGCGGCTGCCGTAGGTTGTGCCGATGAGTCCACCGTCCATGGCAGTATACCACAGGCGGGCTTCCATCATGCGACCCTCATAGTACTGGCTCTCCGAGCGGTCCAGTTCGTTGGTGCGACCGAAGATCAGCGGACCTGTACCGGTGTACAGGGCACTGAGCTTGTTGCGCCCAATCTCCACGCCGCCGTTGAAGAACGTCAGCGTGCTATCCGTCTGGTTGATGCTGACAGCCACCTGTGTGAAGCCTTCCTTCACGATGGCCTCGTCAGACGTGAACGTCTTGTCGTTCACCACAGCCTTCAGCTTGAAGTCCTTGGTCAGCCACAGTTGCAGCTTCTGACCGTTCGTGCCGTGTGAGAACAGCGGCATGTCGCGTCCCGTCTCGGCAGGCTTTACCATCAGGTCGATGGTCAGATTCTTACCGCTGAAGTTGCGCTTAGCCTCGCTCTCCACACTGGCCTTGCCTGCAAACTGCACGCTGACCATCTCAGAGAGGTTGTCGTTGTTCACTTCGCCCTTCACCTCGAAGTTGGTGATGGCGCTCAGATAGTTATATTCAATGTCTTCAGAGAAGTTGAAGATGATGTCGTCGCCGCTGGTCAGCAGACCGCTCTTCGGCTCTGGTGTGCCGAACAGCTGCGGACGACGGGTATCCTTGATACCGCTGATGATCTTCGACGATGTGGTCAGGAAGTCATTACCGTTGCGGCAGAACAGCACGGCACGCAGGTCGTAGGTACGCTCCATCACCCAGCCTTCGCCGAAGAACTCGGTCACGATGTTACCGTTCTCAGGAATCAGCTTGCGAACGCCGTTGGCATTGGCCATCAGCGTCGGGTCTGCATAGAACGAGCAGATGTTCGTCCACGAGTCATCGCCGCGCTGCGACTCCTTGTACTGGAACTCAATATGGTCGAAGTTGTGCTGGTGACGGTCGAAGCCGTTGATGGTGACAGGCAAGTACCAGCCACGCTTCGAATCCATCTGGGCATTGGTGTTCAGCACCCACTTGTCACCCGGCACGGCAATGGCCAAGCCTCCTGCCTCATGCAGGTAGTGAACATTGAACGAGATGAGTTCCTTGGTATTGACAGCGTCGGTAGGCGACATCACGCCTATGGTCAAGCCATCGAAGTCGAAACCCTGGCCGGCACGAACCTCCATGTCGAGTTCCGTTTCCGAGCCCGGCACCACCGATATGGTCATGCCGCCAGTGGTCAGTGTCTGTCCGTTGACGCTAATCTTCGCACCGTTGGTGTTAGTCTGGTCAACGGAGAACAACTGCAGGACGGTCAGACCCTCGGTAGCCTCGGGCTTCTCGCTCTCGTTGCTCACATACACCTTGAAGTGGGCTGCATCGTTGATGGACACGCCACTCACATCCTGCTTGTCTAAGCGAATCTTCGGGTTCACAATCTTCAGCGTGCGGGCATCAAGTTCCCGACCCGTTTCATAGAACTTCGTCGCGCGCTGGTCTTCCCACGGATTCTGGGTAGCACCGCCACGGGTGCGGAAGACGAAGCCGCGTGGTCCTGTGAGGCCATCTTCGCGAGCCTCCTTACCCACGAAATCTGTCACCAAATCGGTCATCTTCTCGAATTGGTAGTTCGTAAAGATGTTGGTAACACCTACGGAATCGTTAGCGATATACCGTGGATTGATCATGTTATGGACTAACGACCCGGACTTATCATACTCATACAGGGGCTTCACGCGATAGACATCCACACTCAGACGGCTCATCGGGTCGGTGGCAATGGTGAAGCTCTCCGTACGGTTGAACGCCTTAGCCTCAGAATTGGCACCTACCGTCTGGTATAAGGCCACAGGGGTAATGGTCCACTGGCTCAGTTTGCCAGCGAAATCAAGCGACGCATTCCATCCATCGTCCTTGCTAATATCCACCTTGGAGGTAGCCACTCCAGGGCTTTTCCAATATTTCATCTCTTCCATTGTAGCAAGGATACTGCTCACAATGGTAGCACCAATAGAGAAGGCCGAAGTGACATAACTGATGCCGGGGCCGAAGTAGTCAACCTCGGTGGCAACGGGGAAGTGGTGCGTCCATGAGTTAGAGAAGTTACTGTCGAAGGTCTCGCTGTAGTTCACGCCTTGAGCACCAGCTATGTCATAGTTGGTCAGCAGGTCGCTGGCTTGCAGTTTCTCAAACTCGTTCTGGGCTATCATCTCCGTCCAGGCCTTGATGATCTGGTACTTCTCTGTCACCTCATCGTTGAACTGATCCGGCGATGTGCCATTAGGTATCACCACCATGTAGTTGATGCCCTTTTCGGCTTTGTCGATGTTGTAGTTGTAGGCACGGTCGGACAATTGCTTGTTCACCACGGCAAACATCGAGTCCTTAGGTTCGCGCAGCGACCAATAGACAGGCTTGCCAGTCCTGTCGGCTATCGCCTGCGCCTCGTCCTTGGTGCCACAGAACATCATATCGACAATCTCCTTCGCCTTGTTGGGGATAATCTGCGTCAGGATTTGCTTCTGCGAGTAGATGAACTGCGACTGAATCTTCGGACCATAGCCCAGTGCCACGTCGCGTATCAGGTAGATGCTGTCACCCTTGGCATCAACGCCCTCGGCAATCTTCACCACCGTTCCATAGTCGATGTCCTTGGTCATCTCAGATGCCTTGTTGATGCCACCCTGGCGGCCGGCTATCTCGTCAAACATCTTTTTGTTCACGGCGCGGACGGTGGACATCGGCGTCACCACAACGTTCTGCACCGCACCGATATAGAGGTCGGCGTCGGCACCCACCATCGACGGGTCGCCGCTGGTGCTGATGTTGTTGCCGATGGCCATGGTGTAAGAGAAGGCCTTGCTGCCCTGTGCTGTGTAAATAAATTGGTCAATAGATCCCTCCTGTGTTTCTCCGGCACTGATGGGACCGACAGCGGTACCTGAACCTTGAGGTGCCACCACGGTGGCAGACAAAGTTTGCAGTTTCTTACCATCCTTGTAGGTAATCATGATACCTGCCATCAGCGTCAGGTTCATCATGTACGAATAGTTCAGTGTAGCGCCCTTGGCCAGCGTGTTCGAACTGTAGGATCCAGGCGGGTCACGCAGGATATCGAACAGCAGAGGCTGACCATCGGTCAGAAGTTCTGTGCTCTCGCCAACGGGGAACATATTGAGCACATAGCCCTGCAGGGGCTTAGCCTCAAGGAAGGTTCCGTCGCGCATCACGGTGAAGGTCACCGTCTTCAGCGATTTATTCATGTTGGTGGTCTGGCTGGCCTGTACGGTGAAGCGTGCCCGTCCGAGGCTGTCGATCATCACCGGTTCATCGTATGAACCAGGCTTCATGCCATTCTGCATCATGGCCATGCCGCCGCCCAGTCGGACGATGTCAACCTTCCCGGCTGGGTCGTTGTTGTAAAGATAGTTCTCGCCCACCTGCAACTCGATGGTATATTTGCGATCAATGCTGAACACGGGGTACGTGAAGCTGTAGATGGCCTTCGTCGTATCGGCGGGGTTCGGGAATGCCAGAGGCACCTCCACCGTCTCGCCCGTCAGTTCGCTGGCGTAGTAGTTCTTGTCGCCGAAATAGTCGAAATTGTCGTAGCCCAACTGCTTGTAGGTCACCTCCACCGGTGCACGATAGATGCGATTGTAGATGGCGTTGTAAGTTAGCTTGGGGTCTTTCACCGTAATGGTGTCAACGTCCTTGTAGCTGCCCGCGTAGGTAGTGGTGTTCGGGGTGAGGCAGTCGGTCAGGTCGATGACCTCGCTCACCTGTCCCTCCTGGAACAGCGTGGGATAGCCTGTGCAATACACTTGCTGCACCTTCCAGCGTACTGGTGGCAGCAGCAGTTCGTACTCGCCCGTTGTCGGGTCGGGCCATACGGTCATGCGCTTGCGCTGGGTCTTCACCGACGTGAAGTGCTTGTTGCCGTTGCGCTGGTGGCGCACCACCTCCTCACGCTCCGTCTTGTTCGGGTTCAGGTTGTCATAGACCAACCACGACGTGTTGTCGCCCTCCAAGGTGAGCACGATGGTCAGCGAGTCGCCCAGGTTGTTTGTCGAGAGGTTGTTGCCCAAAGGCTTCTGTCCCTGCTCCTCGCCGCCGACCACGCGGCCAGCGAGCTTCACCTTCGTGGCGTCGTAGAAGTAGATGCCAGCCACATCGTCGGTGAAGTTGTGGCCAGTGGCGCCCTTGAAGTAGCCGTCATTAGTAAAGTTGTGGCCGTCCATCACCACCTGGATGGTGTCGTTGCCGGGCAGCACGCGGAAGGAGAACGAGCCGTCGTACTCTGTCTCTAAGAGCTTGCCCTTCGTGTTGTAAACCTTTTTGCCGTTCACCTTGAAGTTGGCACCCTTCACGGGGATGCTCGTGCCGTCGTACATCACGTAGCCCGAGAAGCGCTTGCCGTTCAGGATGGAGATTTCGCGCAGCGTCTCGTCGTTGCTATGGGCATCGAAGGTTACGCTGAAGCCCTTTGGCGAGAAATCTTCGCCGTGCTTGCCCACGGCACTCACATCGTAAGTGACGCTCGTACCGCCCTGGTACGACAGTTCGTCGGCCACGAAGTGACCGCTATCGTCAGTGAAGACGCTCATCACCTTTTTACCTTTATATTTGATGTCCACCTGAATGCCAGCAGCACTGGTGCCGTCGTTGAAGCGCACATAGCCATCCACGCGGCCCGTGTGCTTGCACTCGCCCACCTTCACTTCGGTCGCGGTCGAGTCACGGCCCTCGCAGTCATTCACGCCGAGCACCTTGTATTCGTAGGTAGCCAGAGGCGACACGCTGGTGTCCTCATAGCTCATATCATCCAAGAAGGCGGCAATCTCTTTCCAAGCATCGTCGCCCTGACCCTTCACGCGGCGCATCACGGTGAAGTAGTCGATAGGGTTGTTGTCGGTGTTCCAGGCCAGCAGCACGCTGCTCTGGCGAGTCGTCGTCACCAGTGTCTTGTCTATCGTACCCGTGTTCTTGTGGTAGAAGTTGGGAAGCGTCGGCTTGGTGATCTCGGCGTAAATGGGTTCCTCAACCGTCGTGGTTTCAGGAACGAGGTTGTCACCCTCCTTCGTCCAGCCGTAGGTGAAATACTGTTCCAGTTCTTCCTCAGTGGCACCAGTCATGCTACTGCCCATCACAGGCACCACTTTGTTGCCATCCACCTTCCACTCAGGACCCAGATTCTTGGCCAGATCGTTTGCCGACAGGGAGCCTACGTTGTTCCACAATTCGCGTCTGGTCATCTTTGGCAGAGCGTTTTCGCCACTCACATACCAGTTGTCAGCGCCTAATTTCTCAACCACGTAGTTGACATTGTTATGCCTGATGCCAGAGGTATGGACCTCGGGCCAGTTTTTGTAGGTATAGTTATTTGAGCTGTTGCCAGTATTACCCCAATAATTCCAATTCGTCCAGCAGAATCCTTGGTGATCCACATAGTAAAAACCTCCGTCATCCAAGCAATTGGTTACGTGGTGATCTGCATCGCCAGACCAGCCGATGAATGATCCAGCGTAGGATGTTCCATCGTTCTTTCCATCGTTCTTGCAGCTAATGGCGCCGTCAAACAGACAGTTATTGATGTTGATCGGAGTTGTGCCTGCGTGGCCGATGAAGCCGCCGGCATGGGTTGTGTTACAATGGATACTGACCGATACCCAGCAACTCTCGATATAGTTGCGGTCTGAGCCATCGCTGCCGCCCACTAGTCCTGCTATGTGCTGGTCGCCACCGATGCTGCCCGTGACGTGCAGATTCTTGATGGTGTAGTCAACGGCATTACCGAACACGGGACCACCGCTGATGTTCAGTGTATGGGCGTTGCCATCGAACAAACCTTTGAAGGTCGATACACCAGCATTTACTGAGATGTCAGCATTCAGAATAGCATTGACGGACTTACTGCCACGATTGCTCACCGCATTTCTGAACTCTTCCCAGTCGCTGGTGTTGTTGATGACGTGGCAGAACTCTTTGGTGGCATAGCTGTTCGTAGTCGTGCAGTTTCCGCCGCGTGCCCATGTCTCACTGCTTTCGGGATTGGTAGTGACTTTGTTGGGCATGAAGAGGCAGTCCACAATAGTGACAGGACTGTCGGACCAGCCCACGAAGCCACCGTTCGAGTGGCAATTGGTACCCTCAAAGCTGCCATCAAACTTACAGTTGGTGAATCTGGCTTTGGAATTGGTGGCTTGTATAACGCCTATGAAACCACCGTTAGTAGCATCACCATTCACACCGCTGTTAAGGGTCATCGATGAATGGCAGTTCTCAATGTTGACAGTACTTTCTGCAAGAACTTGGCCAATGAGACCGCCTGTAAACTTATGGTTGTTATTAATGGTGCCTGCCGTGTGCAGGTTGCGGATAGTGGCATTGCCTACATATCTGAAGGGAGCAAGACATTCTGCGCCATGGTCATTTACGCTGAAAGTCAGCGTGTGGCCGTTGCCGTCGAAAGTGCCGCGATAGTAGTTTTCTGTTTCCCAGCCGACCATGATGGTACCGGCATTAACATCGGCCGCGAGAATGGCATTCACATCATACTGACCCTTGGCGTTCTTCACCATATCCCTGAATGTAGTCCAGTCATTGGCATTACGGATGACGACCAATGCTGTGAAATCACGGGTGGCATAGCTGTTGATGACATTCAGTGACCCTGCACCAATTCGTGCCCACGTTTCGCTGCCTTCAGATTTGGTGTTAATGCTTGCAGGGGCGAAGAGACAGTTCTCAATAGTGACAGGTCCGTTGGTATAGCCCACATAGCCACCGTTATGACTGCTGTTAGCCCCCTGAAAGCTGCCGTCGAACTTACAGTTGAGGAACGTGACAGTAGCATTGCTATTTAAGACACACACGAAACCACCGTTGGTGGCATCGCCATTCACGCTACTATTTATAGTGACTGATGAGCGGCAGTTCTCAACAGTAGCGTTCGCATTAGGAAGGACTTGGCCAATAAGACCGCCTATAAACTTCTTGCTGGAGGTAATATTTCCTGCCACGTGCAGGTTCTTGATCGTGGCATTGCCCACCCAAACGAAGGGGGCAACATTATCTCTCTGATGGTCATACACGTCGAAGGTCAGCGTATGACCGTTACCGTCGAAGGTACCTCGGTAGGCGATGTCGGAGTTAAAACCCACCATGGTGGAACCCGCATTCACGTCAGCATAAAGACGGGCGTTCACGTCGTACTGGCCCTTGGCTGCTTCTACCTTGTCGCGGAATGTTTTCCAGTCATTAGTATTGTGTATGGGAAAGAAGTATTCCTCCGTCTGGTCTAAGAAGTTGATGGGCGACTCGCCCTTCTCCACATACATCTCTATATCATAGTTCACGCACGAGCGCGTGAGGTTCACAATCTTGTAGCGTTGTGTGCGGTCGTTCTGGTCGAGATTGTAAATCAGGCTATCGACCACAGCACCGGCCTTGTTGCGCGACATGACGCGCAGCACCATCTGGGCGCGCTCGTCCCATACGGCACCGTGCTCGTCGGCATAGTTCCACGACACGCGGACGGTGTAGGCACGCTCGTCCTCCCACTTCGCCGAATAGTTGGCAATGCGCAGCAGGTGCAGGTTATCGACAACGCACTTCGTGCTCGAGCAAGTGTTCTTGGCCCAGTTCCAGTCTTTGGTGATGGTGCGGCGCACACGGTAGGTCAGCTTGTCGAGCGTACCGCCATTCACCAGCATGTCAGGCGTGATGTCATCCATCAGCGTGTTGTCAACGAAGGTATAGGTCGTCTGCTTGCTGACAGCGATGTAAGGCAACTGTTGTATGGTGACGAAGTCCTTCTCCTCACCGGTAATCGAACGCTGCACCTCGAAGAAGTCGGTGGGTGTCAAGTCCTCATCGTCAGGATAGACAATGTTCCACTTCACTTCCACCTTCAAGTCCTGGCCGTCCAATTGGCGGGCGGTCAGTCCGACGGGGACGTGAATCACGGGGATGTTCTGCACCGCAGACCCTTGGTTCTCTATGAGGTAAGACCCCTTGTCGGTCGGCTCCTTGTAGCTGCAAACGACGCGGAAGTTACGGTAGGGCACACCGGCATCGAGCAGGATGGAACTGCTCTTCACGTTCTCAATCTTCTCCTCATGACGCTTGCCGGTATCGTCAGTGTACTCGTAGTGGGCACTGACAATGCTGTCGGAAGCCAGGAACCAGGGTACTTCCAGTTTGCCCGGGTTGTTCGCGCTCAGCATGGGCAGCGAGACGAAAGGTTCCAGCTTGGCACTTGCCGCAGGCATGCTGATCTCTTTCGCCTGGAGGCCTGGCACCTCCCTTTCAAGGACGGTGGCCGAGTTACCGTTACGAGTGACCTGCCAGCTGAACCTCAGGCTCTTGCCAAGCAGGTTGTAGGGCACCGCCCACTCGGCACTGAACCCGAAGGTCTTGCCGTCGCTGTTGCGCACCACGGATTGATCTCCGCCGTTGTTCTTCGTCAGACGGAAGGTGTTTCTCGAATTACCCAGCGTAATGTCGAAGAAACCGTCGGCAGTGGTACTGAAGTTCACCTTCAACGTGGTGTTGTCGTTGTCGATGTTCGTTTCAGACTTCCATGTGAAGATGGTCACTGGGGAAGCACCATCTACCGACACCCGGAGGTTACCGACTTGGATCCACGTGTCCGCACCGCTCGTGTCATAGCACGGAGCCGTGAAGTAGATGACATTCGAACCACCCAGTTCCACTGTGTAGTTGTCGGGATCGTCCTCATACGAGAGATCCGCCGCCGCCGTCTGTGGCAGCAGCCATGCGAAGAGCGCCGCTAATAGTAGCCACGGCCGTTCTCGCCAAATGTTTTTCCTTTGTTTCATAGTTTTGGATTTTTATATGATTAATTTTTTTGTTAGTATTGATTGTCATCAAGTATCACTTTCCCTCTCAGTCACGAAACATGCCACCAGCGCGTAGGTGATGGTGGGGCGTATCCAGATTTCGGTCAACGAGTAGTTGGTGTATTCGTTGATAGGTTCAATATAGATGTCGTAGTTGTAAAGTGTGGCGATGAGTATGTCGATGATGCAGAGAACCCACAGGTTGCGCTTGGTGTAGCTCTGCCAGTTCTTGCGCGCATAGAAGAATGTAAGCATGCAGAGCAGCAGCACCGAGAGGACAAGACATATCAAGTGAAGAGAGAAAAAAGCCAAGGGCGGCGGGAAGAGGATGTCGCGCAACAGCACCGTCATGCCCACACAGATGGAACACCAGTAGTTGAACTGCTGGGTGGTGATGCGGTAGTTGAAGAAATACATCCCGATCATCACCAGACAGGCGATGTAGAATAGGTTGAGCACCAATTCGGGCCATGCTTCCTGCAAGCCATAGTGACCAATCGCATAAAGCATCACACCCACCGAGACGATGGCAGCCACCACGGTGATGCCAATGTCAAATATCTTTGCGTTTTTCTTGAATCGTGTCTGCATATATTAAATTCGTTTTGCAGACAAAGTAAGGTGTTTTTTTCTAAATTAACAAACATTAAGCACCTTAAAGTGTATTTTTTGTGAATTTTGCAACAAATTTTGTGGTTTTTGCACCCCCTTCCCTCGTTTTTTCAGAAAGGGGAAGGCTGCAATCTGCAACCTTCCCCTTCTCATTTCCAGCCCACGCGCTGGGCGATAGCCTAATTTTCAATTTTCAACTGTCAACTGTCAATTGTCAACTGTCAACTGACCAGTTTCATGCAGCTCGTAGTTCCCAGAGCAGTCAGTGCTGCCGTGAGGATGGACACCACCACCTGAATGATGTTCCGCCAGAGATCCTTGTTCTTCATGATTGATAAGCAGACCCTCTCTGTCCTTCGGACATCTCCCCCGTGGAGGGGGAGAGCCGTCCGGCTTGTAGGGCATTTTGTTTTAAGGTTAATACTTGGTTTGAGTTCTCGTTAGGCACACCCCGAAGGGCTCCCTCCCCCTTTACGGGGGAGGGCTGGGGAGAGGGTCTTTACTCTCCGTCGTCAATCAACGTGCCGTTGCCGCCACCATTGTTGTCGCCGTTGTTGCCGCCACCGTTCTCACCACTGTTCTCACCAGTGTTGGTGTTCTCGCCTTCGTTGTCTTCCACGTTGCCCTCGTCGGTGGAGGTCACACGCTTCACTTCCTTGCCGTCGCGGTCGTAGCAGGTGATGTTGACGGCGGTCTTGGCGAGCTCCTCCTTCAGGTCAACGTCGGGGGTGAAGATGATGCGG
>CADCIO010000037.1 GCA_902801475.1 uncultured Bacteroidales bacterium
GAACTACGAGCTGCATGAAATTGGTCAGTTGACAATTGACAGTTGACCAGCCCACGCGCTGGGCGAAGGTTGAAAGGAGCCCACAGTTAAACAAGAAGGAGAAGGTTGCACTGGGTTGCAGCCTTCCCCTTTTATGATGAGTGGAGCATTGTTATATCGGCATCATGGCACAAAAAAGGAGACACTGGATTCACATCCCATGCCCCCAACTAAAAAACAGAGTTAGTTAATATATAATAATAGGTACTTATGTGGATTGCAAAGGTAAAAAATAAGACTCACATATCACTACGTTTCTCGGAGAAATTCAACAAAAGGGGTCAAAATGTACATAAAAACGAGTCATTTTTCATTTTTAGAGGTGAAATTTGGCTTTTTTGTCGATTTTGTTCTCCTTTTTTTAGCCCGGCAACCATACCTATCATATATTGACACTCACTGATTTACACTAATCTTTTCCATTATGATTTATGTTGCGTTCTTTATCTTAGTTTGTTAGGGTTTTAGTTTGTTAGTTTGTTAGGAACTAATTTACTAATCACTAATTTACCAACAAACAAAAGGGTCGGAAGCTTAGAAGCCTCCGAAACCACCGCCGCCGAAGCCGCCGCCGCCGAAGCCACCGCCGCCGAAGCCGCCGCCGCCCATACGGCCGCCGCCCATGCCGCGCATCATGTTACCCATGTTTCCACCCATCATGCTACCCATGCTAAGACGTGGAACGAACACCTGAGCTGCTTCTACTGGGGTCAGAATTTCGAGGAATTGAGGAAGGAACTGCTTGTCAACAGCCAACTGCTTTGCCTGAGATTCAAACTGCTCCTGAATAAGCTGGTTTGCTTCATCGTCAGTCATCTTCTTCACATCTGGTAGCTCAGCAGTGAAATCACCTGCTGCACCCTGAGCTGCACGACGTGCATTCTGATAGTCAACATAGAGGAGCTTGAAGGTCTCTGCCTTTTCCTTCTTCAGTTTCAACTGCTTAGCCATATTTTCTGCCATATTGGCATACATCTCGGCTGGATTTGTGCGCTGGCGGTTACGATTGTTCTGCGCCATTGCGACTGCTGAAACAAGCACTAATGCAAGTGCTGTGATGAGAAATTTTTTCATAATGATGTTCTTTTAGGTTTTTGTAATATAAGTTCAGTAATTGGTAATCAATCTGAGATTTACGCTTTATATGACTCGCACGAGGCAAGGATAGTTTAATCTTCGAGTGTTAAAAAAGTTAAAAGAGGATGCACCCCATCGGCGCATCCTCTTGATCTGGAAACCATCTTGCTGAGATGTCAGAGGTGTTTTATTTGAATCTCAACGTGTCGGGCATTCCCTTCATATCTAAGGATTTAGCGATATCGACAAGCGGTTCAGTCTCATAGACGGTGTTCGTTTCGGCACTATAATAGCGCGCATACACCTTTTCGCCCTTTCTATTCATATCGAATGCCGTAACTAACCATAATTTATCCGGATTCGGATTCGCAAAATATTCACCTTTGCCGCAGATTTCGTCGCCCATAAACACAGCCATCTCGTCGTTCTCGGTCGGCGTGAATGGCAAGTCAGGGGGCAGGACTACGTACCTCGCCATCATCGGACGCAAGAAGAAGAAGAACATCTCATCATCACCCACGGTGTCGTCTTCCACGCTGAACGCTTCCCTTTGTATATACGTCTGATCCAGTTTGGCAGAATAGTATTGCAGCTCCACTCCATCCTCATCTGAATCGAACGGGATATAGAGCATGAAGCACAACAACGACGACTCTCCATCAGAAGTGCGATAGTGAACTGGGGCACACACATCTCTCACTTCTCCATCGACAACGGCTGCCATACGGTCGTCTTCCGTCACCTTTTCGCCAAACACCTCCGATATGAACACGATGGCGGTCATGTTGTTGTCATAGTCATAGAAATTCATCTCATCCCAATCGGGTTTTCCCTTGATGTCACCCTCAGGAATGCCCGGATTGAATGTCCAATGAGGCGCACCATCGACCTTCACACCATGGATATCATCACTATTGTTGGTACCACCATTGTTGTTGTCGTCGTCATCCGACTTGCTGCACCCCCACAAGATGGTGAGGGTAGCAGCTATCATTAAAATTGAATATATCTTTTTCATTGTCGTTTGAATTTTCAATTTTCAATTACTTTTCAACTGTCAACTATCAACTGTCAACTATCTAACCGTCACTCTTTGTCCATTGAAGATATACACCCCAGGAGTGGCTGGTTTGTTCTCACCCAGACGGATACCGGTGAGCGTGTACCAGATGCCCATCTCGTAGGTTGCCGTTTCGCTGAAGTCGATGATCTTCGGCATATCGGTGGTACCTTCGAGTGTGTCGGCCTGATAGACGATGCCTGCACGGGTGGCTGCACCCAAGAATTCACCATCGCGCTCCAGCGTGAAGGTCAGCGCCTTCTTTTCTTCACCTCCAACGGAGAGGAAGAAGGTCTGCTCGCCATCCACATCCATTGCCTCAGCAATACCGCAGAGTTCACCGTCAGCGTATGCATAGAGTCGATCGCCCTCTTCAGCAGCGATGCCTTCTGTACGCACAATCAGGTTCATGGTCGAGATGCGGGTGTTCATCCACAGTGGCTCTTCGTCATCAATCACTGTCACACGTTCCTTCGCACCAGCCACAGCTACAGCTGCTGTGCCCTTGAACGGATAGATGAACTTGACTACCGTCTCTGGATGTTCCTTCGTCACAGCGTGGTAGAGCATGTAGCCCTTGCCCGGCTTCATGTACTGGAGGTTACCTCTCCAACCACCCACAGAGGCAGCAAAGGTGGCAAACTCGTCCTGACTCTTGATGATGTCGCCATCGCTTGCCTTCTCCTTCAAGTCTTCCAAAGCTTCATTCACTGGCAGGTTCACCATCGGCGTGTAACCTATGTAGTTCCACTTCGGATGCAGCGTGATGGTACGATCCTTCTCGTCAGTGAGCACAGTGCCCTCCACATTGATGGTCTGTGCCTTCTGGCTCTTGATGTAGTACATGCGGTCGGTTCTCAGCGTTCCTGCCTTACCACTGTTGTTCCACACACCACGATAGTAGTTGTAGTAAGACTGATCTTCTGGGTCTTTCAGTTGGTCACCGTCCTGCCAAGAACCACGCTTCAAGAACTGGTTGATGTCGCCCACCAATGGACTTGCCACATTCAGTGACACCCAAGTCCACGTTGGCGTGAGTTCCAATGACCTCAGGAGGTTCGAATTCGCCGTCATCATGACTGGATTGTCGTATGAAGCCACGACGCTGTCAGCGATGTAGGCGATGTCACGGTCTGCAGCCACTCCATAAGTGATGCCAGAAGTTGCATCCCACAAGCGGAAGGAGATCTTGGCATTCTTCTTCTCACCAAATATGGTCAGATAGAAAAGTGACTTTTCATTATAGCCTGTGGTCACATGAGTCGTACCCAGACACTTGTCATATTCGTCGAAGGCTGCCAAAAGACTCTCCTTGTTGGTCACCACTGCATCGCCCATCTTCACCTCAGCAATCAACTGCATACTGCTCTGTGCGTTCTTGTTGAATGTCCAGTCAGGAGCAGCACTGCTCTTCTTGATGGTCAGTGCCAACGGATTCACCAGTGCTTCGTCGTTCGTCAGATAAAGCACCTCATCGTATGTGCCGATATTGATGTCCTTTGAAATCGTGATGTGCAGTGTGCGAGTTTCTTCTGGTTCAAGCACACCCATTAGACCCTCCTCCACTGTCATCCAGCTAGGCAAACTCTCGATGAGGTAATCCCTGCGGGCACCACCATGATTGCTGATGTCAATGGTAAAGGCGCGGTCTTCATTGATCTCGGCATTAATGTCAATTTGTTTTTGAGACTCACTCCAACGAACAGAGTTGCGGTCGATGAACGCAGACCATGTGACAGGCTGCGCCATCTCGTTACCGTTCATATCCTCGATGCCCATTGCCGTGATGTTCACCGTCGTGCGGTCAATGTCCTTCGGGAGTTCCTTTAGATCAATGATCATCTCATTGTCCTTGGTCACGAAGTCGAAACGGAGGTCACGTACAGCACCCATTTCCTTCACAGGAGCACCGCTTACAGCCGACTTCATAGTGGTTGTCACCTTGGTACTTTCACTGAACGTATCGCCCGATTCTTTCACCACCTTTTTCAGTTCGGTATCCCACTTGTTGAAGAAGTACTTCGTTGAGAACTCCAGCATTGTACCACTACCCGTGTTCTGTTTTACATGCTCACCAAATGGAACGTATGCCAGCAATCCAGGTTCCGTGCCTTGACGACTCTCGTTCATACGCTGCTTCACCACATTGCGAGGCAATGCCATATCCCAAAGGGTGATTTCATCGATGTAGCCATCCATGGGTGAGAGGGTCTCAAGCTGATTCGAAGTAACCAGACGACCCAAATAGAATGGTGCTGCACCATACAACTTACCAAAGCCTACTGCCTGTGCCTGTCCTGCCAGTTCACCATCCACGTAAGCAGAAGCCACGTTGGCAGAACGGTCAACCACGAATGTCAGCTGGTGCCATTCATTGTCGGCATAGCTCTTATTCATGATGATGCTCGTTGTGTCACAGCTAATGGTCAGTTTCTCATTCTTCACACCAATGAAGAGTTTTTCATTGGCATACGTCTCATCCTTCAAGCCATAGCCCGAAGCCATGATGGGGAAGTTTTTCTTAGACTTTGCATTGAACCAAAGCGCCAACGTGTAGCTCTTTTCTTCCGAAGTCCTTTCGAACATGGCACGATTCAGTGCACACTCATAGGTCTCACCTGACAGTCTGAGAGAAGTTCCCTCGGGTGTTACCCATGTTGCCTTCTGCACCGTCAGATGGTAGTCGCGTGCGTTGTCTTCCAGTCTATTGCCATAACCTTCGTTCATCGGATAGTAAGCGACAAGATCCACCTCGTTTCCATAGAGTGTCTTACCTGCAGTCTTTTCAATCTCATCTTGCGTCAAAGCCTTTGACCACACACGGGTCTCCAACATATTTCCTCTGAAATATCTGCCAAAACGCATCTTACCATTACGTTTAACACCCGTCACCAGCTTATACAATTCCTGTGATTTCAACAGGTTGTTGTTCTGATAAATGGACACTTTTTTTAACTCATGGTCATATACCACTATGATGCGTTGGAAATTTGAATAGATATCCACCAACTTAGCCGAAGTAGTTTGCTGACTCGAGATATCTTTCACCTGTACCAGCAAATAGGGCACATCGTTGATAAAATTGATCTCGATGCTGACACCTGTACCTGAATTACCATTATAATTCTGTTCGAACAGCGTACAATTCTTGCAGGAAGCGTCCAGTCTCACCATCATATCAATGGTGAAGCTATCGTTAGAAGGATTATACTCCTTCTCCGTTTCCAGATAAGAATCACTACCACCTGGCAGAAGGAGGTAGGTCGAGGTGCCAATCACACTGTTGTTGGGCAAACCTGTCACCTTGAAGTTGTTGGTTGCCAACAATTTGTTTGCATTGATATCCTCGCTGAAGACGAGCTTCAGGTCGTCACCTACACCCAGGATGCCGTTAGCTGGCTGTGGTGATCCGAAGATCTGAGGACGACGCGTGTCCTTGATGCCTGAGAAGACAGGCGAAGCGTTGGTCACGAAGTCGTTGCCCAGACGGCTGTAAGTCACAGCGCGCAGGTCGTATTTCAGTTCCACAGGGTCGCTGTCACCATAGAAGGCATGAGTCTGCGTACTGCCAGTCAGCATCGCTTTCGTGCCTGCACCCTTCTGGAAGAGGCTATCCTCACTATAGTAGCTGCACAAGTTTGTCCAGCGAGATTCCGGCTCTGAACTCTGCTTGTATTGCAATTCCACATGGTCGAAGTTGCGGAAGTTCACGTCATAACCACCAATCGTCACAGGCATGTAGTATCTGCCACGCTCGTCTTGTGCCGAGTTCGTGTTCATCACCCAACGGTCTTGTGGGGTCACCACCGCAATAGGACTGGCCTTCGGCACGAAGTGAACTGAAAGGCTCACTGTATCAGCCACTGATGGATCACACTGCGAACGGAGGGCGAGACGGATGTTCTCATAGTCATCCACCATACCCTGACCCATTTCCAACACCTTCACCATACCTGAGCCAAATGGCACCACGAGTGCACGACCATTACCAAGCGGTGCACCGTCCATCATGAGAGAAGCACCCGTCTGGTTGGTGTTGTCAAGCAGCACGAGATCGAAGGAACCTTCCTGACGCACCGTACCCTCATTGCTCAGCACAAGATTGAACTTAGCAGTCTCGCCATAAGGTACGCCACTCACGACATGTTTCTCGACCGTGATACGAGGTTTCTCAACATGGGCTGTGGCAGCTGAAAGCCGTGTACCTGGAGCATAGACCTTCGTCACCTCCTCGCCTTCGTAAGGACACTTCGTGGCTCCACCAACCGTGCGGAAAAGGTAGTTGCCCTGTGAGAGTTTCCGAGTGGTACTCGTCTGACCTGCCACATTAACACCTGCAGCCACCGTCTGTACATCGTGATATACGTCAATGCTCAAATGACTGTCGCCATCCGTTTCCAACTGATAACCACGATAGGTCTTGGTCGTTGTTGAGGAACTGTTGTTTGAATCATAAGTTAATCCCAAATCAGGCTGAATGCTCATCTTTACCACTGTGCCACCCGTCTTGACGGAAATGTCGGTACCTCCCTTTAATTGGTTCAGCACCTTCTGCAACTGATCCAACTTCGACAATTGTTTGCTCGAGAACGTCGCTGTCGTATCTTCCCTGGCATTAGTAGTTGGATTCAGTTTCTTCCAACTTACCGAAACGTTAGTATCATCCTTAAATGTTGGACCTCCCTTGATGTTATCGTTGACACCATCCGCTATAATAGAGAGTCCACCCTTGACAACGTTGTTGAAGAGTTTCATACATTCTTCATCATTCCTATTGGTCACATCAAAACCAAAAACAGGTATCTTAGTATCTTTTACATCGCTCGTGTCAAATGTCTCGTTGTGATTGATCATTGTACCACCCGAGATACTATGGTTATCCAGATAGAAGTCTGCCTTACTGTCCACATCATATGGAGTGCCTGGATTATAGTCCATGTCACCACGATTGCCTGTTATCTTATCAATGGCGGCAAACGCCTGCACCTTCTCCCATTCGTTGCGTGCAACCACATATTCCCACTGGGCAATCTTGCGGTTCATGATGCGAATGGAGTCTGTGGCAGAAACACGCTCTGCCATCTGCTTCTCCAGACCCAGCAACTTCACGTACTCAGGCGTGATGACCTCGTAGTTGAGTCGGTCACCCAGCTCATCATAACGGTCGATGGAGATATATTCCATTGATTCATCGAGGTTATCCTGTCCATAGCGAGGATCATCCTCTGGAAGCAGCGAGAAGAACACGTTGCTCAGCGTGGCATTGGCCTTTGCCTGAGCTTGTGCGCGCGTACCTTTATATATATAGGAATTGCGCATCGACTTCAGCTTTGGAATCAGTGTCTCGAGTATGTATTTCTGTGTATAGGCGAAGTTCGACTTAATCTTCGGACCCACCTGATAATTGTAATCGCTAATGAGATAGTACGGGATACCAGCCTCTGTCTTACCTTCAGCAATGAGGTGGCATACCCCATCCTCATCAGCAAAGAGATTAGCCTCTTTCAGATAAAGATAGGTGGCCTCGTTGATGGCACGAACATTGCGCACAGCACTGGTCGCTGCCACCAGTTCATAACCACAATACACGTCAGCATCGGCTCCCACATAAGCAGGGTCATCACTTGTCTGGATACGCTCGTTCAGCTGGAAATCCACACTACCCTTATGAGTCCATTCGAAACCCACTATCGGAATGCTCTTAGGTGAAATACTCCAGTTAGTTTCTGCCGATGTCTGAGTTCCCATCCATGTACCTGTACCAGAACCTGCAAATGCACCCGACATCAGGTCTGTACCTGAACTGGATGTCACTCCCAACTTCAATGCTAACGAAGCACCAATGGCAAAGTTGAAGTCAGCGTGGTAGGTTGTCTCTTTATCCAACCACGAATAACTCTTGCTACCTGCTGGGTCGCGCAACACATCCACCACCTCAATAAGACCATCACTACTTAATATGTCGTCGGTAAGTTTCTGGTAGCCCATCACGAAGGCCTTCAAGTTCTGGCCATCGATGAACTGACCTTCATGTTCCAGTGTCACGTCCAAATGGCGCAGCGCATTCGTTCCCTGTACGTCATAGACCGTGTTCTGGACATCCACCATGAAATCAACTGAACCAGTATGCTTGCTGAGCACACAAAGGGTATCATTCTGTACAGCCGCAAAGTCATCATAAACTCTCACAAGTCCACCTCTCAGTGGCACGCTGTCACATGCGCCATTCCTGTTACCGTTATAATAGTAGTTCTCAGTGGCCTTCACACGGAAATTATGCTTTCCTGTGCGCAACACTGGGTAACCAAAGGTATAAGTCTTTGTTTTCTCGTCGTAGAGTGGCACTGTGATGGAAGCATTACCCGCTGCTGCAGGTTCCACATAAGAAACGTCACCCACGTAAGGCAGTTCCGTGCCAGCTTCAACATCCAGTTCTGTGATGGTGACTGACGGCTCTATGCGATATACGCGGCTGTATATAGCGTTGTAGTTCACCTTCTTGCCCTCGTTAGTGATTGTCTTCGTCGTCAGACTGTCGCTCAGGTCGAGCACTTCGCCGACCTTACCCTTTTGGAAGAGAGACGGGTAACCATTGGCAGAAACTTCCACCACCTTGTAGCGAACAGGCAAAAGATTGGCCTGGTATTCACCCGTATCAGCATTTGGACTGATGACGACACGATGACGTTCGGTAGTAACGGAGTTGGTATTCTTGCCTTCTGCGGCCTCAAACGTAAGCGTTTCTTGTACTACTGTCAGCGCATCGTTCATCTGATCCTTGACGAGCCAAGACCGCTGGTTGCCTTCCAGTTCGAGCACAATGCGAAGGTCATCACCAAGATTGTTCTTTGAAAGTCCAAAGCCCAATGGCTGATCACCCTGATCGAGACCACCCACTACGCGTCCGATGGTGTGCACCTTCGTCTGATCCCAGAAGAAGACGTTGGTTTGGTTCTGGTTGATGGGACGAGCAACACCATTATTGTCGGCATAGAGACCACCATACATAAAGGTGTGTCCCTCCTTCTCTACTGTAAGTCGCTTCGAACCTTTCTTGACCTTGAAACTGAAGTGACCATCGTTGTCGGAGATAACGAGGTTGCCACTCTTATCCACCACATCCTGTCCGTCAACTTTGAACGAAGCACCATACACTGGCACAGTGGTCTTTTCAAAATAGACATAACCATCAACGTCGAAAGCATCGTCACTGATAAAGTTTTTATTGTAGAACTCCGTCTGTTGCTTGTTCAGATAAACAGGATACTGTTTGGGGGTGAGGTTTGGATAGACGGTGGTCTCCGGCCGTACAATGTAGGGGCGGTCGCTGTATTTCACCTTGGGGAAGATATAAGCACCCGTGGTAGAGGTCATTACCGTTTCCACCAGCACTTCTTTTCCGTTGTCGTCTCTCAGCAACTGCACCTTCACATTAGGCAATCCCGTACCATCCTGGAAGGTAAGGAAGCCGGCAATCTTACCTGTGGCAGAACGGCGACCAGTCACATCATTGGGAGTAAGCGTGTGCACACCGTCTCTGCACTCATAGGAAACCCTAAGACGGTATTTCACTTCCACACCCGCTTCTACGTCATAGTCGTCATAGTAGTTCAGCAGTGGGTCAATCTCCATTTCCTCCCACCTGCCAGCTACTTGCTTCAACACTTTCAGGGTGTCAACACGCTGCATATCGAGTTTCCACTGCACATGAATGCGGTTATCAAACTCATCGTAAGAAGCCTTGAAGTTTCCTACTTTGGAATCATCCGTCACAGGTTCCACTTTGACTATCTGGTTATCCTTTTCGAAAGGTTTCTCCTGCCGCTTCATCACGCCAGCAGGGTCGTTAGGATAGATCACCAGCGCATAGGAATATTGGGTACATGATGAGAAGCCCTCATCAATATATTCAGAAAGTCCATTGGCATTCTTGTAGATAAAATCATTAGAGATATCAAGTTCTGTCATATTGCTCACCTCCATACCGCCCTTGTAATAATAGGAAGTACGGAGGATTCGGAGTTTCCACCCATCTGGCAAGAAACTCTTCTCTCCATCGTTTTCAGAACCAATAGGGAACCAGGTAAGTTTCACCTTTCCGTCCACCACATCAATGCCACGAGGTTCGAAACGTCCTCCATAAATTTCTTTACGCTTGTTGGGCATTTCGCTGGTGCACATATAGTCTTTCAGTTTTCCAACAGTGGCACGTGAAAGTCGATAACGCACACTGTTGTACTTGTCATTACCATAGCAACCATTGGTGCTGTCCGTATATTCATAATCGCTCTTCCCGTTTTCCATCACCACCTGATCCAGCACCGTCCATGCATCAACAGAATCAGGCTTGCTGGTGTCATAAAGCTGCCGCTCTATGATAATGACATCGGTGAACAACGCATCCTTCTGGTCTGCATTCGGCACCGTCCATTTCAATACAGTCGAACCTTTCTTACCCCACGAGGTCGTCAGCTTGAAATCCTTAGGATTGTGGAACGCATCAAGCGTGGCCTCCTTGGGCGTAAGATCGATATAACGATATGTATTATAGGGTGTCTGCGCATTCACAATCACTTTGCGAGAGTGGTCAACAGCAGGAATCAGAAGCGACAGTCCATCATTGGAAGCCTTACATTCTTTTGTGATGTCCTTATTCTCAGAACCATCTCCCGTTTGTTCCATTACCGACTTCAAACGGAGCTTTTCTCCTGACGTGTTCGACACCACCAGGTTGTAATATCCAACATTCTCTCCTGTAGGCATGAAGATGGGGTCGCTGATGTATATGTCTGGTTTCGAGGTCAGCGTCAGAGGACTTCCGCCCATCTCACGATTCACCAATTCCGCTCCGAATGCCACCTTACCATTGATATAGAAAGATGCTTCCTTGCCTGCAAACTCAGGCGGGTAGAACCAGTCGAACTCGGCCAGACATCGAACCCTTCCCTGTGGCTTCTTCACATGGTAAACCCAACCCGTGTTGTCAACAGGATTACCTTTATAATGCACGCCATCACGATCCAGTTCATGCACGTTGAGGTCGTTGGTCAGCACCACAACGCCACAATCCTTTCCTTCATTCTCTGCGGGTGTCGCAGCACGGATATAGACACTGGAGTAGTTAGCACTTTCACTCTCTTTGTTGCCATCATTATAGAGCATCAAGATGTTGCGCCGCGTATTGCCCACTTTCATATAGACCCACGCACCTGGATTCTCTATATAATAGTTCTTAGCTCCCACATCCAGATGCATCACCTTGATGTGGACACATCCTTGGCCATTAGGAATGACCGTAAAATACACAGCGGTGTATTTCGGATCGAAATAATCCTCCGCCTTCACACTTTGCGGCACAGCCAGCAACACTGCCACCAGCCATAGCCAAAGTAAATGCCTTAAATGTTTCATATCGATTGGGGTTTATTTGTTTGCATGTAATTACGTGTTTGCTACTCCAAAAATCAGCAAGTTCAATAATTTAAATATTATTATATATTTAGGGGGGCAAAGATACAATTAACTCTACAAATAAACAAAAAATCACTAATTTATTTTAAAAAATGTTCGATTGCGATGTCTCCTAAGGCCACAAATACGTTTTTCACTTCTATAAAAAAAGTGGGTTCGATGAAGAAATCCATCAAACCCACGTGATATGATATTGTGTCTGTCTTTGATTACTTACTCTGCTCGATGAACACGGCTACACGGTTCCAGTCGTTCTCGTCAAAGAGTTCGTCTGTCACACCAAGACCCTTGTGAGTGAGGCGATCTGGAGAAATCTTATAGACGTTGACAAGCATATCGTAAACTGCCTTAGCACGTGCATCAGAGAGTTTCTGGTTGACTTCAGGATTACCTTCTGGTGAAGCATAACCATTGATGAGCACCTTGCTGGTTGGGTGGTTCTGCATATACTTGGCAATCATCGCTACAGATGGCTTCTGCGAAGCATCGATTACGCTCTTGCCGAGCTGGAAGATCACCACTGGAGCAAGCTGAGTCTCCTTCACGATGGTCTTCTCGATAGTGACAGGCTTCTCAACAATTTTCTCTACAGGAACTTCCTTGATGACTTCCACTTCCTTTGGTTTCTTTGCCAATTCTGTATTCAGACGGTCGATTTCAGACATCATGGCACCTACATCATAGCTCTTGAAGTGGTGAGTACCGTTGGAAGTCTTGAAATTGTAGATATATTTCACATCAAAAGAAATGAGGGCACCTTTACGATTGAAGGCCAAATTGCCATAGCTGTTACCTGGTTTGGTCAAATTCCACATTACACCTGGTTCTACACGGATGGTGCTTGCCTTGCTGCTACCCAGATTAAAATCGATAGCCAATGCTGTTTTTGCACCCAGATAGTTGTTGGTTCTGTCTGAAACATTAGGTATGAATCCATGTATCCAGTTCGCACCTGTCACCAAGCCCACTTCCATAGTACGTGGCGTGCCGTTGTAACCTCCAAAAAGATTGGAAAGGTTGGTCACACCATTCACACCTACAACGATGGAACGGAAAGCGTTGTAATTGCCATGAGCACTGATTCCCACATGACGATTGCCTGCAAAATGAGAACCAAACAAGGCGGATCCTTCTGCCTCTAAAGCGAAGATGGGAGAGATTCTCTTACCAACAGTAATGTTGCCCATAGCGTTCAATGGGAACATAGGATCACAAGTCATGGGAGCTGATACACCACCACCAATACCGGCATACCAGTTGTCGAAAAACTTACTGTTTTCAATAGCAATCTGTGCATTTGCAGTCATACTGGATGCTGCAACAGCGATGACTAAAAGTAACTTCTTCATAATCATAATGTTTTAATTGTTAATAAAAAGACTCACTTATCGATTAGGATGTTATGAAATGATTCAATCATTGTTGCCTTTCAGGACGCTCTTCACATTGAACCCATACCAGATGAGTGCCACGAGAAACACAGCCATCATGATGATGGAAGTAGTGTCGTGCAGGACGGTATAAAGCCAAATGCTCGCGCCAAAGCCAATGAGGATGAACACGAGCGAGAGCACCATGAATATCTTTTTCAGCCTTTCCATATACAATACTTATTAGAAAGAGCGGACGAACCGCTCTTCACTCATCGTTATTTGTTCAACTTCCAGGTAAAACCATCCTTCGTGTCCTTCACCTCAAAGCCGAGGGCAGCGAGGTTGTCGCGAATGAGGTCGCTGGTTGCCCAGTCCTTGTTGGCCTTTGCTTTAGCACGCTGGTCGAGCAACATGTCCACCACCTTGCCAAAAGCTTCCTCACGTGCATCACTCATGCCATTGGAGGCCGATGCAGAAATGCTCTGCTTGATGCCGAGCAGGTCGAAGGCAAAGAGCTTGAAAGCATCCTTGAGGGCTTCGAGTGCATCAGGCGTGATGGTCTCTTTCTTGTCCACGATAGAGTTGATGGTTTTGGTGGCATCGAAGAGATGAGAGATGACGATAGGGGTGTTGAAGTCGTCATACATCGCATCATAGCAGTTCTGCTTGAGCGTGTTGACAAAATCGATGCCCACAGATCCGCCATCAGTAGGTGTGATGCCCTGAAGAGCTTTCCAAGCATCGAGGAGACGTTCCAGTCCTTTCTCTGCTGCCTGAAGCGCATCATTGCTGAAATCGACCGTAGAACGGTAGTGTGCCTGCAAGATGAAGAAACGGATGGTCATAGGCGAGTAGGCACGGTCGAGCTTCGGATGGTCGCCACTGAAGAACTGTGGCAGCGTGATGAAGTTGCCGAGCGATTTGCCCATCTTCTGTCCGTCGATGGTAATCATGTTGTTGTGGAGCCAGTAAGTCACCATCTGGTCACCTTGACTGGCCACAGCTTGGGCAATCTCACACTCGTGATGTGGGAAAATCAAGTCCATACCACCACCATGAATGTCGAAGTGAGCACCCAAGTATTTCTTACCCATCGCAGTGCACTCGCAGTGCCAACCTGGGAAACCGTCGCTCCAAGGAGACGGCCAGCGCATGATGTGTTCGGGCTGGGCAGCCTTCCAAAGGGCAAAGTCTGCCTGATTCTTCTTCTCGTCCACACCTGCAAGTTCACGACTGGCATCTTTCACGTTCTCAAGACTTCTGCCCGAGAGGATGCCATACTTATGCACCTTGTTATACTTCTCTACATCGAAGTAGATGGAACCATTGCTCTCGTAAGCAAAGCCGTTGTCGAGGATCTGCCGCACGAGCTGCTGCTGTTCGATGATGTGTCCTGACGCATGAGGTTCGATGCTGGGTGGCAAGCAGTTGAGTGCTTCCATCGCTTCGTGGAAACGGTTGGTGTAGTACTGAGCCACCTCCATCGGTTCCAGCTGTTCCAGACGTGCCTTCTTGGCAATCTTGTCCTCGCCCTCATCAGCATCATGTTCCAAGTGTCCCACATCGGTGATGTTGCGCACATAGCGTACCTTGTAGCCGATGTGCTTGAGGAAACGGAAAACGATGTCGAATGTGATAGCTGGACGTGCGTGTCCAAGGTGAGCGTCACCATATACTGTAGGTCCGCAGACGTACATGCCCACGTGTGGCGCATGCAGTGGGCGGAACACCTCTTTCTTTCTGGTCAGGGTGTTGTAAACATAAAGTGCCTGTTCCATTTATTCTTTTGCCTTTTACTGAAAAACAGCACAAAGGTACGAAGAAGTACGCACACGACCAAGAAAAACGGAACTTTTAGAAAAAAGCTTGCTGATTTTTGTGGTTTTTCAAAAAATTATTCCTAATTTTGTCGCCACTATCTTTTACAACACGTAATTCTGTAATAACACAAAGTAACATAATGTTAAAACCAATCCGCAGGGTTCTCGCCATCCTCTTTTGGCTGGGAATCACACTTCTGTTCCTCGATTTCACAGGAACAATGCAACCCATTCTCGGATGGATGGCGAAATTGCAATTCTTGCCCAGCGTGTTGGCGCTTAACGGCATATCCATTGCGATTGTGCTGGTCATGACGCTTGTGCTGGGACGCATCTACTGTTCCATTGTCTGTCCGCTGGGTGTCTTGCAGGACTTTTTCGCATGGATAGGAAGATGGAAGCTTTTCCGTAGGAACAAAAAAGCAAAGTTTGCCAACAAATACAGCTATTCGAAGCCAAAGACCTGGCTGAGAATCGCCGTGCTGGTGATCTTCATCGTAATGCTTGTGGCAGGCTTCAATGCTGGAGCTGTACTGCTGGCACCTTATAGTAGTTACGGACGTATGGTGGCTTCGATGTTGCAACCCATCTACATCGCCATCAACAACCTGCTTGCCGGGTGGTCGGAGGCACAAGACAACTACCTCTTCTACCAAGTGGAGCCCACCAACAACCCCACCTTGCTCCTCATCATCTCGGCTGTGATGATGCTCATCCTCTTTGTCCTCGCCTTCATGCACGGACGCACTTACTGCAACACCATCTGTCCTGTAGGCACTGTGCTGGGCTACATCGCCCAATATTCACGTCTGAAGATGCAGGTGGATGAGGAAAAGTGCATCAAATGCGGCCTCTGCGAAAAGAACTGCAAAGCTGCCTGCATCAAGGTAGAGAAGGGCACGCCCGTGAAGTTTGATTACACCAGATGTGTCACTTGTGGCGATTGCCAACAAGTGTGCGCCAAGGGCGCCATCAGTCTTTCTAGTAAGACTAGTAACACTAGTGCCACTAGTCAAACATGTTCATCTACCCCCTCCAATCCTTCCGACCTCTCCCGCCGTTCTTTCCTCGCCATCACAGGCACAGCTGCTGTAGCTGCCACCCTCAAGGCACAGGAGAAAACGACTGATGGCGGATTGGCCACTATCGAAGACAAGAAACTTCCTGAGCGCAAGACACCACTGACACCTCCAGGTTCGCTGTCTGCCGCCAATCTGCAACAGCATTGCACTGCTTGTCAACTCTGCATCGCCAACTGTCCGAATGGCGTATTGCGTCCATCAACCAGTATGACACATTTCCTGCAACCAGAGATGCAGTATGACAATGGCTATTGCCGTCCTGAGTGTACACGCTGTGCGGATGTCTGCCCTGCTGGCGCCATCAAACCTATCACCAAAGAGGAGAAGACTGCCATCCAGATTGGACATGCTGTATGGGTGAAGGAGAACTGTCTGCCTGCTACGCAAGACCAGAAGTGCGGAAGCTGTGCGGCTCACTGTCCTGCTGAGGCCATTCAGATGGTGCCTATCGACAAGAGCATCAAGCAGAATCCTGATGATGGGCAATGGTACGATGCCGACGGCAATCAGTTGGATTGGCGTGCTGTCAACGACCTCCTCCGCATCCCTGTGGTGGACGTTGAGAAATGTATTGGCTGTGGCAAGTGCGAGTATCTCTGTCCTGCTCGTCCATTCAGCGCCATTTATGTAGAAGGACACGAAACACATCGCGAGATCTAAACGTATAGTGTTTAGCGGTTAGCGGTTAGCGTAAAGAATTTAGCATTATGAAAGAAATCAATAGAAGAGACTTCCTCAAGATAGCAGGGGCTACAGCAGCCACTGCAACCATTGCCTCATGTGTAGGCAATTCGAAGGGCGAATTGGGTGACCTCGACCCAGCTGGACACCACACTGGCGCCATTCCAACGGACAAGATGACCTATCGCACCAACCACAACACGGGCGACAAGGTGTCCCTCTTGGGCTATGGCATGATGCGTCTGCCCAACAAACCCGTCACCCCCACCAAGGATCCCAGCGCACCTGTACCAGAAGAGATTGACCAGGAGCAAGTGAACAAGCTGGTGAAGTTCGCGCTCGATCACGGAGTGAACTACTTCGACACCAGTCCTGCGTATTGTCAGGGACATTCGGAGGAGAGCACAGGCATCGCCCTAAAAGCTTCTGGCTATGACCGTTCGAAGTACTTCATTGCCACCAAGTTGAGCAACTTCGCGCCTCAGCAACAGACGCATGAAGAAGGTGTGAAGATGTTCCAGAACTCGCTCAAGTATCTGCAGACGGACTACATCGACTACCTGCTCCTGCACGCTGTAGGTGGAGGTGGTATTGAGAACTTCAACCGACGTTTCATCGACAACGGTGTGCTCGACTACCTGATGGAACAACGTGAGAAGGGTGTGATTCGCAACCTGGGTTTCTCTTATCATGGTGACATCGCTGTGTTTGACCACCTGATGGAAAAACACGACACGTGCCATTGGGACTTCGTGCAGATCCAACTAAACTATGTGGACTGGAACACTGCAAACAACGGAAACCCGCTCAATCCTAACGGTGTCTATCTGTATGAAGAGCTGGAGAAGCGCAACATCCCTGCCATCATCATGGAGCCTCTCTTGGGTGGTCGTCTGTCAAAGATGCCCGACCATATCGTTGCCACCCTCAAACAACAGCGTCCAGAGGACAGTGTGGCATCGTGGGCATTCCGCTATGTGGGTTCCAAACCCAACGTGCTCACGGCTCTGAGTGGTATGACCTATATGGAGCATCTGGAGGACAACCTGCGCACCTACAGCCCTTTGGAACCACTCACCGCAGAGGAACAGGAATGGCTCGAGAACGAGATTGCCAACCTCTACGTCTCCTACCCCACCATCCCTTGCAACGACTGCAAGTACTGCATGCCTTGTCCTTACGGACTCGACATCCCTGCCATTTTCGTGCATTATAATAAATGTGTAAACAAGGGGAATGTGCCTGAAAATCAGCAAGCAGAGAACTATCGTGAGGCACGTCGCGCCTTCCTCGTGGGGTACGACCGCGCTGTTCCCAAACTGCGCCAAGCCAACCACTGCATCGGTTGTGGCAAGTGTGTTTCGCATTGTCCGCAGAACATCCGCATCCCTATGGAATTGCACCGCATCGATGAATTTGTGGAGAAGCTCAAGCAGAACACGCTTTAACTCTAAACGCTAAACGCTCAACTCTAAACTTTATAAAATGACACAACTTTTATTTTTAGGTCTGGGAATGCCCGAACTCATCGTCATTCTCATCGTCATCCTCCTCCTCTTTGGAGCCAAGAAAATCCCCGAACTCATGCGTGGTGCCGGCAAGGGTGTCCGCGCCTTCAAGGACGGGATGAAAGAAACCACCATCGATGAGGAAGAATCATCCAAAAACACCAAAGAACAGGAGTCTTAACACTCCGTATGGCAAATCGTAAATCGTCAAATAGTAAATCACCTTGACCTTCTGGGATCATCTTGAAGAATTGCGTCGGGTGCTGCTGCGATGTATCGTCGTTGTGGCACTCTTCGCCGTCCTCGCCTTCATCTTCAAAGACGAGGTCTTCTGGGTCATCTTTGCCCCCAAGAGTCCCGACTTCCTGCCTTTCATCTTTGGTTCATCGCCAGAGGTGCAGCTCATCAACACCGAGCTCACCCGCCAGTTTGTCGTACACATGATGACCAGCCTTTACGTAGGCATCATCGTGGCAGCACCCTACATCATCTTCGAGCTCTACCGCTTCATCTCCCCTGGCCTCTACGAGAATGAACGCCGCTACACGACCCCACTCGTCATCGCCTCCTACTTCATGTTCATGATGGGCATCCTCTTCTGCTACTTCATCCTCTTCCCCATCACCTTCCGATTCCTGGCCAACTACCAAGTGGCCACCTCCATCCAGAACCTCATCTCCCTCGAGAGTTACATCGACACCCTGGTGTTTCTCTCCCTCGCTATGGGCATCATCTTCGAAATCCCAATCCTCTCCTGGCTCCTCGGTCGTCTCGGCATTCTCCATCGCCAGCATATGCAGCAATACCGCCGCCACGCCATTGTCATCATCCTCATCATCGCCGCCATCATCACCCCCACCTCCGATGCCATCACCCTCACCATCGTCAGTCTCCCCATGTACCTACTCTACGAGGTGAGCATCTTGCTCGTGCCACGAAAGTGACGGCAAAAAAAAGAAGCATATCCAATGTGAATACGCTTCTTTCGGGAATGGAATCATTTTACTTTGGCGTTCTTTTCCAGTGTCCAGCTTGGACGCTGCAGGATGGCTGGGCTGTCGCCCACAAACATCTTGGAGGCCTCTTTGTCGCCTTTGAGTTGCCAATCGAGCCAAGCACGGGCAACGATGGCAAATTCTCCTCCGTGTGGCTGGTTGTAGGTGCCACCGTGTCCCACAGGCAAGTTGACTGCGATGGCTGGAACGTGGGTGATGCGCTTGAAGTCGTCCATACCGTTGGCGTAAGCGATGTCGGACTCACCACCCAGCATATACATGATGGGGCAATGGATGTCCTTGAGCTTGTCCTTGGGCACACTTGGCATGCCGCCCATAGGAGAGTTGCCGCCATCGTTGAGCAGTCCGCTGTTGCAGATCATGATGGAGGTGACACGTTTGTCGAAACAGTTGAAGAGCGCCTGCAGACCACCACAAGACATGCCTGCGATACAGATGTTCTTCGTGTCAATCTTCTGATAGTAGGGGCTATTCTTGTCTTCGTTCTGTGCAAATGCCCAGTCCATCGACTCGACCTGCTGTTCTGTGCGCGACTGACCGCCCATGCCCATGCCGCCACCCATACCACGGGGAGCGTCCTGTGCTGGCATCACACCTGTGGCGAGCACGATATAGCCGTAGGATGCGAGGTCGTTGAGGAACTTCTCATGTCCGCGGGGCGAGTTGGCACATCCTCCATTGCCCCACACCAGAACTGGGAGCGGATTCTTGGCGTTGAACTTGGAGAGGTCTTTGGGAGCGAACACAGTGTGCTCTGCAAATCCGTCCACCTCGTACACAGCAGCCTTGTAGGGGCCTGTACCACCCTCTTCAAGTTCCGTACTGTTGGTTTGCGCATAAATTGCACCTGCCTTCATGGTGAAGACAAGCATCAGGGTGAGAATCAGTTTAGTTTTCATAATGATAATAAATAATTAGGTTGTTGATAAATGATTAGGTGATGATAAAAATGTTCGGAATTTCTGTGCAAAGATACAACTTATTATCCATATCCAAACCATTTTTCAAAAATGGTTTCACAATTTTATGAATAAATTTTCCTTTTTTTCAAGGAACACGAAAAAGTTCGTACCTTTGCAGGGTCATAAAATAGAAGGAAACAATGAACATAGGAGAAGTATTGAATCGCACGGATCGTTTTGCTGCTCATGCAGGCTGCAGGATTACGGAGGTGGATGACAAGCACGCTGTTGCAGAGATGACTGTGACGGAAATGCACCTGAATGGGGGAAATGTGTGTCAGGGAGGCGCCCTGTTCACGTTGGCAGACTTGGCGATTGCCGCCCTGATGAATTATTCAGGCCAACTGACATTCGGTATCAACAGCGGCATCATGTTTGTGTCGAGTGCCAAAGAAGGAGATCTGCTTCGGGCTGAGGCTGTCAGTGTGGCCGACCACCACAGGATTCCAGCAGTGGAAGTACGGGTGACCAATCAAGAAGGACGACTGATCTGTCATGTAACGGGGATGGGGTATCGCAAAACCACAATGATGGCTGCAACGCGATAGAGTAATGCATTGCAGCCATAAACATTGATCGAATAAGCGAGTGCAGCACCAGAAGTGCCACTGGGGGATTACCAGTCGTCGTCCTCTGTGCCAGTGATACCGGTCTTGATGGCCGTCTCCACTTTGTCAATGATAGCATTGGAGTAGGCGTGAGTCATGACGAGTGCCTTAGCGCAGGTACGTTTCTGCGGGTCTTTCTCGACGAAAGGATAGTGCTTGGCGATTTCCCATTGCTCGTCGTAGAGGTTGGCATTGGTCTTGTCGTCCCTCTTGCGCTTGGAGTCACCGTAGGTCTTGTTCGTGTCGTCGGTGGGGGAAAGCCAGCCGCCACTCACATCTGCCAGCACATCGTAATTCTGAACGGTGTAGGTGACGCGCACACGTCCTTCTTTGATGTCAAGACGGATGACAGGCGTGATGCTGACGGAGTATTTGTTCAGCGTGCCGGTGTGCTCCGCGATGTTGGCGATGGTCGATGAGATGATGATGCAACCAGCGTCCTTGTCGTTGAGGGTGATAGCCTGCTTGTCCTTAAAGGTGGCTGTGACCCAATAGTTGAGCGCCACATAGAGGTTCTGCTTCGACTTGCCAGGTGCCTCGATGACCTGCTGATAGGTAAGGCTCTCGTTCTTGTCGAGCTTGAGTCCATGCGAGAGGTTCAAGGCAGCATCGAGCCACTTCTCTCCGTAGCGCTGCTTGGCGTATTTCTCGAGGTCGGCGGCTTTCATCACCTGTGCCTGTACGTAACTTGTGCCGCAACATAGTAAGATGGCGGCGAGTATCCATAGTTTTTTGAACATAATCGTTAAGCGGTTAGGGGTAGGATTAGCGTTCCAACTCTTTCTTCACCATCGCCTCCACTTGTTCGACGCCACCAGGATTGCCGATGACCTTACCTTCTGGGTTGACCAACAGGTAGTAAGGCACGCCAATGGTCTGGTAGTGGAGGAAGAATGCCTTGTAGCCCTCAGGAGTGAGGCAGTATTGTGTCCAAGGCATCTTGTCTTCCTTCATGGCTTCACGCCAAGCGCTGTCGTCCTCGTCGCAAGAGACGGATATAACTTCGAACTGGGAGCGGTCGATGGAGTCGTAAAGAGTCTTGATATCGGGTGTGGACATTCGACAGATGCCGCACCACGATGCCCAGAAGTCGATAAGCAGGGTCTTGCCTTCGTGTGCCTTAACGATATCTGCCAACTGACAACGGGTACCGTCAGGCGTGACGAGGTCGAGATCAACAACGGGATTGCCCACTGTGGTCTGCTCTGCCAACTGAAGGCGTTCTGCAAAGCGGTTGAAACGGGCAGTATCGGTAGGACACTCCGTGAGGGTTTGCCTCATCTGCTGAACCTGGTCGGCTGTGAGGTTGTAGGCATTGTCGAGCAACTTGTTGGCAGCATAGATGGACACGACCGAAGTGGGGTGTGCCACAAAGAACTGCAGGGCTGCATCGACATTGGGACGTTCGAACTCGACATTGCCGCAGAGTGCCACGAACTCGCAGTAGTCCTGATGGGAAGGGCTACCCACGATGTGGAAGTCGGCAGTCTCAGGTGCATCGGGCACGAGGTCGTAGGATGCCACCTGAATCTCCATATCGGCATTCTCGACAAAGACTGGGGTGTAGGTCCACTTGACGTCTTGGGTGTTGTCTGCAGCCACTTCTTTCTCAATCATTGCGAGGTTGTTAGTGGTCAGCGTACAGAGTGTGGGGTGCTCGACCTTCCCTTCAATCCAGAACTCACCGTCCTTCTGCACAGTGGTCTTAGCGATTTCATCTGCATTTCTGTCCTCCGCATTCAGCAGTCCGATTTCGACGCCTGCAGAGAGTCCTGGGATGGTGCCGTGAATGCAGAAGCCCTGCTGTTCGGCCTCCTCTTTGCCCTTACAGGCAGAAAGGAACACCAAACAGCAGAGTAACAAGGATAATATAGAAAGATTCTTTCTCATAAACATGTTTAGTAGGTATCGCTATGCAACCTTCCTGAATTACTTGTTGATCCAAACCTTGCGGTTGCCAATGAGGTTGATGCTGCCCTTAACAGGAGCTGTCACCTGCTTACCGTCGATGGTGTAGATGCCCTGGAACTGAGGAGCTGGCTTTGTTGCAACGTCTGTGATACCCACCTCTTCAGAGTTCGCCACGAGAATCTTGTCAGACTGAGGATAATCGTCGGCAGAAAGCACGAGGTAGCACTCATTCTTAGCCACTGTGCCAGAGGTAGCCTTCACGAAGTCCTGACCATCGAAGACATAGTAAGTGAGGGCATTGCCGTCGTCGTCCTTCGTGGGGAGAGAAGCGATGTCAACTGCACCGTCGTTGGTGGCCACGAGATAAGAGCCATCCCAAGGTGCAGCATACTCGTCTTCGTAGAGCACTACATAGTGGATACCTTCGCCATAGAGGATGACACCATCTGTTCCATTGTAATAATAATTGAAGCCTGTCACCTCATAAGAAGATTTGAATTCTGGCACTTCGCCTGTGTACTTCTTAAACTCTCTGGACACTTCTTCGTAGGTGTCGGTCTCGGCGTTGTATTCCGTCTGAACGTCCCAATAGCCCCAGGCATTCTCGGCTACGTCAAATTGGATGGTGTGTCCATCGTCGTCGGTGAATGACTTCTGAACCTCTGTGACACGGTAGCCTTTCAAATCACCAAGATAGGCAGAAAGAGAGTTAGAGAATGGGATGTACTTACCTTCTCCGAAATCAAGTTCAAGCACTTTGTCGCCCTTGAAGTAGGCTGTGTAGGTGTCCACGTCCGTGACTTTGAACTTGTATGGATTGGAGGTGATCTTGTTTCCCTTGGAATCCATCCAATAGGCGAATTGGATGCCTTCGTCGGCTGGAGTTGCCTCGATAGTGATTTCATCACCTATGTCGTTGGCCACCTTGCTGACATCGACCGTTCCGGCTTGCTCCAGACCCGCTGCTGTCTGCACCTTCACCTTAGCAAAGACGCCATAGAAGGTGGCATCGGGCTCGAAACCATAGTATTCGTTCATGTCGTCGTCTGAACTTTGGGATGCATTCACATTCAACAAGGAGGCAGCATCGGAAGAGTTCAGATAGGCCATCGTCAGGTCGTTGACGGTGACGTCTGGCTCAGGAGCGAACCATCCCACAAACTGATACCCAGCTGCTGGCTTTGCACCCACGTAAATGGTGCTGGAGGAATAGCCATATTTATTGAACTTCACTTCCATAGACTCAGCATAGTCGCTGTCGGAAGCGGGGGCTTCTTCGGTGGCGGATGCGTAGATGACACCCTTACCTGTTGGAGCTGCCTCCACTTTGTCGTAGTACCAATAATACTTGTCGTCGGTCTCTGCAAATGCAGAAATGCTCAAGATTGCAAAGAGCATGAATGCGTAAAATTTTCTCATAATACTTTGTTGTTTTTAAAGTTAATATTGAGTGAATAATCTCTTTTTTCGATGAATGAAATATAGTGCACGCACGAAGAATGCCAGTACGAAAAGGAGTTGGGAGAGGCTGTAGATATCGCCCATGTGGCATATCATGTAAATGATGCCGATAGGGGCTGTCAAGGGGAAGAGGGCGAGGATGAGCCAATTGAACCCGATGCCTGCCGACCCAGCATACGTCCACAGTACAATGAAAACGAGCAACACCACCACTTGCAAAGGCACAGCCACATAATCAATCTGCTTGAAGGGCAAGAGGCAAAGGATGAGAAACAGCACCGATGCCACCAAAGGTGTGAACCAGTTGAAAATTGAGAGTTGAGAGTTGAAAGTTGAGAGTTGAGGGTCGAGGGTTGTTTCTTCTGCCACAAGCCCTGCCTTCTCCAACACCTTTGCCGCATCAGTGGGTACAACCACCAACCGACGGGGTGACACTTTTTCGTCAATGGGACCTGCATAGCAGGAATGCAGGAGAAATCCCAACCATGAGGAATGGTCGATGGTGGGAAACGTGGCTTGACGACGGGTCTGGAAGGGAAGTGCCTCACGGATGACTTCATCTATCTGGATGTCGGAACGCATACGCATCAGGTCGTATAGACCATCAAAGACCACTTGGGTGCAACCATTGTTGACATAGTCCAAATCCAGATACAATTGGCGTGCCACCTGGTCATCGAGCGTCTTCCACAAATGGCGTGTCTCGTCGAGAGTCAAATTCAGGCGGTATTCTGTGATGCCTCGACCATCCTTGATGTAGTCATCACGAAACATAGCCGTTTCTTCAGGTACCAAACCCACACGCAAATGTCCGAAGAGGATGTCAAAGAACTCATCGCTGATCTCAGGGGTCTTGATGGTGAAGCAGTAGTCCAATCCTGCTGAAGGGCAAGACATGCGGATGGCTGCATGACCAAAGAGCGAAGCGAGGGTGTTGCCTGGCGTGACCACCACATAGTAAGCGTACACATCGGTGGGCAGAGAGGCTTGGGTGCTGTCTTTCTGCTCTTCCTGTGCCTGCAGGGTCAATGTCAGGAACAAGGATAGAAGTATCGTATTGAATCGAGTCACTCGATGTTGGGGTTAACGTACAAATCTGACACTGAGGAAGTAAGCGGTGGGCTCGATGCTCAGACGCTCCATCTGCTGGGTGCCATAAAATTTTTTGCGGGCAAAGTAGAACTCGCCGTCCTTGGTCGTATCGCTGGTGGCTGTCCAGAAGTATGCCCATGTGCCCATGAAACGACTGCCGTTGTAGGCTGTCGCTGCTGTGTTCTTTGTGAAGTAGCCACCATAGAGGAGTCTGAAATCTTCACCCAGATAGGCATGAGAGGCTTCGAGGGCTTTCCAGTCAGCATCGGTTGGAAGACGCCATCCGTCGGGAATGGCCTGAAGCGCTCCTTCGTAAGAATAGAGCATGCCGTACTTGGCCGCATTCACCGTAGAATAGTCGCCTTTCTGATAATCGTCCACATTTTGATAGACACACGCAAGGTCTTGATCGTTCAAGTCGTATGACAGGTTCTCAACCGACCAATCCAAACCACCCACATGAATATAGTGATATTCCTTTCCGTCACGCGCATCAACAAAAGTGCCTTGAGCTGAGGGCTTTTCGACGCTGACATTGTCGTCGTCGGAGCATCCTGCCAAGAATGCCACAGAGAGGAGAGCTATGATGAGCTGACAGTTGAAAAATGAAAGTTGACAGTTCTTTTTATTCCACATAGCCTAATGATTTTAGAGTTTCACGCATGATGTCACATTTCTTCAGCACCAAGGGATATTCTGCATATTTCTTGGCATTTGCCTCTGCTGTGCTTGAAACGATCAGACGTGCGTATGCCTTGATGTCCTGATCCTGACTGGGATAGCGTCCATTGGTTTCTTGCTTGAATTCATTGGTGCCACGAGAGATAAAGCCCGCCTGATTCAGCATCTCCGTGTTCTCTGCAGAGGTGGTTGGCGCTGTAAACGAACCATCATAGTATGCTGCGCTCACTTGCAGAAAGTCATCGAACGCTGCGGCATTGTCGCTTGCCAACTTGGCAATAATGGTGGTCATCACCTGAGCGGTGTATTGCTGTTTCTGATCATCGGTAAGGCGAGGCAGCACATTGCAGGCCAATGCGATGGCACGTTGTCCTGTGGCTGCATAAGGTGAAGAAACAGAGCCGATGAAATCGCGCTGAATCTTATCGACTAACAACCATGAATAGGGTTTCAGGTTGCCGGTCAGATGTACCAAAAGATAGTCTTTGATGTACTGCACAGCAGCACGTTTCTGGTCCATGTCGGTCAAAAGCGTCACCTTGAACTTCTCGTTGGATTCTGTGCTCATGCCCACTTGGTAGGTCAAATCGAGCACCTCAGTGAAATAGTGCATGTCGCCATTCACATCCTTGCCGAGTGCTTCATGCTGGAGGGTGTCGTTGAAGAGGAGGAAGGAACCATAGGTCTGATAGAAGTCACGACGCAACTGAGCCTCCTCGCTGTTGTCGTCGGCAGCAGGCAGAAAGGCAAGCGTGGTGTCTTTCAGATGAGGTGTCACGCCATCTTCAGAACACGAGACAGCCATCACTGACACCAATATCAAGAAGATATAATAGAACTTTTTCATTGTACAACTGTGTATTTACGCCAAGGACGCGCATTGTTGGGCATTCCTGTGTTAAAGTTAATCACTTCCTGTGGAATCGGAAGAGTATAGGCATCATCGTTGGCCTCCAACACAAAACGACGGCGTTCTGTCATCGTGGTGGAGGTGTGGGATGAGTAGTAAGTCCATTCGTGGGTGATGGCATTGCTCTCTGGCAGCACGCTGCACACCATGTAGCGACGCAGGTCGAACCAGCGATGTCCTTCAAGAGCCAATTCACGACGGCGTTCATTGCGGATGAAGGTGATGAGTTCTGCACCCGATGCCGTCACAGCACTATTAGATGAAGCAGAAATGCGGTTGCCTCTCAGGAGGTTGAGTACCCGTCTTGCCTCGTCTTCCTTCCCCAAATAGGCCTCTGCCTCTGCCTCATTCAGATAGGCTTCTGCCGAACGCATCAGGAACTGTCCTGAGACTTCTTCCTGCTTGCCTTTCTCTGAGTATGCTCGCTCATAATAATTGGCATCGGAAACATCGTATGAGAGGTACATATTGTTCTGAGTCACACGCACGGGACCCACAAACAAGCCCTTCTTCCAATACCATTGGGACTTGCGAAGATCGCTGCTGCTGTAGGCATCGTAGAGTTCCTTGCTAACAGAATAGGACTGGCAGATGTAGTTGAAGATTCTGTGGACATCGCTGCCACCCATCGAGAAGATATTCTCAACATTATCCTTCACCAAGAACTTGCCTGTTGCTGTGTTCAGATTGGTCAAGGCAGGATGTGCAGCCATCACCTTCTTGGCGTATAAGGAGGCTTTATCCCATTGCTGCATATACAGATACACACGGCTCTGGAGCAGGTGACAAGCGGTGGAGTCAGCACGATAGATACTGAGCTTAGCGTTTTTCAGCTGTCCCAGTTCAGACTCGGCGATGCTCAAATCAGCAAGCACCTGACGATAGACCTCTGCCACCGACTGACGGGTGAACTTTTTGTCTTCCACTACATCGCTGGTCTTCAGAGGCACACAAAGGTCAGTCTCTGCCGTTGCTGGATTGTAGGGCTTTCCATACAAATTCGCCAACCAGAAATAGTAGTAGGCACGAAGGAAATGCGCCTCTCCCCTCACCTTGTGAACACCCTCTTTTTCCACTTCCGTGACACAAGGCACATCCTCCACAGAAGCAAGGATATTGTTGGCAACATTAATGCAATAATAGATCTTGGTCCATGTGTCATTCTCCGCGTAATAGTCGGTGTAGGATTCGTTCTGTCCCACACGCTGTTGCCAAGTGAAATAGCCAAAAGACTTTTCACGATAATCACCTGTGGCATATTGGTTGGTATAACCTGTCTGGGACTCCTGCACCTCATCGCCCAAGAGATGGATCCATGAACCAGGAGTGGAGGTATAACTCAGATAATCAGAAGCATGCACAGGAAGGTAGCAGTCTCCAATCAGCAACTCATCAAGGTCTTTCCACGTACGTACATAGTCGGTGTCCTGCGAATATTCTTCCAAGAAATCGCTGCACGACACCAAGCACATGGCTGAAAGCCCTGTGACGAGAGAAAGCAATATGTTTTGTATCTTTTTCATCTTAAAATTCCACGTTAAGTCCTATTGTATAGGTGGGTGTATCACTCAATTGTATCTCCGAGAAACCTCCCTGCGTTGGTGTCTGACCACGCAAACGGCTGTCGCAGAAAGTGTGCAGGTTGATGGCTGATGCCGTCAAGGCCAATCGGCTGAGATGCCACTTCTGAATGAGTTTCTTGTCGAACTCATAGGTTAGGGAGATGTTCTGCAGCTTCACATAATCGGCACTCACCACACGTGCGGTCGAGTAGTCGTACATCGTCCAAGCATTGCCACTGAAACGGGGTCCCGTGTAGAGGTCGCTGCTGCTCCAATGGTTGGCATATTGCCAATAGCTGCTGTTGCCACTTCCCATGATGGAAGGGATGTTCGTGTGCTTCTCGTCACCAGGTTTCTGCCAACGATCCATCAAGTCACGGCTCACATTCGCCTCGCTGGAGTAGCCTCCTGTGAAGTCATCGTAAAGACGGAACAGACGGGTGCTGGCACCAAAGGCATAAGTGAAGGTCACACCTAAACGCCATTGCTTGTAGGTGAAAGTGTTGGAGAGGCTACCCGTGATGTCTGGCTCACGCTTGCCACTCGGCACAAGCACCTTCGTGTAAGCTTCATAATTGTTCAAATTCTCAATCTCACTCTGGCGGTCTTCCCAATCTTCGAAGATAGGACCACCATCTTCACTGCTCAGACCCACGAACTTATAACTATAGAACGTTCCCACAGGCTGTCCTTCCACCACTGCCGTACCATTCAGGAAGTCATGCAACTCATACGACTCGCCACCAGGAGTTGTGGTGACTTTGTTCTTGATTTTTGACAAGTTACCAGAGAGAATCCAGTAGAAATGGTGCAACTTGATGGGGGTTGCAGAGAGGGTGATGTTATAACCCTTGTTGATGACGGTACCCGAATTGACGATGTAAGAAGTGTAGCCATTCACATCGCTGATCGTCTTCGACATGAAAGCATCGGTGGTGCGCTTATGGAACAACTCAAAGCCTAACTGGAAACGTCCTGCAAAGAAACTGGACTCAAAACCCGCATTGGTGGAATGGGTCTTTTCCCACTTCAAATCTGGGTTGGCAAAGTATTTCGCCGTCGTCACCATCTCACCATAGTAAGCATCCATCGTTCCCTTCTTGATGACCATCACCGGGGTCTGGTCGTCCAACATATTACCCTGTTCACCATAGGACGCCTTCACCGTCAGATTGTCCAACCAATCGACATCAAGCTTCGCAATGCTCTTCAGATTGGCATTTCCTGAAACTGACCAGATGGGCAACAGCTTCTCATTACTGCGGCTACCAAACTTGTTGGAGCCATCGAAACGGGTGTTGGCATTGAGCGTGAACAAATCCTTGAAGGTATATGACAAGGTGGCGTATGCCGACAGCAGATTGGTCTTCTGGTCTGTAATTGTTGGTACATTACCACTAACCCATGTGTAATAACTGGTATAGGATGAAGGTACATTGACCACAAAGGTCTCACCTCGGTCTGGATAGTAGCCACGATCGGTGCGCTCATAACCTTTGTAGAGTGTAGATGATGCCTCACCACCCAACGAGAAGTTGATGAGATGGAACTGATCTTCGCCCAAAAACTTGTTGACATCCATCTGCAAACGAGCGGTATAGCCCTTCGTACTGGTGGTGGCTTTCGTGTATTCACCACCATACGGCATCTCGCTATCGGTGCCTGGCAACACCCCCACCTCGCTCCGACGCAGGGATGAACTATAGAAGGTACTTTCCCCATACAAGGTTTCAGCTGAACTGGAGGAAGAATTCAAGGACAGGATGCCATTGAAATGCAACCATTGCAAGGGCTGGAAATGCAGGTTGGCAGTCGCCATCATATTGTTGACGGACTGGTCCTGACCAGAATTGTCCAACTCGTTCAGGATATTATAGTTCAGATAGCCGGCAAAGCCACCTGTGTTCTTCTTATAATAATAGTAAGAACCATCCTTGTTGTAGGCAGGAATAGCACGTGAGGTGCTATAAGCATAATCGGTCGGATTGATTCTGCTGGCATTATATTTACGGTCATTGTGATAGCCGTTGATGTTCAAGCCCAAATCCAACTTACTCATCAGCTGGATGTCCAACTTCGCCATACCTGTATAACGACGATTTGTGGTGTTCTTGATGACATCATCTTGGTCAGTATAGCCCAACGAAGCATAGTAACGAATTTTGTCGCTGCCACCCGAAACAGACACACTATGATCATGAGAGAAAGAGTTATGACACAGAATATCAAACCAATCCGTATTCATGGATGCCATCTCATTCACGGCATTGTTGAACTCACTCTGGGTATAGACGCCTGCATACAGATTGTTGAGTGCGTTTTCATAACCCACCAAAGGCATACCGCTTGGATACAAATAATGTTGGTCAACCAGATACTGAGAGAACTGGATGCGCTCATTGGAATTCATCAAGTTAATCTTGGAATCCGTGTAGTATGGCCGGCGACGAGCTGTCATCGTAGCGGTATAAGAAAGGATAGGTTTGCCCTCTCGACCGCTCTTGGTGGTAATGACAATCACACCATTCGCCGCACGTGTGCCATACAAGGCTGTAGCGGCAGCATCCTTCAACACGTCAATACGAAGAATGTCTTGAGGATTGATGCCAGATACCGCATTACCAATACGATTCACATAATCAGGGTCGTTCAGCACATCTGGACTCAAAGCCACAGGGTCAGTCAGGATGATACCATCCAACACCCACAAGGGTTCACGGTTACCAATCAACGTAGAAGTACCACGAATACGCAAACGAGGGGTTGCATTGATTTCACCACTATTCGTTGTGAACACCATATCGGGAATCTTACCTTCCAACATTTGGTCAAGGCTCGCCACACCTGGCAAATGCACATCCTCCATCTTGATGGAGGTCACGGCACTGGTCGAATAACGCTTGTCAATCTTCTGATAACCAGTCACCACCACATCCTCCAACGAATGGGAATCTTCTATCAACATCACATCCAACTGAGCTTTCTTGCCTATCATCACGATTTCCTTCTTCATGCCCAACATCAAGAACGTCACCGACTTCGCTTCGGCAGGCACATTCTGCAACACATATTTACCATCCATATCTGTTGCTGCACCAAACTCCACAAAATTCGTCGGGAACACAGCGACACCCGGCAACGGCTCACCCTTCTCGTCGGTCACACGACCATGCAACACCCGTTTGCCGTCACCATCAGTAGGACCCACTGACACATCTGCAGACGACAACGCCGGCATTGCCCATGTTCCTATCGGCAACAAACTCAATAAACACAATATCAAAAGACTTCTGACATCTCTCATCATTCTATATAATATAAGCGTTATTCGATTCATTTTATGTGATTGAACTGCAAAGGTAATAAAAATTTCAATCAATACAAAGAAATAAGAACAAAAAAAGGAGTTCCACGCATTTCTGCATGAAACTCCCTCTCAAGAAGGCGGCGACCTACTCTCCCGCATTGCGGTGCAGTACCATCGGCGCGCCCGGGCTTAACTTCTCTGTTCGGGATGGGAAGAGGTGGAACA
>CADCIO010000038.1 GCA_902801475.1 uncultured Bacteroidales bacterium
CTAGCCGCTTACTGCTTCTTCCCAAAGAAACCATGCATTGCATGTGAAAGAGTTGTGGACACACAACTTGCACTGTTTTGAATTCGTCGAACTCACGTTCCTTATGTTTATTTTGTGTTTGTGTTGTGCCCCCAACATCAAGGAGTGAGGGCTTCTCCTTTTACGCTACAAATTTACGAAATAATTCCGATATACACAAACAATAATCAAATTATTTTCAATATATTTGAAAGTTTTTTTAGAGTGATGATTTAGGTAATTCAATAAGCGTTCCTTATTGGAAAATAAGGCTGGGTTATGGAGAAATAACCCTTCCTTATGGCGTGTGCGCTACACCTCGCCAAAAAGCTAAACGCCAAATAAGAAATAAGAAAAATGCGCCTCCCCTTATTATATTATAATAATATATAGGGATAGAAGTAAATGGATAGGAACTATATAAATATAATAACCGACCTTTTCACGCTTATTTGGCATTTGGCGTTTGGCGCTTTTGGCAGTGATTTTTCGCACATCAGGAGTTTTCCAAAGGCTCCTCACTCTTCATTTTCCACTTTTTTCTTCCAAAATCCTTTGGTTTGTAAAAAAATCACTATATTTGCATCCAACAAATCATTTCAGAATATGAATACTGTGTCACTCAACCATCTGTGGACTTACCTACAAGGGCTTTCACTAACAGCCAGCAACCAGCGTTGGCTTGCCAATCATTTGATGGAGGCAGCTGAAAGTGCGGAAAACAAGGGACAGAAGAAGGAACTTGTATTTCCAAAGATACCGAAGGACTACAAACCCTCGCCCAAGGTGCTTGCCATGACATGCGGTCCACTGCCCAAAGGCTTTGACTTGGACAAGGAACTTGATGAAATGTGGGAGGAACGGGCAAAATGAATGTTTTTCTCGACACCAATGTTGTCATTGATTTTATGGGTGAACGTGAAGGCTTCTTTGAAGATGCTTCCGCGATTTTTGCCATGATTGAAGCAGGCAAGATTCATGCCACAACATCTGCTTTGACAGTTGTCAACAGTGCCTACATTCTAAAGAAAGCGTTCGGTTCTGACATCATGCTCAACAAGGTTGATGCTCTATGCCAATTGCTTGATGTCATACCCTTAGAGAAACTTCAACTTCAAAGCGCTGTTCGATTAAGACCTTACGACTATGAAGATGCTGTGCAGTATTTGTCAGCTCTCCCGTATCATCCAGATGTAATCATCACTCGCGACAAAAAGGGCTTCAAGGACTTTGACATTTTGGTGATGACACCTGCCGAGTTTGTTGCAAAGGCAAAAGAATAAACATCAAGGCTTGCATGTAAGATGGCAAGCCTTTTTCTTTACCCATTTTGCACCTCATCATGTAAAAACACTCCCTTTTTCACTTTTTCCCATTTTTTCTTCCAAAATCCAAAAAAAAAAAAAAAAAAACACTATATATTTGCAACGTGTTCCGAAAGGAGCATGACATATTTTGCTCAATTCACTCTGCTGAACTGCGACCTCAAAAAGAGAAAGATGAGCATAAATTACTATCCAATGGAGCTGTACGTATTAAGTGCAAGCTTCCCATAGGATAGTAAGGTTGTCGCAGACCGAGCAGAGTGTATGGCGAGGTTTGCGCTTTTTTTGTATAACAATAAAAAAACATAGTATTAACCTTAACAGTTGTGCCCGACACGAATCAGGGTAGAGAAATATGGACGTTATTCTTTGGATTATTGGTTTTGTGTTTGGAATTCTCAACATTATTCTATTTTTTAAGATTTGGGGAATGACAAATGACGTAGAAGTACAGAAAAGACTACAAAATGACATGTCAAATGACTTGGAAAAAATGAAATTGAAAATCTGCAACCGTGGGCTAACTAACGCTCAATTGTCTAAAAGGGTGTTGGAGTTAAAATACACAGGGCAAGGAGATGAAGCCAAGAAATTAGTCGATCAGAATCTGATGCTCGATGTTTTCAATTTCATCTGTGATAAAGAGGCTTCGATTGAACAGACTAAAGAAAAAGTCGGGAAAGTCGTGACATGGTATGAAAAATACTATAAAATATTGGGCAGCGAAGCGCCTAACGAACTCAAAGAAATCAATGTGGGAAAAGTTGTGGAAGAGTATAAATCAATGGCATAAGACACACTAAAGTAAGACAACACAAAAATGGCTCCGCTTATCTAATGATGAGCGGGTTTTTTTTGCCCACTTTCTTGTGAAAAAAAGTTTCATGTTGTTATTTATAAAAATTTATGTAACTTTGCAGCATGAAACGGAATAGTATAAGGGAAAGCATCTTGGAAAGCCTATTGTCTCTTGTCGCCTTTAACCAACGAAGAATAAGAAGACATCACATGCTGCAAGCCATCATCTTTTTCTTTTTTACCGGTGTTATCACTGGGATACTTATGGTCGGTGCAGCTAACCTTTTATCACTGAAATTCAGTGCGACAGCTATGTTGTGTACTGTTGCAACATCATATTTTCTGTTACAGACAATCCGTCCTTTGAGATACAAAGCCTTGGTCATCACAAGACGACAGCGAGACAAAGCAATGCGAAAAGCAGAGGAACTAAAGTCTAAACGTGTAATTGTACAAAACTTTAATAATATGAACATCTTTGGAAACAACAATGGCACCATCTACGGTGACAATGCCGTCCACAACGAGACGCACCATCACTATGGCAACGAAAGCAACACCAACAGCACGGAACATATGGTTGAGTTCCCTGCATTGCCGTTGCTGAGTCGGCTGGTGAAAACGGCGCCTTCCACTTCACCCAAACATGTGCTGATGCCCTACAGAGCAGCACGGGAGGCTGGTGTGCTTTTGCCGCCCATGCCCAGTGTCAGTGACTTTAACGAGCGTTTTGGCACAAGCCTCTCCCCTACCAATTACTCCACCTACATCACCTCGTTCGACAACCCCTATGAGAACGACCGCGATGTTCAGCAGTTTAGAATACTGAAGCAGCAGTTTGCAGCCTTTGGCGCAAGGGAACAATAACGGCAGTTTGCCACATAGAGATGCCAACTGCCTTAATCATCCTTAAATCTGCTGAACGCAGCTAAACGTGGCTGAACGCAGCTAAAACTTTTTCAGCCCCTGCAACAAATCTTTGCGGGGGCTTTTTCTTACCCCTAACTTTGCACCTGACAAACGGAGTCACACACTCCCAAAGTCGGGTGCAGCTTTTGTTTGCGCCCATGAGAAATAAACTTAATTATTCACGCCAAAAAACAAAACGACTATGGCAAAAGTAATCAGAGGTAGCGCCACCTATTTCGACAACGGCGACATGGTGTTCACCCCGTACAACAGCGACCCAGAAAAGAATGGGCTGTTCCTAACTCTCTGCACGAGCAACTTTGGGACTGTGAGGGTGAGCAAGAAGAAAATCTATCTGAGTATCAGCTTCGAACGCAAGGGCAATCTGCTTGACATGAAGCGCCTGATGCTCCGCGATGCGATGGACTTGCTGGCATCGTTGGAAAGCCGGAAGGTAATGGATTTGTATACGAAGTTAAAAGACAACCTGCCCGATGAAGAGCGCCAAACGCCAAATGCCAAATAAGGAATAACCACAACACAAACACATTTTATAATTATGACAAAGAAGACTTTTTCTTTTTATTCGAGCGTGAAGAGCACCGAGGCAGAAAACCTCTCTCTTCAGCAACTTCTCGACAAGATGGGCGAGGAGCTGAGAGCTAAAGTTGACGCTACGGAGGCCGTGAAGGATCACAACGAGCGTCAGAAGTTGAAACAGGAGACGCTGCCTGCCGTCAGTTGGATGGAACAGTTTGCTGATGGTGCTCCACATCAAGCTGGTACGGGTAAGATGACGGGCGTGGTGTTGACCGACCATGATGGCTGCAACCCTGATGAGGTGTGGAAGGTGGTTTCGGAGAAGATGCTGACGCATTGGCGCGACATGGACCAAATCATCTTGGGTGTTCATCGTACTCCTTCTGGTGAGGGCATCCGCATTCTCTACAAATGGCTGGAGGGCTGTAAGAGCATTCCAGAGTGTCAAGCCAAGATGGCTGAGTGGTTGGGTTTGGAAAACGACCCTTCCACTTCGGACAGCAGTCGACTTTCCTATCTGGTGGACAAGAACCGTTGGTACTACATGGCTTACGAAGGACTGGAGGAAGACCTTTCAGGGCTTGTGCCAGAGAACGCCATTGAGGAAGGGAAGAAATGGAAGCGCGAACATCGGAAGAAGAGAGCCCCCCAACCCCCAAAGGGGGAGGGCTGTCGCGATGTGATGCAGAAGGCTAATGGTTGCGCTGCTGTTGACACGACTCATGCCGATGCCACCCAAGTTGAATTTGCACGTAAGGTGTTCGACCTGTGTGTAAAGGATGCAGGATTGACCGACGTGGTACTGGACCGAGACGGCTTCTGCCACAACAACTTGATGGCGGTGCTTAGCGTGGGGTTGTGCCAGATTGTGAAGAAAGATGCACTCCTGCAAGTGATTGAGGAACGCATGCCTAACTATGCAGGATGTGATGACTGCATCAGGCTGGTGGATGATTTCTATGACACCTACACGGAGTCGAACAAGCCTCTGACCCAGCATCTGCGCAGCATCATGTCGAAGGCCATGAAGTTGTTGAAGCCTGCGATTGAAAAAGCCATAGAGGCTGAATCGAACGAATCCAAACCCTTAGTTCCTCTGCCTGTTTGGCCTCCTATCATCCGTGAAGTGGCGAAATGCTTCCCTCCGAAGTTTCAGCCAATGGTGGTGCTGACGGCTTGTGTGGCGATAAGCATTCTGATGAGCCGTGTGGTGGCCAGATATGCTGACAACAAGCGACACCATGCCAATCTGATGCTGTGTGTTGAGGGCAGTCAGAGCGGCAACAAAAGTTTCTGCAAGGATGCTTGGGAAATGCTGTTGGGTTGGCTGTTCGAAGAAGATCAGAAGCGTCGCGTGATGGAAGGAGATTGGGAACGTGAATTGCGCAAGAAGAATGGTGCTGGCGTCATGACGACGGACATGCCCGAATTGGTGGTGCGTACTGTGACCGCCAGCATCACCACGAAGAAGATGCTCATGCGTCTGCAACGTGCCATGGGTCTGCACTTGTTCTGCTCCTGCGAGGAGATTGACTCGCTGGTGAAGGCGCAGAAATCCTCATGGAGCGAAAAGGGCGACTTGCTCAGGTATTCGTTCGACAACGGCCTGGCAGGATGCGACTCAGCTTTTGGCTCGGACAGCAGCATCATCGTACCTGTCATGATGAACAGCGTATGGCTGGGCACTCCTAAGGCCGTGAATCGTTTCTACAAGGACTGCGAGGATGGATTGGTGAGTCGCACCATCTTTGAGATTCTCGACGATGGATTCTCACAGAAATGGACATCCGACCAGAAATCCACTCCCATGTCTCCGAAGACACAGGAACGTCTCACCCGTTTGCTTCAGGAGATGGATGACCGCTATGCCTTGCAGGCAGATGGCGCCACACTCGCCCCTGTGACGGAGTTGAAACTCGATTTCCTGAACAAGGCACTGGAAAGTTGGCTGGAGGGACAGCGTCTGCGTGCCATCAAAGAGGGTGACCGTGCCCGCGACACCTTCAGAAAACGTGCTTCGGTGAATGCCTTCCGTTTGGGAATGGTGGCGATGGTGTGCCACATGATGGTGAGCAAGTCGGTGGGAAAGAAAGAACGTGAGGAGGTGAAACGATTTGTGCTTTGGGCTGCTGACAGAATCCTGACGAACGTGCTCATGAAGTTTGGCGACCAGTACAACGACCTTGTTGCCAGAAGTGAGAACATCCCCCATCAGCGTCGCACCAAGACTGTGACCCTCTTCGAAAGCCTACCCGAAGAATTCACGCTCTCAGACTTGCAGAAGACGATGTCGGCACAAGGGGTGAAACAGCGTGAACGTGGTTTGCTGTTGGCATGGCAGAGAGCTGAGTTTATCGAGAAATGTGACAACAATCACTATCGGAAAGTTAACAACAATAATAACCATAAAAAATCAAAGAAGAAATGAGAATTACAGGTACATTAACCAAAGTGGGCGACCTGAAGCAGGGTGTCGCCAATGAGACAGGCAATGTGTGGTGCAATCGCGACATTACCGTAGTGTGGAACGAGGAAACAAAATACTCAGACGGCAGGGTGAAAACCCACGAACAAGCCCTGCTGATGACGTTGAAAGGCGACAATGCCCGCAATTTCAGCCTCGAAGTTGGCACACGTGTGGAAGCCCTTGTCAGTCTCAGCGTGAACCACTACAAGGATCGTGACTATCAAAACATCTACTGCTCTGGTATCTACGTGACGGCATAAAGCGCCAAACGCCAAATGCCAAATAAGCCAAATAGTAAACAAAACAATCCGAAAATGGGAACACCCGTGCAACGTAATTGCTGCACGGGTGCTTTTATTTATTCCCCGGGGATAAGTCCACCGAGGGGTCTTTACGCTTTCTTCTTTAGGGAGATTACCTCACGGGCGAGATGATATAAGTATATGTGTAGTCCTGATATGGCATCTGGTACTCGCTGCGTGGCCATGCACCCCAGGAGTTCACACATCCGACACCCATGCTGCGGAGGGCGATGTGGAGGTCGGTGAAGGGACGTTCGATGAGGTCGCCGCTGTGCCATTGCGCTTTGTTGCGTGCGGGCTGGAGGTCGTCTTCGGTGTAGTTGAGCGCTTGCATCTCGAGCGGCTGGACACCTTCGAAGCGGAGTCCTTTGCCAGCGGGGTTGGTCATGTTCCAGTAGCGGACAGCGGTCTTGGTGCCAGTCTCCTGCGGACGCACATATCCCCAGAACTGCTCGGCGACGGTCTGCTTCCAGATGCCGATGTTCTGGCTGTTGGCACGGTCGATGTAGTTCTCGTGAGGACCCTTGCCGTAGTATTCAATCTGTGTGAACTCCTTCGGCATCTGCATCTGCATGCCAAAGCGGAGGAGCTGCGGCATGGTGAGGCGGCCACGGTCGTCCTTGCGGTTCTTGGCTTCCTCGCTGACGCTGAGATCCTGCTTCACGACGAGTTTGCCCTCGGGCGTCATGGTGTAGGTGAGCTTCACGTTGGCCTCGAGCTCACGGATGTTGTATTCGGCTGTGACCACATAGTTGGTGCCGTCCTGCTTGATGTTGAAGGCCTTCCTTTCGAGACGAGGATGCTGCCATGCGGCAAGACGGTTCTGCATGCCTGCGCCGAAGTCATTATCGGTGGCAGCACGCCAGAAGTCAGGAATGAGCTCGGCATCGTCGGTCATCATGGGTGTGCCGTCCACATCGATGTAGGAAATATAACCCGAACGCTTGTTGAAGGTCACGTTGACACCATTGGCTGAGAGGATGGCGAAGATGGCACGGTCGTCAAGCTTGACAGCCTGCTTGTCCTGCTGCTGAGCGGTAACAGCTTCAGCCGTTGGGAAGGTGTAAGGAGCGACGATGAACTGCTGATGGGCGATGGTGGTGCCTGCCTTGAGGAGAGGCTCGTCCTGTTCCAGTTTGAATTCGAGGTTCAACAAGATTTCCTTGCCCTTGAAGGCATCGTTGGCAAGGATTTTATCCAACCAGTCAAGTGTGATGGTGGCACGTTGCTGGGGTTGAATGTCCAAATGATTGTTAGAGCCAGAAGCTTCCACTTTTCCGTCCACCACGATGGTGTAGTTCAAAGAAACACCTGTCAGCGAACGGAAGAAGTTCTCATTGAAGATTACCAGTTCACCTTTCTTGGCATCCTTCATGGATGTCCAGATGTTCTGGTAGTAGTACTGAATCTCGTAGGCATGAGGATTGGGCACACGGTCAGGATTGATGACGCCGTTGCAGTTGAAGTTGTTGTCGGAGGCAGGGAAACGACCGAAGTCGCCACCATACGCCCAGATGGGCTTGCCGGTAATCTTGCTGGTGCTGCGCAAACCCTGGTCGATGAAGTCCCAGATGTAGCCACCCTGATAGTTGGGCAGACGGCGAATCAGATCCCAATACTCCTTGAAGCCACCGCCTGAGTTACCCATCGTGTGGGCATACTCGCATTGGATGAGCGGACGCGCATTGCCCTCGCCACAGTAGCGTTCGCAATGTCCGTAGTCGGCATACATCGGGCAGTAGATGTCGGACTTGCCCCAGTTGCCTGCCTGCTCATACTGGCAAGGACGAGATGGGTCGTAAGCCTTCACGAAGTCGTAGGAGTCCTCGAAGTTCTTGCCATAGCCAGCCTCATTGCCCAACGACCACACGATGATGGCAGGATGATTCTTCAATACATATATATTATGGCGCTGACGCTCGATGTGCGTGTCGTGGAAACGGGCATCCTTAGAGAGCGATTTCTCTCCGTAGCCCATTCCGTGACTCTCGATGTTGGTCTCGGCGGTGACGTAGATGCCATACTCGTCGCAAAGGTCGTACCAACGGGGATCGTCGGGATAGTGGCAGGTGCGCACGGCATTCACGTTCAGCTGCTTCATCACCTGAATGTCCTGAATCATGCGGTCAACCGATACGACATAACCGCCATCGGGGTCCAATTCGTGACGGTCCACACCCTTGATGAGGATGGGCTGACCATTCACGAGCAGCTGCTGGTTTTTAATCTCCACCTTGCGGAAGCCTACGCGCTGAGGGATACATTCCAAGAGCTTGCTGCCATCATACAGGGAGATGCAGAGATTGTAGAGGTTAGGAGTCTCGGCTGTCCACTTCTGCGGATTGGGGACGAGAATCTCGGCTGTCCCTACCCCATCCTTCTTGATGGTAAGGTCACCCACTTGCTGAGGAGTGACGTCTTTGCCCGATGGGTCGAAAAGCTGAACTTTATATGTCTTGCCAGCAGCAGCAGGAGCTGTCAACTTGATGGAGAGCTTACCATCGTTGTAGTTGTTGGTCAAATCGGGCGTGATGAACACATCGTCGATGTGCGCCTTCGGACGTGCATAGAGATAAGCCTCGCGGGCAATACCGCAGAGACGCCAGAAGTCCTGGTCTTCGTTCCAAGAACCATCGCACCAACGCATGATCTGCATGGCAATCAGATTCTCCTTGCCAGGAATGATGTACTTAGTGATGTCGAACTCGCAAGCTACCTTGGAATCCTCAGAATAGCCCACATACTTGCCGTTCACGTAAATTGTGATGTTGGAAGTGGCAGAACCGATGTGCATGTACACATCCTCGCCTTTCCAATCGGCAGGGATGGTGAACGTGCGACGATAAGAGCCCACGTGATTGCCCTTGTCCTGCACAGCTGGTGGTTCACCAGTCCAGTCGCTACGCCATGCATAGGAGGTGTTCACATAGATGGCATCGCCGTAACCATTCAGTTCCCATATTCCAGGCACAGGCATCGAGCCCCAATGCGAGTCGTCATAATTCAGCGCATAGAATCCCTCGGGACGCTCGTTGGCACTCTCCACCCAATGGAACTTCCACTTGCCCTCGATGCTCATGTAGCGGCTTGACTTCGCCTTCGTGTTGGCTCTCGGACTTTGTGACTGCTTGGCCAATGCCTCACTCTCGTAGGCAAAGTAATGAGCCACATCCATCTTGCGGTTGATCTCGTTCACACTGGGGTCGCACCACACGGGTGTCTTCTGCGCCTGTGCTGTCAGGCTACCTAATGCCAAAACTGACAATAGAATTTGTTTTACATTCATAGGTTAATTGTTTGATTTTATTTGGTTTATAGTTGTTGATTTTTGTTTTAATTGGAAGTTAAAGTGGAAGTTTAATTGGAAGTTAAGCACTTCGTGCAGGACGTATCTATTGTCAATTGGTATCCTCCTTTTAACTCCAATGAGCGAAGCGAATTAACTCCCTCTTCTACTCCCTCTTTTATTCATGATGATACGGTTCGCCACGCATGATGGTCATGGCTCGGTAGAGTTGCTCCACGAAGATGAGCCGCACCATCTGATGGGAGAAAGTCATCTTCGACAGCGAAATCTTCTCATTCGCCTTGGCATATACATCGGGCGAGAACCCATAGGGACCGCCAATGACGAACACCAACCGCTTATTCACCGTCTGCATCTTCTGTTCCATATAGGAAGAGAACTCCACACTACGAAACTCCTTTCCATGCTCATCCAACAGCACGACATAGTCACCTGCCTGCATCTGCTTCAGTATGAGCTCTCCCTCCTGCTGCTTTTGCTGGTCGGCAGAGAGACTCTTGGTGTTCTTCAGTTCGGGAATGGTGATGATGTCGAAGCCGATGTAATGCTTCACGCGTCCAGCATACTCGTCAATCAACTCAACGAAATGCTTGTTCACCGTCTTCCCAACCAACACCAAGGCCACCTTCATCGTGTCACGCTTTTTACGCCCTTCACCGCTGACAATTTCTTAATCAACTGCGTGAGCTGGTTCTGGTCATCAATCATGACGGTCAATTGTCCCGAGAAGAGTCCATCCTCAGATGTCTGGATGCTCAATCCACGCATCATCACGTTCTTCTCCTTGTTCAGGATGGAAGTGATGTTGCTGACAATGCCAATATCGTCATGTCCCACCACGTGCAATGTGACAGGATACTGCTTCGAGCCTTTTCCTGCCCAACGAGCACGGAGCACACGATAGCCCATCCGTTCACGGAGCAACTGCGCATTAGGACAGTCCTTCCTGTGCACCTTGATGCCTCGATTCACGGTCACAAATCCAAACACATCATCGCCATAAATCGGATTACAGCACTTGGCAAGGCTGTAATCGACCCCTTTCAAGTTGTTGTCCAACACCAGCACATCTGCATTTCCCTGTGCATGGTCATCCTGAACGGGCGCCACATAATTGCCTGCACTTCGCTGTTCCGTTGAAAAGGCATTCGGATTGGCATCACGTTCCTGCAACTCCTGATACTGCTCGATGACCGTGTTTACATCCAGCACCTCTTCGGCAATTGCCTTGTAGAATTCGGTCACGTGCTTATAACCCATCCGCTTGATGAGGCGCATCATCAGCGACTCCTCAGGCTCTATCTTCTTATTCTTGAACTTCCTTTCCAGCGCCTCCTTCGCAAAGGTCGAAACCTGCATCTCCTGCTCCGTCAAGGACTGACGAATCTTGGCACGAGCTCTTGGGGTAATGGCAATGTTCAGCCAGTCACGCTTTGGTTGCTGCTTCTGCGAGGTGAGGATTTCCACCTGATCACCACTTTGCAACAGCGTTCTGATGTGCACGTTCTTACCATTTACTTTACCACCCGTGCAATGAGCACCCACATTGGTGTGTATTTGGAATGCGAAGTCAAGCACAGTCGCTCCTTTCGGCAACTTGAACAAATCTCCCTTCGGCGTGAAGACAAACACTTCATCGCTGTACAAGTCCACCTTGAAGCGATCCATCAACTGCTCGTCACTCTCCACTTCATGGTGTTCCAAAGCTGAACGGATGTCCTGCAACCAGTCTTCCAGTTTCGTCCCGCTGTCCTTCACACCTTTATATCGCCAATGTGCCGCCAGACCTCTCTCCGCAATCTCATCCATTCGCTCCGTGCGAATCTGTATCTCTACCCACTTACCTTCTGGACCCATCACGGTGATGTGCAACGACTCGTAACCATTGGACTTGGGCACACTCAGCCAGTCCCTCATACGCTTGGGGTTCGGTCGATACATGTCCGTCACAATGCTGAACACCTGCCAACATTCCTGTTTCTCCTTTTCAGGAGCGCTATCCAATATCACGCGAATGGCAAACAAATCATAGATGCCTTCAAACTGACATTTCTGTTTCAGCATCTTCTGCCAGATGGAATGGATGGACTTCGTTCTGCCCTTGATGTGGAACTTGAGCCCAGCCGCCTTCAGCTTCTCCTCCACAGGCGCAATGAAACGTGCGATGTAGAGGTCGCGCGCCTTACGGGTGGCGCTCAGCTTCTCCTTGATCATGTAATAGACCTCTGGCTCCAGATACTTCAGCGACAAGTCTTCCAGTTCCCTCTTGATGAGATACAGACCCAGTTTATGTGCCAGAGGGGCATAAAGATGTGATGCTTCTGTCGCCACACGACGACGTTCCTCATCTTCTCCCTTATCCTTGATTTGTCGCATCAGGTTCACACGGTCAGCAATGATGATAAAGATGACACGCATATCTTCCGCAAACGACAAGAGCAAGTCGCGGAAGTTCTCCGTCTCAATCGAAGGATTCTTTGCATACAGCTCATTGACTCTCAACAAGCCATGAATGATATGTGCCACATCCTCGCCAAACTCGTGCTTCACTTCTTCCATCGAGATGGCAGCTACAGACACACAGTTATGCAGCAAGATGCTGATGATGGAGGCACGGTTCAGTCCAATCTCCTCCGCGGTAATCACCGCCGTCTGCAAGTCAAACAGAATAGGGTTCAGTCCAAACTGGTCACGATGCAACTGATCTGTTTCGACAGCCCGAAACAGAATCTCCTTCACTTTATGGAAATCTTCAGGGTTCAGAACTTCCGCCACCAAACTCTGCAACCGCTTCACGGTTTCCACCAGCAGCACCTTTTCCTCCTCCTTGAGAGTTGCCAATTCTTCCATATTTCTCCTCTTTTCCTAATTTAGCGACAAAGGTACGACTAAGTGCGTGAAATTCCAAAATTATTGGCCTCAATTATTGGCAATTATTGGTAATTATTGTTTTTTCCAGCCTCAGAAGGAGGCGCAGGAGCCCCACGCCTCTTCCAAAACAGCCACGACAGTCTGCTTGATTCATAACCCCCTCTCTATATAGCCCCACCCTCTCAGAGAGGTGGGGCTATAGTAGAAGGGGTGTTGTAACTTTGCACTGTCTTTCGAGGAGAATCATTTACGGCCACGTGTGGTAGTAATTTCTCCTACGTGCACTAGAAAATGCTGCCACGTGTGACTACAAATAAACCTCAACGCCTGTAGTTTCACTCGAGTCGATTTGAGTTTTGACTCGAGTCGATCGATGATTTTTCAATTCTCAATTTTCATTTTATATCGTGGGGGAAAAAGAAGAAGCGGATGTGGGTACATCCGCTTCTTGGGGGTAGTATGTGTGGGTTCCGCGATTAGTGGTTGCTGCGGAGGTTCCACTTGGAGTTGTCGCTGTTGAAGTCGTACTCGGCGAGGGTTGGTGTGCTGTCGCCTGCTGAGTAGAGTACGTATTTGGTGTTGGTGCCTTCCTTGCCTGGGATTTGCTTTGGCATGATGCGGAAGGTGCCGTCGATGAGCTGTTCGATGCGCCAGAGCTGTTCAGGAGCACCGGTGAAAGCTGGGACTGTGGTCACTTCCACATCTTCTGTAGCTGCGAGGGCACGGTCGGTACCAGCGATGGTGATCTTGAAGTATGGGTTGCTCAGGTAACCACCTGCTTCTGGAACGGCTGTGAGGGTCCACTTCTGGTGAGGACGGAACATGTAGTCGCCGATGCGCAATGGGATGTTGCCTGATGGCCATGTGCTGATGACGTCTTCGAGCTTCTGCTCTGCCACTGGCTGTGGAGGTGCTGCATTGGCTTGCTGACCACCGCCGAAGCCTCCGAAACCACCAGCACGAGCAACGTTCATGCGTACGAAATCGACGGCGAGTTCGAGGGAGTAACCACGACGCTCTGACTCAATCTCGTAGGTGCCTTCTTTGAGCTGGTCGCCACCTACTGGCCAGTCATTCTTCCAAAGCAGAGGACGAACAGCGAGTGTGGAACGGCCACCCATGTCGAAGTCTGCCTCCCAGTGGAATGACATCACTTCAACACCTTCGTCGATGATGGTGCGTCCGAAGTGTCCGGCACCTGTTTTGCGGTCGCCTGCAGCGATGACCATCTTGCCACCACCATGATACATGTCACGACCTACGTTGTCGATGTATGGGCCTTGTACACTCTTGGAACGACCTACCACAATATTATAAGTGGAGTTCACACCGTCGCAGCAAGTGCCGTGTGTGCCGAGCAGGTAATAGTAGCCGTTGCGATAGATGAGGTCGGATGCCTCACAGTCGATGGCGATGTCCTTTTCCTTGTTGCCTGCTGCACGGAAGCCTGTCTGAGGATCGAGCTCGATGAGGCGGATGGTGCCGAAGTAAGTACCATAGCTCACCCAGAGGCGACCTGTCGTTGGGTCGAGCAGCACACCTGGGTCGATGGCATCCTGGTCTTCCATACCGTCGGAGTAGCACACCTCAACAGCGTCTGACCACTTGAAGTCGGGCGACTTGGGGTCGAGGGTCTTGTTCCACATGGTGAGGATGCGGCCAGCGTGACCACCGCCAAGTCCACCACCTGTGGCACCATAGATGCAGAGGTAACGGTCACAAATCTTGATCATATCGGGGGCTGCACCGCCACCAGGGCGCTCGGCACCACTGTGCCAGTTCCATCCGTCGTCAGAGATGATACCTCCGCCACCTGTACCGAATGTGTACCACTTGCCATCACACTCTGCCAGTGTTGATGGGTCGTGGATGAATGGTTGTCCTGATTGCGCTGAAGCTGTTGCTGCCACAAGCAATGCGCTGGCAGCGAATATATTGCGAAGTATTTTCATGCTCTTATTTGTTGTTTATGATTGAATAGTTAGTAACAGGATTACCTTTCTCGTCGAGGAAGCGAACACAGAAGTCGCTCATGCCAGGGCCATTGATGATGGCGCCGCGCAGAACGTTGCGTCCCTTCTTCAGTGTGACACGTGATGACATCGCGTCGTCCTTCACCATGCGGCGGTCGCCAGAGAGCAGGAGGGTCTCTTCGCCATTGAGCCACCACATCGAAGCGGAGTTGGAACCAACAGCCAGACGTACGTCCTTGATGTCCTCTGGGCAGTCGATGATGGTCACAGCCCAGAAAAGCACGCCATATACCTGTTCGCCCCACTTCTCAGCAAAGCGGAAGAGCTTCACGTTCATGTTCTCACTGTCGAGCGCATGCCAAGTGAGTGTCTGCTTCACAGTCTTCACCTCTGGCTGAGCTGGAGCCTGCTGCATGCCACGTCCGAAGCCTGCAGGAGCCTGTTCCTGCTTGAACACAGCCTGCACCTTCTGGCCATCCTTTGGCAGAATGGTCTGCTGACCCTTGAAGTATTCTCTGTTGAAGTGCTCACGCAGATAGCTGTCGGTGAAGACAGTATTGCCGCTGTTGGGCTTGTTGATAGGCTCCAAGAGCATCCAACGGTGGATGAAGCCTTCGCTGTCTGGTGCGATAGGAGCAGCAGTAGATGGTGAGAAGTACTTAGGACGGTTCTTGAAGAGCACGTAATCCACAGCAATCTCTGCATCGCCTTCGTTCGTCACCACGAGGTCGGTCACGCCCTTTGGCACATAAGCCAAAGCGGCAGTCTGAGTGAGCCACTGATTTCTCAGGTCGCGACGGAATCTGCCCATCATGCCACCACCAGCTTGTGCATTGGGAGTCTCTGGTGGAACAATATTATCCAAGGAAATCTTGGCAATCACCTTGCCTGTAGCACTCTTCTCACGAATGCAGAACGCTGTGTTGCCAGCAGCCTTGACGCTGATGATGAGGTAGCTGTCTTCAGTGATGTCGCTGAAGTCCACATCCTTGTAGCAAAGCCAGCTGCCCTTCTTAGGTAGCGCTGCCTGATAGCTGCGGAAGGTGTTGACGGTGTCAATCAGTTCCGTAGTCACATCGCTGCTTGCAGAGCTGTAACGGTCAATCTCAATCTTTTCAGTTGCCTTGTTGATACCCACACCACGCATGGTTGGCTTCACCTCCTGAATGGTACCGTCGGCATTGAATGTCAACTTGTCGATACATACAGAACGGCGCTTGTCGTCGCTTGGAGAGAAGTCGTTGTGGTGATAGAACAAATACCACTGACCCTTGTAGTTGATGATGCTGTGGTGGTTTGTCCAACAACCGTTAGCATGCTCAGCCATGATCAGTCCCTTGTATTCGTATGGACCCATCGGATTCTTACTCATGGCATAGCCGAGAACCTCCGTCTTTTCACGAACGTAAGGATAGGTCAGGTAGTAGTTGCCGTTGTACTCGAAAGCGAATGGGCCTTCAGCCTGACGGTTGGGCAGACCTTGGAGGCAGTTGACACCCACCATCTCAAACTCGCGGTCACCAAATTTTCTGGTTGACTTCGGATTGTCGTCAGCCAGTTCCTTCATGTTCTCCTTGAGTTTGGCGCACATTCCATTGCCCCAGAAAATGTAGGCATTACCGTCTGATGCCTGGAGCACGCATGGGTCGATGCCATTGATGCCCTTGATAGGCTCTGGTTCAGGAATGAAGGGTCCCTCTGGGCTGTCAGCGATAGCTACACCCACAGCAAAGCCGCCTCCAGCATTAGGAGAAGATGGGAAATAGAAATAGTACTTCCCATTCCTGTAAACGCAGTCGGGCGCCCACATGGAATAGGAGTTAGGTCTCACCCAAGGCACTTTGTTCTGCGTGACAATCATGCCGTGATCTGTCCAGTCGGTCAGATTCTCCGATGAGAACACATGGTAATCTTCCATGCAAAACCAGTCCTGGCGCTGTCCAACAGGAGGTTTGATGTCGTGCGATGGATAAAGATACACCTTATTATTAAATACGCGCGCAGTTGGGTCAGCCGAAAATTGATTGCGGATGACAGGGTTCTGTGCCGTTAGCGCAAGCGGCACACCCATCAGGAATACAGCAATTAGGTGCTTCATTGGCTAGTAATAAAGTTATTGATAAATATTGATAAAGTATTTGCAAAAACTGTGCAAAGATAGGAATAAAATTCATATCGAAAGAAATATTTGACACACTATTTCTTAAAAAAGTTACATTCTGGTAAAAGATTGGCAGTATTGACATGTATTTCGGAATATTTTTTGTACCTTTGCACTCGCAAAAAATGGCAACACACGTAAGACATATCTATTTATTGGCGTTTATATTGCTGGCATGGCTCCCCATGTCGGCACAGGATGCGTCATCTGCCGAGGACTCTGCCTCTGTGGTTTCCCAGATGGATTCCATCGAGGTTTCCCTATTGACTTGCACCCCTGGCAAAGACATGTATGCGAAGTTTGGACACACCGCCTTGCGTGTAAGAGACTACACCATTCATCGGGATGTGGTTTTCAACTACGGTTGCTTCGACTACAATGCCAACAACTTCGTGCTGAAGTTTGTGCTCGGACAGACCGACTACCTGCTGGATGCGGAGGAGTTTGAGTTCCTGAAGTATCGCTACGGCATGTTGGGCAATGGCGTTTCTGAGCAAGTGTTGAATCTGAGTCAGGAAGAAGCGAACCGTCTGCTTACCTTATTATTGGAAAATCTTCGTCCTGAGAATCAGGAATATAGATACAATTGGCTCTACGATAACTGCACAGAGCGTGCACGTGACATGATCGAGAAGGCAGTGGATGGACACATCGAATATGCCAAGGTGACCAACCCGGAAATCACGGTGAGGGAGATGTTGCACCATTGCTTGGAGACATCACCTTGGGTGGCATTCGGCATCGACCTCATTCTTGGTGCAGAGATTGACCAAAAGGTGACAGACCGCATCATGATGTTCCTGCCCGATGTGTTGAGAAGAGAGTCAGACGGGGCACACATCATCCGACAGGACGGCACACAGGTGGAATATATCAGCGGAAGAGCCGTTGTGCTGGAGGACACGAATGAACCCGAAAAGGCTTATACAGTAGGCTCACCCCTGTTTGTGTTCTCGCTGCTGTTGCTGTTCACGTTGGCCTTGTTCGCTTATGAATTGAGACACCGTCGGTATGTATTATGGATGGATGTGGTGATGCATGTGTGTCAGGGATTGGCAGGTTTGCTGGTGGCATTCCTCTTCTTCCTCTCCGAACACCCGGCTGTGGATAGCAACTGGCTCGTCATCATCCTGAATCCCCTACCCCTCCTCTATGTTGTATGGCTCATCTATTGTCAACGGACGAAGCGTCACAATCGGGTGGCATACATCAATCTGGCAGTCTTGTCGGCATTTCTGGTCACAATGACCCTATGTCCGCAGTCGTTCAACCCAGCCACGTGGCTGATGGTGGTCAGCCTGCTCATCAGAGCGCTGTCGCAAGCTCATTTTGCCAGTCCACGTGCTCAACGAAGATCCCCCTTCGGAAAGTTTCAAGGATTTAATCTCTCCAGATCATGAAGAAGCAGATACTTACAACATTCTTTGCCTCCATCGCAATGGCTGGCACGATGGCACAGACAGGCTCTGTGCCACGATTGGTTGTAGGCATCTCCATCGACCAACTCCGTTCTGACTATCTGAACGCCTTCATGCCACTCTATGGTGACGGCGGTTTCAAACTCCTGTTGGAGAAGGGGCAGGTCTATTCGAACGTACAATATCAGCACACACCAGTTGACCGTGCATCGGCCATCGCATCGGTCGTGACGGGCACTATTCCATACAATCATGGCATCATTGCTGAAGAATGGATGAGCCGAACGGAACTCCACACGAACTATTGTGTGGATGACCGCAATCACAAGGGTGTGGGCACCAGCGACAATTCTTCCCCCAAGCATCTCTTGGTCAGCACGATTGGTGACGAACTGAAAGCTGCCACCAAAGGCAAGGCACTGGTATATAGTGTAGCACCCTATCGGGAAGTTGCCATTCTTGGAGCAGGTCATGCTGCTGATTGGGCGATGTGGATAGACAATCAAAGCGGTAAGTGGGCTGGTACCACCTACTACGGAGAGGCACCTTCATGGTTCCGCTACCTGGATGGTGGTTCCATCGCAGACAGAATCTCTTCATTGACATGGAATCCGAAGAACGATGTAGTTGGAACCTATAACTACTATCTGACCACACCCCAAAAGTCTTTCTCGCATCGCTTCACAGGAGATAGCAGATTCAGGGTGTTCAAGACCTCGGGATTGGTCAATGAGGAGGTGACGAAAGCGGCACGTTCCTGCATCGAGAACGGTCATGCGGGCATGGACGAAGTGACGGATTTCCTGTCCATCTGCTACTATGCTGGCAACTTCCATGCAGACAACACCATCAGCACCACAACGGAATTGCAGGACACCTACATCCGTCTGGATGAAGAGTTATCTACGCTGTTGCAGAAGATTGACCAGCTGGTGGGTTTGGACAGGACCCTCATTTATATCACCTCAACAGGATATGACGAGGTGGACAACTCTGAGGAATTGGCGACCTACCGCATCCCGACGGGCGAGTTCAACATCAACCGTTGCGGTACCCTGCTGAACATGTACCTTTGTGCCATGTACGGCAATGGGCAATATGTAGAGAGCTGTTATGGGAACCAGTTCTATCTGAGTCATAAGCTTCTAGAGCAGAAGCAACTGAAACTGGCTGAGGTGCTGGAACATTGCGAGGATTTCCTTTTCCAATTCAGCGGCGTGAGGGATGTCTTCACTTCCCATCGCATCACACAAGGGGCATGGACACCAGGCATCAGCACCATCCGAAATGGTTTCAATCCTAAATGTTCGGGGGACATCATTGTGCAGGTTTCACCAGGGTGGAACATTGTGGATGAGGACCGAGGCACGAAACGCATGCAGCGTGACTCCTTCTTCGAGTTCCCGTTGATTTTCTTTGGATATACAATAAAGGCTGAGAAGGTGGCGACACCTGTCACAGTGGATTGCATTGCGCCAACAGTGGCACATCATATAAGGATTAGAGCACCTAATGGTTGTTCGAGTCCGCCGCTTTTTTAAGGCTCCTGCGCCTCCTTTGGAGGCTGGGAAAAACAATAATTACCAATAATTGCCAATAATTTGGTCCAATAATAATAAATTGAAAAAAATAGTAAATAGTAAATTGTAAATATAATATGGGATTTTCATTAAATAAGTTTTTGAGCACATTGTTTGGCAACAAGGCGGCTCGCGATATCAAGGAGATTCGCCCGATTGTGGAGCAGGTGCTTGCTGTGGAACCTGAGATTCAGAAGCTCAGTAATGATGAACTTCGTGCCAAAGTAGATGAGATCAAGGCACAGCTTCAGGATAAAGTGAAAGGCAAGCGAGCTGAGATTGCCGAACTGAAAGAACAGATTCAAAAGACGGAGATTGATAAGCGCCAACCCATCTTTGAGGCCATTGACAAGAAAGAGGTGGAGGTACTCGACCTTTTCGAGGAAGGACTGACAGAGGTGCTGCCTACGGTGTATGCCATCGTGAAGGACACTGCCCGTCGTTTCGCTGAGGCAGAGAATGGTGATATCATTGTGACTGCCACAGATTTCGACCGCGACCTCTCCATCGAGCATGACTTCGTGGACATCGACGGTGACAAGGCCATCTGGCACAACCATTGGGTTGCTGGTGGTAATGAGATGACGTGGAACATGATTCACTACAACGTGCAGCTCTTCGGTGGTATCGTACTGCATCAAGGTAAGATAGCTGAGATGGCGACAGGTGAAGGTAAGACCCTCGTGGCTACGCTGCCTGTGTTCCTCAACGCCCTTTCACGCAATGGTGTGCATGTAGTGACAGTCAACGACTACCTCGCTAAACGTGACTCTGAGTGGATGGGTCCCCTCTACATGTTCCACGGTTTGAGTGTAGATTGCATCGACAAGCATCAACCCAACTCTGAGGAACGTCGCAGGGCTTATCAAGCAGATATCACCTTCGGTACCAACAACGAATTCGGCTTTGACTATCTGCGTGACAACATGGCGATGGCACCGAAAGACCTCGTGCAGCGCATCCACAACTATGCCATTGTCGATGAGGTGGACTCTGTGCTCATTGACGATGCACGTACCCCACTCATCATCTCAGGTCCTATTCCGAAGGGCGATGTGCAGATGTTCGAGGAGTACTGCCCCATCGTGGAACAGCTCGTCGAGGCACAGCGTCGTTTGGCGCAGAACTACTTGTCAGAAGCCAAGAAACTCATTGAGTCGGACAACAAGGATGATGTGACTGAAGGTTTCCTCTCCCTCTTCCGTGCCTATAAGAGTTTGCCAAAGAGCAACGCCCTCATCAAGTTCCTCTCACAGCCTGGTATCAAGACAGGTCTGCTCCAGACGGAGGAAATCTACATGGAGAACAACAACCGACGCATGCCAGAAGCCATCGAACCACTGTTCTTCGTGGTGGATGAGAAACTGAAGTCGGTGGAAATGACTGATAAGGGTAACCAACTCATTGCCAACATTGTGAAGGACGACAAGTTCTTCGTGCTTCCAGATATCACCACCCAGCTCGCTGAACTCGAAACAGAAAAGTTCGAGAGCGAAGACGACAAGCTTGCCAAGAAGGATGCCCTCATGCAGGACTATGCCCTGAAGGCAGAGCGTGTGCATACCATCCAGCAGTTGCTCAAGGCCTACACCATGTTCGTGAAGGACGACGACTATGTCATCATGGACGGCGAGGTGAAGATTGTCGATGAACAAACAGGTCGTATCATGGAAGGTCGTCGTTGGAGCGATGGACTTCATCAGGCAGTCGAGGCCAAGGAGCGTGTGAAGGTAGAGGCAGCCACTCAGACCTTCGCCACCATCACCCTGCAGAATTACTTCCGCATGTATCATAAGTTGGCAGGTATGACCGGTACCGCCATCACCGAAGCAGGCGAGTTCTGGGACATCTACAAGCTCGATGTAGTGGAGATTCCAACCAACCGACCCATTGCCCGCATCGACATGAATGACCGCGTGTACAAGACCAACCGCGAGAAGTATAACGCTGTGATTGAGGAGATTGTGAAGATGCGCAACAGCGGACGTCCTACCCTGGTGGGTACCACGTCGGTCGAGATTTCTGAGTTGCTCAGCCGTATGCTCTCCATGCGCAAGATACCACACCAAGTGCTCAACGCCAAGCTCCATCAGAAGGAGGCAGACATCGTGGCATTGGCAGGTCAAAGCAACATGGGTGAAGTCATCAACGAGGACGGCACCAAGGAAGAGAAGATGCTGGGAGCCGTGACCATCGCCACGAACATGGCAGGTCGTGGTACCGACATCAAGCTCTCAGACGAAGTGAAGGCTGCTGGTGGTCTTGCCATCATCGGTACTGAGCGTCATGAGAGCCGTCGTGTGGACCGCCAGTTGCGTGGTCGTTCCGGACGTCAAGGAGACCCAGGTTCATCTGTCTTCTATGTATCTCTCGAAGACAAGCTCATGCGTCTGTTCGCCTCCGACCGCATCTCGAAGGTCATGGACCGTCTGGGCTTCGAGGATGGCGAAATGATTGAACATAAGATGATCAACCAGAGCATCGAGCGTGCCCAGAAGAAGGTCGAGGAGAATAACTTCGGTATCCGTAAGCGTCTGCTTGAATATGACGATGTGATGAACAAACAGCGTAAGGTCATCTACGAGCGTCGTCGTCATGCCCTCATGGGAGAGCGCATCGGCATGGACATCTCCAACATGATCTGGGATCGTGTCGTGCATATCCTCCACAATGGCGACTACGAGAGCTGTAAGGAAGACTTCCTGCGCATCTTCGCCATGGAGATTCCGTTCGACATGGAGACCTTCGAAAACGAGAGTCGCGAGAAACTCGAAGACCAGGCCTTCGACATCGTTATCGACTCCTTCAAGAAGCGCTCTGCACGTCTCGCATCTGTTGCCTTCCCTGTCATCAAGCAGGTCTATGAGACCAAGGGAAATATGTACGAGAACATCCTCGTACCCATCACCGACGGACGTCGCGTCTATCAGATCAGCATCCCTCTCAAGGAAGCATACGAGACCGAGGGCAACTCCATCCTCGTCGCCTTCGAGAAGGCCATTCTGCTCCATACCATCGACGACGCATGGAAGGAGAATCTCCGTGCCCTCGACGAACTGAAGCAATCTGTACAGAACGCCTCCTACGAGCAGAAAGACCCGCTGCTCATCTTCAAGCTCGAGTCTGTCAACCTCTTCGACACGATGGTCAACGAAATCAACGACGGCACCATTTCCGTCCTCATGCGCTGCTCCATCCCTATCGCTGAAGAGCGTGACGTGCATCAAGCACCTGCATCCTCGATGGAAGAGCCCAGTCATGAGCACCTCACCGAGACTCACCAGAACCTCGACGAGCTCTCTGAGACCCAGCGTCAGCAGGCACAAGCGGCTCAGACCGACACCCGTGCCCGCCAACCCATCTCACCCATCGTGAACAGCGGACCTAAAATTGGACGTAACGACCCCTGTCCATGCGGCAGTGGCAAGAAATACAAGAACTGTCACGGACGAGGATTGTAATCATAGCCTGAACTCCTAAACACTGTGATTTATCCACAGACATACGAACAGAAGATTGGTTTCGACCAGATCAGGGGACGGCTCACGGGGCTGTGCCTCTGCTCGTTGGGCGAGGGGCTGGTGCGCGAGATGGAGTTCTCGGCCAACTTCGACAGCATCCGCCGGCAGGTGAAGCAGACGATGGAGATGATGCGCATCGTGCAGGGCGAGGACTTCCCCGACCAGAACTTCTTCGATGTGCGGGCTTCGCTCAAGCGCATCCGCATCCAGAACACGAGCTTCAATGTGGAGGAGCTGTTCTGCCTGCAGCGCTCGCTGCTTACTATATATAATATTGTGACGTTCCTGCAGCGTTGCTCGGACGATGACAACACCATCCCCCTCTATCCTTATTTATATGCATTGACCCAGGAGGTGAAGACCTATCCGCAGATGGTGAAGCGCATCGACCAGATCCTCGACAAGTTCGGTCATGTGAAGGACACGGCGTCGCCGGCACTGCTCAGCATTCGTCAGGAGCTGGCATCGACGGCAGGCAGTGTGTCGAGAGCCTTGCAGAACATCCTCCGCTCGGCAAAAGGCGAGGGACTCATCGACAAGGACGTATCCCCCACCCTGCGCGACGGCCGACTGGTCATCCCTGTGGCTCCGGCGATGAAGCGAAAGATCCGTGGCATCGTGCATGACGAGTCGGACACGGGCAGGACGGTCTTTATCGAACCTGCCGAGGTGGTGGAGGCGAACAACAAGATCCGCGAGCTGGAGAGTGAGGAGCGGAAGGAGATCAACCGCATCCTGATGGAGTTCACGCAGACAGTCCGTCCCGAGGTGGAGGACATGCTCAGAAGCTATGAGTTCCTGGCACAGATCGACTTCATCCGCGCCAAGGCGAAGTTCGCCATCATCACGAAGAGCACGGAGCCACGCATGGAGAACAAGCAGCTGCTGGACTGGGCGATTGCCGTGCATCCGCTGCTGGAACTGAAGTTCGACACCTATAATATAGAACATAAGGAGGAGGAACCGCGCAAGGTGGTTCCGCTCGACATCACGCTGACGCAGAAGCAGCGCATCCTGCTCATCTCGGGTCCGAACGCTGGCGGCAAGTCGGTGTGTCTGAAGACGGTGGGACTGTTGCAGTACATGTTCCAATGCGGCATGCCTGTGCCGGTGGCGAAGAGCAGCATCTTCGGCATCTTCAGGAGCATCTTCATCGACATCGGCGACGAGCAGAGCCTGGAGAACGACCTCTCGACCTACTCTTCCCACCTATTGAACATGAAGAACATGATGAAGCATTGCGACGGGAAGAGTCTCATCCTCATCGACGAGTTCGGTGGCGGCACGGAACCTCAGATTGGCGGTGCGATGGCGGAAGCGATGCTGAAGGTCTTCAACAAGAAGCATGCGTTCGGCGTCATCACCACCCACTACCAGAACCTGAAGCACTATGCCCAGGAAACGGAGGGCATTGTGAACGGCGCCATGCTCTACGACCGCCAGCTCATGCAGCCCCTCTTCCAGCTCTCCATCGGCAACCCCGGCAGTTCGTTCGCCATCGAGATTGCCCGCAAGACCGGCATCCCCGACGAGGTGATCAAGGATGCCAGCGAGATCGTGGGCAAGGACTACATCAACTCCGACAAATACTTGCAGGACATCGTGCGCGACAAGCGCTACTGGGAACAGAAGCGCCAGAGCATCCATCAGCACGAGAAGCAGATGGAGCAGACCATCCAACGATATGAGGAGGACATCCAGAAACTGCACGACCAGCGCAAGGTCATCATCGCCCATGCCAAGGAGGAGGCGGAGCAGATGCTCAAGGAATCGAACGCCAAGATCGAGCAGACCATCAAGGACATCAAGGAGGCACAGGCGGAGAAGGAGCGCACCCGCATGATCCGTCAGGACCTCGCCGACTTCAAGCAAGACATCCGCGAGATTGACCCCGACATCGCCGACGAAAAAATACGCAGACAGATGGAGAAACTGGTGGCAAGAAGGAAGCGGAAGGAGGAGAAGAAGAATGCCCCCCAACTCCCAAGGGGGGAGGGCTCACGCGATGTGCCTAATCAAACGACTAACAATGAGGGACCCCGACCGCTTCAAGCGAACGACTACGTGAGGATGAAAGGGCAGACCACCGTCGGCCAAATCCAGAAAGTGAACGGTAACGAAGCCACCGTCATCTTCGGCCACATCACCACGAACGTGAAGCTCAACCGCCTCGAACCTGCTGAGGCTCCACAGAAGGAGAAGAACGTGGCTGCCACCTTCGTCAGCGTGCAGACCCGCAACGAAATCCGTAACACCACGCTCAACTTCAAAGAGCAACTCGATGTGCGCGGCATGCGTGGAGACGAAGCCATCCAAGCTGTCACCTACTTCATCGACGATGCCCTCGTTGCCCGTGCATCCCGTGTGAAAATCCTGCACGGCACTGGAACAGGCGCCCTCAAGACGGTCATCCGACAATACCTCAACACCATGCCCCCTGTGGCCGACTTCTACGATGAAGACATCCGCTTCGGAGGCGCTGGCATCACAATTGTAGAACTAATATAACCAGCCCACGCCAGCCCATGCGCTGGGCGATTCTCATTATATATATTATATGAAGAAGATACTCACACTGATGATTGCCTGTGCTGCCATCACAGCCTCTGCACAGACCGACAGCATCTCCACGCTGTTCAGCTTCCATGTGCCAAAGGCTGAACCGCAGGTGGTGCACTACCCCTACATCACCCCCATCTCCTCCCACGAAGAGTTGAGCCACGAGGTGATGCAACTCAACTTCAGCAAGGCCGACGCTGCCGCCAAGAAACTCATCACGACCGCCAGACGCAGACGTGAATCGACTGCCGACTCCGACAAGGTGGTCAGCATCTGCCACAAGGGCGAGAACGGATTGCGTGGCGTGGATCGCGTGGTCATTGTCGATAGTGTCGTGGTGGATAAGAAGGAGTTCCTCAAAGCCTATCCCCTCTCGGCCGACCTCGGTTCGTTGAAACTCTCCAACAAGGGCGACATCGTGCAGTATCAGACCCAGCTCAACGGCATGGTGCTCCGACCTGAAGGTACTGACAGCACCAATCTGCAGCTGATACGTTATTATCTCGAAAACGACCGCCTCGTCGAAGGTGAGGTCATCGAAGGACTCGGCATCGAGGGCGACATCAACTATCCTTTCCTCATGCCCGACGGTCAGACCTTCTACTTTGCAGCCCGATGTGACGAGGGCTATGGCAACTACGACCTCTACGCCACTCGCTACGACAACGACTCCAAGCGATTCTATCAGGCGGAAAACATGGGCTTCCCCTACAACTCCTATGCCAACGACTACATGCTGGTCATTGACGAAGCCGCCCGCCTGGGATGGTTTGCCAGCGACCGCTACCAACCCGATGGGAAGGTCTGCATCTACACGTTCATCCCCAACGACTCGCGTCAGACCATCGATTATGAGACGACCGACATCGATGAACTCCGTGCTGCCGCATCTCTCCAGTCCCTCGCTGCCATCCCCATGACTGACGAGCAGCAGCAAGCCCGCAATGGAGCCTTCAAGCGTATCAAACAACTCACCTCCACAGCATCTACCACACGCTACAAGGAATTCGAGTTCATCCTCAATGATGCCAAGACCTGCTACACCCTCGACGATTTCACATCGGCTGATGCCAAGCAACTCTGCCGCGAATGGATGCAGAAGACCAAGAACCTGACTGCCCTCAATGAGCAACTGCAGCAGATGCGCGAGACATCCCCCAACAACCGTCAACCCATCCTCAATCTTGAGACCCGAATCATGGAACTGCAGAGCGAGACACACAACCTCGCCAAACAAATCCGTTCTGTTGAACTATCAAAATAAACATCAATCATTTCCTCTCTCCTATGAAGACTTTCCCTCCATCCGAACTCATTATCAATGCTGACGGCTCGGTGTTCCACCTCCATCTGCGTCCTGAACAACTCGCTGACCGCGTCATCCTCGTGGGTGACCCAGGCAGAGTCTCCACTGTCGCCGCACATTTCTCTGAACAGGAATGCGAGGTCAGCAGTCGCGAATTCCACAGCATCACAGGTACTTATCAGGGCAAACGCATCACAGTGCTCTCCACAGGTATCGGATGCGACAACATCGACATCGTGATGACGGAACTTGACGCCCTTGCCAACATCGACTTCGACACCCGTACGGAGAAGCCCGAACATCGTACCCTCACCATTGTACGCATCGGCACTTGCGGAGGTCTGCAACCCTTCACCCCCACGGGTTCGTTCATCGCATCGGTGAAGAGCATCGGCTTCGATGGACTCCTCAACTACTACGACGGACGCAATGACGTGTGTGACCTCCAACTCGAAGAAACGTTCAAGCAGCACATGAACTGGAGTCCTCTCAAAGGATCACCCTACGTGGCGATTGCCGACCCCGAATTGATAGAACAGATTGCCCAAGACGATATGGTGCGTGGCATCACCATCGCTTGCGGAGGGTTCTATGGTCCACAAGGTCGTCAGATCCGTCTGAAGATTCAAGACCCGGACCAGAACAAGAAAGTGGAAGCCTTCGAATACGATGGTCTTCATATCTGCAACTTCGAGATGGAAAGTTCTGCCGTTGCAGGCATGGCATCTCTGCTCGGACATCGCGCCATGACCTGCTGCATGGTCATTGCCAACCGCTACACTACCGAAATGAATACCGAATACAAGAACACCATTGACACCCTCATCGAGAAGGTGCTGAACAGAATATAAATGAACAACGACACCATCTGCGCTTTGGCTACGGCTCCTGGTGGAGCGATAGGAATCATCAGAATCTCAGGTTCACAAACGTTTGAGATTCTTTCACATATCTTTGATAAAGATCTATCACAGACCAAGCCCAACACCATCCACTATGGCCACATCGGCAATCTTGACGAAGTGCTGGTGTCGGTGTTCCGTGCCCCCCATTCCTACACAGGCGAAGACTCCGCAGAAATCTCCTGTCATGGTTCACGCTATATATTAAACAAGGTGTTGGAAAGCCTAGTGACCAATGGTTGTCGGATGGCAAATCCGGGCGAATACACCATGCGTGCCTACCTCAACGGCAAGATGGACCTCTCGCAAGCCGAAGCTGTAGCCGACCTCATTGCCTCCACCAACGCAGCCACTCATCAGTTGGCGATGTCGCAATTACGTGGTGGTTTCTCGTCTGAGCTTTCCAAACTCCGTGAGCAACTGCTCAAACTCACCTCTTTATTAGAGCTCGAACTCGACTTCTCCGACCACGAAGACCTCGAATTTGCTGATCGCACCGAACTCCTTTCATTAGCGAAAGAGATTGACAACCGTGTGACCAACCTCGCCCAGTCCTTCAAGGCAGGACAAGCCCTCAAGCAAGGCATCCCCGTCGCCATCGTCGGCAAGACCAATGTCGGCAAGAGCACCCTGCTCAATCAACTTGTTGACGACGAGCGCGCCATCGTGTCCGACATCCACGGCACCACCCGTGACACCATCGAGGAGGTGATGGAAATCAATGGTGTGCAATTCCGTTTCATCGACACAGCCGGCATTCGCAACACCCAAGACGAAGTGGAACAAATCGGCATTGAACGCACAATCCAGAAAATCAAAGAGGCACGAATCATTGTCTGGCTGCTCGACCAACAACCTTCACAGGATGAGATCGAGGAGATGGATTCACTTAGCAAAGGGAAAAGACGCATTTATGTCCACAACAAGGCAGACCAAGTGGACATGAAAACATTTGCTCCATACATTCTCCCATTATCCATGATCAGTGCAAAGACAGGGCAAGGCATAGACAACCTGAAAAGGCGAATCTTTGAAGAAGCGGAGCATGCCGGTCTGACCACCAATGCCAATGACATCATCGTCACCAACGCCCGTCACTACGAATCCCTCACCCTGGCTCATGAAAGCCTCCTCCGCGTCATCGACGGCCTCCACCACCAACTCAGCGGCGACCTCCTTTCCGAAGATCTCCGTCTCACCCTCAACCACCTCGCCGACATCACCGGTGGACAAATCACGCCACAAGAGACACTCAATCAGATCTTTAGCACCTTCTGCGTGGGAAAGTAAATAGCAATTAGCATCGATTACAATCAATCACAAAATATCACATAAGGCGTTCATAATGAGCGCCTTTTCTTTTTGCCCACTTTTTAAGTAAAGTCGATAAAAATCGTTTTTGCTCGATTTTTTGTACCGCTCTTGTACCGCCGTCTCAGAAAAAGCCATTATTATAGTGGCGGAGGTTGGCGAGATAGTAGAGGAATTATACAATGGTTGACAATGGTATAATACTATATACAATAGTTGAAGCCATCTGTCGCCTTAATATTAACAAAAATCGAACAAAAATGACAGCAAGTAAAGTCAAAATCAGGAAAGTCTGCGAATGGTGCGGACAAGAGTTCATTGCTTGGAAGGTCTCAACAAGGTTCTGTTCGAAGCAATGTAACAGTCATGCGTATAAAGACGCAATCAGAAAAAGAGTCCTTCTCCAGACAGAGCAGGAAACCATGGAGAAAGCAGACAAGATTTCTGCGAGTAAAACCGGCGACAAAGACTACATGTCTATTGCCGAAGCAGCATCATTGCTTGGAGTTACAAGAATGACTGTTTATAATCTCATCTATAGTAATGCGTTGAGAGCTGCAAAAATCACAAGCCGTCTCACATTTGTCAGGAGATGTGATATTGATGCGATGCTTACAAATGCCACCTACACCAAGAGAGTTAAACCAGAGCGTAAACCCATCACTGAGTTTTACACCACTACTGAAATCAAGGAAAAGTTTGGTGTGTCAGAGTCATGGGTATTCAAGATTGGCAAGGAGAAGAATATCCCAAAGATTCTCCATCATGGTAAGACCTACTGGAGTAAGCAGCATGTCGAAAAGCATTTTGCCAAACACATTGAGAATAATGCCATCGTTGAATGGTATTCCGTCCAGGACATGATGGAGAAGTTCAACATGACTACTTCTGCCGTCTATTGCTTCGTTTCGAAGTATGGAATTCCCAAAAAGAAGGTTAAGTCATCAGTTTTCTACAGCAAGCAACATGTGGATGCGGCCAAGGGCATCAACGAGCCACCGAAGGAAGAGTTCTACACGATG
>CADCIO010000039.1 GCA_902801475.1 uncultured Bacteroidales bacterium
ACCTTTAACCTTTAACCAATAACCTTTTTGTTGGTTGACGATGCAAAGTTACGGACTTTTGACAGGCGTTTCAAACTGAAAATCCCCAAACGGTAGGGGATTTCCTATAACAGATATAGGGATGCGGATTTAAACCTTTTGCAACAGGTTGATTGTGAAAGGATAAGGGTGTAGGGGATTCCCGTTGTGGGTATGAAATGGAGAAAGAAAAAAATGAAAAAAAATAAAATTTTCATTTGTCATGTGCCAACTTCACAGATCCTCGTCCATCTCCAGCTTTGCCACGTGGGGTGCCAGCTTGTCCAGGTCGGGCAGTTGCATGTAGTTGCCATAGATATGGCGCAGGTGGGCATCGGCATTGGCAGGCACAGGAAGTTCGTGTCCCTCGAACTCGTGAGTGGTGAGTGGGAAGATTTCATCTTCGAAACGAGGGTTGTGGTAGGGGATGCCCATGCCGGAGGTGATGACCTTGTTGGGCAACAGGCGACAAAGGACACGAAGGAGGGGGAAAAGGAATTGGTCGTTGAAGTCGAAGATACGACGCACTTGCTTGATGCTCTTGGCATCGTCGGTGCTGGTACGCCAAATCTTGTACATGTGTCCGACGGTCTTCTCCGTGAGTTTGTGTAGTCCTATGGGGTGCTTCTCCATCGGGAAGATGTCGATATAGATGCCCTGTTCCTTCCAGATGCGGTCGTAGTTGGTGTTTTCGTGCATCTTGGAACGACGGTCACGAATTTTGGCATAGAAGAAGAAATAATGGGGGTCGGTGTCGCTGTTCTGCAAGGCAAGCCAGTCGGGAAGTTCGTCGGGCAGCACTTTCATCAGTTTCAGATAATCTTCTCGCATCATTTCGATGTCGAGGTCATCGTCCCAAGGAATGAAACCTCCATGTCGGAGTGCACCAATGAGGGTGCCGCTGCTGAGCCAATAGCGGATGTGATGCTTCTGGCAGATACGGTCGATTTCGAGCAAGATGTCGAGCATACGAAGTTGCAGACGGCGCAACTGGGAGCCATCTGGATTGAACCGTGAACGGAGGTCGGCAGCAGGAGAACCTGCCACCACATGACCTGAATTGTCACCTTCACGCGCACAAACCTTTATATTTCCCATGCTTAAAAATCCTTCTGTGATACAAAGATGGTGCAAAGATAGTGAAATTAATTGATAATTAACAAAAAAGTCGTACCTTTGCACGCAAATTCATCAGAAAGAAGAACATGGAACAGAAAAACTTTAAGAGAACAACTGTGACGGCAGCATTGCCTTATGCCAATGGCCCTGTACACATTGGACACTTGGCTGGCGTGTATGTGCCTGCCGATATATATGCACGATACCTGCGTTTGAAGGGACGTGACGTGATGTTTGTATGTGGCAGCGACGAGCATGGCGTGCCTGTAACCATCCGTGCGAAGAAAGAAGGATGCACGGTGCAGGACGTGGTGGATCGCTATCATGGCATCATCAAGAAGTCATTCGCTGATTTTGGCATCAGCTTCGACATCTTCTCACGCACAACCAGCAAGATACATCACCAGTTTGCCGCTGACTTCTTCAAGAAGCTCTACGATGAGGGCAAGTTTGTGGAAATCACCTCTGAGCAGTTCTACGATGAGGAGACGAAACAATTCTTGACGGACCGCAACATCAAGGGTGAATGTCCCCGTTGTCATGCAGAAGGGGCATATGGTGACCAATGTGAGAAATGTGGTGCGACCCTCTCGCCCGAAGAATTGATCAACCCTGTCAATGCCATCAACGGCAATCCGTTGGTGAAGAAAGCCACCAAGCACTGGTATCTGCCACTTGACCAATATCAGGAATGGTTGGAAAACTGGATTCTGAAAGGACATACAGAATGGCGCAGCAATGTCTATGGCCAGTGCAAGTCTTGGCTGGACAGCGGCTTGAAGCCCCGTGCTGTGACCCGTGACCTCGATTGGGGTATTCCTGTACCTGTGGAAGGCGCTGAAGGCAAGGTGCTCTATGTGTGGTTTGATGCGCCTATCGGCTATATCTCCAACACGAAGGAACTCTGTGAGAAGGAACCAGAGAAGTGGGGAACTTGGCAAACATGGTGGCAAGATGAAGAGACCCGTCTGGTACACTTCATCGGCAAGGACAACATTGTGTTCCACTGCATCGTGTTCCCATCGATGCTAAAAGCACACGGTGACTATATCCTGCCCGACAACGTGCCCTCCAATGAGTTCCTGAACCTTGAAGGCAACAAAATCTCCACATCGAAGAACTACGCCGTTTGGCTCAATGAATATCTGGAAGAATTGCCCAATCGCCAGGACGAGTTGCGTTATGTGCTGACTGCCAATGCTCCTGAGACAAAGGACAATGACTTCACTTGGGCAGACTTCCAGGCACGTTGCAACAACGAGCTTGTGGCTGTGTATGGCAACTTCGTGAACCGTGCTTTGCAACTCACCCAGAAATACTACGACGGCATCGTGCCTGAGTGTGGTGAACTGACAGAGACAGACAAGGCGACACTCGCTGAATTCGCTTCTGTGAAAGACAATGTAGAGAAGCTCATTGAGGGCTTCAAGTTCCGTGAGGCACAGAAAGAGGCGATGAATCTGGCACGTATCGGCAACAAATACATTGCTGATGAAGAACCTTGGAAAGTCATCAAGACAGACCCTGAACGTGTGAAGACCATCATTTATATCTCTCTGCAGCTCACTGCCAATCTGGCCATTGCCTTCGAGCCGTTCCTGCCTTTCTCCTCAGCAAAGTTGCGTGAGATGATCTGCATGGACGAGCTGAACTGGGAGGAACTGGGCAAGACCGATCTCCTGCCTGCTGGCAAGCAACTGGGCAAGCCAAGTCTGTTGTTCTCAAAGATTGAGGATGAAACCATCAAGTTCCAGATGGACAAGCTTGAAGCCACTATCAAGGCAAACGAAGCCGCCAATGCAGAAGTGGCACCTGTGAAAGAAACAGTGGCATTTGATGACTTCACGAAACTCGACATCCGTGTAGCCACTGTGCTGGAATGTGAACGTGTGCCCAAGATGAAGAAACTGCTCAAATTCAAGCTCGATGATGGCACGCCAAAGGGACGCACCATCGTCAGCGGCATCGCACAATGGTATGAACCCGAGCAGTTGGTGGGCAAGCAGGTACTTTTCATCGCCAACTTGGCACCTCGTGAGTTCAAGAACGGACTTGTGAGCGAAGGCATGATCCTGTCAGCCGAGAACTATGACGGCAGCATCAGCGTGACCACTGTGGAGAAGCCTGTGAAGGGCGGCAGTCAGGTTTGCTAACCAGCTCATGCGTAAAAGCAAAAGCATATTACGTCCCCTCTTATGGTTGGTACTGCTGGCCGCTATCGCAGGATGGTGCGCCAGCCGTTGGGATGTGTGGTTTCACAACCCAGAGGAAGCACCATACGAAGCATCTGCTGTACCAACAAGAGTGCTGTTGACATTTGGTGATGAGGACGGGATGCGGAGCCGCAATGTGAGTTGGATGTGTGGCGATGAGGTGCAGGCAGCGCATGTAGAACTGGTTGACAACGCTCAACTGAATGATAACTGTCAACTCTCAACTCTCAACTCTCAACTCATCCAAGCCACAGGCGAGGTGTTTGAATCGCGTAGTGGAAAAGCCGCTTATTATGTGGCGAGATTGCGTGACTTGAAAGAGGGACACACCTATCGGTATCGTGTCTGCACAGGGAAAGAACACTCGGAATGGTATGAGTTTCACCTACCCCATCAGGATGAGCACGAAACAGCGTTCATCTATATGGGCGACATTCAAGACTCCATTGGTGGCATTGCCAACCAGCTCTTGAAAGCGGCTTTCAAGCAGAACCCTGATGCAGCGTTCTTCGTATGTGGAGGGGATTTGACGGAGCGACCCACCGATGCCTATTGGGGTGAGACGTTCGAAAGTCTTGATTCCATTGGACAGGTGATGCCTGTACTGACAGTGACGGGTAATCATGACTATTTGAAAGGCGTTATTTGCCAACTGGAACGGCGTTTCTCGCTCATTCACTCGTACTACCTCGACTCGATGGTTGGCGAGAACCAGGTGTTCACTGTTCGTTACAAAGACGTGCAGCTTTTCTGTTTGGACAGCAATCGCGAACTGTTCTATTTGTGGACTCAGCGAAGATGGCTGGAGGAACAATTGATGAAGAGCCAAGCGAAGTGGAAGATTGTGGTGGCGCACCATCCGTTCTATTCCGTTCGTGGAGAGATGAACAATCTGATTCAGCGATGGATGTTTGATGACCTGATCCAAGAATACGGGGTGAACCTTGTGCTGCAAGGACATGAGCATGCCTATGCCCGACGCACAACCAAACACGCAACCACCTACATCATCAGTCATTGCTCTCCCAAGGGGTATCGCATCAACCCACCAGAAGGACGTTTCGACAAGATAGAAAAAGACATCCGCACCTATCAGAAAGTGCGCATCAGCAGTGACACCCTCTTCCTGACGGCATTCAATGCAGAAATGGGAACGCTCATCGACTCCCTCTGCATTCCCAACCCACACTTTAACCGCTAACCCATAACAGCTAACCATTTCAAAAGGTATGAAACGCTTACAACTTCAAAAGTCATTCATTTCCAGTCCGATTGCCTTCATCTACAATCTGGCACTGGTCTATATCGTCTATGGTTTGTGCCGATTGACTTATCTGTTTGAGAACTGGGCAGTCCTGTCGGAAGGTTTTGACACACTTTCATTTTGGGAAGCGTTCAAGGGATGCTGGATGTTCGACACGTCAGCCATCCTTTACACCAATGCGTTGTATGCAGTGCTGATGCTGATTCCCTTGCACTTCAAAGAGAAGAACTGGTGGCAGACGATGGCGAAATGGGTGTATGTGGTGGTGAACGCACTCTGCATCATTGCCAATCTGGCCGACGCCGTTTATTTCCAATATACAGGAAGACGCACGACCTCATCGGTCTTTCAGGAGTTCAGCAACGAAGGCAACATTGGCGACGTGATTGGTGTGGAACTGCTGCGCCACTGGTATCTGGTTTTGGTGGGCATTGTACTGATCGTGGGGTTGGCGGTGCTGTATGCCAAACCCAAAGGGAAGTTGAAGTTGCGCATGTTGAAAGACAAACTCACCTATTATATCATTCATCTCGTTTGTTTTGGACTCTATGTACCTATCATGATTGCCGGCATGCGTGGTGGTGCCACAACGGCTGTGCGTCCCATCACCATCAGCAATGCCAACCAGTACGTCAACCGACCTGCTGAAGCAGCACTGATTCTGAACACGCCCTTCTCGATGATACGCACCATCAACAAGAATGTATTTGTCGACCCCAAGTTCTTTTCTCGCGAAGAACTGGACACCATTTATAGCCCGATCCACACCCCTGCCGACAGTGTGGTGATGAAAAAGAAGAATGTGGTGGTGCTCATTATGGAGAGTTACGGCAAAGAATATATTGGTGCCTATAACGACTATCCAGGTTATACTCCCTTTACCGATTCGCTGATCCAGCAATCGTTGACTTTTGACCTGACCATTGCCAATGGACGCAAAAGCATTGACGGTATGCCCTCTATCCTTTCCAGCATTCCACGCTTCATCGAACCCTTCTTCCTCACCCCTGCCTCGATGAATGAAGTGAGCGGATTGGCTGGCGAACTGGGAAAGGTTGGGTACGAATCCGCCTTCTTCCATGGGGCAGAGAATGGGTCAATGGGCTTTGAGGCATTTGCCAAGACAACAGGCTACAAGCACTATCTCGGCAGAACGGAATACAACCAAGACAAACGGTTCAACGGCGACAAAGACTTTGACGGCATGTGGGCCATCTGGGATGAGGAATTCTTGCAGTTCTATGCCTTGAAGATGAGTGAGATGAAAGAGCCGTTTATCACCTCTGTGTTCACAGCCAGTTCGCATCATCCGTATGCTGTACCTGAGCGCTACAAGAACATCTACAAGGATGAACCAGGCGATGACAACATCATGCACAAATGTATCCGATACGTGGACAACGCCTTGAGGCTCTTCTTCGAAACGGCTAAAAAGCAACCTTGGTACGAAAACACCATCTTTGTGCTGACTGCCGATCACACAAACATGAACTCTGAACCCATGTATCAGACGGAACTGGGCGTGTGCAGCGTACCCATCCTGATTTTCGACCCCTCTGGCGACATCCAACCCGAACGCCGTCATTGCATTGCCCAACAGATAGACATCATGCCGACGGTATTGAGCTACATAGGATATAACAAATCCTACGTGGCATTCGGCCAAGACCTGCTCCATACGGCTGACCAAGACACATGGGCTATCACCAACAATAACGGACTCTACCATTACGTGAAGGGGGATTATGTCCTACTCTTCACGGAAAGTGGACAGACCAAAGCCATCTACAACTACAAGAAAGACTGGTATCTGAAGCAGAACCTGTTGGGAAAGACAGGCAAGACGGAGAAGCAGATGGAACGTGAGCTGAAAGGACTCATCCAGTCTTACATGGAGCGTATGACTGAAGACCGACTGGTGGTGAAGAATTGAAAGTTGACCAGCCCACGCGCTGGGCGAAAGTTTAAAATTGAAAGTTAAGAATTGGCCTTGAAACATCGTAACCACGCTTTTGACCTCCTGTGCGGACTTTGCATCCTCCGCATGATTCTGCTTCACGTGATGAGCACGTGTGGATACAGGAGTGAGTTCTGGTTCACGAAAGTGATGGCGTGGTCGTTCTTCTTCATGTCCTTCTTCTTTTTCAAGGCAGGTTACTTCAACAAAGGCATTTCCACCCCGACTTGGCCCTATCTGAAAGACAGGGTAAAACGTCTGCTGGTTCCCTACGCCACATGGGGCATGATCGGCAGCCTCATCTTCTTCGGATACCTGCTGATCTTCCCAGACAATTTCCAGCGATACTACAAGGTGCTGCGCTGGTCACACTTGTGGGAAGACAGTCACGTGTGGGGCGATCCTCCGTTGTGGTTCCTCATGTCTTTCTTCATGTCGTATCTCTTGGTGCATTTCCTCAACAAAGTGAAATACCTGCGCTGGATAGCTGTAGCGTTCCCCTTCATCAGCTATTGGCTCTGGACAAAGCACAATCCTTTGTGGCTGAGTCTCGACAACGTTTTTATGGGTGTATTCTTCTTCTACTTGGGCAGAAGCTGGCGCTGGTTGCAAGCACGGGTGCCCAAAGGTTGGCTTATCGTTCTGAGCATACTGCTCATTGCCGAATTTGTAGTGTGCAACCGTCTGTGGCATGGGGAGTACGACATGAGTCTCAACAAGTTCGTGCAGAATCCGTGGGGAGCAGGCATCAACACCTTATGTGCATTGGTAGGCATTTCTGGACTGTTGTTGGCACTGCCCATGCGACGAGTTCCCTGGGTGGGATTCATCGGTGAGCATTCAATGGTCTATTTCGTGGCTCACTATCCCCTCATCTTCCTTTATGCCTTCACGCATATCGTATTTCACCACTCCGTAGCGCATCGTTGGGAAGATGTCATTCTGATGATGGCTTTTGTACTCATCACCTGCACTTGGATCACTCCATATGTGGAAAAAGTGCCTTGGCTGAGTGGCAGATACAAAAAAACTCCTGACTCCTAACATCTAATTCCCAACTTTTCCCTATCTTTGCAGCGATGAAGGAACGCAACCATACTTTCGATTTCCTGTGTGGCATCTGCATCATCCGTATGATTTGCCTGCACACCATCACCTTCTGCGGTCACAAGGACGACGAATGGTGGCTTGAGGTGATGGGGTGGTCGTTCTTCTTCATGTGCTTTTTCTTCTTCAAGGCAGGTTACTTCAACAAAACCGTATCAGGCGACACCAAGGCGTACATCACAGACAAGACGAAGCGATTGCTCATCCCCTATGTGGTGTGGGGCACCATTGGCTTCATCATCTACGCCATCTACATCCCCTTCGAAATCGACCGCTACCACCACCCCATAGAGCCGATGGAGTGGAGCCACTTGTGGAAGACCAGTTCTTTCTGGGGCAATGAACCCGTCTGGTTCCTCTTCTCCTTCTGGGCAGCCTATGTGCTCGTGCATTTCATCAAGAAGATACACATCGTCAAACCCATCTCCGTGTTCCAGACGGTCATCATTCTTCTCTGTCCCCTGCTGAGTTACTGGCTATGGACACAGGAAAACCCTCTGCCTATGAGTCTGAGCAATGTACCAATGGGTGTGTTCTTTTTCAATATGGGACGAACCTGGCGATGGCTCATCGACAAGATGGGGCGACGCACTACGCTCAGCATCTCTGGCATACTCATCGTGGCATTTATCGTACTCAATATCCTATGGCACGGCGAATACGTGATGAGCACCAACTTATTCAGAGGTAACCCTTGGGCAGCCTTCTTCAACACAATGATCATCCTCATCGGACTGTCCGGTTTCCTCATCAAACTGCCTTTGCCACGTGTACCAGTAGTGAATTACATCGGTCAGCATTCGATGGTCTATTTCGTGGCTCACTACCCTATCCTGCAATTCTACCGCTTCACCCATATCGTCTTTGGTCACAGCATCTACGGGCATTGGGACGACTTCATCGTCCTGCTCGTTTTCGTGTTCGCTCTTTGCACCTGGCTTGTACCATATGTGGAGCAGATGCCTTGGCTGTCAGGACGCTGGAGCAGCCCACGCGCTGGGCGATTTTCAACCCTCAACCCTCAACTCTAAACGCTTTCATGAATATCGCCTATCTCATATCAGCCCATACCGATACACCCCAATTGAAACGATTGGTGGAGGCACTGCATCCAGATGCTCACTTCTTCATCCACATCGATAGGAAGTCGGACATCACCCCCTTCCAAGCAGCGCTGCAAAGGGACAACGTGCATTTCTTGCAGGACAGGATTGACGTGCGATGGGGCACCATACTCGAGGTGGAATATCAAATGGCACTTATCAAAGCTGTCATCGAACATCCCATCACTTTTAACCGCATCTTTTTCCTCTCAGGTATGGACTATCCGCTGTGGAGCAACGCCCACATCACCGAGTGGCTGGAGAAACAAGGCGACAAGGAAATCCTCAGCGGCATTTGTATGGACACACCTCTGCTGAGCAAACAGCAGCATGATCTCTACTCGCAAGCACGCCCCTTCTTTCACTTCGGATGGCTCAGCAACAAAAGCAACGAAAGGCTCAGTATCGCATGTCGAAAGATAAAAGCTTCGTTGGGAATGCGCAAGCCCCTTTCTTTTCAGGTTGGGGATCAACTGTGGCACCTCTACAAGGGTTCTGCGTGGTGGTGCATTAGTCAACAACTCGCCACCCACATCTATCAAACCTACATGAATGAGCCTGCCATCCGACACTACTTCATCGACTCTTTCGGACAGGCTGAGACCCTCATACAGACGATTGCCTTCAACACTCCAGAATGGGCATCGCGCTGCATCCTTCATGAAGGCAAATACCCAGGACTAGCGGCCCTCACACCCCTCCACTACATCCTCTACGAACCCGTCATCAAGGTGATGGACGAGACCGACCACACCACCCTGATGGCAAGTGGCAAGATGTTCGCACGAAAGTTCATCAGTGGCAAAAGCGACAAGTTGGTGGAGATTTTAGAGTCGAGAGTTTAGAGATTAGAGATAAAAGTCAAGGTTAAAATGAATAGTATGAAGCAAAGACTTGAATGGCTCGATGCCATGCGTGGATTCACCATGATACTCGTCGTCGCCTATCACGTGGCGCAATCAGGGTTCATGGAGTCAGAGAAGATTTCCGCTTCTCTGCCCTTCCTTGTACTCTTCCGCATGCCCCTATTCTTCTTCGTCAGCGGCTTTCTGGCATATAAGGAAAAATGGCTTTGGACACCCCAAAACTTTGCTTCTCTCACTTGGAAGAAAATCAAGGTACAGGTACTTCCCACACTCGTTTTCCTTTGTGTGTTCATCGTGCTGCGCACCCAATACCCCTTCGACGAGGGTTTTCTTCGTGCCATGAAGACTCCCACCAAATTCGGTTATTGGTTTACATGGGTGCTCCTCCAGATGTTCCTTATCTACTACGTGGTGGCAGCCTTCTTCCAACGCTTTGGTAAACGCACTGAGCACATCGCTATTATCGTTCTTTGGATTGTGAGCCTTTGCGCTTACGTTTCCCTCAACTTACCCCAGACACTCGGCAAATGGTGGAAGACCGATTTCATGATGTACAGTTCTTTCTATGAGACCTTGAAGTTCATGCACTTCTTCCTGCTCGGCAACATCGCCCACCGCTACTGGCCAAGCGTCCAACGGCTTTTCGACGCTAAGGGCTTTTTCCTCATCACCGTCCTGCTCGCCTTTTTCTGCTGCGCAGACATCTTCAGGTGGCACTGCATCAAGCACGAGTGGACAAACCTGCCTAAAACTATGGCGATGTACACCCTCATGCTTATCGTGGTGATGTACTTCCGTAACCACCAAAACCTCTTCACCCAACAGACACGTATCGGACGAGGACTCCAATACATCGGCGTACGTACACTCGATGTCTATCTTCTCCATTTCCTCCTCCTGCCCAAACTACCCGAAGTAGGCAAGTGGCTCAACGATCACCACCCCAACTTCGTCATTGACATCGTTCTCGCCGTCGGCATGGGCATCATCGTCATTGCCTTCTGCCTCCTCATTTCCGAAATCTTACGTATGAGTCCATTTTTGAAGAAATATTTATTTGGAAGAACATGAAACATCCTGCCAACATAGACGTATCCGTCCTCATCCTATTCTTCAATCGTCCAGACTTCCTCCAGAAAGTCTTCGACGAGGTGAAGAAAGCACGCCCCACCCGCCTTTTCCTCTATCAGGATGGACCACGCGGTGAGCAAGACATGGAACGCATCATGCAATGCCGTCAAGTCGTTGCCGACATCGACTGGGAGTGTGAAGTCCACCAACTCTACCAAGAGAAGAACTACGGGTGCGACCCTTCTGAATACCTCTCTCAGAAGTGGGCATTCTCCATCGTTGACCGCTGCATCGTACTCGAAGACGACGATGTGCCCTCACAATCCTTCTTCCCCTTCTGCAAGGAGCTCCTTGACCGTTATGCCGATGACGATCGCATCGGCATGATTGCCGGCTTCAACAGCGACGAGGTTACCCCCGATGTGCCCGACGACTACTTCTTCACCACCGTCTTCAGCATTTGGGGATGGGCAAGTTGGCGACGCGTCATTGACCAGTGGGACAGTCATTACACCTTCCTTGACGACCCCTATGCCATGCAGCAAGTGCGCGACCTCTGGAAACTACGCCAGTATCGTCCCCATCTACTTGATATGTGCTATCATCACCGCGACTCTGGCAAGGAGTATTACGAGACCATCTTCCTCATGAGCCTCGTACTCAACCACCAACTCGCCATCATGCCGACCCGCAACCTTGTCAACAATCTCGGAGCAACCCCCGACAGTACTCACTACGCTGCCAATCTCAACACCATCCCTGCCCGTTTGCGTCGCATGTACACCATGAAGCGCCACAATCTCAAGTTCCCTCTGCGACATCCAGCCCATATCATTGAACACATAGCTTTCAAAGAACACGTTTATCGCACCAACGCATGGGGACATCCTTGGCTCAAAATTGGTCGTTCCTTCGAAGAACTTTTCAACAACCTCCGCTACGGCAACTTCCGACAAATCGGACAAGCCATCCGTAATCGCTGGAACATCTTGACAAAGAGGAATCAGTACAAGTAAAGAGAATGTTTCACTTTATTTCACAAATAAATAGTGAGAAATTTGGTGGAATGAAATAAATGTCGTACCTTTGCAGGCGAAAAGAATGAGGGGACTGAAGAGTTCCCTCATTTCTATTAGGCCCGATGGCTCGTGGCTGATTGTAAGAATAAATAATGTATGATTGACAAAAACAAAGTGAAGGATTTGGCTCTCGAATGGTTGGAGGGCAAAGAGTATTTCTTGGTGGACGCTACAGTGGACGAGCAAAACAAAATCACCGTAGAGATTGACCACAAGGATGGCGTATGGATTGACGATTGCTGTGAACTGAGTCGCTTTATTGAAGATCACCTCGACCGCGATGTGGAGGATTTCGAACTGGAAGTAGGCTCGGCTGGTATTGGACAGCCCTTCAAGGTGTTGCAGCAATACATCAATTCTATTGGCTATGATGTGGAGTTGCTGACGGCTGATGGAAAGAAGATGGAGGGTGCATTGAAGAGTGCTGACGAGAAGGGCTTTGTGGTGACGGTGATTGAAAAGCAGAAGATCGAGGGGAAGAAGCGCCCTCAGATGGTGGAAGTGGACAAGGCGTTTGGTTATGGCGACGTGAAGTGGGTAAAGAACATCATTGATTTTAAGTAGCGCTTCGCTAAGTGATAAATTGAAAAATGATAAACGACAAATAAATAAAATGGCTACAAAGAAAATTTCAGAACGTGTCAACTTGATAGACACTTTTAAGGACTTCAAGGAGACCAAGAACATTGACAGAACCACTCTGGTGAGTGTGATTGAAGACAGTTTCCGCAGCGTATTGCAAAAAACGTATGGCTCGGACGAAAACTTCGATGTGATTGTGAACCCTGACAAAGGTGACTTCGAGATTTATCGTAATCGTGTGGTGGTGGAAGATGGTGAGGTGCAGAACGAAAATGCGGAAATCAGCCTGTCAGAGGCACAGCAGATTGACAAGGACTTCGAAGTGGGTGAAGAAGTAAGTGAGAAGGTGGAATTCGCTAAATTTGGTCGCCGTGCAATCCTGACGCTGCGTCAGACGATGGCAAGCAAGATTCTTGATTTGGAGCACGACAACCTCTACAACAAGTATGTGGACAAAGTGGGTCAGATTGTGAGCGGTGAGGTGTATCAGATCTGGAAGCGCGAGATGCTGCTGCTTGATGATGAGGGCAATGAACTGCTTCTGCCAAAGAGCGAGCAGATTCCTGGCGACTTCTTCCGTAAGGGTGAGACAGCTCGCGCTGTGGTGCTCCGAGTGGACAACCTGAACAACAATCCTAAGATTATCCTCTCACGTACCTCTCCAGAGTTCTTGCGCCGTCTGTTGGAGCAAGAAGTGCCTGAGATCAACGATGGTCTGATTACCGTACAGCGCATTGCCCGCATCCCTGGCGAGCGTGCCAAGATTGCTGTAGAGAGCTACAACGAACGTATCGACCCTGTAGGTGCCTGCGTAGGTGTAAAGGGTAGCCGTATTCACGGTATCGTGCGTGAGTTGCACAACGAAAACATCGATGTCATCAACTATACGAGCAATATCAAGCTGTTCATCCAGCGTTCACTCAGTCCTGCTGCCGTATCTTCTATCACGCTTGACGATGAGAAGAAAAAGGCAGAGGTGTATCTGCAGCCTGACCAAGTGAGTCTCGCTATTGGTAAGAATGGTGACAACATCAAGTTGGCAAGTATGCTGACAGGCTACACTATTGACGTATTCCGTGAACTGAACGGCGAAGAGCCTGACGAGGAAGACATTTATCTGGATGAGTTCACAGACGAAATCGAACCTTGGATCATTGACGCTATCAAGGGCATCGGTCTGGATACAGCAAAGGCTGTTCTGGGTGCTCCACGTGCAATGCTCGTTGAGAAGGCCGACCTCGAAGAGGATACTGTGGACGAAGTGCTCCGCATTTTGAAGGCTGAATTTGAAGAATAATCTCATGTACAATTAAATAAGTCTATATGGCAGTAAGACTGAATAAAGCATTAAAAGAACTGAATGTGGGAATCAACACCGTGGCTGAATTCCTGCAGAAGAAGGGTTTGGCGCTACAAGACGCGACGCCAAACGCCAAAATCACGGACGAGCAATATGCGCTGCTCCAAAAGGAGTTCGGCGAGGACATGAAGCAGAACGCCGAGACAAAGCAGAAGATCCAAAACCAGAAGGTGAAGGAACAGCAGGAGAAGAAGGAGCGTCAGCAGGCTGCCCGTGAGGAAAAAGAGCGCTTGGAGAAGGAGCGCCTTGAAAAAGAAAAGGCAGCCAAGAAGCCTCAACTGAAGATTGTTGGTAACATCAACGATCTGAAGAAGGAGGAACCCAAGCCCGAAAAGAAGGCTGCACCTGCTCCCAAGAAGGAGGAGAAGCCCGTTGCTGAATCTCCCAAGCCAGAAGTGGCTCCTGTTGCTGAGGCTGAGGCAAAGAAGGCAGCTGACGAAGCACCTGCTGCAACCGTTGCACCAGCCGAGCCGGAAAAGCCTGCAAAAGTGGAAGAGGCTGCGACGAGTGAGCCATCTACCAAGAAGAAGGGCAAGCAAACTCCAGCTGACCGTCTGGAACAGGACGAGAATGGTGTCTATCACTTGGCTGCACCTGCTGAGGCTGGTGTGCAGTTCAAGCAGGTGGGCTTCATCGACCTGTCGAGCCTGAACAGCAAGACGCGTCCTGACCGCAAGAGTAAGGCTGAGCGCCGCAAGGAGCGTCAGCAGGCTCAGGGTGGCGATGCGCAGGGACAGAATGGCCAGGGAAATGGTCAGAAGAAGCGCAATCGCATCAAGAGCAATAAGGTTGACATCGATGCAGCAGCCAAGCAGAACAACGGCCAGAACCAGCAGGGTCAGGGCAAGAAGCAGGGCGGCAAGCAAGGTCAGAACAATGCCCAGCAGCAGAAGAACCAGCAACAGGCTCAGCAACAGGGGCAAGGTAAAAAGAAGAACAAGAAGAAACAGCCTCCAAAGCCACAGGAACTGACTGAAGAGGAAGTTGCAAAGCAGGTAAAGGAGACATTGGCTCGTCTCACAGCCAAGCAGGAGAAGAAGGGCGTGAAGTACCGCAAGGACAAGCGTCAAGCTATCCACGAGCGTATGGCTGAAGAGGAAATGGCTGAAAGTGCAGAAAGCAAAGTGCTGAAGATTACAGAGTTCGTAACTGCCAACGAACTTGCGACGATGATGGATGTTTCCGTCACTCAGGTCATTGCCACTTGTATGTCTATCGGTATGATGGTGAGCATCAACCAGCGTCTGGATGCTGAGACCATCAACATCGTGGCGGAGGAGTTCGGCTTCACCACGCAATATGTGTCGGGTGAGGTGTCCAATGCCATTGAAGAAGTGGAAGATAAGGAGGAAGATCTCGAAAGACGTGCGCCAATCATCACAGTGATGGGTCACGTTGACCACGGTAAGACTTCGCTCCTCGACTATATCCGCAATACGAACGTGATTGCCGGTGAAGCGGGTGGTATCACCCAGCACATCGGTGCTTATAAAGTAAAGTTGAAGGATGGTCGTAAGATTACCTTCCTCGACACGCCGGGTCACGAGGCCTTCACCGCCATGCGTGCCCGTGGTGCTCAGGTAACCGATATTGCCATCATCATCATTGCTGCCGACGATGACGTGATGCCTCAGACCAAGGAGGCCATTGCACACGCTCAGGCAGCAGGTGTGCCAATGGTGTTCGCCATCAACAAGATTGATAAGCCTGGAGCTAATCCCGATAAGATCAAGGAGCAACTCTCTGCCATGAACCTCCTCGTGGAGGAATGGGGCGGTAAGTACCAGAGTCAGGACATCAGTGCCAAGAAGGGTATTGGTGTGGAGGACTTGATGGATAAGGTGCTCCTCGAGGCTGAGATGCTCGACCTCAAGGCTAATCCTAACCGTAAGGCGACAGGTTCCATCATCGAGTCAACATTGGATAAGGGACGTGGTTATGTGGCTACCGTGCTCGTGCAGAACGGTACACTCCATCAAGGCGACATCGTGCTGGCTGGTACACACTTTGGCCGCATCAAGGCGATGTTCAACGAACGTGGTCAGCGCATCGAGAAAGCTTTGCCTGCCGAACCAGCCGTGATTCTCGGTTTGAATGGTGCGCCAACTGCAGGTGACACTTTCCACGTGATGGAAACAGAACAAGAAGCCCGTGAAATCTGCAACAAGCGTGAGCAGTTGAAGCGTGAACAGGGGCTGCGTACCCAGACACGTCTGACGCTCGACGAGCTTGGTCGTCGTATCGCATTGGGCGATTTCAAGGAACTCAACTTGGTGGTGAAGGGCGACGTGGACGGTTCTATCGAAGCACTCTCCGACTCACTTATCAAGCTCTCCACAGAGAAGATTCAAGTAAATGTCATCCACAAGGCTGTGGGTCAGATCAGCGAGAACGATGTGGAGTTGGCACACGCTTCAGAGAATGTCATCATCATTGGTTTCCAGGTACGTCCATCGGCTGCTGCCCGTCGTTTGGCAGAGCAGTATGGCGTGGATATTCGCCTCTACTCTATCATCTATGATGCCATCGAGGAGGTGAAGGACGCAATGGAAGGCATGTTGGCTCCGACATTGAAGGAGGAGGTGACTGCCCAAGTGGATGTGCGTCAGGTTTATCACATCACGAAGGTTGGCACAGTGGCAGGTTGCTGGGTGACCGAAGGAAAGGTTCACCGCAACGACAAGGTACGTGTGGTGCGCGACGGTATCGTGGTGCACACTGGCGAGATTCTTGCCCTCAAGCGTTTCAAGGACGATGTGAAGGAGGTTGGTCGCGACTTCGAGTGCGGTATCTCCATCGTCAACTACAATGACATTCGCGAGGGTGATGTGCTGGAAACTTACACTGAGGTGGAAGTGAAGGCAAAACTTTAAAATAAGTAATTAGGGTATGGATATACTCATCTATATCGTGTTGATTGTTGGTGCCGTAATTGGTTTCAAGCAAGGCGCCTTCAAGCAAGTGGCACACTTTCTGGGTGTGGCGGTCGGATTGCTCATCGCCGCCACACTCTATCATCAATTTGGCGACTTCTTGGCAGACAAGACAGGTGCCAGCATCGGTTTCGGAAGACTCATCGCTTTTGTGCTCATCGTCATCATCGTACCACTGGCTTTGGGATGGATTGCCGCTTTCTTGACAGAATTCTTCAAGAAGCTCAAGCTCAATTTCCTGAACCGTATCATCGGTGCATTGGTGGGTGTGGTTTGCTATGCTGTGATTCTCAGTGTGGCACTCAACCTCTTCGATTTCATTGCCAGCAATGCAGGCTTTAAGCCGCAGAAGTTGGGAGAGCGTACGGATCTTTATTATCAGATGAAGCATGCCACACAGGTGGTCATCCCAGACATCTTGCTGGTGACTGACCAGACGGAGGTGGCCAACGGCTGTGAGCCTAAGTATGGATTGAAGCCTGTGGTGGACAAGGCTACGGAGAAAATCATACCGTCGAAGAAGAAAGAATGAGCGAGAAGAACGAGAAAGAACAGGGAACGAACAGAACGAATGAGTTTGTACGCAGTGTGGCTGAGAAGAAATATGAGTTTGGCTTCACCACTGACGTGCACACTGAAATCATCGAAAAGGGTTTGAACGAAGACGTGGTTCGCCTCATCTCTGAGAAGAAGGGTGAACCCGACTGGCTGTTGCAGTTCCGCCTGGATGCTTACCGCTATTGGCTCACGCAGACACAGCCCACTTGGGGACATGTGCATCTGCCGGAGATTGACTATCAGGCTATTTCCTATTATGCCGACCCGACCGCGAAGAAGGCGCAAGGGGCAGGGAGCAAGGAGCAAGAGATTGACCCAGAGCTGATGAAGACCTTCGACAAGCTGGGCATTCCACTCGAGGAACGCTTGGCACTTTCGGGCACAGCCGTCGATGCGGTGATGGACTCCGTGTCGGTCAAGACCACGTTCAAGGAGAAGCTCTCGGAGAAGGGCATCATCTTCTGCTCCATCAGCGAGGCGGTGAAGAACCATCCCGAGCTTGTCCGTCAGTATCTGGGCAGCGTCGTGCCGCCCAAGGACAATTACTTTGCGGCGCTCAACAGCGCGGTGTTCTCCGACGGTTCTTTCGTATATATTCCGAAGAACACGCGTTGCCCCATGGAGCTCTCCACCTACTTCCGCATCAATGCCCGCAACACGGGTCAGTTCGAGCGCACACTCATCGTTTGCGACGAGGGTTCCTACGTCTCCTATCTCGAGGGATGCACGGCGCCGATGCGCGACGAGAACCAGCTCCATGCCGCCATTGTCGAGATTGTGGTGATGGACAATGCCGAGGTGAAGTACTCGACCGTGCAGAACTGGTATCCGGGCGATGCAGAAGGTCGGGGCGGAGTGCTCAACCTCGTCACCAAGCGGGGCGACCTGCGTGGTGCGAACAGCAAACTCTCGTGGACACAAGTCGAGACGGGTTCCGCCATTACGTGGAAATATCCCTCGTGTGTGCTGCGTGGCGACAACAGCCAGGCCGAGTTCTATTCAGTGGCGGTCACCAACCATCATCAAGAAGCCGACACAGGCACCAAAATGATTCATATCGGAAAGAACACCCGCTCCACCATCATCTCCAAAGGTATCTCGGCAGGCAAGTCGCAGAACTCCTACCGAGGGCTTGTCCGAGTGGGCAAGCAGGCCGACGGAGCCCGCAACTATTCTTCCTGCGACTCCCTCCTGTTGGGCAGTCAATGTGGAGCCCACACCTTCCCTTATATGGACATACACAACAACACGGCGACGGTCGAGCACGAAGCCACCACCTCGAAAATCAACGAGGACCAGCTCTTCTACTGCAACCAGCGTGGCATCTCCACCGAGGAAGCCGTCGGCCTCATCGTCAACGGCTATGCCAAGGACGTGCTCAACAAGCTCCCCATGGAATTCGCCGTCGAGGCCCAGAAGCTCCTCAGCGTCTCCCTCGAAGGAACGGTGGGCTAGCCGTCGTTGACCTATGCCACAACACTGTGGCTAACCAATCCAATAAAAGAATATGAAGAAGAAAACTATCCTAACCATCCTGTTGGGCATCATGGCACTGACAGCCAACGCGCAGTTTCTCTTCCGCATCAGCGGCGGAGGACAGGAAAAGCCATCGTATATGCTCGGCACGATTCACACGCTGCACGGCGCGGTGCTTGACTATACACCCGAATATACGGAGGCGGAAGCACAATGTCAGCAGTTCTATACAGAGTTTGACATCTCGGATCAGGGGAACATGGACGAGTTGAACCGTACTGGACAACAATTGATGCTGCTTCCCGAAGGCAAGACCATCTTCGATGTGCTGAGCAAGGAGCAGGGTGAAGCGCTGGATAGCAGAATGTTCGAGGTGGTACACGTGCACCTGACCGACTCTGCCATGAAGCCGCTGTTGAACTTCCAGCCCATGTTGTTCACAGTTATGTTGACCACTTACATGACACAGGAAGCCCTGAAGTATGGTCCGAAATCGAACAGCCAGAGTGCACCCATCGACGTGACATGTATTCTGCGAGCCAAATTACGCGGCATGGAAATGGGACAACTCGATGAGGCACTCTATCAGGACAGTATCGCCAAGGTGCAGGAACAGTTGATGAAGAACATGGATGCGCAAGTCGATTCGCTCATGTCCATCGTCAACAACTACGACCAGCGACTGAAGGCAACAATCGATGAGATGGAAGTCTTGAAACAGTCCGTCACCTATTGGTGCCTGAAGAATTACAAGAGTTTCGCCAACATGGATTTCTGGAAGAAGTCGCTTGCATCAAACCCTGCCCTCTTTCAAAAACGCAACGAGAAATGGCTGCCCCGCATGAAGGACGCCATGCAGAAAGCCCCCACCATGTTCGTCTTCGGCGCAGGTCATCTGATAGGCGAACACGGCGTCATCCAGCTGTTACGCGGTGCAGGCTATACGGTGGAGCAGGTGAAAGGTAAATAATCCACAAGGCATTGGTGAATGTTCACAGAATCAGGAACATCATCAAAGGCTCTCACTCCCAATAGGGGTGGGAGCTTTTTATTTTTCATAATAAACAAACTCAAAAAACATGGCAAAAAAGAAAATGAAAGAGAGTGGACAACCTCGAAGGAGGTTCCATGAAGCGACGGATGGGCCTGTCATCAGGCGATGGTACTCACGAATGCGGACGGCGGACCTGGCACGGAGGATGATCCTGACGGAGACTAGGGGAGTTGAAAGTTGAAAATTGAAAGTTGAAAATGAAAAGGGGCATCCGAGAGTGAGTCGGGTGGCCCTTTTCTTTGTTGTGTCGGAAAAAAGTCGTAACTTTGCAGGCGAAAAAGAACTTGGGAATATGTTAGAAATCAAGAATCTGCACGCCAAGGTTGGCGAGAAGGAAATATTGAAGGGAATCGACCTGACGATTCGCGACGGGGAGATTCATGCGCTGATGGGCACGAACGGTGCGGGCAAGTCGACGCTGAGCAATGTGATTGTGGGCAATCCGAACTATGAGGTGACGGAGGGCAGCATCACGTTCAACGGGCAGGACCTGCTGGCGATGAACACGGAGGAGCGGGCGCATGCCGGCATCTTCATGTCGTTCCAGGCACCCATCGAGATTCCGGGTGTGAGCATGACGAACTTCATGCGGGCGGCGGTGAATGCCCGTCGTGAGGCTTTGGGGAAGGAGCCGCTGAAATCGACGGACTTCCTGAAGGTGATGAGGGAGAAGCGGAAGCTGGTGGAGATTGACCAGAAGCTGATGAACCGCTCGGTGAACGAGGGTTTCTCGGGGGGCGAAAGGAAGCGCAATGAGATTTTCCAGATGGCGATGCTGGAGCCGACGTTCTGCATCCTGGACGAGACGGACTCGGGTCTGGATGTGGATGCGCTGCGCATCGTGGCGGAGGGTTTTAATAAGCTCCGCACGGAGGAGACCTCAGCCATCGTCATCACGCACTATCAGCGTCTGCTCGACTATATCCGTCCGGACTTCGTGCATGTGCTCATCGGTGGACGGATTGTGAAGACGGGCACGGCGGAACTGGCGCGGCAGATTGAGGAACAGGGCTTCGACTGGATTAAAGAGGAACTGGCATGAAGAGCGAGTTGCAGTACATAGAACTATACCGCGAGGCGGGCGAGCTGATCAAGGGCAAGAGTTGTGCGGTGATGAACGCCGTGCGCGACGAGGCTTTTGGGGCATTCCAGCGTGTGGGCTTCCCCTCGAAGAAGGTGGAGCGCTACAAATACACGGACGTGGATGCTGCCTTCGCCCCCAACTATGGCATCTCGCTGTCGCCCCTGACGGTCAATCCTTCCGCGTACATATATAATATAAAGGACGCGCCCATCGATGTGGCGCCCTACTACCATCAGGTGGCGGACAAGACCGATGCCATCACGGCACTGAACACGGCACTGGTGCACGACGCCCTGCTGGTCTATGTGCCCAAGAACACGAAGGTGGACGACCCCATCGTGGTGGACAACTGGCTGCGTGGCACTGCCGCCACGATGATGAACCGCCGCGTGCTCATCGTCATGGAGCAGGGCAGCGATGCCACCATCATCATCAACGACCATGCTGCCGACAAGCAGCGCTTCCTCACCACCCAGGTCATCGAGGTCTATTGCCACGACAATGCACGTCTGGACCTCTACGAGATTGAGGAGACCACGCCGCTCTGCTCGCGCTTCTCGAATGTCTATATCAGGGAAGGCCGCGACTGCTCGGTGAAGCACAACAGCATCACGCTCTTCAACGGACAGACCCGCAACCTCTGCGACGTCTATCTGCAGGGCGAGAACTCGGAGGTGACGCTGAACGGTTGTGCCATCGGCGGCGGCAACCAACGCATTGACAACAACACACTGATTCGTCATCAGGTGCCGAACTGCACCTCGAACGAACTCTATAAGTATGTGGTGGATGACAAGTCGGTCGGCGCATTCGCTGGCAAGATTCTCGTGGACAAGGACGCTCAGAAGACCGCTTCGCAGGAGACGAACGCCAATCTCTGTGCATCGACCGACGCAAGGATGTACACCCAGCCGATGCTGGAAATCTATGCCGACGATGTGAAGTGCGCTCACGGCTCGACGGTGGGCGTGATGGACGAAGCCGCCCTCTTCTATATGCGTCAGCGTGGCATCCCCGAAGCCGAGGCGCGCACCCTGCTCAAGAACGCTTTCATGGGACAGGTCATCGACCAAATCAAGTTCGAGCCGCTGCGCCAGAAGCTCTATGTGAAAGTGGAGAAACGCTTTCGTGGCGAGCTCGACAAATGCGAGGATTGCAGACTCTGTAAATAAGAGGGGAAGGATTTCAAATGGAAAATATCAAATGTAAGATATTGACTGTTAACCCAGCGAAGCCAGATGCCACTCAGCACATGGTGCAACCCTGCGTGATGACGATTGGCACTTTCGATGGCGTACATCGGGGACACCAATTCGTGGTTCAGCAAGTGGTGAGTCAAGCCCACAAACGAGGACTTGACGCTGTGGTGCTAACCTTCCCCAACCATCCCTTGCAAGTGCTTCAAGACGACTTTCAACCACAAATGCTGACCTTGTCCGACGAGAAGGCAGCACTTCTCCAGAAGGAAGACTTGGACAAGGTCATCATGATGGATTTCACCCAAGCTTTGGCTCAAATGAGTGCCCGTGACTTTATGCGCACCATCCTTCAAGAACAACTGAAGGTGCAAGTGCTGATGATGGGCTATGACAATCACTTCGGACACGACCATAAGGGCTTCGACGATTATCAACGCTATGGGCAGGAACTGGGCATCGAAGTCATCGGATGCGAAGAACTGGCCTCAAAACAAAAGATTTCCTCTACCAACATCCGTCAGGCTTTACTCTGTGGTGACGTAGAAACCGCCAATCACCTTCTCGGCTATCATTATACCCTGCAAGGCGAGGTGGTACAGGGCTTTCAGAATGGTCGGAAATTAGGCTATCCCACAGCCAATCTGCAAGTAAGCCCTTGTAAGCTCATTCCCGAAAACGGAGCCTATCTGGTGAAATGCCACCTCTCCACTGTCAACAGTCAACAGTCAACTCATTATGGCATGCTCAATGTGGGTACTCGCCCCACCCTTCATAACGGTCGGCAACGAAGCATCGAAGTGCATATCTTCGATTTCGATGGCGACCTCTACGGTCAGACTTTGACCCTCCAACTGTTGCATCACCTTCGCAAAGAACAGGAGTTTGACACGCTGGAGACCTTGCAGCAACAATTGGCAACTGACGAAGCCCAATGCAAGGAATGGATCCAACAGCGCCCTTCTATAACCAATAACCCATAACCTATAACCTTTCATAATCAATTTTCAATTCGCTACACTCATGCTTGAAATCCTCGACACCCTCGTTTCCCTCGACCTCTTTAAAGTCTTCTTTTGTTGTGACTTAGAAAAGTGTCATGGTGCCTGCTGCATTGAAGGTGACGCAGGTGCCCCCGTCACGTTGGAAGAAGTGGAACTCCTTGAAGAAGCTTACGAGGTGTTGCACGATGACCTTACGCCAGAAGCTCAGCAACAAATCGAGAATGAAGGAGTGGTCTATCCCGACAAGGAGGGCGAACTGGTTACCCAAATCGTTCATGGCAAGGACTGTGCTTTCGTCAAAAACGATGAAGCATGCGCTTTCTGTGCCATCGATGCCGCTTACCGTTGCGGACGCTTCCACTGGCAGAAACCTATCTCCTGCGCCCTCTACCCCGTACGACTCTCCAAAGTGGGTGGTGTGACGGCTGTCAATGTTCACAAGTGGAACATCTGCCAACCCGCCCGTGACTTGGGTAAGCGACTCCAAATGCCCGTCTATCAGTTCCTCAAGGAACCCCTCATCCGACGCTTCGGACAAGCATGGTGGGATGAGTGCGATTTAGCAGCCAAAGAACTCAAGAAAGCAGGTTATTTGGACTAAACAGCCCTCATAAAGCATGAAAAAACGATAAAAAGCAACATTTTTCAAAAAAAAAAAGGCTGAAAATGTTTTTTTAGAAAAATTTATTATAAATTTGCAACTTGACTGACGTACCCTAACCAAATCAGAACAGAGGAAAGGTGCTACAAACGACATTTGATAGTACAATAATCACTAAGTCGCACAAGAACAAATTATGATAACAATCCAAAATAATGACGGTGATAGGCGGGTGCTCCTGCTCGACAGCCCTTTTGCCCTCGATGAAAGTCCTGACTTTCCCGAGTATCTCTTTGATGTTATCTTCATAGCCAATGAATCAGTCGAGGAGACCAAGACCATCCTCAACAGCATCAACCCTGTCACTTCCACCAAGTGCTGCTACAAGCCGCTCTTCGTGGCTGCATCCCTCAAAGGGAAAATGGGCAACTACGACGAGATCATTGACGGTTATTCCGACAACTGGAATGACATGGAAGTGCTCACTGCCATTGAGAACATCATCAATTATAACACCTTGATAGGTCTTGCGGCTACAGAAGACCCTATTATGTCTTCCAACCAGTTCTTTATTCGCCTGACTCGTTATCTCATCTCGCGAAAGAAGACAGTGCTCGAGCCCAAACTCGATGTGACCGCTTCCACAGGTTATGCTATCCCTGTGTTCGACCTCTTCTACAGATTGGGACAGTACGAACTCTCTGACTACTTTGTGTTCTTGCAGTCAATGGCAGAGAAGGGACTCTTCCGCCCCACCAAGTTCGTCAACAAGGTGTATCTCTGTCCCGCTTGCCTCCATTCCCATCTGCTCTATATCAAGACCTGTCCCAAGTGCGGTCAGTCATCAGTGCAGACAGAGGAGGTTATCCACCACTTCCGTTGTGCCAACGTATCGCCAGAGCACACTTACAACTTCGGCGGACAGCTGCGTTGTCCTAAGTGCCATAAGATACTGCGCCACATTGGTATGGACTACGACCGCCCAGCAGTCATCCACACCTGCAACACTTGTGGTAACACCTTCATTGAACCAAAGTCGCAGACCCTCTGCACCAGTTGTCACGAGCTCCACGATGCTGAGGAACTCATTCCACAGGACGTTAACATCTACGAGATCACTTCCGAAGGTAAGCAAAGCATCATCTCGCCCAACATCGGATTCACCATCTACACAGAGTTCTACGACAACTATATCGAATACAACCGCTTCGTCAGCCGCATCCGTCTCTTGGCCGAACAGAAGTTCTCAGGCAACATCGATGGTGACTTGCTCGTTGGTAAGATCTGGATACTTAACGAAGAGGGCGAGACCATGCCTATTCGACCTGAAGAGATTGAACTCGTCTGCCTTTACTTCCCCAACAACAAGGTATCGGCAGCCAACAACATCACCTATGTGGGCTCTGTCATCCGCGACATTAAGGGTGGCGACACAGAAGAGGAAATCATCAATTTCCAAGTGATGATGTCAGAGACGCTTCGTGCAGCAGTGTCCATCCTCAAGCCAGGCGAGACCATCTGCTACAGTTATATGAAACTGCAAGGCAACCAGTCCACCGTCAACGACTTCATCAAGGAAATGGACTACATCTCACCTACACCTGATGATTCGGTAAGCTGTGATAAAGAAGCCTCAAACACAAAAGCAGAAGCCCCTGCATCAGTGGAAGATGAAATAGAAGATATGTAATGACACCATTGAATAAAATAAAAACTCAAAAAACTATACCGATATGAACAATTACATCACACCTGGAATCGACGTCGAAAGTCTATCTGTCCTCGTAGTAGATGACGTTCCATTGAACATCCTTCTGATCAAGAAGATGCTCTCACAGTACACATTTGAAATTCGCACCGCCAATGGTGGTCAGGCTGCTCTTGACGCCATTGCACAGAAAAAGCCAAATCTTGTTCTTCTCGACCTGATGATGCCTGGCATCGACGGCTTCGAAGTCATTCGTCGCCTCCGTGCAGACGATGCCACCAAGGATCTGCCTATCATCATCCTTTCTGCCCTCAACTCTGAGCAGGACATCTCTAAGGGCTTCCAGCTTGGTGCTAACGACTTCATCAACAAGCCCATCATCATGGAGAAGCTGTTGAGCAGTGTCACCACTCAGATCAACTTGCAGGCTGCTAAGCAAGCTGCTGGATAAGGAACGTATTGAAAATAAAAAAGGGGGAAGTTTGCACTTTCCCCTTTTCCTGTTTCTATCTCTTAATTATTTCAGCGCATCCACCAACTCGTTCACCTTCACCATTCGCTGTTCGCCTGTTACCATATTCTTCAGCGCCATCACGCCCTCCTTCATTTCTGTCTCACCAGCCATCACTACAAACGGAATGCCTTTCGCGTTTGCATAACTCATCTGCTTCTTCATCTTCACTGCATCAGGATACATCTCTGCACTGATACCAGCTTGACGCACCTGAGCCAACACTGGCAAACAGTAATCCGTCTCTGCTTCACCAAAGTTCACAAACAGCACCTGAGTGCCACCCACAGCTTCCTTGGGGTACAAATCCAACTGATTCAGCACATCGAAGATTCTGTCTGCACCAAACGAGATGCCCACACCGCTTAAGCCAGGCATACCAAAAATGCCCGTCAAGTTGTCATAACGTCCACCACCCGTAATCGAGCCAATCTCCACATCCAGCGCCTTCACCTCAAAGATGGCACCCGTATAGTAATTCAAGCCACGAGCCAGCGTCAAATCCAGTTCTACCTGATTGTTCAGACCACCTAACTTCGCAAGGATGTAAGCCATTTCATCCACACCTTTCAGACCTGCCTCCGAATCCTTCAGCACCTCCTTCATCGTCGCTAATTTCTCCTCGTTCGTGCCACTCAATTGGATGATGGGTTGCAACTTTGCAATCGCCTCAGCAGGAATACCGTCCGCCGCCAATTCTGCATTCACAGTATCCAAGCCAATCTTGTCCAGTTTGTCCATCGCCACTGTGATGTCCACAATCTTCTCCGCCTGTCCGATCATCTCAGCGATACCCGTAAGGATCTTGCGGTTGTTCATCTTGATGCACACTCTCACGCCAAAGCGCGTGAACACAGTATCGATGATTTGCATCAGCTCCACTTCGTTCAGCAACGAGTCACTGCCCACCACATCGGCATCACACTGGTAGAACTCTCTATATCTGCCCTTCTGTGGACGGTCGGCACGCCACACGGGCTGAATCTGGTAACGCTTGAAGGGCAATGCCAGTTCCTCTCTGTGTTGCACCACATAGCGTGCAAACGGCACCGTCAGGTCATAGCGCAAGCCCTTCTCACAGAACTTCGCCGCCAACTTGCCCGTACTTGTTGTTGCCACTTCCTCAGCCGTCATTCCATGCAGGAAATCACCTGAATTCAGTATCTTGAAGAGCAACTTGTCACCCTCCTCACCATACTTACCCATCAGCGTCGAGAGGTTCTCCATCGCCGGCGTCTCAATCTGCTGGAAGCCATACAACGCATACACCTCCTTGATGGTGTTGAAAATATAATTGCGCTTCGCCATTTCCACAGGCGAGAAGTCGCGTGTTCCTTTAGGTATGCTTGGTTTCTGTGCCATAATCTTATGTCGTAATAGAAGTTGAATACAAAAAAGTTTTTAACAGCAACCGCGACATCCTCGAAAGGACGCCGCGGTTGTTTTCTCTTGGATGTCCGATTACTTACGAAGACCAAGTTTCTTGATGATTGCACGATAGCGCTCGATGTCCTTTCTCTTGAGGTAAGAGAGGAAACGACGACGCTGACCTACGAGCTGCACAAGCGCACGGTTAGTAACGTGGTCTTTGTGGTTTGCCTTCACGTGCTCAGTCAAGTGCTGAATACGATAAGTAAGGAGTGCAATCTGGCTCTCGCAAGAACCGGTGTCAGTAGCAGAAGCGCCATACTCAGCGAAAATCTCTGCCTTCTTTGCTGAATCTAAATACATAATTTTTTGTATATATATAATTAATAATGTGTTATACAACGCGCCATGATCTTTTCAGCCAGATGGATGGCTCGTCGCAAATCGGGTGCAAAGGTAGGAAATAATTGGGAATTATACATCATGGAAAGGGGATTATTTTCCCAAAACCCGTTTTTTCGCCATACGAAATGACTTTTTGACACATCAGATGTCACCTTTATCACCAAATAACCTGCCTTTGCTGAAAAATACTCGTGCCTTATTGAAAAAACAAGAA
>CADCIO010000040.1 GCA_902801475.1 uncultured Bacteroidales bacterium
AGCCGCTTACTGCTTCTTCCCAAAGAAACCATGCATTGCATGTGAAAGAGTTGTGGACACACAACTTGCACTGTTTTGAATTCGTCGAACTCACGTTAATATACACATGGAAAAAGCCATTACTAATAAAAGAACTTGTTTCTTCATAATTGTTTAATTTTTAGGTTAATATTAATGTTTGAAAATATACAAAAACAAAACGTGGACAATTTACTTCGTCTACGTTCTAGAGGTATCGCCAAACACCTTGTAATCTTAAACTAGCAAATGCCCACGCCTTACAGCGTGAACTATCTACTTTCGTTCTTGATTACGTTCTATTTATTTGGCGAATTTCTAGAACAAGAATCCAAAAGTGGATGTTCATCCTATATGTCCTTTACAAAGTATCTTTCCTATTCCATAGGCATGAGGGGTTAATGTTTGACAATAATTATATTTATCTTTCAATCCAATTCTCAATCTGAATGCCCTTGATGTTCTTGAAATCCTTCTTGTCTTCACAAACCTTGTCTATGTCATGGAGCAACTGATCGGAAGAATATGAGGCATCTGTAGCCCATGCTCCGAAACATTGACCGAGGGTGCTGTTTCTCTTGCGAGTGCGGGCTGACAGAACAATGGAATCATTCAGCCGATGGATGAGAGCCAGTTTGCTATCCACACCTAAGTCTTTAAGCATGTCCCAATATCTGTTGACAGAGGCATTGTAAGTGGTTGTATTCATAATGTTTCTTTTTATGATTTCCGTTGCAAAGATATATCCTTTTCTTGACACTTCCAAGGGAAAGGTGTAAAAAGTTGAGTAAGATCATCCTTATCCCATAAATATGAAGGGTTAATGTTCGACAATAATTATTCAGTTAGATAAGCTCCCTTGTTTGATCTCTTTATCAAGATAGCCATAGATGTAGGCAGGACTTTGGAAGTACAGCCCTGTCTTTGTATCCTTCAGCTTGGCGTATGTTTCCGAATTGTACAGGATGTCCATCGCCTCGGAAGGAGCAATCTGGTATTCCTCTGACAGCATGACGATGAGGTCTCTTGCTGTGCATTCATTCATATAATCAATCTCGCTCATATCTGTCGTAGTAATTTGATGGCCTTTTCTGTTGCAAAGAAATATTGGAAGGTGATGCCTTTCATATAATGGAGGCGTTCCAGGAATGTGTCCATGTCAATGTTGTGTTCCAAGACATTTCTTATCTGCACTCCTACTTTGTCATTGGCTATGGGGCCATACACTATATCATATGTGTGAATATTCTCCCTTGTGCGATTGTTTCTGTTGGCAAAGATGAAATCTGCCCATTCCCTGGTGTAAGAGTCGAATGCCTTAAAGGATATGCCTTCATCGTGAAGCATTGTGTCATCAAACTCATAAGTGAGGACTGTTGGACTTCCACCAAGAAGGTTGGTCTTGAATTCAGCCAACTCTTGGGCTTGTTCTTTGCTTGCAGAAAGATAGAAGCCGCATCCGAAATCTTTTCCCACCTGTGATTTGCTTATTTCTATCTTGGTGAAGGATTGGTTTGTTCCGTGATAAAGTTTCATGACAAGGCTCCTCCATATCGTTGGCAATATCCTGACATCGCATCCACCATATCATCAAAACTTTGGGTGTGAGCCACGTTGTACTCTTTCTCCAAGAAAGCGATGGCCTTAAATCGCTTAAGATAACGATAAGCCTGAATGTCTGTGAGTTGATAGCGCTTTGCAAACTCATTGACAAACATCACCAGGTATTCTGCTTTGTCTTTGATGCTTACCATAGTTCTTGTTCTTTTCTATAGACTATATATGATTATTGAATATCACGGTAACTTCACCACTGCCCCAACGGGGATGTTGTCGGGGTTGGCAAAGGTGTTGATGCGGAGGATGGCTCGGACTGAATCCTTGGTGCCGTAGTACTTTTGGGAGATACGGGTGAGGGATTCTCCTCGTTGCATCCTGTGGGTCTTGGGACGTTCTGGTTGCTGCTCTTCTGCGGGTTTCTTGACCTCGGGCTTTTGAGCTTCTGGTTGCTGTGGTGCTGCCTTGATGCTGTCTGCTTGCTGAGCTTTTGCCAACGAATCCTTGTCCACCTTTGGTGTTGCTGGTTTGGTGGGTTTTGCTGGTTTAGCAGGTTTGGCAGGTTGTGCGGTCTTTTCTGTTACTGTCACCTTCTCCACTGCCTCTATGTTCTGATGAATCAGATAGATGAAGACACCCAGGATGGCTACGAGCAGGATGATGAGCAGGGTGAGCCAGAGTCTCTTCTTGCTCGTCTTCTTGGGTTGAGGTTCAGGCTCTTCTGAATGAGGAGGCTCCACCATCACACGATTGAAGGCTTCCTGACGTTTGGTCTCTTCTGATGAGGTTTCAGTGCTGACAGGAACGACAGAAACTGCTTCTTGAGCTGTGTCATCTGTGCTATCTGTATGACGAGCTTTCATCTCAGGTTCCACATTCTTTTCCAGTCTTTCCAACAACTTTTCCAATCTCATCTTCTCAGCATTGGCTTTACGTGCTTCCTCCACCGCTGTTTCCATCTTCGCCTTTGCCTCTTCATACTGCTGACGGATTTCCTCCACACTTTCAGGAGTGGAGATGAGCATGTCGATGCCAGCAAAAGCGTCTTGTGGCGTTTCCACTTGCTCTGGTTCTGGCACTTGGATAAGGTCTTCTATCTGGGGTTGTTCATCTCTCACAGAAACTTCTTTTTTATCTCGCACAGATTCCACAGATTGCACAGATTCTTCTTTAATATCTCTCGCAGAAATCGCAGAAACCGCAGAAATTTCTTTATTATCCGTCAAATCTGTACTATCCGTGTTCGTTATATTATCTGTGTTATCTGTGCTATCTGTGTGACCTACAACCTCATTTTCAGTGTTATCTGTGCGCTCATTCAGCACTTCCACCACATGGTCTTCTGCTGTGAAGGCTACCTTCTTATAGCCTGGGATGACGAATCTTTTGCCAGTGGAGACATTCACACTTTCTCGGTCATCCACCTCCACCAGTTTGAAGGTGCCCAGTCCTTTGATTTTGATGGTCTCACCTGCTGTCAATGCTTCCACAATGGTGTCGAAGAAAGCCTTGGAGAACGTGTCAGCCACCTTCTTCTGCACACCCGACTTCTTGGCAAGCGTGTCGGCAATGTTTTGGAATGATAGTTTCTCGTTCATAGGGCTATTCTTTATTGAGTTGAGTCTTCAGGGCCACACTCATCTTATAACTGAGCGTGGTCTTCGATGGCACCACCAGATAGGTCTTGGAGGTGGGGTTGTAGATTCTGCGACTGGCTTTCTCACGAGGCTCAAACGAGCCAAAACCCTGAATGGTCACACTGTTGCCTTTGGCTATTTCCTCCAGCACAGCACCAACCAGCGAAGAAGAAAGTTCCTTCACATCGTCCATCTCGAGATGGGTCTTCTGCGAGATTTTCTCTAAAAACTCCTTGTTCGTCATATATTCACTTTACCATATAAGTCAAAATCGTCTGAATCAACGATTTGCACATTGTAGAAGCATCCTTTCCTCAACACTCCGTCTGCCACAGGAATGAGCACTTCGGGATCCACCTCTGGTGAGTCAAACTCCGTTCTTCCCACATAATACTCCCCTTCCTTTCTGTCGATGATGACCTTTAAGGTCTTCCCCACTTTCTCTGCCTGCACTTCTGCGGAGATGCCCTGTTGCAAGTCCATCAACTCACTCAACCTCTGCTGCTTCACCTCGTCAGGCACCTCATCCGTGAAGTTCTTCTGGGCTGGTGTACCTTCTTCCTCTGAATAGGCAAAAGCACCCATCCTGTCAAACCTTGCCCAACGGACAAACTCCTTCAGTTCCTCAAACTCTTCCTCTCCCTCTCCAGGGAAACCGACCATCAAGGTGGTGCGTAGGGCAATGCCAGGAACCTCCTTCCTGATGCGTTCAATCAGTTCGTAGGTCTCTTCCTTGTTCACATGCCGTTGCATATTGGTGAGCACCTTGGTACTGATATGCTGGAGAGCGATGTCCAGATACTTGCACACATTCTTCCTTTCACGGATGACCCTCAGCAGTTCCCAAGGGAAATTCATCGGGTAGGCATAGTGCAGACGTATCCATTTCACACCCTTCACCTCACTTATCCGCTCCACCAGCTCCGCTATCTTCTGTTCACCATAAAGGTCTAATCCATAGTAAGTAAGCTCCTGTGCTATCACCTGAAATTCCTTCACTCCCTCGCTGACCAGATGCTCCACCTCAGCCACAATGTCCTCCATGGGACGGCTCTGATGACGGCCTGTAATCAGGGGGATGGCACAGTAAGCACAATGTCTATCACAACCCTCCGAAATCTTCAGGTAGGCATAGTGCTTGGGAGTGGTCAGACGGCGCTCATACTGACGTTCCTTCTGATACACCTTGCCCAAGTCGTTGAGCAGCTCTGTCCAGTTGAACTTGCCATAGAACTTGTCCACCTGCGGAATCTCATGTCCCAGCTCCTTCATGAAACGTTGGGACAGACAGCCCATCACATACACCTGCTTCACTCTCCCCTCTTCCTTGGCCTGACACAGCTCGAGAATCATGTTCACACTCTCCTCCTGTGCATCAGCAATGAAGCCACACGTGTTCACCACCACAATCTCACCCTGCGGGTTATCACTGTCATGTGTGACATGATAGCCATTCAGTTCCAACTGACGGATTAGCCTTTCCGAATCCACCAGATTCTTCGAGCACCCCAGTGTGATGATATCTATCGTATTCTTTCTCAACTTTAATCCTTCAATTTTTCAAATGCTTCAATTCTTCTCACTCTCCAAACAGGCTGTTCACAAATTCCTTCCGATTGAAAGCCTGCAGGTCTTCCATTCCCTCTCCCAGTCCGATGTAGCGCACTGGAATCTTGAACTGGTCACTGATGCCAATGACCACACCACCCTTGGCTGTTCCATCCAGCTTGGTGATAGCCATCGAAGTGACCTCAGTAGCCTTGGTGAACTGCTTGGCCTGCTCAAAGGCATTCTGTCCTGTAGAGCCATCCAACACCAGCATCACATCATCAGCTTCATAACCAGCTGCCTTCTTCACGGCGTTCTTTATCTTGGTCAGCTCGTTCATCAAGCCCACCTTGTTGTGCAGACGACCTGCTGTGTCAATCAACACCACATCAGCTCCATTGGCCTTAGCTGAGCTGACAGCATCGAATGCCACTGCTGCAGGGTCACTGCCCATCTGTTGCTTCACTACAGGAACTCCCACTCTTTCTCCCCAGATGCAAATCTGCTCCACAGCTGCTGCACGGAAAGTGTCGGCTGCTCCCAGATACACCTTCAGACCTGCCTCCTTGAACTGATAAGCCAACTTACCAATGGTGGTGGTCTTACCCACGCCATTCACACCTACCACCAAGATGATGTAGGGCTTGTGAGCTCCATCAGGAATCTGGAAACCCTCCGTATCATCCGTGTTGTTCTCTGTCAACAGACCAGCTATCTCCTCACGCAATATCCTGTTCAGTTCATCTGTGCCCACATACTTGTCACGAGCCACACGCTCTTCTATCCTGCGAATAATCTCCAAGGTGGTGTCAACCCCCACATCACTCGTAATCAGCACCTCCTCCAGATTGTCCAGCACATCATCATCCACCTTCGACTTACCAGCCACAGCACGGGCTATCTTGCCAAACACGCTTTCCTTCGTCTTGGCCAATCCTTCGTCCAGGGTCTCCTTCTTCTTCTTGGAGAACATGTCAAAAAATCCCATATCTTTTTCCTTTCTTATGTTTTTAAAGTTACAAAGTTAAAGAGTTTTAATGAAAAAACAAAAAAACCTCCCCAAAAATTGGAGAGGTTTAGCATTTTTGCCCACAAAGCACCCCAAAAGCACCCTGCAAGCCTATGTTTTAGCCACATTGAGCGATATTTCAGCCCCAATGTCAGATTACTTGCTCATGTATTCCTTCACCAGTTCGGCAGGAATCATCTTCTCGTCAAATGCGTATGCACCAGTCTTAGGAGACTTGAACATCTTGATGACCTTCGTGTAAGAACGACCATCCTTGTTCTGGAGGGTAGCGACGGTTTTCTTTGCCATAGTCTAAACTTATTTAATCTCCTTGTGCACAGTCATGCGCTTCAGGATTGGGTTATACTTCTTCAGCTCCAAACGATCTGGAGTGTTCTTGCGGTTCTTTGTAGTGATGTATCTTGATGTCCCTGGAAGACCGCTATCCTTCATTTCAGTGCACTCGAGGATGACCTGCACACGATTGCCTTTAGCTTTCTTTGCCATTTTTCTTTTCTCCTTACTTTAATGATTAGCCAATAACCTGGATGTCTTTCCATTCGCAGTGACCCTTAGCCACAGCCTGCTTCAAGGCTGCATCAAGACCAATGCGGTTGATGATACGCAAACCTGCAGCGCTCACCTTGAGCACAATCCAGCAATCTTCCTCTACATAGTAGAATTTCTTAGTGAACAAGTTGACATCGAAACGTCTCTTTGTTCTGCGAAGTGAGTGAGACACGTTGTTTCCCACAACAGACTTCTTACCTGTAATCTGACAAATTTTTGACATTTTCTTGTTATTCTTTTGTTAATTTTCAAATCTAATTTTACTTGGAGAAGTACAGGTTTTCACAGTTCCGGCAGGCCCGCAATGCCCACCTTGCGAAATTTGGAACGCTCAACCCTTTTTGTTTTTGAAAATTAGGGGTGTTTCTTTTTCTTTTGTGATTCGGTTGGGATTCGAACCCAAGACCCACAGCTTAGAAGGCTGTTGCTCTATCCAGCTGAGCTACCGAACCATCCTCTCATGGATCTCCGACCTTCTCTCAGGCCTCATCCACTCGGAGTTTTTGAGTATGGCTCAGCCACACAAAACATCATGCACGGACAGATGCCCACGCAATTTGCGGATGCAAAGGTAGGGCTTTTTCACGACCCCACCAAACAAATTCCCAATTATTTTTCCTGACAGCACAATTTTTCAGTCGAACACCCTAAGAATTGGCCAAAAATCCCAGTGCTTGATGTCTTTTTTGTCTGATATGCATGATGTCCTGCACGTTCTTGACAATGCTGATGACACCCAAACTCATCAGCAAGGCAAGGGTTGTTGCCACAATGATTCGGGCATTATCAGCCAACCACAGGAAGAGACCAGACTGCACATGGAAGGGGAACAAACTGGCATCATCAGGCAGGGAAAGGAGGAGCACCATCGTGGCGCCACCACTGATGAAACCCACCACCAGACTCACCACCATCGCCATCTTGTAACGGCGAAGGGCTGCCTCCTCATACTGCTTGATGTACTCCACAGCATCCAGACGCTTCGTGAGCGATGCCATGAAGTCTGCGCTGTCATCAAATTCAGGTTTCTGAGCGAGGAAAAGTTCCTCAAGGGCTTTGTCTTTATTCATAACTTCAGTCTTTCTTTTAGTTTGTCACGACCTCTCGAGAGTTGCTTCTTCACAGCATCCTCCGAGGTCTCAGTTATCTGTGCAATCTCCTTCACGCTATATCCATTCAGATAGAACAAAGTGATGGAAGAGCGTTCCTTGGGAGGCAAAGTGCGCAAGGCAAGGTAGAGATCCTGATGCTCAAAGGAGGAATCGGCAGCACTGTTACCTATCAGTCTCCTCGTCTCATCCAGACTCTCCATTGTCCTGCAACTAGCCTGATGATTCAGGAACGTGTTGTGGGCAATCTTGAAGAGCCAGGAACGGAACTTCCCCTTCTCATGATAGCCTGCCGAAGAGATGTAAGCCTTCACCAGCGCATCCTGAGCCAAGTCATCCGCATCATCCTTCCTGCCACAGCAGAGGGCAAGCAGGAACCCTCTCAAAGCTCCCTGCTCACGCTCCACCTGTGTGATGAATTCTTCCCTGGTCACGGTTCACGCCCTTCTTGACAGTTCACGTTCTTCCGCTTCAATCTCCTTGGCCAGCATCTTCTTCGCTATATAATAGTTGATGAAGAAACCGATGCCCACAGCAAGGAAAATAAAGCCAAACACACTCGCCACCACAGGGTCATCAGCATCATAACCACCCACGTAACCAATATATGTACCCAATCCCACGAAGACCAGTCCAATCAGCGATGTGATCGTACCCCACTGCAGCTTGTTGACCTGCTTCTCCTTCAGCGATTTCTGTTTCGGAGCCATCTTCTTCAGCAGCTCTTCAACATCAATGTCAGGGTTCTTCTCGATGGCTGCCAACGCCACCTCTGTACGCTTGTTGGTCTCGTTCTGCTGATTGCGGATAATCATCCGAACAATCAAAACAAAAAGAGTACATCCCATCACGATAGGCACCAAGGCAAGTATTAATCCTGCAATCTGCCCAAATTCCAAAAGTTCTTGCAAATACATTTTCCTAATAATTTAATAATGTTATACTTCTTGTTATTTCGAACCATTTGAATTCATCGAGTTCACCTATATAACAAGCGTAAAGAGGAAAAGGTGACGTGAGCATGCAAAAAAAATGGAAAGAAATTGGGTTGATGTATATGTATGGTTATGCTTGGTCAAAGGGGAGTCGATAGGTGCAGCCTTCCTTCCAACGGGAACAGCCATAGGCAGTTTTGCCCTTGATGATGTGACCTTCGTGGCAGAGGGGACAGGGCATGCCAATGACTTCGTCTGGGTTGTGTTCGGCTTTCACTTCCTCTGTGGACTTAGGTTTCTGGGATTGGGCGTTACGAGACTTTGAACTTCGCCCAGCACGTGAGTTGGGTTGGAAACCTGCAGGGACATTGGAAGGTGCGACTTTCTTCGCCTTCTTTTTCAGGTCTTCTTCGGTCGTGACAGCCACTTGGCGGTTTGATTTGTCGTTACGCACCTGATTGATGATGTCGGTGACCATCTGTTTGAGTTCTGCGATGAAGGTTTGGGCATCGTACTGGTGACGTTCGATTTCACGAAGCTTCTTCTCCCAGATGCCTGTGAGTTCGGCACTTTTGAGGAGTTCTTCGTGGATGATGCCGATGAGTTCCACACCTGTAGGAGTGGCGACCAAGCTTTTGCGATCCTTGCGGATGTAGCGACGTTTGAAGAGGGTTTCGATGATGGCGGCACGAGTAGAAGGACGACCAATGCCGTTTTCCTTCATGGCATCACGAAGTTCTTCATTGTCAACAAATTTTCCAGCCGTTTCCATCGCACGAAGCAATGTGGCCTCTGTGTAAGGTTTGGGTGGTTGTGTCCATTTTTCGGTGAGCATGGGAAGATGAGGACCGCTTTCGCCTTTGGAGAAAACGGGAAGTGAACGGTCGTCGTCAGCACTGCCATTCTCCTCCTCATCTGTCGTATCTGCTGTATTCTTTTTATAGATGACTTTCCATCCCTCGTCCAGAATGGTGCGGCCACTCGTGCGGAAGAGGACTGAGGCTTGTTCTTGGGGGACTACCTCGCCGAACACTGTGGTGGTCTCGAACTTGCAGTCGGGATAGAACACGGCGATAAAAGCACGAGCGACGAGGTCATAAACGCGACGCTCCATATCAGTGAGACTGATGGCTGGCACGCCTGTAGGGATAATGGCATGGTGATCAGTCACTTTGGAAGAATCAAAAACCTTCTTTGATTTGAGAAGCGGTTTTCCTTCGAGCGGCTGTGTGAACTGCTCATAGCCCTTCAACCCTCGAAGGGTTTGGGGACATTTGGCATAGATGTCATCGCTCAAGAAGGTGGTATCGACACGTGGATAGGTGGTGAATTTCTTCTCATAGAGACCCTGAATGAGCTGCAAGGTCTGTTCGGCCGAGTAGCCAAACTTGCGGTTACAATCCACCTGCAAAGAGGTCAAATCGTAGAGACGGGGAGGAGCTTCCGTACCTTTCTTCTTCTGGATATCCTTCACGGTAAAAGGTTGCCCTTCAATCGATTGCAGCACTTCCCTACCCTCTTCTTCTGTTGTATATTCTATCTGTTTGTATATCGGTCCTTTGCTCTTGACGGTCTTGCCCTGCTCAGCTGCCGCTTTCACTTCGGCAGCATCCTCTGCTTCAGCCTCTTCATCATGGGCGATGGCTGTAAATTTGGTATCACGATAGAGCGTAGAGAGCACCCAACTCTGCTTAGGTACGAAACTCTCGATTTCCTGTTGGCGACGCACAATCAGCGCCAACGTAGGTGTCTGCACACGACCGATGGAAAGCACCTGTTTTTGTTGTCCGTATTTGAGGGTGTAGAGACGTGTGGCATTCATTCCCAAAGTCCAGTCACCAATGGCTCTGCAAAGTCCCGCTTCGTAGAGCGACTGGTATTCAATTTGGTCTTTTAAGTTGTTGAATCCCTCACGGATAGCCTCTTCTGTCAGCGAAGAAATCCAAAGACGCTTAACCGGACATTTCGCTCCTGCCTTCTGCATGACCCATCGCTGAATCAACTCACCTTCCTGCCCAGCATCACCACAGTTGATGATGCCATCTGCAGCTTGCATGAGTTTCTCGATGGTGGCAAACTGACGTTGCACCCCATCATCATTTTTCAGACGGATGCCATAACGCTGAGGTATCATGGGGAGATCCCATAAGTCCCATCGCTTCCAACGAGGGTTATATTCATCAGGCTCCTTCAGCTCGCATAAATGTCCAAACGTCCACGTGACCTGATAGCCGTTGCCTTCAATGTAGCCCTGCTTCATTTCTCTGGCACCCAGCACGTTGGCAATGTCACGCGCCACACTTGGTTTCTCTGCTATACAAACAATCATTTCTTCTGTTGGTCGTGCAATTCTTTCGCCTGACGGAGAATATCGCTGGCGAAGATGAAGTCTTCCAATCTCTTATTCGTGGCATCCATAATTTCCTTATTGTTGCCCTGCCACTCAGCACGTCCTTCGCAAATGAAGGTGATGTTCTCACCAATACCCATCACAGAGTTCATGTCGTGGGTGTTGACAATGGTGGTGATTTTATCTTCGTGGGTGATGCCAGCAATCAGTTCGTCAATCACGATGCTCGTCTTAGGGTCAAGACCAGAGTTCGGTTCATCGCAGAAGAGGTATTTGGGTTGCAAGACGATGGCACGTGCAATAGCCACACGCTTCTGCATACCACCAGAGATTTCCCCAGGGAACTTGTTTTCAGCACCTTGCAAATTGACACGTGCCAAGCAGTCGAGTGCCCGACGTTTTCGGTCTTCGTATGAGTCGTACGAGAACATGTTCAATGGGAACATCACGTTGTCCAGCACCGACATCGAGTCGAACAATGCTGCACTCTGGAAAATCATGCCCATCTCGCGGCGAAGCAGGATCTTTTCCTTCTTCGACAAGGACACGAAATCGCGGTCATCATAGTAGATGCTACCCTTTGTTGGTGTGAGCAAGCCCACAATGTTCTTCATCAGCACCGTCTTACCACTACCACTCTGACCGATGATGAGGTTGACCTCACCATCACGGAAAGTGGCATTGATGTCCTGCAGCACTTCCCTGTCCTCAAAACTCTTATATAAGTGTTCTACTTTTATCATGTCAACATGTTTGTCAAGAAAATATCAGAAAAAAGCACGAGGATGCTGCTGGTCACAACAGCGTCTGTACTCGACTTACCCACTTCCACACTACCACCTTCGACGGTATAGCCCTTGTAGGCAGAGACACTCGTGATGATGAAACCATAGACCACCGCCTTGATCATACCACACCAGAAAAACCATTGGTTGAATTGGTATCGGAAACCCTCATCCAGTTCGGGCACAGTGGTCGTTCCCATCAGCGAGGTGGCATATGCACCCATAATACCCGCTGCTACACTCAACGTGACCAAGATGGGCATGATGGTCATCAGACCCACAATTTTGGGCAGAATGAGGTAGTTGGCAGAATTGACACCCATGATGTCAAGCGCATCAATTTGTTGGGTGATGCGCATGGTGCCAATCTCTGAAGCAATGTTCGACCCCACCTTACCGGCAAGAATCAAACACATGATGCTCGACGAGAACTCCAGCAACATAATTTCACGCGTCGTGTAGCCAACCACCATGCGGGGCATCCACGGACTCTGAATGTTCAACTTAATCTGAAGACAAATCACAGCACCGATGAAGAAAGAAATGATGAGCACAATGCCAATCGAATTGTATCCCAATTGATACATTTCCGTGACATACTGCTTCAGGAACATTCTCCATCTGTCAGGCTGTGAAAGCACACGTCCCATCAGCATAACATATCGTCCCAGATGGGTTAATCCACTTTTGATTGAAAGCACTTCTATTGCGAATTTAATGATTTATAAATAGCAAAATCTTGGCAAAATTAGTCATTTTTGTTCAAAAGAACGGCTTTTAACATAGTTTTTTCCTTAATTAAGTGAGTAATCGCCAAACAATTCGTACTTTTGTAACTAATTTGAATTGATATGGAGCTAAAAAGACAATCCATAACCACCAATGCGGGTGATGAGAACATACCAGAGTTTTCTGACGAACGGAACACTCTCTACACTCGTAATCTGGTCAAGACATACGGAAAGCGCACGGTGGCGAACAATGTATCCATCAGCGTGCGACAAGGAGAGATTGTAGGGTTGTTGGGACCGAACGGAGCAGGAAAGACCACGTCGTTCTACATGACAACGGGTTTGGTGGTGCCCAATAGTGGACAGGTATTCATCAACGATGAGGAAATCACCAAAGACCCTGTATCGAGTCGTGCCAAGAAAGGTGTGGGCTATCTGGCACAGGAAGCCAGCGTGTTTCGTACGATGAGTGTGGAGGACAACATCATGACGGTGTTGGAGATGAAATACAAATCGATAGAGGAACAACGGGAGCATCTGGAGCGATTGCTGGATGAGTTCAACCTGCAGAAAGTGAGGAAGAACAGGGGTAATCAGCTCTCAGGAGGTGAACGAAGACGTTGTGAGATTGCCCGCTGCTTGGCGATTGACCCGAAGTTCATCATGCTCGACGAACCCTTTGCTGGTGTAGACCCCATCGCGGTGGAAGACATTCAGTATGTGGTGTGGAAGTTGAAGGACAGAAACATCGGCATCCTCATCACCGACCACAATGTGCAGGAGACGCTCTGCATTACAGACCGCGCCTATCTGCTATTCGAAGGTCGCATCCTCTTCAAGGGTACACCTGCAGAACTTGCCAACAACGTCATCGTGAAAGAGAAGTACCTCGGCAGCAACTTCGTGCTCCGACCCAAAGATTTCCAGATGATTGAAGAGAAGAAGAAGCGGGAATTGGAAGAAAACTGATACACATTATAATATATATAAATGACAGAAACCGAAAAGTTAGTGAAGTCCTGCATCGCAGGCATCCAAGAAAAGAAGGGTAAGAAGATACGTGTGGTCAACCTCGAAGGCATTGACGATACGATTACAAAATATCTGGTCATCGGCGAAGGAAACTCGCCCAGTCAGGTGGCAGCCATCACAGAATCAGTAGGCGATTTCACTCGCAAGGAACTGAATGTGCGCCCATCGGCAACGGACGGAACTAGAAATAACCTTTGGGTTGCCATCGACTACATTGATGTGGTGGTACACATCTTCGTGCCTGACGCACGCGAGTTCTACGATATAGACAACCTTTGGGAAGATGCTGAGATCACGGACATTCCAGACATTGATTAAGAGACATGGATAAAAACAAAAACAATAATAACAACAGCAATAACAGAATGCAGAAGCCTCGTTTCAACTTTACGTGGCTCTATATCTTGCTCATTGCAGGATTGGCATTCATGATCTTCACTCGCCACGACACCTCTGCCTCAAGAAGTGTCGATTACACGACCTTCAAGGAGTTTGTAACCAAGGGGTATGTGGCTGATGTGACTATCAACAAAGACAACAACACCCTCACACTTGCCATTGACGCCAAGCACGAGAAACAAGTGTATGGTGCTGTCAACAAGAACAAGAAGCCTGCCCGCATCAAGGTGGAATTTGGTTCTATTGACAACTTGGAGAGCTACCTTGACGAACAGAACAAAGAAGGAAACTTCACAGGAAAAGTCACTTACGAAAGGGATAACGACTTCATCACCAATCTCTTGTGGAACTTCGCTCCCCTCGTCATCATCATCCTCATCTGGATTTTCATCATGAGAGGCATGGGCAGCGGCATCATGGGAGGTGCTGGTGGCATTTTCTCTGTAGGTAAGTCGAAAGCGCAACTCTTTGAAAAAGACGATAAGAACTCACCACAGATAACCTTTAAGGATGTGGCAGGACAAGCAGGTGCCAAGCAGGAGGTGCAGGAGATTGTCGATTTCCTGAAAACACCTGAGAAATACACCAATCTGGGTGGTAAGATCCCGAAGGGAGCTCTTCTTGTAGGTCCTCCTGGAACAGGTAAGACGTTGCTTGCCAAAGCTGTAGCAGGCGAGGCTGGTGTGCCGTTCTTCTCCTTGTCGGGTTCTGAGTTTGTGGAAATGTTCGTGGGTGTGGGTGCCAGCCGTGTGCGCGACCTCTTCCAACAGGCAAAGGCAAAAGCGCCTTGCATCATCTTCATCGACGAGATTGATGCCATCGGTCGTGCTCGTAGCAAGACTGCTGCAATGGGTGGTAACGACGAACGTGAAAGCACCCTCAACCAGCTCTTGACGGAGATGGATGGATTTGGCACTAACAGCGGTATCATCATCATGGCAGCCACCAACCGTGCTGACATTCTGGATGGTGCACTGCTCCGTGCTGGACGTTTTGACCGTCAGATTCATGTGGATCTGCCCGACTTGAACGAACGTAAGGAAATCTTCATGGTACATCTGAAACCATTAAAGATAGACGAGACTGTAGAAGTGGCACAGCTGGCACGCCAAACACCAGGTTTCTCTGGTGCCGACATCGCCAATGTCTGCAACGAGGCTGCCCTCATCGCTGCCCGTAACAACAAGGAATGGGTGGACAAACAATGCTTCCTCGATGCTGTTGACCGTATCATCGGCGGTCTGGAGAAGAAGACCAAACTGCTCACAGCACAGGAGAAGCGTACAATTGCCCTCCACGAGGCTGGTCACGCCACCATCTCTTGGTTCCTCGAGTACGCCAACCCATTGGTGAAAGTCACCATTGTGCCACGTGGTCAAGCCCTTGGTGCTGCCTGGTACATGCCGGAAGAGCGTCAAATCTCCACGAAGGAAGAAATCCTCGACGAGATTTGTGCCACTCTGGGTGGTCGTGCCGCTGAAGAGCTCTTCACAGGTCGCATCTCGACAGGTGCCATGAACGATTTGGAAAAGGTGACCAAACGTGCTTACGGCATGATTGCCTACGCTGGTATGGGTGACAAACTGCCCAACCTCTGCTACTACGACAATCAGGAGTACCAGTTCAACAAGCCATACAGCGACAAGACTGCTGAAACCATCGACGAAGAGGTGCGCGGCCTCATTGCTGGCGAGTATGAGCGGGCGAAGAAGGTGTTGCTGGAGCACAAGGAGGGTCATGCGCAATTGGCTCAAAGACTGATTGACAAGGAGGTGATCTTTGCTGAAGACCTTGAAGAAATCTTTGGCAAGCGTCCTTGGACCTCGCGCACAGACGAGATTTTGGCAACCAATGCCGAAGAAGAAAAGAAAGAGGAGGAGCAGGCTGCTAACTCTACCGACCATAAGAAAGAAAATGAGGAATTCATCCGTCAGAAAATCGTTCAAGCGGTCATCGAGAAGGCTGAGAAAGCCAAGGAAGCAGGACAAAGTGCCGACACCCCTTCCTCTGAACAACCAACAGAAACAGACAAACCTAAAGAAGCGTGAAGAATTTGATCATACGTGCTATCACGGGTGCACTATTCGTTATCGTCCTAGTGGGCGGAATCGTGCTCAACCCCTACTCTCTCTTGCTCCTGTTCACGGTCATCACAGCCTTGACGGTGTGGGAGTTCACTACGATTGTTAATCGTCACATGCACCTGCATGTCAACCGTTTCATCACTACTGTTGCGGCAGCATACCTATTTGTTGCCGTATGGGCATTCAACACAAATATCATGGGGTCGGAGGTGTTCATCCCCTACCTCATCTCCCTCATTTACCTCTTGGTATCTGAGATATACTTCGACCGCCCTGACAACATCCAGAGTTGGGGCATGACCTTCATGGCACAGCTGTACATCGCTCTGCCATTCGCTTCGCTGAACACATTGTGTTTCATCAGCACTCCAGCAGGAGTGACCTACTACTATTGGTACGCCCTGTCCTTGTTCATCTTCCTATGGGCGAGCGATACAGGAGCCTATCTGGTAGGCTCTTGGTTGGGCAAGCATCGCCTCTTCCCTCGCATCTCTCCCCACAAATCATGGGAAGGCAGCATCGGTGGAGGCATCACAGCCATTGCGGCATCACAAATCATCGCCAGTTTCATTCCCTTTGCCGAGACCTTGTCGGACATGACCAGCCGCCTCTTGTGGGCAGGACTTGCAGTGCTCACAGTCATTGTTGGCACATGGGGTGACCTTGTTGAATCGGTGCTCAAGCGCCGGTTGGGCATCAAGGATTCTGGTCACATTCTCCCAGGGCATGGTGGCATGCTCGATCGCTTTGATAGCTCCCTGCTCGCCATTCCGGCAGCAGTTGTCTATGTCTATACAATTATGCTTAATATAATACATTAAAGAACTATGACTGAAATTCAGAACCCCACTGAGGAACCTGTAGTTGAATCTACAGTAGAACCAGCAACAGAACCTGTTGCAGTTGTCGAAGAACCTGCAACCGTTGCCGAGCCAACAGCCGAAGAAGCTGTCGAAGAGCCTCAGGCAGAAACCTCAACAACTTCTATCGCCACTTATGAAACCAAGACTGAAGTCGTGAACCGACTCAAGGAGATTTCAGAAAGCGACGAAGAGGTCACTCGCCAAGAACTCGACAGCCTCAAGAGTAACTTCTACCGCATCCATCGTGCTGAAGCCGATGCCGCCTACAAGAAGTTTATCGATGAAGGAGGCAGCGCCGAGGAGTATGCTCCAGAGCCCGACCCAGAAGAAACTGCCTTCAAAGAACTGATGGCAGCCATCCGCGAGAAGCGTGCCGCTGCGGCAGCTGCCCTGGAACAGGAACGCGAGGCCAACTATCAGAAGAAACTCGAAATCATCGATAAGATAAAGGTGCTCACGGAGAATCCTGACGAGATCAACCGTGGGTACAACGACTTCAAGGAGCTCCAGCAGCAATGGAACGACATCAAGGAAGTGCCTGCCGACAAGGCCACCAACCTCTGGAAGACTTACCAGCAGGCTGTGGAGGCATTCTACGACACCCTCAAGCTGAGCAACGAACTGCGTGCCTACGACTTCAAGAAGAACTTGGAGCGCAAGACTGCGCTGTGCGAGGCTGCTGAGAAACTGGCTGACGAGACCGACATCATCGTCGCTTTCCGCAAGTTGCAGCAGTTGCATCAGGACTTCCGCGAGACAGGTCCTGTGGCCAGCGACCTTCGCGAAGAAATCTGGACACGCTTCAAGGAGGCTTCCACCGTCATCAACAAGCGTCACCAGGAATTCTTCGAGGCTCGTAAGCAGAAGGAAGAGGAGAACCTCGCCAAGAAGACCGCCATCTGCGAAACCATCGAAGCCTTCGATCTTGAAGGGCTGAAGACCTTTGCAGAGTGGAATGCCATCTCAGAGAAGATTACCGCTTTGCAGGCAGAGTGGAAGACCATTGGCTACGCACCTCAGAAGATGAACACCAAGATCTTCGAACGTTTCCGTGCTGCATGCGACGCCTTCTTCACCCGCAAGAACGAATACTTCCAGACCGTGCGCGACAACCTCAACCAGAACTATGCCCTCAAGCTCGACCTCGTCGAGAAGGCTGAGGCATTGAAGGACAGCACCGACTGGAAAGCCACCACTGACGCACTCGTTGAGTTGCAGAAGAAGTGGAAGGAGATTGGCACCGTGCCAAAGAAGTACAGCGACCAGATTTGGGAGCGTTTCAACACCGCCTGCGACGCATTCTTCGCAGCCAAGAAAGAAGCCAACAAGGACGTTCACTCTGAGCAGACAGCCAACATGGAGAAGAAGCGTGCCATCATCGATGCCCTCGCAGCCATCGTGCCAGAGGAGTTCGAAGGTGACCTTCGCAGCAAACTCCGCGAGGCACAGGAAGAGTGGAACCAAATTGGTCACGTGCCTTTCAAGGAGAAGGACAAGCTATACAAACTCCTCCGCGAACAGATGGATCGTCTCTACGGCTATGCCAACCAGAACGCAGCCAAGCGTCGCATCGACCGCTTCAAGGAGAGCATCAAGGGTGGTAACGGCAACGATGTCCGTTCACGCCTGACCCGTCAGCTTGACATCCTCAACAACGAAATCAAGACCTACGAGAACAACCTCGGCTTCCTCACCCTCAGCAGCAAATCCAAGCAGGGCAATGCCCTCATCGAGGAGCTCAACCGCAAGATGGAGAAGCTCAAGGCCGACAAGGAAGAAGTTAAGGCTAAGCTGAAGGCGCTCGACGAATAAAGATATTGACAAATAAAAACCAAGGAGGGGGTATCACAATGGCACCCCCTCCTTTTATGTTTCGTTATGATTGCAAAAACAGTCTTGCGAACTACACCAGTCCGTTCATGTCTCGGCCGATAGCCTGAAGTTCTGAGCGGATTTCCTTCAGTTTCTCGATGACCTCGATGTTGCGGTTCACGGTCTTGCTCTTGTCACGTCGGATAGTGTCGCGTGCGCCTTGCAGGGTCATGCCGCGCTCTTTCACGAGGTGATAGACGAGCTTCACCTGTTCGATGTCGGCCTTGGTGTACTGGCGGATGCCACGACCCGCCTTTTGTGGCTTGATGGTAGGGAATTCTTTTTCCCAGAAACGGAGGAGGGTCTCCGAGACGTTAAACATCTGTGCCACCTCGCCGATGCTGTAGTACAGCTTCAAATCTTTGTTCTTGTTCAGTGCCATCGTGTTTATTTCTTTGGAATGTTCTTCAATATTTCAAGTGTAAAGTTGTAGAAGCGCTCGACGGAGGAGATGAGACATGCTTCGTTGGGAGTGTGAGGACTGACGAGCGTTGGACCATAGCTTGCCATATCCATTTCCGGGTAGTTCACACCAATGATGCCACACTCCAGTCCTGCATGACAGGCTCCCACAACAGGACGTTTGCCGTACATCTTCTCGTAGATGTCGGACATCATCTCCACCAGTGGGCTCTTCGGATTGGGTTGCCATCCGCTATATCCTCCTTCGAGTTTCACCTCCATGCCCGCCATTGAGAAGCAAGCAATATACTGGTTGCAAAGATACTGCTTCATGCTGTCCTGAGAGGAACGTGCCAGCGCGATGATCTCTGCCTTACCGTCGGCAATGTCAATGATGGCAAGGTTGCAGGAGGTCTCCACCAATTCTGGCATTGAAGGTGTATAGCGCAACACGCCGTCGTGGGCTGTCAGCACGGCATTGATGAGATTCTCTTGAATATCTTCTGGAATGGTCTTCTGTGGAATCTCTTCCACTTGCGTTGCCGTCAGCAGGAAACCCTTGGTTTCAATGTCCTTATACTCTTCCATGAAGGTCTGCTTGCATTTCTCCACCATCGCCAGGAACTCATCTTTCATCATCTGTGGTACGAGCACTTTCGCCTCACACTCACGAGGGATGGCGTTGCGCATGTTGCCACCATGCCAGCTGCACAGCCAAGCCATGTTGGTGTTGACTACAGCGAAGAGCAGACGCGCCATCAGTTTGTTGGCATTGGCACGTCCCAGAGGGATTTCAAGACCTGAATGACCACCCAAAAGTCCTTTGATGACGATGTCGTAGCAAAACATACCCTCTGGTTCCACATTCATCTCCTGATATTCCATGTGGCAAAGGATATCCACACCACCAGCACAGCCAATAGTGATTTCACCTTCTTCCTCTGAATCCAGATTGAGCAGATATTTGGCCTTCAGTGCGTCAGCCTTCAAACCGAACGCACCTTCCAAGCCTGTCTCTTCATCTCGGGTGATGAGCACTTCGATGGGACCATGTTCCAATGTGTCATCCTCGATGATGGCCATAGCAGCCGCCACACCCATACCGTCGTCAGCACCTAAGGTTGTGTCACGAGCCGTCACCCATTCGCCATCGATATAGACATCCAAAGGATCGGTTTCGAAATTATGCTTGCTGTCCTTGGTCTTCTGAGGCACCATATCCATGTGTGCCTGCAACACGGTGGTAGCACGATCTTCATAACCAGGGGTGGCACCTTTCGACATCACCACATTGCCAGCCTCATCGATATAAGCCTCAGCACCATGCTGCTTGCCAAAGTCCACCAGAAACTTTGCAACCTGCTCCGTATGTCCCGACGGACGAGGTATTTGAGTCAAGGCATAAAAATTCTTCCACACACCTTTTGGGGAGAGTTCTTCAATTGGATTCATAGTCTTATCTTATTTAATGATTAATACTCTTATTTATTCATTGTCAACTTTCTTATGGACTGGTCGGAAACTCAGCGCGACCAGCGAGAAAATGCCCAGCAGCGGCACTAATGCTGTCTGGATCGTGTGAACAATCAGCACGAAAGTGACAGCATCCGTATCTGCCAATCCGTACAGAATCAGTATCGTCTTCACGGCAAAGTGCCAAGGGCCTGCTCCGTTGGGCGTCGGTACAATGACTGAGATGCTGCCTATAATGAAACTCACTATTGCCACCGTGAAACTGAGGTTTTCCGTGAAATCAAAGCACTTGAACGTGATCCAATAATGCAGGAAGTAACTGACCCAGATGGCAAGTGTGTAAAACACAAACAGTCCTTTGTTCTTTACGCCACTCAGCGAGAGGATGCCTTCTTTCACCTTGTTCACCATGTCCTTGAGCTTCTCCATGAAAGTGAAACGCTTCATGAGAATCCAGAGGAAAACTAACGTGATAACCAGGCAGATGGCAGTCACAATGTAGCCCGTAGTAGTGAATCCACGCAGGATTTCACCTATATTCGTGCCAGTCCGGTCAAAGAACGAACTGAAAATCGCCACCTGCGAGAGGATAACCACCAACGTGATGAACAAGACGAGTAGCGAATCTATCACACGCTCTGTCACTACGGTGCCCAACGACTTCAGGAACGAAGTACCGTCATACCTTGCCAACACTCCACATCGGCTCAGTTCTCCACTACGAGGAATGACGAGACTGGAGGCATAGGAGATGAAGACCGCATGGATGCAGTCCATCATGCGAGGATGCTCGTCCAGAGGTTCTAAGGTTTGTTTCCAGCGGATGCCACGAAACATCTGCGCCGTCACACCAAACACCAGCGAGAAGAGCATCCAGCCCCAATCCATCTCATGCAGGAGTGTCTCCTCCATCGCATGAAAGTCCGTATCACGATACATCCACCACAGAATGCCGCCTCCCAACACGAAAGGAATGGCAATATTGATCGTCTTTTTAAGCGTTTTGTTGCTGTTCATCAAGAAAAGTTGTAACTTTGCAGCGCAAAGCATTCTACACATTAATTTATCTACGCAGCCACAAAGTTACGAAATAATTCATAATTCAACATCTATCAGCAACATTTTTTTTCATGGACAGCATAAAACCGAAGAAATTTTTAGGTCAACATTTCCTTACCGACCTCAGCGTAGCACAACGAATTGCCAATACGGTCGATGCTTACCCCGACATTCCCATCCTCGAAGTCGGACCCGGAATGGGTGTGCTCACTCAATACATCATCCCCAAACAACGTCCCTTCAAGGTGGTGGAGATTGACTTTGATTCTGTCCCCTACCTCCATGAGCATTTTCCAGAATTGGGTGACAACATCATCGAGGGCGACTTTCTGAAGATGGACTTGCAAGAGGTGTTCGACGGCAAGCCTTTCGTGCTCACAGGTAACTACCCCTACAACATCTCCTCACAGATTTTCTTCAAGATGGTGGAAAACCGCAACCTCATTCCCTGCTGCACTGGCATGATTCAGAAAGAGGTGGCAGAACGTATGGCAGCATCGCCTGGTGGCAAGACCTATGGTGTGCTGAGCGTACTCATTCAGGCTTGGTATGATGTGGAATACTTGTTCACCGTCCATGAAAATGTCTTCAATCCTCCACCCAAGGTGAAGAGTGCGGTCATTCGTCTCATCCGCAACAACAAACAGACGCTCGGATGTGACGAACAACTGTTCCGACGCATTGTCAAGACAGTTTTCACCATGCGTCGCAAAATGATGCGCAACGGCATGAAGCAAATACTCGGAAAGGACTCTCCTATGCTTGCCGACCCGATGTTCACCAAGCGTCCAGAAGAGCTATCGGTACAGGACTACGTTGACTTGACCAATCGAGTGGAGGCAGAACTCTCCAACGCTTCTCTGATACGGAACAACTGATAAATCTGACCAGAGAACGTCTTATTTTCATACTTCTTTTGTGCCACATGAAGCATGGCAGGAATGGTCACATCCAAATCTTTGATGTAAAGACCACCTTCCAATCTTAGCTCCTTCTCATAAGTGTGCGTCTCAAACCAGTTCACCAATTCAGTGATCTCTTCCTTAGTATATGTCGGCTTGTATTCCATATTATATATAATAGACACTCTAAAACTTAATTCTTAATTCTTAATTCTCAACAATCTCACCATTTCCTCTGCCGCCCTCCTACTGGCACCAGCGCCACCCAAGATGCGGTTCATCTCCTCATAATCTTCCAACATCTGCTGACGAGCCTTGCCTCCAGGCAGGATTTCACCCAAGTATTTGATGATGTTCTCCTTCGTCATGCGGTCAGCCACCAACTCCTGCACGATTTCCTTGTCCACAATCAGGTTGACCAATGAGATGTATTTCACTTTCAACACTTTACTCCTTACCCACGAAATGAACTTGCCCACAGGCGTAGCGTAGCACACCACTTGAGGCACACGCAGAATCGCCGTTTCCAATGTGGCTGTGCCCGAGGTGACCAATGCCGCCACTGATTCACTCAATACCTGATACGTCTGTCCAAACCGTATCTCCACTTTCATTCCGTTGGGGATATACTTCTGATAATATGCCTCCTCTATATTGGGTGCACCAGCAATCACCATCCGATACCCCTCAAACGTCGATGCACACTCCAGCATCATTCGCAAATTATCTTTGATCTCCTGCCTACGACTACCTGCCAAAATCGCAATCTGCTTCTTCTGAACAGTCTCTTCCTTTGCTAGCAAGGAGGTTTCCACCGCATCCACACACGGATTTCCCACATAATGCACCTTGTACCCCCTTTCCTCAAACCACTTCACCTCAAACGGCAGAATGGAGAATAGCTCATCCACATCCCGTTTGATGTTCTTGATGCGATACTCCTTCCAAGCCCATATCTTCGGACTGATATAGTAATAGACCTTGCAGAAGCCTTTCTTGTGTACAAACTTGGCAATGTCGAGGTTGAAGCCAGGGTAATCCACCAAAATTACCACATCTGGTTTCCATGCTTCAATGTCATCCTTGCACAGACGCATATTCCGCAGAATCTGAGGCAAATGCACCAAAACTGGAATGAAACCCATATATGCCAGTTCCTTGTAATGTTTCACCAACGTTCCACCTACGGCAGCCATCTTGTCGCCGCCATAGAAACGGAACTCAGCCTCCGCATCCTGTCGCTTCAGCTCAGCCATTAGGTTCGAAGCGTGCAAATCGCCCGAAGCCTCCCCTGCTATCAAGTAATACTTCATTCTTTATACAATCAATCCGCTTAGCTTCTTCATGGTCTCATAGGCCGTCATGTCCAGCTGCAACGGCGTCACAGCCACATATCCATGCTCGTATGCCCATGAATCACTCTCCACATCGTTTACATCATGCGGCGCATAATAGCCCGCAATCCAATAATACTTTCCCCCTCTCGGATGGCTTCTCTCCTGCCACTCTTCATGCCAATCTCCAAGACCCATCTTGCAGATTTTTAGGCCTTTCAAGGGTGTCACATCTGGTATATTCACATTCAGGCACACCTCCAATGGAAGACCCTCCTTCAGCACCATCTTCACAATCCTACGCACATACTCCTTCATGTAACCGAAATCTGCATCCTCTGCCGTCCTTCCGCTCGAAAAGGCAATTGACGGTACATGCTTGATGCAGCCTTCCAGTGCAATCGCCATCGTACCAGAATAGTGGGCATTCACAGCACAGTTGTCACCATGATTGATACCACCCAGCACCAAGTCAGGGCGGCGAGGCAACAACTTCTCAAACGCCATTTTTGTGCAGTCGTTTGGTGTACCCGTACATGCCCACACCGTCAAGCTACCCCGTTCCGCAGTCCCTTCCTCATGGCTGATGAAAGTGTTTCTCACTGGACTATGACTGCTGATGCTCATACTCGCTCCACTCCGTCCACCGTCAGGAGCTACCACAAACACATCACCAAATTCCCTCACCATCTCAGCCAACTGCGTGAGACCTGCAGCATCAAAGCCATCATCATTGCTAATAAATATCAGTTTATCCATTTTTTTCCGTTTTCTGCCTACAAAGGTACGCATTTCCCTCGGCTTTTTGCCTCAAAAAACAGAAAAATGTTCTTTCTGCAAAAAAAAAGTGCCAAACCCTTTGTCAGTTTCCAGAAAAGCGCTACCTTTGCATCGCATTTCCGGAAGAGGGGTACTTTTCCGAGACTTGCTGAAAGAAAATTGGGATATGGTGTAATTGGCAACACAACAGATTCTGGTCCTGTTATTCCTGGTTCGAGCCCGGGTATCCCAACCAACAGCGGAGGTTTCAGAAATTCTGAAGCCTCTGTTGTTTTTGTATGACGTTTCTCAACCTTCATCATATGATTGCTTGTAGATATAATCGGCCACATTCTGAAGTGAGTAAAATGGGAAGAAAAGTGAAAAATAAATCAGAGACGTGGTTTGTTTGGAATATTTTTTCTATCTTTGCACTTTGAAAAGGATGTATTACCAAAACTACTATAACTAAACTAAATTTATGAAGAAGAATTTTACTTACCTAACGACTGCCTTGTGCTGTTTGATGTCATTGTCAGCTGGAGCGCAGTTATCATCGAATCCAGACAAGTTCTTGGGCAACATCACCACTGGCTATAATGTCGATTACGGAAGCGAAAAGTTCTACACACTGTGGAACCAGATTACGCCAGAGAACGAAACGAAATGGGATGCCATTGAGGGTGGCGGAAGAGGAAACTTTAATTTCGGCGGTGCCGATAGAGCGGCAAACTATGCCAAGCAGCATAATTTTCCATTTAAATATCACACATTGATATGGGGTGCCCAGTATCCTGGATGGGTAAACAATCTTTCCACTTCAGAGCAAACCAAGGCCATCGTTGAATATTTCGATGGAGTGGCGAAGCATTTCCCCAATCTTGAAATCATTGATGTGGTGAATGAGGCAATGCCTGGTCATCAGCCTGCTCCTTACAAAGCAGCTCTCGGTGGTGACGGCAAGACGGGTTACGATTGGATCATCAGGGCTTTTGAGCTGGCACATGAGCGTTGGCCAGATGCTATTCTGGTATATAATGACTACAATTCCTTTACCCAAAGATCAGATTATATTAAATTGGTTAGGACTCTTCGTGATGCTGGAGCCCCGATTGATGCCTACGGGTGTCAATCGCATGATCTCAACAACATGAGTGGTTCGGATTTCAAGACAGCCATGAAAGATTTGCAAGACAATCTCAAAATGCCCATGTACATTACAGAGTATGATATTAACCATGAAAATGACAACACGCAAAAACAGCGTTTCATGGAGCAACTTCCCGTGATGTGGGAGGCCGATTATTGTGCTGGCGTCACCATTTGGGGCTACATCTATGGACGTACATGGTTGGATCACTCGGGACTCATCAAAGACGGCAAAGACCGTGCTGCAATGACATGGCTACGTGAGTATATGACTAGTGAAAAGGCGAAGACAGCCAAGAGCCCTTTTCCTGGCATGAAGAAAGAGGCGTCAGTCTATATCAAACCGACTCCTGTCAACCCGACAAAAGGTGAGCCAATGACCATCACGGTTAATGCCCGCCTTCGTACCAAGACTATAGAAAAGGTTGAATTATACGTAAACAATAAACTCTATCAAACGATAACAGAATACTCGTCTATAAACTCAAAGACAAAGGACGCTGCATACGAGGCCGAATATACTCCTGTCAGCAATGTTAAATACAACCTCAAGGCCATTGTGTATGACACTGAGGGTAATACCTATGAGCGTATTGGTGCGGTTACTGCCACTAACCCACGCAGCACATACAAGGGTGAGATTGAACTGCCGGGCACGGTCGAAGCTGAGAACTTTGACAAAGGCGGTGAAGGTGCCACTTTCCATGACACCAACTCTGCGGACGAAGGCAAGACAGGCTATCGCAATGACGGAGGCGTTGACATTGTGACGGGCAACGGCGGTCATGCGCTGGGCTATACTGCCAATGGCGAATGGCTTGAGTACACCATCGATGTGAAAGAGACTGGAATCTATTCATACGATGCATACGTGTCTTCTGGCGCCTCAAGCGCATCCTTTAGCCTATCTGTGGAAACTGACGGAAAGACGGAGGAACTCACAGAGGTTACAGCCATTCCCCAGACGGGTAACGGCAATTGGGATAAATATGTGGCAGTACATGGTCGTACGTTAGTTTCCCTCTCTGAAGGTAAGCACATCCTCCGACTAAACATCACTGGTGACAATGGTAACATAGACAAGTTTGTTTTCAAACATATTGATCCAAACAACGACCTCAAACTTACGCTCACGTCAGATCCGAAGGTGGGAACTATCAACGAAAGTGCGACATTGATGGCCACGAACACTTCTGAGAATACACAGAGCGTCAGCTTCTATGTAAACAACCAGCTGGTGAAAACGGTCACCGAGGCACCGTTTGAGGCGACTTACAAGCCTACTGCCAAGGGTACTTACAACGTGACTGCTGAGTCAACGGACACAGATGGTAAGACATCTAAGGTGTTCAAGTACAGTTTCAAGGTAAACAACAAGCGTTCGCCATACGGAACGACAGCTATCGCCATTCCTGGCACCATCGAGGCCGAGAGGTTCGACAAGGGCGGAGAAGGACTGAGTTTCCATGACTCCGACTCGAAGGATGAAGGCGACGCTTCCAATAAGCGTACAGACGGTGAGGGCGTTGACCTCGTCAAGGGCAATAGTGGTACCGTCATTGGCTACACCGCTGTGAATGAGTGGCTTGAATACACCATCAACGTAAAAGAGGCAGGCAAGTACTCTTACGAGGCAACCGTCTCTTCAGGTACTACGAATTCAGGTTTCCGCATCAGCCTTGTGAATGCCGATGGCTCCCTCACCACCCTCGCCAATATATCAGTTCCACAAACGGCCAACAACGATTGGGGCACCTACAAGGCGGTCACGGGTAACTTCCTCAAGGAACTTCCTGCAGGTCAACAGATACTCCGTTTCACCATCACGGGTGCCAATTGCAACATCGACAAGGTGAAACTCACCTGTGTTGAGCCTAATGCCATTCATGAGGTGACGGCCGAGCCGATAGAAACTAACGGCAAAAAAGTCTTTGAGAATGGCCAGTTCGTCATTTATCGTAACGGCAAGCGCTACAATGCACTTGGTGTAGAACTACAATGACATACCCAATCATACAACCATCAAAATGCCCGGCACACAACGTGTCGGGCATTCTTATATATATAAACATTAGTGTCCCGTTAAAATTGGGACGAGTTAAATATTAATCAAACAACCCCGGAATAAGGGGACCAAGTTGCTCTTTGACATCATTGGAATAAGTCTT